>NZ_JBEPSD010000002.1 GCF_040548735.1 Rhodanobacter soli | reverse complement strand
CTGCAGGAAGTGCGCGCCCGCGGCGGCCGCCTGATCGTGTTCGCCGACGGCGCCGCCGGCATGGGCGACATGGCCGACCATGGCGTCATGTTGCGCGTGGCCTCCGGCGGTAACTTCATCGCCCCCGCCGTGTTCACCGTGCCGCTGCAACTGCTCGCCTACCACGTCGCCGTGCTGCGCGGCACCGACGTCGACCAGCCGCGCAACCTGGCGAAATCCGTGACCGTGGAGTAACCCATGGAGCGCGCCGGACAGGGTTGACGCATCCTCCCGGGCCTCCCGGAACTCACGCCGGCTTCCGTGCGAGCTTCTGTTCCCACAGCAGTGCCGTGCGAACGATGAAATCCAGATCGTCGTACTTCGGCTGCCAGTCCAGTCGCTGCTTGAGGCGCTCGCTGCGCGCAATCAGCATGGGCGTATCGCCGGCGCGACGCGGCAGTTCGATCACCGTCAGGGGGCGGCCGCCGACGCGTTGCACCGCGTCGATGACTTCGCGGACGCTGTAGCCGTGACCGTAGCCGCAGTTGAGCGTCAACGACTCGCCGTCGTCGCGCAGGTGATCGAGTGCGCTCAAGTGGGCCGCAGCCAGATCCTCGACGTGGATGTAGTCGCGTATGCCGGTACCGTCCGGCGTATCGTAGTCACTGCCGAAGACGGCTATGTTGGCGCGCTTGCCGACCGCATGTTCGCAGGCGACCTTGATCAGCAACGTCGAGTGAAGCGTGGAATGACCGATGCGGCCCTCCGGATCGCAGCCGGCAACGTTGAAGTAGCGCAAGGTCACATGCCGCATCGCCCCGGTGGCGCAGAAATCGCGCAGCATGGTTTCGGACATCAGCTTCGACGCTCCATACGGGTTGATCGGCTGCGTGGGCGTGTCCTCGTCGGCGATCCCGTCATCGGTCATGCCATAGACCGCGGCGGTGGAGGAAAAGATGAACCGCCCCACGCCGGCCGCCGCGCAACAGGCGAGCAGGCTATGCGTATTGCAGGTGTTGTTGCCGTAGTACTTGAGCGGATTGCTCAACGATTCGGGCACCACGGTATGCGCGGCGAAATGCAGCACCGCATCGACATGGTGCTTGTCCAGCACGCGGGTGACCAGTGCGCGATCACCGACATTGCCGACCACCAACTCGGCGCCACGTACCATTTCGCGGAAACCGGTGCTCAGATCGTCGATGACGACAACGCGCTCGCCACGCGCGATCAGCTGCTGGACAACATGGCTGCCGATGTAACCGGCACCGCCGGTGACGAGGACGCTGTTACTCATGGGATGCTCCTTCGCGGCTGCGGGAAACTCACGCCAAGCCCGCATGGCGCGCCCGGTAGTTGCTGCGCCCGCTGACCGGTTACCCGTGGTGCGACAAACGCGTCTGGCGTCCGCGCTGGCGGTACGGATGTCCTGCAGCTTTGCCGGGTAACTGTCATCAGTGCATCCTGGGCGCGCAGCTTTGTTCCCGCTCCCTTGAGAACATCCGCCGATTGGATCGACTCACGCACGACGGCGTCAATCCGACCAAGGGCGCAAGCTCAGGCAACATTCATCCAATCATGTACACGATTCAAGGCAAGCCGATGTGAATTCACATTCACGCTCACATTCACATTTGTATTGCTCACGATGCACGATGATTGAATGGATCATTTGGCTACGGTTCACTGTAGGGCCATTCGCACATGCAATGATCGAAGACCACATTTCGAGCCTTTGCACTAGCGACTGATCGATTTGCCACGGTGCATCAACTTCTTTCTGCAACCGCAAGAACGAAATAATCAAATAGGCGGCGATTACGGTTTACTGGCTGCCTATTAAGCTCATTATCGCGAGTTACGCGACTTGCTATTCCTCGCGATATGAGCCTTCGCCAGAAATAGACAGATTGGCCGAGCCCACTATTTCTTGCGCCCTGATCGACGCCGGCTCGGGCTTCAGGAGTATGTAGACGCTGTGTTCAAACGGATACTGATTGTCTGCATGGGCAACATCTGCCGCAGCCCGACGGCCGAATACCTGTTTCGACAGCGTATGAAATCGCGCGACGTCAAGTTCAGCAGCGCCGGACTCGGCGCGCTTGTCGGCAGCCCCATGGATGCGACTGCCCTGCAATTGCTTGCTGAAAGCGGTATCGACGGCACGATGCATCGCGCGCATCAATTGACGCCTTCCATGTTGCGCGAAGCCGACCTGGTATTGGCCATGGAAAAAAGCCATGTAGCCGCGATGGTTCAACTCGCGCCTGAAGTTCACGGCAAGATTTATTTGCTCGACAAATGGCTGCATGGGAATGATATCCCCGACCCCTATCGTCAGCCGCGAACTGCATTCGAACATGTTCACGAGATAATCACGCAGGGTGTCAGTAGCTGGGAACCCTATCTGTGATTCCCATCTTCCATGTCATGAGTTGACCGTCCCTATGACCGCCATCCAGGACCCTGTGCAGCGCGATGATGAGATTGACCTGAGCGAATTGCTCGGCACACTCAGCGATCACAAATGGTTGATCGGCACCATCACCGGCATATTCATCCTGCTCAGCATCGCCTATGTGCTGTTGACCACGCCGATCTATCAAGCCACGTCCGTGGTGCAGGTGGAGCAGAAAGTGCCCAGCCTGCCGGGACTGAGCGCGCTGACCCAGACATTGGGAGCTTCCAGCCCCGAGGCCACGACGGAAACCGCGCTGATCACGTCGCGCATGGTGCTCGGTGCGGTGGTCGACCAGCTCAAACTCACGATCGAAGCCCACCCGCAACGCATGCCCGTGGTCGGCAATTTCTTCGCGCGCCTCAACGCCTCGAAAAGCCCCGGCATGGTGTCCCCGCCCCTGTTCAACATGATCGGTTACGACTGGGGTGGCTCGAAGCTGGAAATTTTTCAGCTGGACGTTCCGGACAGCCTGCTGGACCGGCCGCTGAGGCTGATTGCCGGCAAGAACGGCTCCTATGTTCTGGTGGATGACGACGACAACGTCCTGGTCGTCGGCAATACGGGGCAAGTCGCCAGCGGCCATGGCGTGACCATCCAGGTCCAGACGCTGGTTGCAAATCCGGGCACGCAGTTTCGCGTATTCCGCCATCGCCGGCTGACCGTGATCAACGGACTTCAGCAGGCCATCAATGTCAGCGAACAGGGCAAGGAATCGGGCATCCTCCAGATGACCTACGACAATCCCGACCCCGAGCTGGCCACCAATGTGCTCAGGGAGGTCGGCGAGCTCTATGTGCGGCAGGACGTGGACCGCAATTCCGCGGAAGCGGCGAACAGCCTGAAGTTCGTCAGGGAGCAACTTCCCAACGTGCGCCGCGACCTGGAAAGGGCGACAGCCGCGCTCAACGCCTATCAGATCAAGGCGCATTCGGTCGACATCAGCATGCAGACCCAGGGGCTGCTGGACCAGGAAGTCGCCATCCAGGCCAATATCCAGAAGCTGCGCCTGCAGCAGGCGGACATGCAACGCCAGTACACGCCCGAGCACCCGGCCTACAAGGCGTTGATACAGCAGATCGGCCAGCTGGAAGCGCAAAAGGGCGCGATCGACAAGAAGGTGGGCAACCTGCCGGATACCCAGCAGCAGCTGTTGAAGCTGACCCGCGACGTGCAGGTGACCAACGACACCTATACCGGGTTGCTCAACCAGGCCCAGCAGCTGGACATAGCCCGCGCGGGCACGGTGGGCAACGTACGCATCATCGACAAGGCGGCGGTGGACATCACGCGGCCGGTATGGCCGCGAAAAATGATCGTGGTACTCGGCGGCGCGCTCCTCGGCGGGTTCGTGGCCCTTGTCTACGTCTTCATCCGACAAATGCTCAATCGCGGCATTGAAGACCCCGCCGTCATCGAAAAACTCGGCCTGCCCGTGTACGCCACCATCCCGATCAGCCTGCGCGAGCAGGCGCTGCAGGGTACGCGTATCCATGGAAGGGGCAAACAGCGTCTGCTGGTCATGGATGCGCCCACGGACCTGGCCACCGAAGCCTTGCGCAGCTTGCGCACCAGTCTGCATTTCGCCCGGCTGGAAGCAAAAAACAACGTACTCATGATCTCCGGATCCAGCCCGGATGTCGGCAAGACTTTTGTCTCCGCCAACCTTGCCACAGTCGTCGCCCAGAGCAACCAGCGGGTATTGCTGATCGACGGTGACATGCGCATGGGCTCGCTGCACAAGGTCGTCGGCGGCAAACCCGAAGTCGGCCTTTCCGAACTGATTTCGGGCCAGACCGACCTGATTACGGCGACGCGGCAGATCGGCATGCTGCAAAACCTGCATTTCATCGCTCGCGGCAAGTTGCCGCCGAACCCTTCCGAGCTGCTGATGAACGCCCGCTTCTCCGCGCTGCTCGAGCATCTGAAGCAGATGTTCGACCTGATCATCATCGATACCCCGCCCATCCTGGCGGTGACCGACGCCGCCATCATCGGCCACCACGCGGGCACTGCCCTGCTGGTCGTGCGTTTCGGACTCAATCAGGCACGCGAAGTCGCCTTGGCCAGGCAGCGTTTCGAGCAGAACAACGTCCCTCTCAAGGGCGCCATCTTCAATGCCGTGGAAAAACGCAGCAGAGGTTATTACTCCTACGCCTATTACGGCGTTGGCATGCCGTCCAGATGAAAAACCTGAAACCGAGGTAACAAGAGAACGGATTCCGATACGGTCTGCTGCAGCAGCGCACGACGAGATGCTGCTGCATGCGCCACGCGAACGAACGACGCTGGCGGCGGCAGATCGATCAGCTGAGGCGGCGATCACACGAATGCCCCCGGAATCACGCAAGACGCAGGATCAGCTCCATGCCTATCTTGAAGAACTTCGCCCTCATTGGTGCCGCCGGCTACATCGCCCCTCGCCACATGCAGGCCATCAAGGCCACCGGCAACCGGCTGCTGGCTGCGTTCGATCCGAACGACTCGGTCGGCGTCATCGACAGCCACTTTCCCAACGCCGACTTCTTCACCGAGTTCGAGCGCTTCGACCGGCATGTCGACCTGCGCCGACGTGCCGGGAACGGTGGCCAGATCGACTACGTTTCCATCTGCTCGCCCAATTACCTGCATGACTCGCACATGCGCTTTGCCCTGCGCTCCGGCGCGCACGCCATCTGCGAAAAGCCGCTGGTGCTCAACCCGTGGAACATCGACGGACTGGTGGAAATCGAGCGCGAGACCGGCAAGAGGGTCAACACCATCCTGCAGCTTCGCCTGCATCCGGCGATCATCGCCTTGCGCGAGCGGGTGCGGCGCGGTCCGCGCGATCACAAGCACGAGGTGGATCTTGCCTACGTCACTTCGCGCGGCCACTGGTATCTGCAGAGCTGGAAAGGCGATCCGAAGAAGTCCGGCGGCATAGCCACCAATATCGGCGTGCACTTCTTCGACATGCTGCATTACATCTTCGGCGCGCTGCAGATCAACGTGGTGCACCTGTCCACCGAGACGAAGGCGGCCGGCTATCTGGAATACGAGAATGCCCGCGTGCGCTGGTTCCTGTCGGTGGATGTCGAGGATGTGCCGGCCGCACAACGCGAAAGCGGCCAGCGCACCTACCGGTCGATCACGGTGGACGGCGAGGAGATCGAGTTCTCCGGCGGGTTCACCGACCTGCATGACCGCAGCTACGAGGAAATCCTCGCCGGTCGCGGTTTCGGCCTGGAAGAAAACCGCGTTGCCATCGATACGGTGGCAACGATCCGCAACGGCAAACCCGCTCCTCATGCGGGCGACGCCCATCCGTTCCTCCAACGGCAAGCCTGAAGAGTGAGCAGCATGGACTATTACCAGCACCCCTCCGCCATCGTCGATGAAGGCGCCCAGATCGGCGCAGGCTCCCGCGTATGGCACTTCACCCATGTCTGCGGCGGCGCCCGCATCGGCAGCGAGGTCTCGCTCGGGCAGAACGTGTTCGTCGGCAACAAGGTGGTCATTGGGGACCGCTGCAGGATCCAGAACAACGTGTCGGTGTACGACAACGTGACGCTGAAGGAAGCCGTCTTCTGCGGCCCGAGCATGGTGTTCACCAACGTATACAACCCGCGCTCGCTGATCGAGCGCAAGGGCGAATTTCGCGACACCGTGGTCAACAGGGGCGCCACCCTGGGCGCGAACTGCACCATCGTCTGCGGCATCACGATCGGCGAGTTCGCCTTCGTCGGCGCCGGCGCGGTCGTCAATCGGGACGTGCCGGCCTACGCCTTGATGGCAGGCGTGCCGGCACGGCAGATCGGCTGGATGAGCGAATTCGGCGAGCAGCTGAACCTGCCGCTGGAAGGCCAGGCCGAGGACGTTTGCGCGCATACCGGTACGCGCTACGTGTTGAGCGGGCGCACGCTGTACAGGCAGGAGTCCGCAAAGTGATCGACTTCATCGACCTCAGGGCCCAGCAGGCCCGCATCAAGGATCGCATCGATGCGGGGATCGCCCGCGTGCTCGCGCACGGCCAGTACATCCTCGGCCCGGAAGTGGGCGAGCTGGAGGAAAAACTGGCCGCCTACGCAGGCGTGGCGCACTGCATATCGGTGGGCAACGGCACCGACGCGTTACAGATCGCCCAGATGGCGCTGGGCATCGGCCGCGGCGACGAGGTGATCACGCCAGGCTTCACCTATATCGCCACCGCCGAAACCGTGGCGCTTCTCGGCGCCAGACCCGTCTACGTGGACGTCGACCCGCGTACCTTCAACCTCGATCCCGATCTGCTGGAGGCAGCCATCACGCCGCGCACTCGGGCCATCATCCCGGTCTCGCTCTACGGCCAGTGCGCCGACTTCGATGCCATCAACGCCATCGCCGCGAAACACGGCATTCCGGTCATCGAGGATGCGGCGCAGAGTTTCGGCGCCAGCTACAAGGGCCGCAAGAGCGGCAGCCTCGGCACCCTTGCGTGCACCAGCTTCTTCCCGACCAAGCCGCTGGGCTGCTACGGCGACGGCGGCGCCGTCCTGACCGACGACGCGGAGCTGGCCCGCCTCGTGCGCCAGATCGCCCGGCATGGCCAGGATCGGCGCTATCACCACGTGCGCGTCGGGGTGAACAGCCGTCTGGACACGCTGCAGGCGGCGATCCTGCTGCCCAAACTCGACATTCTCGACGACGAGATCGCGCTGCGCCGACAGGTGGCGCAGGCCTACGGCCGGCTGCTCGCCGAGGCCGAACTCGCGATCGCGCCCGTCGTCGAAACGCACAATCGCAGCGCATGGGCGCAGTACACCGTGCAGGTACCCGACCGCGATGCCGTACAGGCCCGCCTGAAGGAGGCCGGGATCCCGACCGCCGTGCACTACCCGCTTCCGCTCAACCGGCAGCCTGCCGTGGCCGACCGCAAGGTGCGCCTGCCGGTGGGCGACGCCGTCGCGGAACAGGTCATCAGCCTGCCCATGTCGCCGTACCTGGACGCCAGCCAGCAGAGTTCCATCGTCGCTGCGCTGGCGTCGATCCTCTCTCGTCTGCCGCCGCGCCGGGTTCGTTCCGCATGAAGAAGATCATTTTCGGGAAGTGTTATGCCTTTTCCAGCGATGCGACCCTGCAGGAACTGCTCGCGGAAAGCCTGAGCCTGTATGCGGACGCCGACGGTCGGGAGCCCGAGGTAAACATCCGCATCGGCCACGCCATGACCGCGCGCCGGCCCTCTTCGATCAATCCCCGTGTGCATGAGGCGTTCGAGCACGGCATGCTGACTTCGTTTCCCACGGTCGACGTCTACTGGGAACGTTCCGGCGACGGGCGCCTGGAAGTCGAGGTCGCGATCAAGCTGCGTCGCGGTGTACGAGGCACGATCCACAAGCTGCTGTCGATGGAGTACTCGCGCGAAACCGAGGCGTTCGAACAGATCCTGCACGAGTTCGTTCTGGTGCCGTCGGTCTACTTCTTCGATGACATGGTGCCGATCCATGCGGCGGCCGTGACGATCGGCGACAGCGCCTGCCTGCTCGCCGGTACCGGCGGCGCCGGCAAGTCGTCGGCCATGCTCGCGCTGAGGAGCAACGAGGACGCGAGCTTCGTCAGCGACGACATCGTGGTCATGTCCGCCACCGCCCGCGTCCACGGCAACATGGCATGGCCGAAGATCTACGGCTACAACTGCGCCGGCAACGAGATGAAGAGCGAGCTTCTCGCGGGGCGCGGATGGATCGACCGCGCGCACTTCAACATCAAGAACCGCATGAACTCCGCCAGCGTGCGACGCAAGATGTCGCCCGACCGCCTCTATCAGCACGTGGAGTCCGCCTCGGCCCCGCTGTCCCGCCTGTACTACGTGGTGCGCGAGGACGTGCCCGACATCCGCGTGTCCGCGCTGAACCTGGCCCATGCCGTCGACATGACGATCGCCGTCGTCAGCGCCGAATACAGCATCTTCCACGACCACCTCTACTGGGAGGAATACAACGCGCTGGCCACGGCGCGCACCGCCATGCTGACGATGGACGAGGTGACCGCGAACTGGCGCCGGGTGCTCTCGGCCAGCCTCGCCGCGGTCGACTGTTTCAAGATCAGCATTCCCCTGAAGGTGGACCACGCCGTCTATCAGGACCGCGTGACCGGCATCATCACCTCGGGCATGGCCGCGCAGCCATGAAAATCGCCATCCTGACCAACGCCTATCCCTACCTTCCCGGTGAGCAGTTCATCGAGGACGAGATCGGCTACTGGGCCGCGCACGACGACATCAGCGTGACGCTGCTTCCCGCGCTGGCCGCGGGAAAACCGCGGCCCGTGCCGGCGCGCGTGGCGGTCGGCCTGGACATGGCCGGCACCCTCGGGGCCGGACGGTTGTGGTTCATGCTGGTCGCGCTGTGTTCCGCGATCTTCTGGCGCGAACTGGGCTATTTGCGGCAGTCGCGAAAGCTCCATCCGCGCACCGTCGCACGCGCCCTGCTGCATACGTCCAAGGCGCTCGAACAAGCTGCCCAGCTGCAACGACACGCCAAAGCCCACGGCCGGATCGACGTGGCCTACTGCTACTGGAACGACACGCAAGCCTGCGCCGCCGTACTCGCCAGGGAAACGGGTGCAGTACGCAAGGTCGTCTCCCGTGTGCACGGCTTCGATCTGTACGAAGCGCGGCGCGATCACGGCTACATGCCGCTCAAGAGACAGTTCATCGCCGCCTTCGACGCGATCTTCGCGCTGTCCCACGAGGCCAGGTCGTACCTGCAACGGACCTACGGTGCGCCACCGGAGAATATCCGCATCAGCCCGCTGGGCGTGCCGTTGGCAGGTGCTCTCGCGCGCCCGAGCCGGGCCGGGTTCCTGCATGTCATGTCGGTTTCCTCTTGCCTGCGCGTGAAGCGGCTGGACAGGATGGTCGACGCATTGCGCCTGCTCGCCGACCGGCACCGGAACATCCGCATGACGTGGACGCACGTCGGCGGCGGTCCGCTGCTGGAAGAGACCATGGCGTTGGCAAGGCTGAAACTGGCCGGCCTGGACAACCTGGACTTCAGGTTCACCGGCGAGTTGCGTCACCACGCCGTCAAGGTGCGTTACCTCGATGCCCCGGTGGACATGCTGGTCAACACCAGCGAGTCCGAAGGCGTTCCGGTTTCCATCATGGAGGCGATGAGCGCGGGCGTGCCGGTCGTCGCGCCCGACGTGGGCGGAATCTCCAGCCTGGTGTCCGGGCGCTGCGGCGTGTTGCTGAGCCCGCACCCGGATGCGAGGGAAATCGCCGACGCGATGGATCGGGTCGCCTTCGCGGATGGACACGACCGTTTGCGCGCCAACGCGCGGCAGGCGATCGAGGCCGGCTTCGATGCCGCCAGGAATTACCGCGATTTCGTTGCAAGCGTCGTCGCCATCGGAGCGTCCGACGACAACCCGGTCCGACACCGACGCCAGCCGGCACCGCGGATTCAGCAAGCGACAGGAAGGTAGTTGCGACACGGCTCAATCGGACTGATCAACGGATGAACATACGCACCGCTCTGGCATTTGCCGTCGGCCCCATCGCCACCGCCGCGCTCGGCCTGGTGACGGTGCCGGTCATTGCCTGGGTATTTCCGCCGGCCGATGTCGGGCGTCTGAACATCGTGCAGATCGCCGTCTCGTTCGGCGTGCTGCTTTTCAGCCTCGGCCTCGACCGCGCCTACGTGCGGGAGTACCACGAATCGACCGATCGCGCGGCCCTGCTGAAAGCCTGTTTCGCGCCCGGCTGCGCGCTGCTGCTGCTGGCGATGCTGGTGACCGCGCCGTTCGACCATCACGTCGCCGAGTGGCTGTTCGGCGTGGGACACGTCGCCTATTACTGGATGCTGCTCGCTTGCGTGGCGACAAGTTTCATCTCGCGGTTCCTCTCGCTGATCCTGCGCATGCAGGATCGCGGTGTGGCGTTCTCGATGAGCCAGATCCTGCCCAAGGTGCTGCTTCTGCTGGTCGTGACGGCGATGGCCGCGTCGACCTTCCACAAGTCGTTCGTGCAACTGGAAGCGGCGTATCTCGTCTCGCTGCTGTCGGTGCTGCTCACCTACGGCTGGAACACCTGGCGCGAATGGGCGCCGGCAGTTCGCGCACCCGTTTCCCCCACTCAGGTGCGGTTCGTGCTCGGCTACGGGACGCCGCTGATCTTCGCCGGCGTGGCCTACTGGGGACTGGACGCCACCAGCACGCTGGCGCTGCGCTCGCTGTCCAGCCTTTCGGAACTGGCGGTCTATTCGGTCTCCATGAGCTTCGCCGGTGTGGGCGTCGTCTTCCAGACGATTTTCACCGTGCTGTGGGCGCCACTCGTCTACAAATGGGTTGCCCATGGCGTGGACATGCGACGGGTCGACAACATCGCCCAGCAAGCCCTGGCCGTGGTCTGTGCCATCTGGGTGCTGAGCGGCATCTTTTCCTGGCTGGCCGACTTCGTACTGCCTGCACGCTACATCCAGGTGAAATACCTGATGCTGTGCTGCATCGGCGAGCCGTTGCTCTACACCCTCTCCGAGGTGACTTGCGTAGGCATCGGCATAACGCGCCGATCAATGTTGTCGCTGTGGTCGACCGTCGCGGCGCTGGTGGTCAATGTTGTCCTCAGCGTGTGGCTGGTACCCGAGCACGGCGCGGCTGGCGCCGTGGTGGCCAACGCCCTTGCGTTCCTGGTCTTTTTCGTCGCCCGAACCGAAGCGTCGGCCTACGTCTGGCGCCCCTTCCCCCGCGTCCGGCTGTACGTGTTCGTCACCGCCTGCGTGGGACTTTCCATCGCGACGCTGGTATTCGGTCCGCGCGCTCCCGTTCATTTCAGCCTTGTCTGGCTGGCCATGCTTCCGATCGCCATCGGGTGTTTCCGCGCCGAATGGATGGACATGTACCGGTCCCTGCGGGCAGCGATCAAGCCGCAGCCGCAACCCATCTGCCCGGAACCCCAAGGCGGACCTGGTGCCCTGCCATGAGCAAGTCGACACCCTGCCGCCGTCGCGTCGTCGCACCCGTGCCGCCCAATCCATGGAAGGCGCCTGCACACGCCGGATCAAGTGGCTGCATGGTTGCGCCTGATGACGACGCTGCTGACAGATTGAGGATCCAACGATGAAGAAGATCAATTTGTTTGTCTTCGCGGCGCATCACCTGTCCGGCAATATTGCTGCGCAACGATTCAAGAGCCTGCTGAAATACCTTGACCCGGCGAAATACCGCGTATTCGTCTTCGCGCGGGAACCGGCACTGGCAACCGCCGAGACGACGGCGCCGCCGCATGCGGACATCACGGTCTTTCCGCTGCCCGGGCGCTGCGTAGGCAGCGAATCCCCGGTGACTGCGTCGCTGCTGACCCTGGTGGCCGCCTTCATACGCCCGCTGCCATTCCTGCTGGCCAATCGCCATGCGCGCACGCGGCCATGGTTCGTCCACGCGCTGGCCGAGGCCAACCGGCTGTGCTCCGAGAAACTGGTTGCGGGCGAGCGATGCGTGGCCATCGGCACGTACTCGCCGGTCGACGCCCTGGTCGCGGCTGCGGCCCTGGCCAGCAAGCACCGCATCGGCTGCCTGCAGGACTTCCGCGACGGGCTGGTCTTCGAACCGTTGGGCAAACCCGGCTGGTTGCGGAAAGGAATGCGCAAGCTGATCGAGGGGCGCGTGGTCGCCGCCAGCCACCTGATCACGTCCGTAAGCCGCCCTCTCGTCGACGATTTTCAGCGGCGTTATCCGGGCAAGGCCGTGGCGGTCCTGCCCAACGGCTACGACCCGGCCGACTTCGCCTCGCTCGACAGCGATGTCGAAGGCAGCACCCGCGCCGCGGCCATTCTCGCTCGCCAAGTGCCAGCCAACGCGCTGCTGATAGGGCATTTCGGGCGCATCGGAGCCAGTGACGGATCGGCATCGAGGAGCCTCGATTACCTTGTCGACGCGTTGAACGGGTCCATCGAAGCCAGCGCGAACAGGCATCTGATGTTCGTCGGCGAACTGACCGAGGCTGAAAAGGCTTCGCTCCGGCGCGCCAGCTTCTCCGTCAGCGTGCTCGGACCGGTCGAGCGCACGCTCGCGCTGCAGCTCATGAAACGTTGCGACAAGCTGCTGCTGCTGACCGGCTCGCGCGCCAGCTGCGCCACCGGGAAGCTGTTTGAATACCTGGCCGCCGGCGCCGGCATCGTATGCATTTCGGGGGTGCACAACGAAGCCACCGCCATCCTTGCCCAGACAGGCACGGGGCAAACCATCCTGACGAGCGCGGGCGCATCGGGAGGCGACGCGCTGCGGGTCGCGCTGTCGCCCTCCGGCACCGGTGCGCGCCGTGACATCGCCGCCTATAGCAGGGTCGTCCAGGCTGGCATGCTCGACCGCTGGATTTCGAACATGGTGCAGCCATGAATCCCGGCAACGACCCAGCGCTGACGCCGCCGGCGTCCGTGTTCCTGTCGCCGGCACCGCAGTCGTTCACGGGCAGGTACCGGTTCACCGTACGCCACATGTTCCTGGGAGTGACCTTTGCGCTGCTCCTGCTGGCGGTGGTCGTGCCCAATTCGTTGCAGGTCACCACCGCAGCGGCGATGGGGCTGGCCTTCATGCTGGCGTTGCCGGGGCTGCGCATCGGTCCCGGCTTCAGGACCCTGTTGGCGCTGTACGCCTGCACGGTGATCGTCACCGTCGTCTACATGGTCGTGGGCGGCATGCACGATGCGCCGCAGGATGCCGAGATCCAGGTGGCGGCGATCTACATCCTTTCACCCCTGCTGTGGACGATCATCGCCGACGGCTTGCTGAGACAGCTGGGAACCGACCGGCTGATCGACTGGTTCGCCCTGCTCAGCCTGCTGTGCGCGCTGAGCGTCGCGCTGTTCTTCTATCTGTACCTCACGCGTGGCGCGGCAGCCGTGACGTTCTTCTTCGAAGGCGCCAACGTCAACCTCAACGAGGGATTCGCCGGCGCCACCATGCACGTCTACGGCTCGCTGATCTTCCTGTGCGGCGGCTTCTTCGGTTCGCCGGAACTCATCAAGAACCGGCTGATGCGGCTCGCGCTGCTGGCGATGCTGCTGGTCTGCGCGTTGACCTCCGGCCGCACGGCGCTGATCCTCGCCGTGCCGCTCGGCTGGTTTCTTGGCCTGCTGCTGTCCTCACGCACGACCGGTCGCCGGCAAAAATCACCGGTCTTCCGCATCATCCGCTATGGCCTGCCGATGCTGATCGCGGTGATAACGGCACTCGTCCTGCTGCAGGCCTACACGCAAATCAGCCTGTCGACGGTGCTCGACGCCGTCTCGACCAAACTCGCCTCGGGCGGCGGCAGCGCACGGGTGCAGATGACCCACTCGCTGTCTGCCGGCATTCTTGCCAACGATGGCCTGGGCTCCGGCCATGGCGTCGGCGTGGATTTCATCAGCGATACGGTCCATCCCTGGCGCTACGAGCTGGTGTGGCTGGCCACGCTCTATCGGGTCGGGATAATCGGCACGCTGATCTACGCACTGCCGTTCCTGCTTTATATCGTCGCCGTGATCCGGCTGGCCTACGACCGCCGCCTGCCGCCCCGGCACAAGTTCATGTTCTGCGGCTTCGTCTGCGCCTTCCTCGGCACCAATACCAACCCCTACATCGAGGCCTTCGTCTTCCAGTGGATGTACGTCATCCCGCTGGTGGCGCTGTCCATCGAATACCCGATGGCTTTGAGAAGGGGGCAGGAATGAAGCGCCTCAAGGTCCTGCTGTTCTCGAAGTACTCGCGACGCGGGCCCAGCTCGCGATTGCGCAGCCTGCAGTACCTCGCTCCGCTGCGGGATCACGGCATCGACGTGCAGGTGCATGCGCTGTTCCCCGACGCCTATCTCGAAGCGCTCTATGGCGGCCACCCCGAGGCCGCCAGATACCGTGCATGGGGCTATTTCAGCCGGCGGCTCATGCAGCTCCTGCGCCGTCGCGAACACGACCTCGCCTGGATCGAGGGCGAATTGTTTCCCTACCTGCCGTACTGGATCGAGGCGGCGCTGGCACGGTCACTCAAGTCGTACGTGGTCGATTACGACGACGCGTTGTTCCACAAGTACGACCAGTCCGCCAATCCGCTGGTACGCCGCATGCTGGGCCGCAAGATCGACCGGATCATGCATGGCGCCGCCTGCGTGATCGCCGGCAACCGGTACCTGGCGGCACGGGCCAGGCAGGCAGGCGCAACGCGGATCGAAATCATTCCAACGGTGGTGGACGAGCAGCGCTATGCGGCGGCGAGCCCGGCCGATGCGCAGCCGCCGGTCATCGGCTGGGTCGGCTCGCCCGCCACCGAACATTACATGCTGGATATCCGCCAGGTGCTGGAGCAGGTCTGCGCCGCGCACCACGCGCGCCTGCTGCTGGTCGGCGCGCGAACGGAGACCGCGGGCCAGTTCGACGGCATCACGCCGGAAGTGGTGCCATGGTCCGAAGCCAGCGAGGCGGCCATGATCGCGCGGATGGACATCGGCATCATGCCGCTGCTCGACAGTCCGTGGGAGCGCGGCAAGTGCGGCTACAAGATCATCCAGTACATGGCATGCGGCCTGCCCGTGGTGGCCTCTCCGGTCGGCGCCAATGTCGACATCGTGCGCCATGGCGAGAACGGTTTTCTGGCGGCGGATGATGCCGCATGGCGGGACGCCCTGGAGCGCCTGATCGCGAGCCCGTCCCTGCGCGCGCGCATGGGCCACGCGGGGCGCGCGCGGGTCGAGGCCGAGTACAGCCTGGTGGCGCAGGTGCCGCGGCTCGCGGACATACTGCGCCGTGCGGGGCATGCGTGATGTGTGGCGTGACCGGCTTCTGGCAACCGCATGGTGGCGCACGGGACACGCTGCTGGCGCAGGCGCAGGCGATGTCGGCCCGGCTGAGCCATCGCGGTCCCGACGACAGCGGCGTGTGGTGCGACGAGGCCGCCGGCATCGCGCTGGCGCAGCGGCGCCTGTCGATCCTCGACCTCTCTCCCGCCGGTCACCAGCCCATGCACTCGACCGATGGGCGCCATGTCATCGTGTTCAACGGCGAGATCTACAACCACCTCGAGTTGCGCGAGCGCCTTCGCACGGAACACGCCGCACCGGCATGGCGCGGGCATTCCGACACCGAAACCCTGCTGGCCTGCTTCGTTGCCTGGGGCGTCGAGCGAACCCTGCAGGCCAGTGCCGGCATGTTCGCGTTCGCCCTGTGGGATCGCCAGCAGCGGGCGCTCATACTGGCGCGCGACCGGATGGGCGAGAAGCCGCTGTACTACGGCTGGCAAGGCGACACCTTGCTGTTCGGCTCGGAGCTGAAGGCGTTGAAGGCGCATGCCGCTTTCCAGGCGGATATCGATCGCGGCGCACTGGCGTTGCTGCTGCGTCACGACTGCATTCCCGCGCCCCATGCCATTTACCGCGGCGTGTTCAAGCTGCGTCCCGGGCATCTGCTGCGCATGCCGCTGGATGCGCCACGGGAGGCGCAGCCGGTACCGTACTGGCGCTACAACGAGGCGGTAATCGCGGGCCTGGACGCACCGCTCATCGCTACCGACAGCGCAGCCACCGATGCTCTCGAAGCGCAACTGGGCGCCAGCGTCGGCGCACAGATGCTTTCCGACGTGCCGCTGGGCGCGTTCCTCAGCGGCGGCATCGACAGCAGCACGATCGTGGCGCTGATGCAGGCGCGCAGTGATCGGCCGATCAAGACGTTCACCATCGGCTTCAGCGAAAACGGCTACGACGAGGCCGCGCACGCCAAGGCGGTGGCGAGGCATCTCGGCACGGAGCACACCGAGCTGTATGTGCACCCCGCGGACGCGTTGGCCGTCATCCCGCGGCTGCCTGCCATTTTCTGCGAGCCGTTTGGCGACAGCTCGCAGATCCCCACTTTCCTGATCAGCCAGCTGACCCGGCGCGCGGTGACGGTGGCGCTGAGTGGCGATGGCGGCGATGAACTGTTCGGCGGCTACAACCGCTACCTGGTGGCGCGTACCACCTGGGAGAAGGCGCAACGCCTGCCGCCGCTGGCACGCCGTGCCGCGGCGGGCGCGCTGCGCGCCGTGGCGCCGGCGGCGTGGGACCAGTGGTTCGAGCGCCTCAAGCCGTTGTTGCCGAAGCGCTGGCGCCTGGCCACGCCGGGCGACAAGGCACAGAAGCTGGCGGACGTGCTCACGCTGTCGAGTGGCCAGGCATTCTTCCTCAACCTTGCCAGCCAGTGGCAGGACCCGGCCAGCATCGTGCTCGGCGCGCAGGAACCGCCGACCCTGCTGACCGACCCCGGCGCGTGGCCGCACGCCGGCAGCCTGGCGCCATGGATGATGGCGATGGACGCGCAGACCTACCTGCCCGACGACATCCTGGTGAAGGTCGATCGCGCCGCGATGGCCAACAGCCTGGAGACCCGCGTGCCGATGCTCGACCATCGCGTGGTGGAGTTGGCCTGGCGCGTGCCACTGCAGCAGAAGATCCGTGACGGGCAAGGAAAATGGCTGCTGCGCCAGGTGCTGTATCGGCATGTGCCAAGAGAGCTGGTCGAGCGGCCCAAGATGGGCTTCGGCATCCCGCTGGACAGCTGGCTGCGCGGCCCCTTGCGCGACTGGGCAGAAGCCCTGCTCGATGAGGGCCGCCTGCACCAGGAGGGTTATTTCCAGCCAGCCGCGATCCGGCAGAAGTGGAAGGAGCATCTGAGCGGCCGGCGCAACTGGCAACATCAACTGTGGACGGTGCTGATGTTCCAGGCCTGGCTGGAGGAAAACCGGAGGGCATCGGCATGACGGCCGGCGCCCGCGGTCATGCACCCATGGCTGCGCACGGGGTGCGCTCATGAAAGCCGTCCTGTTCGCCAACACCGACTGGTACCTCTACAACTTCCGGCGCGCGCTGGCGACGTCGCTGCAGCGGGCCGGCTACGACGTGCTGCTGATTTCCCCACCCGGACCGTATGGCAACAGGCTGCGTGGCCTGGGCCTGCGCTGGGAATCGTTGCCGATGCAGCGGCGCAGCCTGAACCCGCTGCGCGAGCTGGCGTTGCTGTGGCACCTGACGCGCCTGCTGCGGCGCGAGCGGCCCGCGCTGGTGCATGGCTTCACCATCAAGTGCGCCGTGTACGGCTCGCTGGCGGCGCGGCTGGCCGGCATTCCCGCCAGGGTGAACGCCGTGGCGGGCATGGGCTACGTATTCACCAGTTCGCACGTGAAGGCGCGGCTGTTGCGGCCGGTGGTACGCGGCTTGCTGAGGCTGGCGCTCGGCGGCCGTGACGCACGGCTGATCCTGCAGAATGCGGACGACGTCGAACTGTTCCGGCGGGCCGGACTGGTCGACCCGGCGCATATCCGCCTGATTCGCGGCTCGGGCGTGGATTGCGCGCAATTCGCCGGAATATCCCGGCAGGCACCCGACGATGGATGCCCGCGCATCCTGCTGGCCAGCCGCCTGCTCTGGGACAAGGGCGTCGGTGAATACGTCGCTGCCATCCGGCAGCTGCGCAGCCAGGGCCGCATGCTCCAGGCCCTGCTCGCCGGCACGCCGGATCCGGGCAACCCCGCCGCGGTGCCGGAACCGACGATACGGGAATGGGTCGACGAGGGCCTGCTGACCTGGCTCGGCCACGTCGACGATATGGCCGGCCTGCTTGGATCGGTCGATATCGTGGTGCTGCCGAGCTACCGCGAAGGATTGCCGCGGACGCTGGTCGAGGCAGCCGCTTGCGGGCTTCCGTTGATCACCACGGACGTGCCGGGCTGTCGCGAGGTGGTGTCCGACGGCGTCGATGGGCTGCTGGTCCCGATGGGGAACAGCGACGCGCTGGCGCTGGCGATCGCGCGGCTGCAGGACCACCCGGCATTCGCGCGTCAACTGGGCGAAGCGGCGCGCCGCAAGGCACGCATGCAGTTCGATGAACGCATCGTCATCCAGCGCACCATGGCGGTTTATGCGGAGCTGCGCGACCTTCGGGCTGCATCCGCCGAATCATCCGTTTAGACGTCCATATGCCGAAGCACGGCGGACCTTGCAGTGACACAAGTCATGTGCGGTTCAGAGCCCGGACTTCTCGTGCAGTAGACTCGACCGATGGCCCCGCCGGAGCCATCACTCCCATGACAGAAGTCCTACACAACCGGAGGCTGCACCATGCCATCCTCGTTGCAAAAGGCGAATGTACTGGATTTCATTCCCGCGTCGGAACATGCCGCCATCCGTGCCGGCCACAGCACGTACGACTGCACGGGCAGCATCCAGGCCGCGATTGCCGCCGCCGGCAAGGTGTTTGTGCCCGCCGGGGTCTATCCTGTGAAACAGCTGAACCTCAAGTCCGGTCTCGAGCTGTATGGCGAGGGAGAGGCCAGCGAACTGAGGGCATACGACAAGACGCTGGCCAGCGAATTCATGCTCGTTACCCACATACGCGACGGTGGCAGCCGCCGTGTCGCGGACAACATGCGCGACATCCATCTGCACGATCTGAAACTCGATGGACGGGTGGCCGAATTCGGCTACGAACAGTACTTCTACCTGCTCGCCGTCAACGCCACTTCGAACCTGACCGTCGAGCGGATGACGTTTTACGGCTTTCGCGGGGACGGCATGTACGTCGGCTCGGGGACGCTCGCGAGCACCGAACGCCACAACCAGCGCATCACCGTGCGCGACTGCGTGTTCGACGGCGCGGTCAAGGACAACCGCAACGGATTGTCCATCATCGATTGCGACCAGCTGACGGTGGAGAACTGCGTCTTCCGGAATATCGGCAACGCGAAACTATCCCGCTCGGTGGGCGGCATCGATTTCGAACCCGACCACAACTGGAGCGTGTACCGTGACGTGACCATCGCCCATTGCCGCTTCGTCGACATCGACTCCGTGAACACGGCGGGCATCTCGTTCTTCAACGGGCACCAAACCGGCGACAACATCCATGACTGGGTCGTGTCGGACTGCCAGTTCACGAACTGCTACTGGGGCATCGACTCCTCGACCAAGGCCAAGACCGTCGCCAGCAGGCCGGACAATCTCAGCGTGCTCAACTGCCACTTCCTCAACTCGGTGCGCGTCGACGTGGCCGTCAAGGGCTTGAGCGGCACGCAGATCAGCGGCTGCACCTTCCAGCGCTCGCCGCCGGGGTCCGGCCCGGGCGGCGATACGATACGCCTCGGTGCCATCGCTTCCCGAACCAGCCGGAATGCCATCAACACGGTGATCACCGGCAACACGTTCATCGGCATACGTCCGCAGATGGGCGTGATCGGCGTGCTTGGCGCGAACGGCCTGGTATGCGCGGGCAACGTGTTCACCGACATTCGCGGAACCTGCATCAACTTTGCCGAGGACAAAGCCCCGGACAACGCGAGAGACATCGATCGAGTGATCATTTCCGGAAACGTGGTGAAGCACGGCGCAGGCTCAACGTTCCGTGCTTCCGCCATGTCGTTCCTGAGCACGAGCAACGAGATGCGCATCAGCAAGGGCCATCTGGTGCTCGAACACTCCTTCGAATACACCAACGACGTCGAGAACGGCATAACAAAGGTCGCCAATGGCGCGACGTTCCAGTTCCGGGGAGTCAGGCAGACCCAGTCCTGAGACCTGCAGGCCATCCTCTCGGGAGTAACGTGCCTACCGTGGATTTCCCCGCCGTGGGTCAACGGCGGGAAGATCGTCGCGCCGAACCGTATGCCTCGGTTTCATCACTGGCCTCGACCACAAACTCACGCCCCTGTCCGGCCAGCTCGCGCGGATCGGATTCCCCGCCTGCGTCCGATGAGACGGCGTTCGCATCGGCGTCACGTTGCGGATCGGACGCCCCATGTTGGCGCGCTTCCTGACGCAGCCATACATGCGTGACCGTCACGACGTACGCACCCATGGCCACGCAGAATGTTGTCAGGTTCGTACCCGCCGAGTGTGCCGCGCTGCTGATGAATGCCCCGATGAGCGCGAGGCCGGTAGCGACTGCGATGAGTACGGCCAAGGTCGCGCGAGGCCCAAGGCCTGCTCCGAGCAGGATATGGTGGATGTGCCCGCGGTCCGGCTTGAACGGCGACCTGCCCTGGCGCATGCGCCGGTACATCACCGCAAAAGTGTCGAAGACCGGCAGCGCTACGCACCACAGCACATTGACGGGCGACAATTGCGTCTGGGGTATCTGGCTCATGCCGATAAGCGCCCATGCCAGCAGATAGCCAATCAACATGCTTCCGGCATCGCCCAGGAAGATTTTTCCGCCCATGAACCCCTGATTGGCCACGAGGTAAGGCAACGACGCGGCGGCCAGCACGGCCAGCAGCGCGATGACGCCATGCAAGGGCGTGGGATCGGCAAACAGGATGATGGCGGCAATGCTGACCAGCTCCAGGCTGCCGGCGAGGCCGTCGATGCCGTCCATCATGTTGAACGCATTCACCAGGCCGATGACGGCAATCACCGTCAGCGGAACGCCGATCCAGCCCAAGGTCACTTGATGGCCAAAGATGGTTCCCAGTGTGTGGATGTAAACGCCGGTGCTGGCCACCACCGTCAGAATGACGATGGTCTGGATCAGCAGACGATCCCGCACGCTGAGGTCGAAGCGATCATCCAGCGCGCCGAGCAGGACAAGCACGGCGGCGGTGACGAGCAGGACCATCTCGAATTCCTGGAACTGACCATGGGTGGCTGCCCCTGCGGCCACTCCCATGAAGATTGCGAGTCCCCCCACCAGCGGTACGTCACCAATATGCTGCTTGCGCTGATCGGGGTGATCCACCAACCCCAGCGAGACAGCGAACCGGCGCAACACGACAATGGCTAGCGCCGATGTGCATGCAGCAACCAGACAATCAATGACTAGCCGTGGTTCGTGCATGGCATCTTTACCTCCGACCAATCTCGAACGGATCCCCCTGGTCCAGCCGAGTTCGATTTTGTAAGTGGTGCAGACCATGGAGCCGTGAAGAATCCCGATGATCTACGTCTATTTGGTATTGGTATGAGTCGACGAATCTGGCGAATAGCTGCCTTATCTTGCGGGGCCAGTGGATAATTCGATAGTCATTGCGCGGCCTGGTGCTGATGTCAGGCTTATGAACCTACCATCTTTGACTACCCATGCTTATGAAGTGCAAACCATGGATTCAGGCCCACATGTCTTAGATGACGATTTTGTCAATGATTCGTTTAGATTATGTTTTCGCGCTATATCAACGGATTTGCAGAGACTGAACAGAATCTGTCCTTGCGCTGAATAGCCATTCAAGCGGCCAATAAGCGCCCTAGCTCCGTGGCGACAGTAAAACCAGACAACGCAGGCCCACGCACGGACGTGCGCCGCGCACCGAAAACGACAAGGAGACACGCTGTCCACATTGCCAGTGGCAGCGAGCCGGATCGTCATTGCCGACGGATGACATTGCGCATCCATCCGGCTGCGAGCCGCTCACACGGCATCGACCGGCAGCGCATTCGCTGCCGGTCGATGGTCCGCTTCATCGATGAGTGACTGACATCGCCTCAGTGGGTCGCGCTGTAGTTTGCAGCGGCTGCACTGCTGAGCAGAGTGGCCGATGGCAGCAACTGACTCAACACGCGATTCCAGCGAGTCACGCCAGCCGCACCGACAAACACCACGTCACCCGGCTTCACCCTGAACTGGTCTCCGAGCGCGAACGCCGCGGGTGAACGGGCGTCAAGCTGGAAGACCTTGGCCGGGGCGTTTTCCAGATTCTTCGCTCCACGAATGACGTAAACCTCCTTGCCATCGGACGTGACAGGGTTGAGGCCGCCCGCGCGACCCAACGCCTGCGTCAACGAGATGTCGGAAACGCTCCTGAAGGTGACCGCCAGCGGATGCAGCACCTCCCCCATCACGTACACCTCCTGGGTGTCGTTGAAGGGAAGCAGCAGTCGATCTCCCGGCTTCAGGTAGATATTCTGCGCAATGCCGTGGCCGTTGCCCAAGGCAGTCAGATCCAGATGGTAATCCTGTCCGTCACGGGTCAAGATCAGATCGGACATGTTGGCCTGATCGGCATTGACCGCTGCCGTGCCAAGCGCCTGCCCCAAGGTCAGCGGGACCGTCGTGATCGGCTGCGGATTGGTATTCTTGAAAGCGCCCTGCAACAGCACGTGCTGGCTGTTATAGCCGACGACGCCGACATCCACCTGCGGCCTCTCCACATACTTGGCGATCTTCGTGCTGATGTCCTGGCGCACCTCTTCGATCGTCATCCCTGCAACTTTCACGGAACCCACGTACGGATAAAACATCGTGCCATCCGAACGGATCAGCCGGCCATTGGCTGCCGTTTGCTGCTGCGAACCGGCCGGCGAGGTCAGTTCCGGGTGGTCCCATACCGTGATGTAAAGCGTATCGCCGGGGCCGACGCGGTAAGGCTCCGGCTTGTACGACAACAGCGCCTGCGGCACCGTGGCGCTCAACACTGCTGCATTGTCCTCCGTCAACAGTTGCGGAGTGATCGTCACCAGTTGGATCTGGCTGCTGTCCGTCGGTGTACCGCGAACCAGCCCTTCGCCCGACATGCGCTGTCCCGGCGCCAACACACAACCGTTAACCAGCAACGCGAAACTCAGAATGATAAAGGCGCGATTTTTTTTCATGGTTAATTAGGCCTCGAAGATTACAATCCACTAGGCATCCTGGAACTTTTATTAAATAACATGTAACGCAGAAAATGCAGGCTTTTCGACCAAGCAACCAGTGGCCTTGTAAAGCGTAAATTCATTTTTCTGCGCACGGGCTTCCCGAACCCAAGAGTTCAATAACCGGATCGGGAATCAGCCACAAAAAAGGCATGTTTGATGCCACATATCGCGTGAAGAAAAGATCACGAATGATCGAATATATGGCGACGTCGATATGGATCAGACGGCCAAACGCCGTGGCCTGAGAAGATCCGCCGGCAAGTGGAATCGGTACGAGCCGGCAGCATCGGATGCAGAGATCGACGCTATTGGATCGCCATGCAACAAAGGCCGATCCTTCCAGTCATCACCTTGCCGCTGTGGCTCGAGTAGCACCACACATCATGACGTGGAAGGCCATTCGCCCAGGTGGCAGAAGGTCATTGGCGATGCTTGCCAAGAAGCGAATGGAGAGCATCACTACCCGGCTGCCTCGCGCGCCGCGCTCAAGCCGACTTGAAGCAGTCGCTGATCAGAGTCGCCACGGCTACTTGAGGTCGCATGCACGAGTGTTCCCTCTTCACCTAGACAACGGCGGATGCTCACCAGCGGTCCCTGCATCGCGCGGGCGGACGAAGCAGGAGCTCACCACGCCAGGTCATGGGGCAGCAAAGCAGCACGGCCGGAACCTGATGCGTTCGCGGCCTGACCTGTGCAGAAAGCGCTGAGTCGTTACACTCTATGCAAGCCAGAGCGTCTCGCCGCGCACCGTCCCGCTCTGGCACCCTGAATCAAATTGCGGTATTCATCGCAAATCGGTATCTGGAACGGCAATATTCAATGTCCAATAGCGCCTGCACCTTAGTTTGGCACGATACTAGCCCTCGTTAGCAACCATCCACGTCGTGTTCGGCTGCCACCTGTCTGGTGCAAGAAAACATGGGAAATGACAAGAAAAGGCCTGCCTGGGAGAAAAATTCCCGAGGATTCTGGCTCACTGTTTGTCTGGTACTCAGTGCGTTGGCCGGTTGGCTGATGTTCCATTTGAACATTCTGCACTGAGGCCGGGGACGATTCGGCTGTAGAACACCTGCCACCGGGTTTTATCCCGTACGCGCCCTACCCGCTACAAGGTTGCCACGCCTTCTGATGGTGCTTCGGCGATGACGCGTGCAGCCATGTCCCTATCATTTCCAGCCGCTGCCCGCTGGATCTGTCAGGGCAATCCTCCTTCACCGTACATTTCCCTCAGTCAACCAGGCGGCGAGGCAACGTGAGCCTCCCGCGATGCTTCGGGTACCCGCCGTCGCTCATTTCGATCCGGGACAACCGCGTATCTGCAGTCCGGGAACGTGCACGGTTTGTGCACGCCACACCTTGGCATAGTCAGCGGTGCGTTTGCGCAAACGCAAAGGCGGGCCAGCGTCAAAAACGCGGGCTTACGCTGCATGCGCATAGCAATTTCACCGGCGCGTGGTCATTATGCTAGGCGGCATATAAAAGTCGCCTGCGAACAAAGATCTGTGCGCTGGCCGACAGGAACTTGCTGCAATGCTTCAGCGGCGGCCCGGTGGCGCACAAAGCAAGCTTTTCATTGCCGTTCAGGCTGTTGGAGCGTTACTGGCGTTTTGGTTCCAACTGCGGCCAGATCAGGATTTATGTCCACCCGAACCATGCGCCCCCAAGGTGGCCATCCAAATCGACTCGGGATGACTGTATGCGAAAACTGGAAAACACCAAGCTCGCCATTGTGGGTCTCGGTTATGTCGGCTTGCCGCTCGCAGTGGAGTTCGGCAAGCGCTACGACACCGTTGGCTTCGACATCAACAAGGCCCGGATCGATGAGTTGGCTGCGGGTCGCGACAATACGCTGGAAGTCGATGCCGCCGAGCTTGCCGACGCCACACATCTTCGTTTCAGCGCCGAACTTGAAGACTTGCGGGATCGCAACTTCTACATCGTCACGGTGCCCACCCCGATCGATGTCGCCAAGCGCCCGGATCTGACGCCGCTGATCAAGGCCAGCGAAACCCTGTCCAGGGTACTCAAGCCCGGCGACGTAGTGGTGTACGAATCCACCGTGTATCCCGGTTGTACGGAAGAGATATGCATTCCGATACTCGAAAAAGGCTCCGGCCTGGTCTACAACCGCGATTTCTTTGCCGGCTACAGTCCCGAACGCATCAATCCGGGTGACAAGCAGCATCGTGTCACCAGCATCCGGAAAGTCACCTCCGGCTCCACGCCGGAGACGGCCGATTTTGTCGACCAGCTGTATGGTTCGGTGATCACCGCGGGCACGTACAGGGCCAGTTCGTTGAAGGTGGCCGAGGCCGCCAAGGTCATCGAGAACACCCAGCGCGATCTCAACATCGCCCTGGTCAATGATCTGGCCATTCTGTTCAACAAACTGGGCATCGACACGCTGGAGGTGCTGCAGGCTGCCGGCACCAAGTGGAATTTCCTGCCGTTCCGCCCCGGCCTGGTTGGCGGTCACTGCATCAGCGTGGATCCGTATTACCTCACGCACAAGGCGCAGGCGGTGGGCCACCATTCGGACGTGATCCTGGCGGGCCGCCGCACCAACGACGGCATGGGTCCGTATATCGCCGGCGAAGTGATCCGCCTGATGGTGCGCAAGGGCATCAATCCGGTGCAGGCGCGTGTGCTGATCCTTGGCCTGGCGTTCAAGGAGAACTGCCCGGATCTGCGCAACACCCGTGTGGTCGACATCGTGCTGGCACTGCGCGGTTACAACGCCGATGTCGACGTCCACGATCCATGGATCAACGCCGCCGAGGCCGAGCACGAATACGCCATCACGCCCGTCGCGCAGCCGCAAGCCGACAGCTACGACGCCGTCATCGTCGCCGTCGGCCATCAGCAATTTGTCGACATGGGCCCGGCTGGCATCCGCGCGCTAGGCAAGGCCGCCTCGGTGATCTACGACGTGAAATGTCTGCTTCCGCGCGAGGCGGTCGACGGTCGTCTTTGAACAGGACTTCATGCCATGAAAGTGCTGGTTACCGGCACCGCCGGTTTCATCGGTTCACACGTCGCGCTGCAACTGCTCGAACGCGGCGATGAGGTCATCGGTTTCGACAGCCTCAATGACTACTACGACGTCGACCTGAAGAAGGCGCGACTCGCGCGTTTCATGGAGCACCCGGGCTATACGCATATCCACGCTGACCTGGCCGATCGCACGGCGGTGGAAAGCGCCTTCGCCACGCATAAGCCGCGGCGCGTGATCAACCTCGCTGCGCAGGCCGGCGTGCGCTATGCGGCCGAAAACCCGCACATCTATGTGGCCAGCAACGTCACCGGGTTTCTGCACATCCTGGAAGGTTGCCGCCGGCATGATGTGGAGCATCTGGTGTTTGCCTCCACCAGCTCGGTGTACGGCGCCAACACCGCCATGCCTTTTTCCGAGCATCAGCCCACGGAGCATCCGCTTACCCTCTACGCCGCCTCCAAGAAAGCCAACGAGCAGATGGCGCACAGTTACGCGCATCTGTACGGCATCCCGTGCACGGGGCTGCGTTTCTTTACGGTCTATGGCCCATGGGGGCGCCCGGACATGGCGCTGTTCCTGTTCACCAAGGCGATCCTGGCCGGCGAACCCATCAAGGTGTTCAACCATGGCCGACACAAGCGCAGTTTCACCTACGTGGATGACATCGTGGAAGGTGTGATCCGCACGCTGGATACGCTACCGGGCAAGGACAACGACTGGAACGGAAACCTTCCCGACCCGGCCAGCAGCGGCGTCGCACCCTACCGGCTGTACAACATCGGCAATGCGGAGCCGGTGGAATTGTTGCGCTACATCGCGGTGCTGGAGCAATGCCTCGGACGCAAGGCGCAAATGGAGATGCTGCCCCTGCAGGCGGGCGACGTGCCCGATACCGAGGCGGACGTGTCGGAACTAATCCGTGCCGTCGGGTATGCACCGAAGGTTTCGGTAGGCACGGGCATCGCCAATTTCGTGAGCTGGTACCGAAGCTATTACGGCGTGTAATTGAAGGCACGCAAGCGACGCGCCACATGGCGGGCAAGCCGTGCTCCACGGCTGAAGCTTGCAGCATCGTCGCTCGCACATGCAGACGATGTCAGGTTGTCGTGATCATCGCGTGACCGCTTTCGTAGCGGCATTGACGGCGCTTGCACCGGTAGGCTGCGATGGTGGGGATGTCGCGCGATGTTGATCCGCGATCAGCCTCAATCCCCACGCGCAAAGGAATACGAACATGTCGCTTTCACTATTGGTGGTCATCGTCCTCATCCTCCTGCTGATCGGCGCGCTGCCAACCTGGGGATACAGCCGCTCCTGGGGCTATCGCCCGACCGGAGGCATCGGCCTCATCCTGCTGATCATTCTCGTGCTGTGGCTGCTTGGCGTGTTCCACTGACCTTTCCGATCGTGCCGTGATTGCGCTGGCTAAACCCGTCGAGCACGTGCCTGATGGCAGCCTGACGGCACTGCGCCGCAAGGCAGCGGAATGTCGGGCCTGCCCGCTGTGGCGCAATGCCACCCACACGGTATTCGGCAAGGGGCCGGCCCACGCGGCGGCAATGCTGATCGGCGAACAGCCCGGAGCCCAGGAGGATCTGACCGGCGAACCGTTTATCGGGCCGGCCGGCCACTTGCTCGACCGGGCGATGGCCGAAGCGGGCCTCGATCGCCGGACGCTCTACCTCACCAATACCGTCAAGCATTTCAAGTACGAGACACGCGGCAAGGCACGCTTGCACAAGCGAGCGAACGCCGCGGAACAGGCCGCTTGCCGGCAGTGGCTGGCGGCGGAATTGTTGCGGGTGCAGCCGCAACTGGTCGTCGGACTGGGCGCCATGGCGGCGCAGACCCTGTTCGGCAATACCTTCCGCATCAGCGAGGAACGTGGCCAATGGCGCGACATGGGAGCGCAGGCGCGCGGACTCGCCACCTGGCATCCGTCCGCCGTGCTGCGCATGCGTGAGGATCGCCGTCACCAGGCCTATGTCGAACTGGTGGCCGATCTGCATGAGGTGGCGATTGCGCTGTCCACCCTGTCCGAGCGAAGGAGAGTGGCACTATGAACGGCGGCGTCTGGCCTGGCGGTTCCTGCTGCTGGCGCTGGCCGTGATTCCCGCAGCGGATTTCCATCTCGGCATCACCCATCAGGAGTCGCGTCCCGATGATGGCGGTTCGCCGGTGGTGACCGATCCGCAGGAGTGAGTCCTTGCCGGCGCCTTCAACGCAGGAAACGCAGCACCTGCTGCTCCAGCTTGCGTGGATGCGCGGCGGTGGCCGCGGGGATGGCTCGTTGCAGGCTGCCATCCAGCCAGCCGTCCAGGATGCGCGGGTGGATGTAGGAGCCGCGGCACACTGCAGGGGTATTGCCGAGGATGGCGGCGACTTCGCCGATGGCTTTCGCCAGCGCGCGGCGGCGCGCCGGCTCGCCGCCCTTCCCGGGCCGCGGCGTGCCAGCGAGGACGCGGGCCGCGTGCACCGTGCCGCCCCAGGTGCGGAAGTCCTTGGCGCTGAACTCATGCGTCTGGCCGTTGCTGCAGGCCGCATGCAGATACTCGTTGACCATCCCCGAATCCACCGGTTGCAGCTGGCCGTCATCGTCGACGTACTGGAACAAGCGCTGCCCGGGCAGTTGTTGCACGCGACGCACGATCCGCACCAGGCGCCGGTCGTCCATCTCCACCTCGCGATCCTGCCCGCTCTTGCCGCGGAAGATGAAGCGCAGCCGCCCACGTTGCGCACGCACATGGCGGGTACGCAAGGTAGTGAGGCCGTAACTGCGGTTGTCCCGGGCGTAACGGTCGTTGCCGATGCGGATCAGCGTGTCGTCGAGCAGGCGTACCAGCAGTGCCAGCAGCTTGTCGCGCGGCAGGCCGTCGAGGGATAGATCCCGGCGTACGCGCCGGCGCAACGCCGGCAGCGCCTTGCCGAATGCCACGATGTGGTCGAACTTGCCAAGCTCGCGATATTCCCGCCAGCGCCGGTGATAGCGGTACTGCTTGCGCCCGCGCGCATCGCGACCGGTCGCCTGCAGGTGTCCGCGCGGGTTGCTGCAAATCCACACGTGGGTATAGGCCGGCGGAATCGCCAAGGCACGGATGCGTGCCAGTTCCTCGCGATCATTTACCGGCCGGCCCTCCGCGTCGCGGTAGCTGAATCCCTTGCCACGACGAAGCCGGCGCAGGCCCGGTTGCGCATCACTGACGTAGACCAGGCCCATGGCACGCGTCTGTAGGCGTGGATCCGGCAGGTTTTCGTGGGCAGGGCTGACCATCTGCAGCGAGTATGCGCAAGGCAGGTCAACGACGGGTGATCCGGCAGGCTCGCTTCAATGGAAATCCCGCGATCGAGCATCCAGTGCGCCAAGCAGTGGCGTGAGATCCGTCAACCGATGCGCGATCAGGTGACCGACACCTTCCACGCTCTCCCACTGCCCTTCCACCGCAAGCAGCCGCGCCTGAAGCAATGGACGACGCTGCGCTTCGGCCACCCGCCGCCACACGACGACGTTGATCAGGCCATGCTCGTCTTCCAGTGTCACGAAGATGATGCCACTGGCTGTTTGCGGTTGCTGTCGCGACGTCACCAGCCCGGCCACGCGCACACGGCTGTTATGCGGCTGCCTGCGCAGTGCTTTCCCGTCGATGCAACGCGCCGAGCTCAGCCGGGCGCGAATCTGCCGCAGCGGATGCGCGCCCAGGCTGAGACCGACGCGTGCGTAATCCGCCAGCGTGTCCTCGGCTTGCGTGGGCAGCGGCAAGACCGCCGTCCGCTCGGCCGGGCTTTCGCTACCGAACAGCGGCAATTGTGGCTCGACTCCGGCTACCGCCCAGCGCGCGCGATGGCGATGGCCGGCCAGCCCGCGCAAAGCCGCCGCATCGGCCAGCAGCTCCTGATGGCGACGATCCAGATCTGCACGCACGCACAGGTCGGCGATGTCGGTGAAGGGACGCTGTCTGCGCGCCGCGACGAGGCGCTGCGCTGTCGCTTCGGAACATCCGCGCACCATGCGCAGTCCCAACCGGATCGCGCGCGCACCGGCGGCGCCTTGCGGGTCGGGTTCCAGCGTGCAGTCCCAGTCGCTGAAGCGCACGTCCACCGGGCGCACCGCGACACGGTGGCGCCGCACATCCTGCACGATCTGGCTCGGCCCGTAAAAGCCCATCGGCTGCGCATTGAGCAGCGCGCAGGCGAATGCCACCGGGTAATGGCATTTCAGCCAGCAAGAGACGTAGACCAGGTTGGCGAAACTCGCCGCGTGCGACTCGGGGAAGCCGTAGGAACCGAAACCCTTGATCTGCTCGAAGATGCGCGCGGCGAATTCCGCCGTGTAGTTATTTTTCAGCATGCCCCGCATCAACTTGTCGCGAAACGGTTCCAGCCCGCCATGGCGTTTCCACGCCGCCATCGAGCGGCGCAGCTTGTCGGCCTCGCCATCGGTGAAGTCGGCAGCCACGATGGCCAGCTTCATGACCTGTTCCTGGAACAGCGGCACGCCGAGCGTGCGCTCCAGCACGCTCTTGAATTCCGGCGACGGATAATCGACTTCCTCCTCGCCATTCCGCCGCCGCAGGTACGGATGCACCATGTCGCCCTGAATCGGGCCCGGCCGTACGATCGCCACCTGGATCACCAGGTCGTAGAAATTCCTCGGCCGATGCCGCGGCAGCATCGCCATCTGCGCGCGGCTTTCGATCTGGAAGACGCCGACGGTATCGGCGCGCTGGATCATGTCATAGGTCTTCTCGTCATCCTTGTCGGCCGTCGCGATCGTCGCGATGGTCTTCACCACGCCATGCTCGCTTTCCAGCAGGCCGAAGCATTTGCGCAGGCAGGTCAGCATGCCCAGCGCCAGGCAATCGACTTTCAGCATGTGCATGTAATCCAGGTCGTCCTTCTCCCACTGGATCACGGTGCGGTCGGGCATGGCCGCGTTTTCCACCGGCACCATCTCGCTCAGCGAGGCATCGGAGATCACGAAACCGCCGACGTGTTGCGACAGGTGGCGCGGCATGCCGAGCAGCTCGTGGGTAAGTTTCAATATGCGGCGGATGACCGCGCTGTCCGGATCGAAACCCTGTTCGCGCAGCCGCTCCCCGGCCGTGCTGTCGCCCCAGCCGCGCGCAAAGACATCGCTGAGCTTGTCGACCTGATCCAGCGGCAGGCCGAGTGCCTTGGCCACGTCGCGGACCGCGCTGCGGCCGCGGTAGCAGATTACGGTGGCGGCCAGCGCGGCACGCTCGCGTCCGTATTTCCCGTAGATGTACTGGATGACCTCCTCGCGCCGCTCGTGTTCAAAATCGACGTCGATGTCGGGCGGCTCGTCGCGGTCCTCGCTGATGAAGCGAGCGACCAGCAACTGGTTGACGTCCGGATCCACCTCTGTCACGCCCAGCGCGAAGCACACGGCGGAATTGGCGGCCGAGCCGCGACCCTGGCAGAGAATATCCTTGCTGCGTGCAAAGTGAACGATGTCATGCACGGTGAGGAAGAAAGCTTCGTACTTTTTCGATGCGATCAGCGCCAGCTCGTCATCGATCAGTTTGCGTACCTTGTTACTGGCACCCTGCGGCCAGCGCCACCGGATGCCTTCCTCGGCAAGGTGGCGCAACCAACTGGTGGGCGAGTGGCCCTGCGGTACCAGCTCCCTCGGATAGTCGTATTTCAGCTCGCCCATCTTGAAAGTGCAGCGTTCGGCGATGCGCACGCTTTCCTGCAGCAGGGCCGCGGGATAGAGATCGGCCAGCGCGTCGCGCCGGCGCAAATGCCGCTCGCCATTGCGGAAGATAAGCGCGCCCGCCTCGGCGATGGGCACGCGATGACGGATCGCCGTGAGCGTGTGCTGCAAGGCGAGCCGACGTCGCACGTGCATGTGCACGTCGCCACTGGCCACCAGCGGCAGATCCAGCGCACGACCAAGCGCCTGCAGCTCGCGCAATCGTGTGTCGTCGTCGGGTCCCCGATGCAGTTCCACCGCAAGCCATGCGCGGTCGCCGAACGTCGTGCGCATCCAGCGACCGTGCGTGATGTCCGGCTGCAGTTCCGGCATCCACAAGGCCAGCGTGCCCGGCACGCCGTCCTGCAGGTCTGCACGAGTGAGCCGATAGCTGCCTTTTTTCGAGGCCCATCGCCCACACGTGATCAGCCGGCAGAGCCCGGCATAACCCTGCTTGCTTTCGCACAGCAGCACCAGTTTCGGGCCATCATCGAGCTGGAGCTCCGCGCCGACGATCAACTTCATGCCGGTCTCGTTCGATGCCTGGTACGCACGCACGATGCCGGCCAGCGAACATTCGTCGGTGATCGCCAGTGCGCGGTAGCCGCATGCCTTGGCACGTTCGAACAACTCGCCCGCGTTCGAGGCACCGCGACCGAAGGAGAAGTCGGACAGGCAATGCAGTTCGGCGTACGAACTCATACAGGCTGGCTCACGCGAACCAGCCCTGCAGCATCCAGCCGCTCTGCTCGCCGGGTTGGCAGAAAGCCCACGCCCGTTGGCCCAGCGAGGTTTCGATCACATAGTAGTCGCGGCATGCTTCGGCGCCATCCCACCAGCCGGTTTCAAGCCGCTCGGGGCCGGCCAGGATGCGCGGCGACGGGCCACGCAGGGGAATCGGGTGCGCCAGCAGCCAGGTCGGGCGCGGCGATGGCTCGTCATACCCGGCACCGGAGTCGGCCACGACCTGCGCACGCTCGGGACGTGGATCGGTCGTGCTGCCCAGTCGGTAAACAGTCCGGTCGCCCAGGCGCGCGCGCAGGCGTTCGCGCAGTTGTCCGATCGGCAGGGCGCTGGCCGGCCGCTCGTCGAACAGATCCCGCCCGGCGGGAATGAACGCCGGCAGGTCACGTGCGATCAGGCGGAGCGCCAGCACTGGCGCGGGAAGCACGACGTGTTCCAGTCGGCCTCGTGCAAACTCGAACAGCATCGCACCATCGCGCTCCGACGCCAGCAGCCCTACGGGCACATCGGTATATCGGCCTTCACGATGTTCCAGTCGCAACAGAAAGCGTTGCACCCCGCCGTCGCGACCGGCGAGATAGGCAGCAAGATCATCGACCATGCGTCGCACCGGAAAGATCAGCGCCGACTGGTTCTCCACCTCGTGCAGCAACTCGATGCGCAGGTCGAACGTGTCCGGCGGTCGATACAACTCCAGGCCCGAGGGCAAGTCACCTGTCAGGCGATCCAATGACGCCAACAGTTCCGCACCGAAACGTCGACGCAGCCCATCGCGCGGCAACGCCAGCACTTGACCCACCGTGCGAATGCCCATACCCGGCAACGCCGCGATGGCGTTCGCAGGCAATCGGCTCTTCGCGATCGGCACACGCTGCAGGGCATGGCATAGCGCCTCCACGGACAGCACCGCTTGCCCATCGGAAACCGTGGTAAGCACATGCGCGGCATGAGCCGTTGGCGCTGCCGCCATGCGGTGACGGAACCCCAGCTCGGTGAAATCCGTCCGCAGCATGGATTCAAGCCGTGGCCACGGCCCGAACAGGCCCATGCTCTTGCTGACCTCCAGCACGATCGCATGTGGCAGCAGGCTGACCTCGGAGCTGTAGCGGTAAGCCACGGCGGCCAGGAACCGGTGCCATCGCTCCACCGACTCGCGGTCATACGGGATCGCGTCGAACTGCGACAGCAGCGCTTGCGCAGCGCTCAGTCGTTGTCCGACATGCAGGCCCGCCGCTCGGGCAGTTTCATTGGCCGAAACAATCGTGCGGGCGTTGACCGGGCCGTCGACGAGCACCAACGGTCCCTCCGTGGGACGGCGTCGGAGAATCCCATCCATGGCCAGATGCGGCAGGTAGATGCAGGCCCAAAGCATGTCCGGTCGCCATCAATGGGCAAAACGCGCCAGGGGAACGGGCTGGGCAGGCACGGCACCGCCGCGGCATTTGCGCACCCATATCTGCGGCCGCGGCAAGGCTTCCAGTTCCAGACGCAGCGCGGCAGGCGATGCGTTGGAAAGGTGGGAGCGATCGCGGAACACGAAAGCGAGGGACTGTCCGGTGACCGCGGCCACCTGCAGGCGCCGCAAGGCGCGATCGTCGGCATGAAGCGGCCATGCGAGCACGGCGGCGCAACTTCCCGAGCGCAGGCATTGCTCGGTGGCCCAGAGCACATCCTTCTCGCCGGCAGCCACGATTTCCACCCGGCGCATGTCGACGCCCTGCTGGCGCCAGCCGGCGACACACGGCGCATACGGCGGCGACACGATCACCACGTGGCGCCGACCTTGGGTCAACCGCGCGAGCGTCGGGAGCACGAGGCGAAGTTCGCCTACGCCATCGACGGGCAACAGGATCTCGGACAGCGAAGCCTCGGGCCAACCGCCTGCGGGCAACACCGCATCGAGTGCGCACCACCCGGTGGGCTGATCACCGGCTGGCACCTCGGGGGCACGGCCACGCCAGACCTGGCGAGCGTCGAGCAACGCGGAAAGTGGGACTGCAGCGTTCATCAGCTACCCCGCAGCAAGCCCGCAAACAGACCTTCAATCGCGAAGTCTTCGGTGGGGTCCGGATCAATCGGCTGAAAGCCTGGGCTGTTCGGCATCAACCGGATCACATCGCCCTTCCAGTAAAGGCGCTTGATCGTGAAACGGTCGCCATCCACACGTGCCGCCACGACTTGGCCGTGACGGGCCACTGGCGTGGCGTGCACCGCCACCAGGTCCCCATCGAGGATCCCTTCGTCGCGCATCGAATCGCCGACCACTTTCACCAGGTAGTCCGGGCGCAACCGGAACAGCGAGCGCGACACGCGCAGGCTGCGATCGACCCGCGACGCCGAAAACAAGGGTTCACCGGCCGCGATGCGACCGATCAGGGGTAGATCGAGCGTGTCGGCATCCATCGGGTCGGGCTCACGCACCAGGCGAATGCTGCGGGCGCGGTTGGGTTCGATCGTCAGCCGGCCTTTTGCTTCGAGCGACCGGACGTGCTTGAGCACCGCGCTGACGTTGTCGATCCCCAGTGCCGCGCCGATTTCTTCCAGCGTGGGCGACTGCCCGTCACGTTCGATCCGGGCGCGGATGAAGGCGAGGACGTTCGACTGGCGGCTCGTGATCTGGATGGTCATGGTTCGCATAGTTTCACCCAAATAGGTGAAAATGAAAGATGGGAAAAAGCCGCGCCGAACCACCTGAGACGGATCAAGGGTTTAGCGCGGTGATCGCATCCGGCTTCGAACGCGGCTTCCGTCCCAGCGTCCGTCGAAGCCATCTCACGGGATGAGATGGCTTCGCGATTCACTGCTCCCCCACCCGCCCAGGCCACCGCATGAACGCCCTTCCCGATCGCTACGCTTCCGATGAACTGGTCCTGCGCGACCCCAGCGATGGCCGCACACTGGCCCAGCGGTTCTCGAAGCGGTATGCGACGAGGATCACCGGTGCCTTCGTCGTGCCTGGTCGTGAAGGTTCCTTTGCGCCGTTGCCGGACGATCTGCCGGCGGCGCTCGCACAGGCCTTGCGCTCGCGCGGCATCGAGCAGCTGTATAGCCACCAGGCCGAGGCGTGGGCGGCGACGCAATCGGGTGCGCATGTCGCCATCGTCACGCCCACCGCCTCCGGCAAGTCGCTCTGCTACACGCTGCCCGTACTCACCGCTGCGATGACCCAGCACGCCAAGGCGCTGTATCTCTTTCCGACGAAAGCGTTGGCGCAGGATCAGGTGGCCGAGCTGCTCGAACTCAACCAGGCCGGCGATCTGGGCGTCAAAGCCTTCACCTTCGATGGCGATACCCCCGGCGACGCGCGCCAGGCCATCCGGCTGCATGGCGACATCGTGGTCAGCAACCCGGACATGCTGCACCAGGCCATCCTGCCGCATCACACGAAATGGGCGCAGTTCTTCGAGAACCTGCGTTACGTGGTGATCGACGAGGTGCACACCTACCGCGGCGTGTTCGGTTCGCACGTCGCCAACGTGATTCGACGCCTGAAACGCGTATGCGCGTTCTATGGCGTGACGCCGCAATTCATCCTCTGCTCGGCCACGATCGGCAACCCGAAGGAGCACGCCGAAGCGCTGATCGAGGATGCGGTCGCCGCGATCACGGAAAGCGGTGCACCGACCGGCGACAAGCACGTGCTGCTGTGGAACCCGCCGGTGGTGAATCCCGACCTCGGCCTGCGCGCCTCGGCGCGTTCGCAGACCAATCGCATCGCGCGGCTGGCGATCAAGTCGGGGATGAAGACCCTGGTGTTCGCGCAGTCGCGCACCATGGTCGAAGTGCTGACCAAATACCTGAAAGACGTGTTCGACAGCGATCCGCGCAAGCCCGCGCGGATCCGAGCCTACCGCGGCGGCTATCTGCCCAAGGAGCGGCGCGCTGCGGAACGTGAGATGCGCGCCGGCACCATCGACGGGATCGTGAGCACGTCGGCCCTGGAGCTGGGCGTGGACATCGGCAGCCTTGATGTCGTGGTGCTCAACGGCTATCCCGGTTCCGTCGCCGCCACCTGGCAGCGCTTCGGCCGCGCCGGTCGCCGGCAGCAATCGGCGCTGGGGGTGCTGGTGGCAAGTTCCGACCCGCTCGATCAATACCTCGTGCGGCACCCGGAGTTCTTCCAGGGAGCACCGCCTGAACACGCGCGCATCCAGCCCGATCAACCCCTGATCCTGCTCGACCACATTCGCTGCGCCGCGTTCGAGCTGCCCTTCGTCGGCGACGAGATGTTCGGCACCGAGGTAGCCACGCCCTGGCTCGACGTGCTGGGCGAGGAAGGCGTGCTGCATCGCGAAGGCGATCGCTGGGAGTGGATCGCCGACAGCTACCCGGCCATCGCCGTGTCGTTGCGCTCGGTGGCGGACGGCAACTTCGTGGTGGTCGATCGCACCAACGGACGCCAGACGATCATCGCCGAAGTCGACTACACCGCGGCGCCGGTGACGCTCTACGAGGGCGCCATCCACATGATCCAGTCGGTGCCCTACCAAGTCGAGCGACTCGACTGGGAAGGCCGCAAGGCCTACGTCACGCGCACCCACGTGGACTATTACACCGACGCGATCGACTACACGAAACTCAAGGTGCTCGATTGCTTCGACACGTCCAATGCCGGATGTGGGCAGGCCCACCACGGCGAGGTGCATGTCGTGCGCCGTGTGCCCGGCTACAAGAAGATCCGCTTCTACTCGCACGAGAATATCGGCTTCGGTCCGGTCAACCTGCCCGACCAGGAATTGCACACGACGGCAGTGTGGTGGCAGCTCCCTCAGGTCGTGCTTGATGCCGCCTTCGAGGATCGCCAGCAAGCACTCGACGGTTTTCTCGGCGCGGCCTACGCGCTGCACATCGTGGCGACCGTTGCGGTGATGGCCGAAGCACGCGATCTACAGAAGTCCGTAGGCAGCGGGGACGGCGCCTGGTTCGTCAGCTCGGACGTCACCGGCCGCGGACAGATCCGCGGCAGCGACGGGCAGCCTGCTGCTCCGGCAACCGACGCCCCGTTCACGCCGACGGTTTACCTCTACGACGCCTTCCCCGGCGGCATCGGCCAGAGCGAACCGTTGTTCAACCGGCGCGAGGACCTCGTGGCCCAGTCGGTGACCCTCATCGAACGCTGCGATTGCCGTGGTGGCTGCCCCGGCTGCGTGGGCCCGGTGCTTGCTGCCGATGAGGACGCTGCCACGACGCCCAAGGCCTTGGCGTTGCGCGTGCTGGCGCTGCTGGTGGCCCTGTGAGCGCGTTGGCTGCGCGGTTGCGGCAACTGCGTACGCAGTCAGGTCAACAGATGCCGGTGGCTCCGCCAAAACCCACCCTTTCGCCTGACGTGCTCCGACTGATCCACGGGCACTCGCGCATGCAGGGCATGGCGCGGCGCGCTCTATCCAGTGATCGCATGGTGCCCGGAATCGAGATCGCACCCGGGCTGTTCCTCACCGAGGCGATCGTGGATTGGGGATGCCCTACCCCGTTGATCGACACCACCTTTGCGCGGTGGGACGAGCCCGTCGCCCACAGCCGCCTGCTGCACTTCGACACCGAAACAACGGGTCTGGCCGGAGGCACTGGCACGCGGGCGTGGATGATCGGGGCCGCGGACTGGCTGGCCGACGGACATTTCCGCCTGCGCCAGCTGACCACCACCACGATGGGCGCCGAAACCGCGATGCTGCGAACCTTTGCCCAGTGGCTGCAGCCCGACACCGTGCTCGTCAGCTACAACGGCAAGTGCTACGACTCACCGCTGCTGAAAACCCGCTTCCGCCTGGCCCGATTGCCGGATCCGTTGTCCGGACTGGGCCATCTGGATCTGCTCCATCCTGTACGCCGGCACTGGAAGGGCGTGTGGGAAAACTGTCGCCTGGCTACGGCCGAGCGCGAACTGCTCGGCGTGGTGCGGGAAGACGACTTGCCGGGCTCAGAGGCCCCCGCCGCCTGGCTCAGCTATCTACGCGGAGGGTCCGCACTGAATCTGAGGCGGGTGTTGGCACACAACAGCCAGGACCTGAAGAGTCTGGCTGGCGTACTGCTCCACTTGGCCAGCTTGCCTCGTTAACTCGATGACTTACGAACCGGGACAAGACTGCCAAGCCCGGATGATGGCGTATTTTTTTCGCGCCAGACGAGACCCGACCGGCGGCTTGCTTCGGCATCACGCTTTGCGCGCTGCTGGAAGGACTGGACTATGCGTATCGGACTCTAAAAGCTTCGTGCTACTCAGAATGGGGGAGACGCTGACCCGACCAGCGCAGGATCAGGGTATCCGGATTTAATTGCCTCTGTCCCCTTATTCGGGCCATCACGGCCTGGCCACGCTGGCGGTGGTCGTCCTCTTCGTTCTCGACCGCCTCGTGCTGTGGATGGAGGTCCGCGGCTGAATCTGCCGTCTCCCCGGGTACGCCCGGGGAGACGGTCTAGCATGGCGACGGCCGGTCAGAAGCTGGCCGTCACGCGCGCGTACCAGAAGGCGCCGTTGAAACCGAACGGCGAGGTAAGCGCGTACTTGACGCCAAGGAATTGCAGCGTGCCGTTCTGCTCCTTGCCCGGGTGGGTGTTGAAGACGTTGTTGCCTCCGACAGCCACCGAGAAGGTGTCGTTGAATTTGAAGCGTGCCTCCAGGTCGAGCAGCGTCTTGCCGCTGTAGTGATCCACGTCGTCCGGCGGGTTGTTGCTGCCGAACAAACCGACCGTGGTGCTCCAGCCGCCGTAATGGTTGATCCGAGCGATGGCGTCGAACCGGTGCAACCCGTAGTCGAAGCTGAGCACCGACCGGCTCTTGGGTACCTGGTGTTCAAGGTCGTACACGAAATCGTTGTTGAGCGTGTCCGGTTTGACCTTGACCACGTCCTGCGTATTGCGGTTGTAGCGGAAGTCGATGTTGAGCTTGCCGTTGCCCAGTTGGTGCAACGTGTCGACCACGAAGTCGATGCCGTGGACATGGGAGCCGAACGCATTGCCGAAATAGCTGGCGTCGCTGCCGAGCAGCAATTGCGCATTCGGGTAGCCGCCGGCGGCGAGCTGGTCGACGGTGGCCTGGGTCACGGTCTTGCTGACCAGGCCAATGCGGTTGTCGATCTTGATCCGGTAATAGTCCAGGCTCGTCGTGACGTTGTCGGCCGGCGTCCACACGGCGCCGACGGACAGGCTCTTCGATGTCTCGGTCTGCAGCGGTGCCGAACCGAGCGCGCGTGCCACCGGGTTGTCCACCGGATAGGTGCCGCTGGGGATCAAGCCGCCCTGGGCGTTCGCCGTGGTGGTGATGTTCAGCGTGTTGGCCTGGCCCGGGGTCGGCGTGCGGAAGCCGGTATTGTAGGTACCGCGCAGCGCGAACGTGTCGGTGAACGCATAGCGGCTGGAAAGCTTGTACACCACCTTGGAGCCATAGCCGTTCGCATGCTCGTAGCGCACCGCCGCCGCACCCGACCATTTGTCGTTGAGGTTCGTCTCGGCATCGAAGTAGGCGGAGTCGCTGTTCTGCGTGAACCTCCCGGCAGCGTTGGTCGGAAAGCCCTGGAAGGCGTCCGAACCCACACCGAACACCGACGCGGTCGGCCCCACCTCGGTCGAGCCGGGGTCGCCCTGGTGGATGATGTAGGTTTCCTGGCGCCACTGCGCGCCGAAGGCGAGCGTGAGCGGCGAGTTGTCGAATGAGCGGACGAAATCCGCACCGGCGCCCTGCTCGCGCTGGGTCAGCTTGCCGGGGTGAAAGCTGGTGGGCGAAAGGCTGCCCAGGCTCGGGTTGATCGAACCCTGCAGCCGGTAGTCGACCTCGTTGCTGCCGGTGCGGTAGTGCGCATCCCACTGAAAGTTGCTCTGCCCACCGCCACGCACGCCGCCGACCAACTGGTGGTCGGCGATGTCGGCGCCGAACAGCGGGCTGTAGCCGCCTGGGAACTTCGTATAGATCGGATTGAGCAGCATCCAGCCACTCGGGCTCGCCGCGTTGGCCGTCAGGTAATTCGCCGGGTTGCCGCCGCCGGCGACGATGCTGTCCACCAGCGACTGCGGCGCGTCCGCTGGCGTCAGGGTGCCGTCGGCGTAGCTGACCAGCGTGGAGCGGCCGGCGACGCCGTATTGCGGCGGCAGCACCGGGCTGCGGTAGAAGAAGCTCGACAGGACCTTCTTGTCCATGAAGTTGCCATAGCCGTAGAGCTGCACGTCGCCGGCCAGCGGCAGGCCCGCGTTGACGAAGAGCTTGTTCGTCTTGGTCTGCGGGTCGCCCCAGCGCTGGCCGAGGCCGTCGTACGGCACTTGGTTCGCGCCCACCACCGCGGCCACGGCCGCCGCGCCCCCTTGCGGAACGCCGCGCGAAGTGGGGTCGGTGGTTTCGCGCTCGGCACTCACGTGCACGAAGCCGTCGGCTCCGAGCGGGAGGCCCGCATCGGCATCGTAACGCCGCAGGGCGCCGTCGTCCTTGCCGTACTTGCCCAACTCCGCGCTCACCGTCACCCCCTTGGGAGCCTTCTTGAGGATCACGTTGACCACGCCGGCGATCGCATCCGATCCGTACAACACCGAGGCACCGTCGCGCAGCACCTCGACGCGCTCGATCGCGTTGGACGGAAACACCGAGAAATCGACCGCCTGCGCGCCCTGGTTGAAGGTGCCGAGCGGATCGATCTGCAGGTTGACCAGCGCCGAACGATGGAAGCGCACGCCATCGACCAGCACCAGGGTCTGGTCGGGTGACAGGTTGCGCAATGACACCGGCCGCACGAACGACGTGCCGTCGGCGATGGGAAAGCGCTGGGTAGTCAGCGACGGCACGATATTGGTCAGCGCATCGGTGAGGTCCGCCGAGGGCTGGTTCGCGATCTGGCTGCCGCTGAACGCGTCGATCGGCGAAATGGATTCGGTTGGCGACAGGCCGGCCCGGTGCGTGCCGGTCACCACAACCTGCTGCAGGTTGGTGATCGCTTTGCTCTTCGCCGCATCCTTCTGTCCCTGCGCCTTGGTCGCCTGGCTGGTCGTGGCCTGCCCGCTGTCCGCCGCCCCCGGATCCTGCGCCTGTGCCGACCATGCCACCAGCGCCGCAGCGGCAAGCGCTGTGCGCACCGCACGCATAAGCACCACGTTGACACCCGTTTGATTAGGCATCTGCACTCCCCTCGAATTGGCCCCATTGGCCCCAGCGCCGCAACCTACTCCTGCCCGAACTGCCGGGAAAGGCCCGTCAAGAAGTTGCGGACGTGGAGCCACCCAGCTGGCGACGGCTTCGCCATTCGCAACGCATTCGTCACCAGCACCGTGGTGCAGCATGACGTCACACCGCGCTCCGCTTCGCCGGCATCCTGGGCATGCCGGCGCCGGTCTCTTCGTATCTATTTGCGCCTTGGCAGGCGGGACCGGAGTTGGACGTTGGAGGCGTGGAAGTGGACCAGGCCTCGTTCTTGTGGGCGTTCCGTTGCCTGGGCGGTCCGGTCACTCCCACGCTGTCGGCGACACGAAAATCCAGCCCGTCACATCGCCGCAAAAAATTGTAAGTGGCTCTGACCCGCTTAGCCTTTGCGGCCAAGAAAGGTGCGCACAGAGGGGCGTTCGGGGCACGGCATCAGGCCTCGCGCGAGGGCCAGTACGAATCTGGTTTGACCGGGCGGCGTATCGGCGTCGATTGAATTTCAGTCGGCGTTGAGTAGCCGCACATCCCGGCCGAGTATCTGAATGTCACCGCCGACTGGATTTCGATCGACACCGTGTATCGGGACGTCCCCGTCGACGGCATTTCAGTCGGCATCGAGTGGCGGATATCCCCGCCGGAGTATCCAGACATCCACGTCGAGTATCCGAATGCCCCCGCCGAGTGAAATTTGGTCGGCGCCGGGTCGCTGGATATCCCCGCCGGGAGGATTTTTGTCGGCGGGGATGGTTGGGGTATCGGCGTCGATGGGGGCGCCGATGTTCCTGTGTCCCGCAGATCTGGGCCGATAGCGCGGATCTGAAGAATCGGGGCTAGGTAGGATTCGGCGGGGCAACCATCACGACGCAAAGCTGCCCCTACCGATGATCTACCACCTCACCCTCCACATCCCACCGCCCTCGCAGGTTGCGCAGTGATTCACAAGTGACCAGTCATCCCGCCCTTCCAGGCGCTTGATTCCCTTCCATGCTTTGTCAGCGCTGTGCGCTGGCTGCCAGTTGTCGTGGCCGCAGTCTCCCCGCCGCACCATCACGTCATATTTCGGCGTTGCGTACGTCTTCTTATAAAAGCGGATGTCGCCTGGTACGGGCGCGGGAAAGTCTTCCTCAGCATCAGCCTCCACGTCCTCTTCGGCTTCCACATCCTCTGGGTGCGGCTGATAGCCCCCCTTCATCTGAGCAATAACCTGCCGTAGCGCTTCGACCTCTTCCCTCAGGTCGGCATTTTCGTCATAGAAGGCTTTGGCAATCTCCAATTCTTTTGCGGCCGACTGACCCCGCTGCTCAAGCTCTTGCATGCGCATACGGGCTCGGTAGGTTCGAATCTCCCCAATTTCGAACGGCGGCTCCACGCCTACTGCGGCTGCACTCATGACCAGCATTCGAATATCGCTACGCAGTCGGTCGAACCCTTTGCCGTCCCTGTCCATGAAGTCCAGGCGGGCCGCTGTCCACACCCGGCCGGTTATGCGGACGTCCTCGCCATCCCGAATGGGTGGCCAATAAAGACGGACCGCTCCGCTGTAGCACGAGAGCTTCTTTCCTACCTCGTCAGTGAGGCCCCAACTTGCATCTTCACCTAAGCGATACACCGTGGCGAGCGCATCGAGGTCGCGGGCCGCTTGCCTCGCAAGACCGGGCCAGTATTCATCCCCGTCGAACGTCGAGACCACCACGATAGGCATCCGGCGACGATTAGAGTAAATGCTCGTTGCCAGCGCGATGCCATCGGCTTCATCAAGCATGTCTCGCACACCGCTAGAGCCAAGCTTGGTATCACCCAAGTGCCAATCATTTCGGAGTTCCCGAATCTTGTGGACGATTTCCGGACACCGGGGAACGACGAAGCCAGGCCGAATCACGCTGTGACCATTCCGGGCGGCAAGGGTGATGTAGACGACCGTCCTGAGGGACGACCTGACCACGCGAAGTGCTGTTCGAAAGGTGTTCCCGTCGTCAGTGAGCTCTTCGAGAAAAACCTCGCGAAGTTCCCCTTGGTCGTTAGCAGTATAAATCTGCCTCACCATTCCCGGCTGACCGCCCATCTTGGAGACAAAGGTCGAAGACACCGCCGTTGGGTCATTCATCCCCTTCTTTCTCAACCACTCGTCGACGGCTGCTTCAAGTTGCTTGTAGAGAGCCTTGCCTTCCTCATCCGAGAGGTCGGGCGCTTCCATCAGATAAGCCGACAGATGTTGCATGGGTTCTCCCCCTGTTTCTTTCAGAATGCCCGGATGGACTAACCTGTGCGAACTTTACAGATGCCATCTACAAAAACCACGAAAGGGTGTGAGCACTCGATGCACGAAATTGGCATTTCATCAAGGTCACCACTAGCCGGCAAGGCTTCTCTTACTGAGCGGCGACGACCCGCTGATCTCATGCAGGTCGAGGCTAAACCCCTTGATAATACTCACACGCGCATGAGCAGCCGCCCCGATCCCGAGCGACTGCTACTCTTCGCCGCCCCCGGAACGGGCTAGGCAACGCTCGGGAGAGATCTGGAAGAGGCGCGATTCCTGGTCTCACTGGTCAGCACCAAGGCAAGAGCTGAATGGCACTGCCTCGGCTACAACCGTATTGAGGACTTGGTAGGCCCGACGGGTTCATTGCCGAGAGCGGGTACGGCAGTGCCAAGTTTCAACTCGCCGACATCATCAGCCACGATGGAGGTCTCTTCCCGATGCCCAGATAAGAGTGCCGGGACGCAACTTAGATGCTCAGGTATACACTTCGGAGATTCCACAGGGGGAATAGGAAATGCCAGTTACTACGCTTACGCCGGTCAAGAATCTGCGACTCGACTTGAGCAATTACCGAACTTTGCCGCAGCCAGATGAGCGCAGCGCCGTTGAGGCAATTATCGCTACGAACCCGGATTGGTTTTGGGCACTGACCCATAGCTTGCTCGAAGATGGCTACTTGCCCACGGAAAATATCTTGGTGCAAAAGGATGGGGCGGGTCTGCGCGCTGCTCTCGTCGTCAAAGAGGGAAACCGGCGCATCTCCGCCCTGAAACTGATCCATGGCCTAATTCTAACGAAGGGTCTTCCAGTTCCCTCCAGCGTTCTAGATGCCATTCAGTCCTTGCCGAAGGGTTGGAAAAAGGACAACTCCAGCGTTCCTACCGCGATCTACGGGCCAGACGAAACAGAGCTCGTCAATCGCATCCGCAGCCTGACCCACGGCAAGGGTGAAAAGGCGGGACGCGACAAATGGACGGCAGTAGCAAAGGCAAGACACAACCGGGCTGAGAACGGAACATCCGAGCCAGCTCTTGATCTGCTTGAAAAATATTTACAGAAAGGCAAGAACCTCACAGACCATCAAGCGCAACGGTGGGCAGGCGATTTCCACCTGACGGTCCTCGAAGAAGCAATGAAGCGCGTTGCGACTCGACTGGGTTGTGCCAACAGCCCCGAGGTGGCCAAGGCATATCCGAGGATCAAGAACCGTGTTGAGCTGGAAAACATCATCAAGGATATCGGCCAGCAGGAACTGGGATTCGACGGCGTCCGCAAGACGGATTTCGCGTCGACCTATGGTATTCCGCCCTTACCAGGGCAGGGCAAGTTTGGGACTACGACCAGCGGTACTTCAACCTCGACGACCAACAACCCTTCTGATACCGGAGAGAGGCCTAGCGGAGGCAACTCCAGTGAAACCAATGGTCAAGGCTCAGGCATGGGTGGGCAGGATTCAGGCACCACACCGGGAGGTGCTACCGGACAAGAGAAAGGACCGAAGGCCGTAGCGATGGACGACCCTCGTCGCGTCAAGCGCATCCTCAAAGGCTTCACCCCTCGCGGCAAGAACCGGGAAAAAGTTGTGTCCTTGCGAGGCGAGCTCCAGGAGCTCAACCTCGACAAAAATCCGATAGCATTTTGCTTCCTTGTGCGCAGCATGTTTGAGGTATCAGCCAAGGCCTACTGCGTTGACCATAAAGGCGCCGGACTCAAGGCCGCAAAGGATGGCCGGGATCGATCGCTAGTCGATGTCCTACGAGACATCACGAACCACCTGACGAATGACGAAAAGGACAAGGACGCTCTCAAAGTCATGCACGGCGCCATGACGGAGCTTGCCCGAAAGGATGGTCTCCTTTCCGTGACCTCGATGAACCAGCTTGTCCACAATCCGAATTTCTCCCTGCGCCCCGGCGACATCGTGGTGCTGTTTGGAAACATCTTTCCGCTCCTTGAAGCGATGAACTGAGGCGGCGGCATCATGTCAACCCGATACCACACACCACTCCGCTATCCAGGCGGCAAGCAGAAGCTCACTCCATTTTTGGTGGAAGTCCTCGAAGCCAACAATATGATTGGCGGAGAATATGCAGAGCCTTATGCCGGTGGTGCCGGGGTGGCTCTGGAACTGCTCCTGCGGAAGCATGTTCGCAAGATTCACCTCAATGATTCGGCTCTACCCATCTATGCATTTTGGCGCTCGGTATTGAAGGAAACCGATGCTCTGAACAGCATGATTGCCTCTGCGTCGATGACCATTGCGGAGTGGCGGAAACGACAAGACATCGTCCGGAACCCAAAGGGTCATACCCTCCTCGAGGTTGGATACAGCGCTTTTTTCCTCAACCGCTGCAACCGCTCAGGTGTCCTATCCGGCGGGGTGATTGGTGGCCTTGACCAGACAGGAAACTGGAAGATGGATGCCAGATTCACCCGCAATGAACTCATCCGCCGCATCGAAACCATCGCAGACCGCAAATCTTCCATCGTGGTCAAGAACTGGGATGCCGAACGGTTTATGACGGAGCATGTGGACACGCTGCCAGCTGACACGCTGGTCTACTGCGACCCACCCTACTTCGACAAGGCAAGCCGGCTTTACCTGAACTCATATGGCCCAGACGATCACGAACGTATCGCCAAGTTTATCCAGGCCAAGGTCCGCCACAAGTGGATGGTGTCTTACGACAGCGCCCCGGAAATCCTGTGGCATTACCGAAAGCGCCGATCATTCCTCTATGACCTCCAGTACAACGCCTCAACGGTTTACAAGGGCCGGGAAATTTTCATCTTCTCAGACCAACTAAAGGTGCCGACGGAGTCCGAGTTGCCCTACATCGACCAAGCCATTCTTGAAAACAAGGTCCATCTTCAGATACGGAGAAACAAGCATCTGGCGGTGTCAACAAGCATGTAAGAGGCACCATTAAAGGCAAAAGGGCTCCCACCTGGGCGCCCCTGCTGAATAGGTCGATTATGTAAGCGTTTACGGTATTGGCGGAGAGAGTGGGATTCGAACCCACGGTAGTGTTACCACTACGGCAGTTTTCAAGACTGCTGCCTTAAACCGCTCGGCCATCTCTCCGTAAACTTTTGTCTGCGGCAAGGCGCGCGTTGCGCGCCACCACGGCAGTTTTGTTCCGGGCATCCTGCCCTACACCCCTTCGGGGCCAGCGGCGTTGCCGCTGTCCGCTTCGGCATCCTGCCTTCGCGTCAAGACTGCTGCCTTAAACCACTCGGCCATCTCTCCATAAATTTTTGCAGGCAGGTTTGCTCAGCCAGCAGTGACGGAAGTTTATCAGGAACCCTGCGGCGGACGAGCGCTGGGGCCCTTCTTCGACAACGCCACCAGACATCCCACCAGTATCCCCACCGGGATCAACGCACCCAGCAACGGCAGCAGCAGCACCGGTTCGCGCACCACCATCGGCACCAGTTGGGTGGCGGCGGCGAAGGCGATGATGGCGAGGCGCCAGCGGCGGCTGTGGCGGGCGAACCAGAAGCTGGCGAGGACCAATGCCAGCGCGATCACGGACAGGTCGAGGTCGAGCGTGGGCAGGTACCATACGCCGGCGAAGCCGAGCCGGGTGCCGATCACCGAAGCCAGCACTGCCAGCAGGAAGAAGCTGGTGTAGAACTCCACCCTGCCCCAGGCGCCTCGTGCGGGCGTGTTCATGCGATGCGGTCCAGCCCGGCCATGTACGGGCGCAGTGCTTCGGGCACGTCGATCGAGCCGTCGGCGTTCTGGTAGTTCTCCATCACCGCGATCAGGGTACGGCCGATGGCGAGGCCGGAGCCGTTGAGCGTGTGCACCAGTTCGGGCTTGCCGGTGTCGGCGTTGCGCACGCGGGCCTGCAGGCGGCGCGCCTGGAAGTCTTCGCAGTTGGAGCAGCTGGAGATCTCGCGATAGGTCTGCTGGCTGGGCAGCCACACTTCGAGGTCGTAGGTCTTGACCGCGGTGAAGCCCATGTCGCCGCTGCACAGCAGCAGCTTGCGGTACGGCAGATCGAGTTTCTGCAGCACCTTCTCGGCGTGGCCGACCATTTCCTCCAGCTGTGCATGCGATTGGTCGGCGCGGGTGATCTGCACCATCTCGACTTTCTCGAACTGGTGCTGGCGGATCATGCCGCGGGTATCGCGGCCGTAGCTGCCGGCCTCGGCGCGGAAGCACAGCGTGTGCGCGGCCATGCGCAGCGGCAGCGCGTCGGCGTCCTGGATGGTGTCGCGCACCAGGTTGGTCAGCGAGACTTCGGCGGTGGGAATCAGGTAGCGCTTCGTCTCGCCGACTTCGGTGGCGAACAGGTCTTCCTCGAACTTCGGCAGCTGGCCGGTGCCCTGCATGCTGTCGGAGTTGACGATCACCGGCACGTTGCATTCGAGGTAGCCGTGCTCGGCGGTGTGCAGGTCGAGCATGAACTGGCCCAGCGCACGATGCAGGTGCGCGAGCTGGCCACGCAGCACGGTGAAGCGCGCGCCGGACAGCTTGGCGCCGGCGTCGCCGTCGAGCCAGCCATGGCGTTCGCCCAGTTCGACGTGGTCCTTCACGGCGAAGGTGAAGTCGCGTGGCGTGCCCCAGCGGCTGACTTCGACGTTGTCGTGTTCGTCCTTGCCGATGGGCACGGACGCGTGCGGGATGTTGGGAATGCCCAGCGCGATCGCGGCGAGCTTCGCCTGTGCATCGGCCAGTGCCTGCTCGTTGGCCTTGAGCTTGTCGCCGATGCCGGCGACCTCGGCCATCAGCGACGCCACGTCCTCGCCTTTCGCCTTGGCCTGGCCGATTGCCTTGGAGCGTGTGTTGCGCAGGTTCTGCAGCTCCTGCGTCTCCATCGCCAGCTGCTTGCGGCTGCTCTCCAACGCCTCGACGGTGGACACGTCCAGCGTGTAGCCGCGGGTTTCGGCGAGGCGCGCGGCGGTTTCGGCGAGACGCGAGCGCAGCAGGGCGGGATCCAGCATGATCAAAGTCCAGGTGAAGGCTTGAACCGTGAATTATCGCTGCCGGGTGGCTGCTGCCGCAATGCAGCGCACGCTTGCACCCTTCCCCTGCTGCACGCAGGGGAAGGGTGCAGGGAACAACTCAGCTGGCCAGCTTGCGTTCGCTGCGGCCCAGCCACCAGGCCATCGCGGCGCCGGCGAGCAGCCACCCGACGAGTTGCTCGACCAGTGCGGCCAGGGTGAAATCGAGCGGGAAGCGATACCAGTTCCAGTACGGCACCATCGTGCACAGCCAGGTGAATACCGCCGCCACGGCTGCCAGTGCCACGCGCCGCCGGAAACCCAGCCCGGCCAGCCCCAGCATGAAGGCCAGCGCCAGCGCGGCGAGTGTGTCGGACGCCCATTGCCGGCCGATCTGCGGCCCCATCTGCATCATGTCCTCGCCTTGCGGCAGGTAGACCACGAAGGCATACGGCGACGTCGCCGCCTTTTCCGAGTACGCCTTGAGCACCGCCTCGTCACCCATCTTCTTCGGATCCAGCGATGGCAGGATGTAGATGCCGGGCTGGCTGCCAAGCCCTTCGTGCAGGCTGCTCAACACCGCGTTTTCGTTGGCCGGCAACCGGATGCCGGCATCGCCCAACCCCAGCGCCATGTGCGCCGCCACGCCCCACAGGAACATCACGACGCCGCCGATCAGACCCGCCACGAGTATGCGCATGACTCACCCTCCCCGGTTGATGCGGCGAATCTATGCCGGGTACCGAGGCGGCAGCAAGGGCGCGCGCAGCAGCCGGCGTTATTTGCCGCGCGCCTTGGCGCGGGCGGCGCGCAGGGCCAGCAGTTTTTCGCGCAGTTGCAGTTCCAGGCCGCGTTCGACTGGCTCGTAGAACACGCTGCCGGCGAGCGCATCGGGCAGGCATTGCTGGTCCAGCGCGACGCCGCCTTCGGCGTCGTGGTCGTACTGGTAGCCCTTGCCGTAGCCGAGGCCTTTCATCAATTTCGTCGGCGCGTTGCGCAGGTGCATCGGCACTTCCAGCGTGCCGCCGCTGCGCACCGCGTCGCGGGCCTTGTTGTAGGCCATGTAGGCAGCGTTGCTCTTGGGCGAAATCGCCAGCCAGATCGCCAGTTGGGCCAGGCCCAGCTCGCCTTCGGGGCTGCCCAGGCGCTCGTAGGTATCCCACGCGTCCAGCGCCATGCGCCAGGCCCGCGGCTCGGCCAGGCCGACGTCTTCCACCGCCATGCGCGTCATACGCCGGGCCAGGTACAGCGGATCGACGCCGCCGTCGAGCATGCGGCACAGCCAGTACACCGCCGCATCGGGATCGGACGAGCGCACCGACTTGTGCAGCGCCGAGATCTGGTCGTAGAACTGCTCGCCCTGCTTGTCGAAGCGGCGCGTGCGGTCGGCCAGCACCTGGGTCAGCGTGGTTTCGTCGATACGCCTGTCTTCGGCCAGCTCGGCGGCGATTTCAAGCAGGGTCAGCGCGCGGCGCACGTCGCCGTCGGCGGCCTGGGCGATCGAATCCAGCGATTCGTCGGCAACCTGCAGTTGCAACTCGCCAAGGCCGCGCTCGGTATCCACCAGCGCGCGTTTCAATGCGGCAATGATGTCGTCGGTGGAAACCGGTTCCAGCACGTGCACGCGGCAGCGCGACAGCAGCGCGGAGTTCAGCTCGAACGAGGGGTTCTCGGTGGTGGCGCCGATGAAGATGATCACGCCGCGCTCGATGTGCGGCAGGAAGGCATCCTGCTGGGTCTTGTTGAAGCGGTGCACCTCGTCGACGAACAGCACGGTGCGCCGGCCCTGGGCGAAGTTCACCTCGGCCTCGGCCAGCGCCTTGCGCACGTCCGGCAAGCCGGATAGCACTGCCGAAATCGCGCGGAAATCCGCGTCCGCATAGCGCGCCACCAGCAGAGCCAGCGTGGTCTTGCCGCAGCCGGGCGGACCCCACAGCACCATCGAATGGATCTTGCCGGCCTCCAGCGCGCGGCGCAGCGCCTTGTCCGGACCGACCAGGCGCTGCTGGCCGACGATTTCATCGAGGCTGCGCGGGCGCATGCGTTCGGCCAGCGGCTTGAGCGCGTCGGGTTCGGCGAACAGGCCGGGGGTGGATGGCGAGACAGGACGGGGCATCCGGGCATGATAAGCCATGCCTGCCGGTTCATCTGGCCGCCGCCGATTGCCGGTATGATCCCGCCACGCAGCGGTGTTTGGCCCGCTACGCGCTGTCGGGGGCAGGACGCAGGTGAAGGCAAGGGGGCAGTTTCCTTCCGGATGGATGATCGCGACAGGCCGTGCCGGCGCACGCCTGCCGGGCAGGTTGCGCGACGCATGACCGGCGCGCGCTTCTGTCGCCGCCGCTTCCGCCTGCGTCTTGCCGGTCTGTTCCTGCTGTTCTTCCTGTGCACCCCGGCCAGCGCCGGCAGCGGCGATCCCTGGGCTCCGTTCGACGCGCCCTGGTTCGACCAGGTCGGCATTTCCGACGGCTTGCCGCATTCGATCACCACCGCGATTGCCCAGGACCGCGACGGCCTGGTCTGGATCGGCACCATGGGTGGACTGGTGCGCTACGACGGCTACCGCCTGCAGGTGTTTGGCGCCGGCAGCGGCAAGGTCCCCGGCCTGCCCGACGCCTACGTGCGCAGCCTGCTCGCGCTGCCGGACGGCAGCCTGCTGATCGGCACCAATGCCGGCGGCCTGGTCCGCTTCGAGCCGGCGGACAACAGCTTCCATGTCTATCCGGTCGGCGACGACGGCCTCTCCGACCGCAAGGTCTTCGCGCTGGGCGACGATCACGCGGGCGGCGTGTGGATCGCCACCGAGGATGGGCTGGACCACCTCGACCTGCGCACCGGCAAGATCCGCCGGGTGGACACCGGGCCGGATGCCGCGCCACGCAACTTCAGCGTGATGCAGGACCGGCACGGCAACCTGTGGCTGGGCAACAACGGCGGCCTGTTCGTCCGCCGCGCAGGCACGCATGCCTTCGTGCGGCCCGCGGCACCGGACAAGCCCGCCGCCACGGTGCTCGACAACCAGATCTGGGCGATCATGCAGGATCGCGAAGGCCGCCTGTGGGCCGGCAGCGGCCAGGCCGGCGCGGCGTACCGGGATACCGACGGCCGCTGGCACGGCGTGCCGGGCTTCAGCGGCTACCCGGACAGCGCACGCCACGCGACCGTGCGCGACTTCCTGCAGACCGGCACTGGCGAGATATGGATCGCCACCGACGGCGGCGGCGTACTCGAGTACGCGCCCGGCGAGCCAAGCGTGCAACGGATCGACCACGACCCGGCGGTGCCCTCGTCCCTGCCCGGCGACTCGGTGCGCGCCCTGCTGCGCGACCGCTCGGGAAATATCTGGGCAGCCACCGACCTGGGCATCGCCCACCACAATCCGCAGGCGCGCACCGCGTTCTCGTTGCTGCCTTCGCCGCTGGAACAGAACGCGCTGTCCGACACCAACGTGCACAGCATCTTCGTCGACTCGCGCGGGCGGATCTGGCTCGGCCTCGGCGCCGGCCACATCGACGTGATCGACCTGAAGGCCGGCCGCATGCGCCACCTTCACCTAGACGGCAGCCAGACGCAACGCGACGTGCGCAGCCTCGCGGAAGCCGCCGACGGTTCGATCTGGGTCGGCACCCAGGGGCTGGCGCGGGTCGACCCGGATACGCTGGCGATCGAGGACTCGGTGCTGCCGGCGCTGCACGACAAGCCGGTGCTGAGCCTGCAGCCGGATGGCCCGCGCCTCGTCATCGGCACCTACGACGGCATCTACCGCTACGACATCCGCACCCGCGTGCTGGAACACGCCGGCCACGTGCCGAACGATCCGTCCAGCCTGGCCAGCGACACCGTGCGGCACATCGCGAAGGTGGGCAACGACTGGTGGTACGGCACCGGCCGCGGCCTGAGCATCGCCAGCGGCGACAGTCTGCCGCGCAGCTTCACCAACCTGCGCCATCGCGCCGGCGAGACCAGCAGCCTGCCGCAGGACCTGATCGGTTCGATCAGCAGTGGCCCGCATGGGCAGGTATGGGTCAGCACATTCGGCGGGCTGGGCGTGGCCGATCCCCCGGCCGATGGCGAAGCGTGGAAATTCCAGACGATAGGCCTGGCGCAAGGCCTGTCCAGCGACAAGGTCAACGCGGTGCTGGCCGACGACCAGGGCCGGCTCTGGGCCAGCCTGTCCAACGGCGTGGCCAGGATCGACGGCGATACGCACGAGGTGGCCAACCTCGGCACCCGCGACGGCCTGCACATCGCCAGCTACGTCAACGTCGCCGCGGCACGCGCGCCCGGCGGCGAGCTGTTGTTCGGCGGGCTGGGCGGACTGACCGTGATCCGCCCGCACTGGCAACCGCTGCCGAGCGCCACCGCACCGCTGGCGGTCACCAATGCCGTCGTCAACGGCGTGGCGATGCCGTTCGGCAAGCTGCCGGCCGGTAACGCGAAGATCAGGCTGGACCGGGGCAACCGCAACCTGCGCCTGGACTTCGCCCTGCTCGACTATCAGGCGCCGATGGAGACCGCCTACAGCTATCGCATGGACGGCCTCGACGAGGACTGGACGGTCATCCCCAAGGGCAACCTGCCCAGCGCCATCTACACCAGTCTGCCGCACGGCAACTACCGGCTGCGCCTGCGCGCCGCCACCCGTGGCCTGCAGCCGCACACGGTCGAGACCGACCTTGCGGTCACGGTCAAGCCGCGCTGGTACGAAACCACGCTTAGCCGGATCGTCGCCGCCCTGCTGCTGGCGGCGCTGATCGCCGCGCTGGTGCATTTGCGCACCCTGTACCTGGGGCGACAGGCGGTCCAGTTGCAGCGGCAAGTCGACGAGCGCACGCGCGATCTGCTCGTCGCGAACCGCCGCCTGGACGAACTGGCCAGCACCGACGGGCTGACCGGCGTCTACAACCGCCGCCGCTTCCTGGAACTGGCCGGACTCGAGCGCGAACGGGCGCAAGGAGGATCGGCCTGCATCGCGCTGTTCGACCTGGACCGCTTCAAGCTGATCAACGATGCCCACGGCCATCTGGCCGGCGACGCGGTGATCCGCGGCGCGATCGAGGTGATCAGGCAGCACTGCCGCCAGGGCGACCTGGTGGGCCGCTACGGCGGCGAGGAATTCGTGCTGTGCCTACCGGATACCAGCCTACCGCTGGCGCGGGACATCGCCGAGCGCATCTGCGCGGCGCTGGCCGCCACCGCGGTGAACCATGACGGGCGCTCGATCCCGGTGACCGCCAGCATCGGCATCGCCGCGCTGCGGCCGGGCGAGTCGATCGAGCAATGGCTGTCGCGCGCCGACAAGGCGTTGTACGAAGCCAAGCACGCCGGCCGCAACCGTTGCGCCGTCGCCAGCTGAGCGGCGCGATGGTCAAGCCGCATCGGCGTCGATTCCGCGTATCAGTGTGTACTGGCGGTAGACGCCGTAGCCCACGCCGCACAGGCCGGTGAGCACCGCCGGGATCAGCAGGGTGCGCTCGCCCAGCACCTGGAACAGCATCGCACCGACGGCGCTTCCCAGCGTGAACGTGACGACCACCAGCAGGCAGACGCGGATGCGCAAGGTATCCACCTCCAGCCCGCGCAGGCGCTGGCCGATGTAGATGCCCAGGTCGGTGAACATGCCCGAGACATGGGTGGTGCGGAACACCATGCCGCTGTAGGTGCTGGCCATGCCGTTCTGCAGCCCGGCCGCCATCGCGGCCAGGTCCAGGCCGTACGAGCTGCCGGCGTCCAGCAACGGCACCGCGGCGAACAGCAGCAGCGATTCCAGCACCAGCGCCACCCCATAACGGCGGCCGAGTTTCAGCGTGTGTTGCTGCACGATCAGCCCGCTGAGCAGCGCGCCGATCACGAAGGCGCTGATCGACAGCAGCCAGTGCCATGCCTCGCCGCCGTCGCCAGTGCCCACCGCGATGCCGAGCAGGCTGGTGGACCCGGTGAGGTTGGTGATCGACTGGTGCCGAAAGCCCATGTAACCGGCGGCGTTGACCATGCCGGCGATGAAGGCGAGGATGCCGCCGCCGATCCAGGCCCAGCGCGGCAACCGGCGCAGCACGGTCATGGCGGCATCAGTCCTTCAGCGGCTGCACGTCGATCACCGGCGCATCGCCGATCACGTCGGCGCCCTTCGGCGGCACGAAGTTGAAGGTGGCCGGCGGGATCGGCGCGTTGCGCTGCCAGCCGGAGAAGCGGATGTCGGTGGTGGAACCGAGCTGGTCGCGGAAGGTCATGCGGGCCAGGCCATTCGCATCGAAGCCGAGGTCGGCGTAGTCGAACTGCGGGTCCTTCGCGGTGGAACTGAGCCGCAGCCAGGCCAGGCCGTCGTGCTCACCCTGCTCGACCACCTTGAAGTCCTTGTCCATCTGCTTGAGGTCGGTCAGCACGGTGAGCGGACTGTGCGCCTCTTCGCTGCTTTGCACGCGCACGGTGACCTGTTCGAGTTCCGGGTCGTACATCCATACCCGGCTGCCGTCGGCGACGATGGTCTGCTTGTACGGCGCCAGCGTATCCCAGCGGAACTGGCGCGGCGCCTGCAGCGCCAGGGTGCCGGAGCTGTTCTTGCTGGTGTGGCCGTTGAGGTCGGTCAGGGTCTGGCTGAAGTGGCCGGTGAGCGAATGCAGGCCGGTGGCGAAGGCATCCAGCCGCGCGCGCGCCGGACCCGCGGCAGCCTGCGCCACGGCGCTCAGCGACAGCGTCAGCACGACGGCGGACAGGGCAAGCATGAAGCGTTTCATCGGATTCCCCGGAACGTGGCGGTGGCGGTGGATTGTGGACAGTGCCGGCTTAACGGATCGGTAGGAGCGGCGGGTGGTGTTCTTCGGGCTTCGCAGGATACCGGCAGTGCCCGCCGTGCGAACTGGCTTCAGTTCTTCGGCGGAGGCGGCGCCAGCACCTCGCGGTTGCCGTTGTGCTGAGGGGCGCTGACCACGCCGTCCTGCTCCATCTGTTCGACCAGCCGCGCGGCGCGGTTGTAGCCGATGCGCAGGTGCCGCTGCACGCCGGAGATCGAGGCGCGACGGGTTTGCGTGACGATCGCCACGGCCTTGTCGTACAGCTGGGTATCCGCATCGCCGCCCTCTTCGCCTTCCTGCGGCAGGCCCGAGTCGTTGATGAACTTGCCGTCGCTGGTGGCCTGGACTTCCTCCAGCACGCCCTCGATGTAGTTCGGCGCGCCCTGCGATTTCAGCCAGGCGACCACATGATGCACTTCGTGGTCGTCGACGAAGGCGCCGTGCACGCGTTCCGGCGTGGCGGTGCCCGGCGGCAGGTACAGCATGTCGCCGTGGCCAAGCAGGGTCTCGGCGCCGGACTGGTCGAGAATCGTGCGCGAGTCGATCTTGCTGGAGACCTGGAACGCGATGCGGGTGGGGATGTTCGCCTTGATCAGGCCGGTGATCACGTCCACCGACGGGCGCTGGGTGGCCAGGATCAGGTGCACGCCGGCGGCGCGCGCCTTCTGCGCCAGGCGGGCGATCAACTCCTCCACCTTCTTGCCGACGATCATCATCATGTCGGCGAATTCGTCGATGAACACCACGATATACGGCAGCGGCTCCAGCGGTTCGGCGGCGAGGTTCGGCATGTCCGGGTTCGGCCGGAACAGCGGGTCCAGCATCGGCTGGCCGGCGTTCTCGGCGTCCTTCACCTTCTTGTTGAAGCCGGCCAGGTTGCGCACGCCGACGGCGGCCATCAGCTTGTAGCGGCGCTCCATCTCGGCGACGCACCAGCGCAGCGCGTTGGCGGCCTCCTTCATGTCGGTGACCACCGGCGCCAGCAGGTGCGGGATGCCCTCGTACACCGAGAGCTCCAGCATCTTCGGGTCGATCATGATCATCCGCACGTCTTTCGGGCTGGCCTTGTACAGGAGGCTCAGCACCATCGCGTTGACCGCCACGGACTTGCCCGAACCCGTGGTGCCGGCCACCAGCAGATGCGGCATCTTGCCCAGGTCGACCACCACCGGCTTGCCGCCGATGTCCTTGCCCAGCGCCAGCGCCAGCGGCGATTTCTGCTGGTCGTACTTGTCCGAACGCAGTATCTCGGAGAGATACACGATCTGCTTGTGGGTATTGGGGATCTCCAGCCCGATCACGTTCTTGCCGGGGATCACGTCGACCACGCGCACGCTGACCACCGACAGGCCGCGCGCGATGTCCTTGTCCAGGCTCGACACCTGCGAGCCGCGGATGCCCGGCGCCGGCTCCATCTCGAAGCGGGTGATCACCGGGCCCGGATAGGCGCCGACCACCTTCACGTCGATCTTGAAGTCCTTCAGCTTGAACTCGACCTGGCGCGAGAGCACCTCGAGGGTTTCCTCGGAATAGCCCGGCCCCTGCGGCGGCGCCTCGTCCAGCAGCGACAGCGGCGGCAGTTCGCCCGGCGTGGCGGCGCCGACGAACAGCGGGATCTGCGTTTCCAGCCTGGCCCGCTCGCTCTTGGTCACCGGCGCGGGCGGCGCCTCGATGCGCACCGGTTCGCGCTTGGCCTGGCGCACCGCATCGGCTTTCTTCACCACCTCGCGCTCGGTGCGCGCCTGCCGCGCGGCCAACACCTGCGGCGCCTCGCGCAACTTGCCCTTGAGCCAGTCGAGCAGCTTCAGCACGCCATGCCCGGTCAGGTCCATCACCTTGAACCAGGACAACCCGGTGGCCAGGGTCACCGCGACCAGGAACAAGGCCAGCAACAGCAGCGGCGCGCCCTTGTTGCCGAACGCGCTGAGCAGGGCATCGCCGACCCATACGCCGATGATGCCGCCCACACCTTGGGGCAGCACCGGCTCGTCGTGGAAATTGAGGTACAGCAACGCCGGGCCGGTGATGAAGAAGAACACGAAGCCGATCAGGCGCAGCGCCGGCTCCCACGGATGCACCACCTGCTCGCCGCGCTGGCGCAGCACCTGCACGCCCAGCAACAGCAGCAGCAACGGGAAGCAGTAGGCGACCAGGCCGAAGATCCAGCGCAGCAGGTCGGCGATATAGGCGCCGACGGTGCCGCCGAAATTGCGCGCGTGTTCCAGCTGACCGGCGTTCGTCCAGCTGGGGTCGTGCGGGTTGTAGCTGAACAGGCACACCAGCAGGTACAGCGCCAGCGGCAACAGCAGCAGGGCACCGGCTTCGCGCAGCCGCCGCTTCAGCTCCTCGCTGAGGCCTTCCTTCGGTTGTTGCCTGACGTTCGTGCTGCGCGCCACCCTGGGTGCCCCCTTCCTGCCTGCCAAGGGTTAGAGCATACCTTGCAGCGCAGGATGCACCAGCTTGCCGCCATCGACATTGATGCCGCTATTCAGCGGGGCGAACTGGCGCCACTCGCTGCCCGCGGCCAGACGCTGCACGTACGGCAGGATCGCGGCGGAAATCGCCAGTGACGACGTCTGCGGCACCGCACCCGGCATGTTGGTCACGCAGAAGTGGGTGATGCCGTGCACGTCGTAGGTGGGCTTCTCCCAGGTGGTCGGCTTCGAAGTCTCGAAGCAGCCGCCCTGGTCGATCGCGATGTCCACCAGCACGCTGCCCGGCTCCATCGTCCTGACCATCGCCTCGCTGACCACGTGCGGCGCCCGGGCACTGGGGATCAGCACCGCGCCGACCACGATGTCGGCGTCGCGGACCTCCTCGGCTACCGACGACTCGTAGGCATACAACGCGGTGACGTTCGGACCCATGGCCATCATTTCGGCCAGGCGGTCCTGGCGCTTGTCGAACACCACCACGTTGGCACCGGCGGCCGCGGCCAGGGCGGCGGCATTGCCGCCGGCGGCACCGGCGCCGAGCACCACGACCTTGCCGCGCGGAGTGGAAGCCATGCCGCCGAGCAGCTTGCCCTTGCCGCCCTGCGGGCGGTGCAGCAGCGTGGTGCCGATCTGGGTGGCGATGCGGCCGGCGATCACCGACATCGGCAGCAGCAGCGGCAGCATGCCGTTCTCGGTCACCGATTCGAACGCCACGCCGGTCAGCCCGATGCCGAGCAGGCTGCGGGTCAGCTCGGGCTCGGCCGCCAGGTGCAGGTAACAGAACAGCAGATGGTGCTTTTTCAGCAAGGCGAGATCGCCGGCGACCGGCTCCTTCACCTTGACGATCAACTCGCCCGCCTCGTACAGCGCGGCGGCATCCGCCACCACGGTGATGCCCTCCCTTGCGTAGGCCTCATCGGCAAAGCCGCTTTTCAGGCCGGCCCCGGACTGGATGAACACATCGTGGCCACGGTGCACCAGGTCGGCGGCAGCGGCCGGAATGAGGGCGACGCGACCTTCCAGGGTCTTGGTTTCGGAGGGAATGCCGATGCGCATGAAGGATGGGTCCTGTGGAAGTGTGAATCCATCGCGCAGTCGCCGCTGTCGTGCCGCCGATCTGCCGATGCCTTGAATCGGTGTCGTGTATTCCCCATTCTTCCGGGGGTCGTACGCTCCGTCGCCATCGCCCTATGCGGCCCGAAGGGAAACCGCCGCAGGGGTCGGAGCGAATAGCCACTCAAGTCACCAGACAACCCAAGGATTATAACCATGAGCCCGAGACTGTCTTCATATTCCGTGTACTCCGCGCCGGGAGCTGTTTGCGCGCAGGGCAAGGAAGAGCGAGGGAGTGTATGTCAATACACGACCGAACGATGACGCTGCCCTGTGGGCAAACAGACCCGGCCCGAAGGGTTGCTTTGCAGCGGTCGCCATGCGGCGGCCCGCGGCTTGGCCATGCAACCAGCATGGCCCGCACCACGGTCCACCACCTGACAACCGCTGCAAAGCAACGCGGAGCACACGGAATATGAAGACAGTCTCTACCCCCAAACACAGCCGCCTGCTGATCCTCGGCTCCGGCCCCGCCGGCTACACCGCTGCGGTGTATGCGGCCCGTGCCAACCTCAAGCCGACCATGATCACCGGCCTGCAACAGGGCGGCCAGCTGATGACCACCACCGACGTGGACAACTGGCCGGGCGACGTCGAGGGCCTGCAGGGGCCGGCGCTGATGCAGCGCATGGCCGAGCACGCCGAGCGCTTCCACACCGAGATGATCTTCGACCACATCCATACGGCGGACCTGAAGCAGCGCCCGTTCCGGCTCAAGGGCGACTCCGGCGAGTACACCGCCGACGCACTGATCATCACCACTGGCGCCACTGCCAAGTACCTCGGCATCGCCAGCGAGGAGAAGTACAAGGGCAAAGGCGTGTCCGCCTGCGCCACCTGCGACGGCTTCTTCTTCCGCGACCAGGACGTGGTGGTGATCGGCGGCGGCAACACCGCGGTCGAGGAGGCGCTGTACCTGGCCAACATCGGCCGCAAAGTTTACCTGGTGCATCGCCGCGACAAGCTGCGTGCCGAGAAGATCATGCAGGACAAGCTGTTCGAGAAGGCCGCCGCCGGCAAGATCGAGCTGGTCTGGAACCACAGCATCGACGAAGTGCTGGGCGACGACACCGGCGTCACCGGCGTGCGCGTGAAGGACGTCAACTCCGGCGTCACCCGCGACATCGCGGCCACCGGCTTCTTCGTGGCGATCGGCCACACGCCGAACACCGGCATCTTCGAAGGCCAGCTCGACATGCACGACGGCTACATCAAGATCCACAGCGGCCAGCACGGCATGGCCACGATGACCTCGGTGCCCGGCGTGTTCGCGGCCGGCGACGTGGCCGATCACATCTACCGCCAGGCCGTCACCTCGGCCGGCTTCGGCTGCATGGCCGCGCTGGACGCGGAACGCTGGCTGGATCAGCAGACCCCGGCGGGTTGACGAAGCGGGAGTGAGTGGAGAGGAGCGAGCAACGAGCAGTGGCGGGAACTTGTCGCTTCCTCCACTCTCCACGGCCATGCACAACATCCGCTTCCATGCCGCGATCGCCGAACTGCCAGCCGCGGAGTGGGACGCCCTGCGTGCCGATGCGAACCCGTTCGTGTCGCACGCGTTCCTGGACGCGCTGGAACGCAGCGGCTGCATCCGCCCCGACTGGGGCTGGCAGACGCATCACCTGGGCCTGTACGAAGACGGCCGCCTGCTGGCCGCCGCGCCGCTGTACCTGAAGGGCAATTCGCACGGCGAGTTCGTGTTCGACTGGAGCTGGGCCAGCGCGTGGGAGCGTGCCGGCGGCGAGTACTACCCGAAGCTGCTCAACGGCGTGCCCTACTCGCCCGTGCCCGGCCCGCGCCTGCTCGCCGGCAACGGCGCACGCACGCCGCACCTGCAGCGTGCGCTGGCCGACGCCATGCGCGACGAAGCCGTGCGGCTCGGCCTGTCATCGGTGCATGCGAATTTCCTGCAAGCTGCCGAACTGGCCGCCTTCGGCGACGACTGGCTGGCGCGCTCGGACGTGCAGTTCCACTGGCACAACCGCGGCTACCGCCACTTCCCGGATTTCCTCGCTGCGCTCAACCACAAGAAGCGCAAGAACATCCTGCGCGAACGCCGCCAGGTGGCGGCGAGCGGACTGGCCTTCGAGTGGCGCAGCGGCGACACGCTCAGTCTCGATGAATGGCAGCGCGTGCATGCGCTGTACGAAGCCACCTTCGACATGAAGGGCAACCACGCCGCGCTGACTGCCGCGTTCTTCCGCCGGCTCGGCGCGCTGGGATCGATCGCGCAGCTCGCACTGGCCCGCGACGGCGCGGCCATCGTGGCGATGGCGCTGTTCGTGCAAGGCGGCAACGTGCTGTACGGCCGCTACTGGGGCGCGTCGATGGACGTGCCCGGCCTGCATTTCGAGCTGTGCTACTACCGCGGCATCGAGTACGCGATCGCACACCGCCTGGAACGTTTCGAACCGGGCGCGCAGGGCGAACACAAGCTGGCGCGCGGGTTCCTGCCGGTGCGCACGCACTCGCGCCACTACCTGGCCAACCCCGATTTCCGTGCCGCGGTGGCGGCGGCGCTTGCCAGCGAGGCCGAAGCGGTCGACGCTTATGCCGCCGAGCTGCAAGGCCACAGCCCTTATGCCGATCACGGCAAGGTCGAACGATGAACAGGCTGCCGCTGCTGGATGCCGAACTCTGGGACCGCTTCCCCGACCCGCGCCAGGCGCTGGCCGAACCGAACGGCCTGCTCGCGTTCGGCGGCGACCTGTCGCCCCGGCGGCTGCTGGCCGCGTACAGTCTCGGCATCTTCCCGTGGTTCGGCGAGCACGAGCCGATCCTGTGGTGGTCGCCCGACCCGCGCTGCGTGTTCCATACCGAAACCCTGCGGATCAACCGCAGCCTGCACCGCCAGCTCAGGGGCAAATCATGGCGGCTGACCGTCGACCACGCATTCGACCAGGTCATCCGCGCCTGCGCCGCGCCGCGCGCCAACGACGCCGGCACCTGGCTGGTGCCGACGATGATCGACGCCTATGTCCAGTTGCACCGGCTCGGCCATGCGCACAGCGTGGAAGTGTGGGACGGCGAGCGCCTGGTCGGCGGCATCTACGGCGTCGCGATCGGCCGGCTGTTCTGCGGCGAGTCGATGTTCAGCGCGGAAAGCGGCGGCTCGAAGCTCGCCCTGGCCGCGCTGGCACGCCTGCTGCGCGACATGGATTTCCCGCTGATCGACACCCAGGTCAGCAACCCGCATACGCTCGGCCTGGGCGCCGTCGAGATGCCCCGTGTGGAATTCCTGCGCCAGGTGGCCCGGCTCGGCCAGTTGCCCGGGCTGGTCGGCAGCTGGGCCGCCTTCACGCCGCGGCTGATCCAGCCCTGCGCGGGGACCGGTTTCAGCGACCGAGTGCCTTGAGTTCGTCGTAATTTTCCAGGAACAGCGCCACCAGGCGGGGATCGAGCTGGCTGCCGGCAACTTCGCGCAGGTAATCCAGCACCTCGGACTCCGGCCACGCCGGCTTGTACACGCGCACCGTGATCAGCGCATCCCACACGTCGACCACGCTGAAGATGCGCGCGGCCAGCGGGATCTCCTCGCCGCGTAAGCCTTGCGGATAGCCGCCGCCGTCCCAGCGCTCGTGATGGCTGTGCGGGATATCGCCGGCATCGCGCAGGAAGTCCACCCGTTGCAGCAGCTCGTAGCCGAGCTGCGGGTGGCGGCGCATCACCGCCATCTCCTCGTCGTCCAGCTTGCCCGGCTTGATCAGCACCGCATCGGGCAAGGCGAGCTTGCCGATGTCGTGCAGCAAGGCGCCAAAGGTGAGGTTGCGCAACGCCTCGCCTTGCACGCCGGCCAGACGGGCCAGGCCGGTGGCCATGCGCATCACCCGGTCGGAATGGTCGCCGGTCTCGCGATGGCGGATATCCATCGCCGAGACCAGCACGCGCAAGGCCTGGGCATGCCCGTCCAGCAGTCTCCGGTTGACAGCCTGCAGGCGCCGCAGGTCACGGCCGATCATCCAGTACAGCAGCGCACCCGTGCTGGCCACGAATAGCCAGCCCTTGACGCTCTGCAGGGAGGTCAACTCGGCCTGACCGTGCACCAGGGCGTCCAGCGCACGATCGGACAGCCAGATCCACAACGCGGATAACAGCACGTAGAGCAGGACGGTGCGGGACTGAGGGCTGATTCTCACGACGGCTCCCCGGCGAGATCATCCCGCCCACGACATGCGCGCCACGCCTCTTGCGGGCAGGCGGAAGTATGAGTCCGCGCCTGCCGTGGCGGTGTGACCGGAACCTCAGCCTCAGCCCGTTCGCGCCGCATACTTGCGGGCCACGTAGTCGTCGAGGATGCCCACGAATTCGTTGGCGATGTTGTCGCCGCGCAGGGTCATCGCCTTCTCGCCGTCGATGAACACCGGCGCCGCCGGCGCCTCGCCGTTGCCCGGCAGCGAGATGCCGATGTTGGCATGCTTGGATTCGCCCGGGCCGTTGACGATGCAGCCCATCACCGCCAGGGTGAGGTTCTCCACGCCGTCGTACTTGATGCGCCAGGTCGGCATCTGTTCGCGCACGTGTTCCTGCACGGTCTTGGCCAGTTCCTGGAAGAACTCGCTGGTGGTGCGGCCGCAACCCGGGCAGGCGGTGACCAGCGGGGTGAACGAGCGCAGGCCCATGGTCTGCAGCAGTTCCTGCGCCACGATCACCTCGCCGGTGCGCGAGGCGCCAGGCTCCGGCGTGAGCGAGATGCGGATGGTGTCGCCGATGCCTTCCTGCAGCAGCACCGCCAACGCGGCGCTGGATGCGGTGATGCCCTTGGAACCCATGCCGGCTTCAGTCAGGCCCAGGTGCAGCGCGTAGTCGCAGCGCGCGGCCAGGTCGCGGTACACGGCGATCAGTTCCTGCACGCCGGAGACCTTGCACGACAGGATGATGCGCTCGCGTGCCAGGCCGATCTTCTCGGCCAGCGCCGCCGAATCCAGCGCCGAGCGGATCAGCGCCTCGCGGGCCACGTGCGAGGCGTCCCACGGATCGGCGCGGCGTGCGTTCTCGTCCATCAGCGCGGTGACCATGCCCTGGTCCAGCGAGCCCCAGTTCGCACCGATGCGCACCGGCTTGGCGTAGCGCAGCGCCTTCTCGATGATTGACGCGAACTGGCTTTCATGCTTCTTGCCGAAACCGACGTTGCCGGGGTTGATGCGGTACTTCGCCAGCGCTTCGGCACAGGCCGGCTCGCGTTCCAGCAGCAGGTGCCCGTTGTAGTGGAAGTCGCCGATGATCGGCACGTCCACGCCCATCATCGCCAGCCGCTCGGCGATGCGCGGCACCGCGGCAGCGGCGGCCGGCGTGTTGACCGTGATGCGCACCAGTTCGGAGCCGGCGCGGGCCAGCTCGGCGATCTGTTTCGCGGTGCTGGCCGGGTCCTCGGTATCGGTGTTGGTCATCGACTGCACCACCACCGGCGCGCCGCCGCCGACCTTTACCTTGCCGATCTGCACGGCCACGCTGGGCCGGCGTAGCGCCGGCCCAGCCGGACGCGGTTTCTGTGTGGCAATCTCACTCATGGAATCAACCGGGATGACAAGTCGCGATGGTTCGCGGCGATAGTGCCAAGGATACCCGATCAGGCCTGCCGCCCTGTGGCAAATCGGCGCACGCTGGCGACCGATTGGTTGCACAGGGCCGTCCACTGTCATCGACACAGGGGACGGATTGCCGCAGCAACTTGATCGGGATCAATGCGGCACCGCATGCTTCACTTTAGATTGTCCAGATGTCCAGCCGGGGAACCCCATGCCGAATACCGAGTATTACAACGACAAGGTCGTGCGCCAGTTCCTGCTGGCCGCGGCGGTCTGGGGCATCATCGGCATGTCGGTCGGCGTCTACGCCGCCGCCGAGCTGCTGTGGCCGGCGCTCAATTTCGAGATCCCCTGGCTGACCTTCAGCCGGCTCCGCCCCGACCATACCTTCGGCGTGATCTTCGCGTTCGGCGGCTCGGCGCTGATGGGCACCTGCTACTACGTGGTGCAGCGCACCGGCCACGCGCGGCTGGCGTTCAAGAAACTGGCCGCGTTCACGTTCTGGGGCTGGCAGCTGGTCTGCGTGCTGGCGATGGTGTCCATGCCGCTGGGCATGACCCAGAGCAAGGAATACGCCGAGCCGGAATGGATCATCGACATCCTGATCGCGATCGTCTGGGTGAGCTTCGGCGTGGTGTTCTTCGGCAGCCTGGCGCGCCGGCGCATCAAGCACATCTACGTGGCGAACTGGTACTACGGCGCGTTCATCATCGCGGTGGGCCTGCTGCACATCGTCAACAACCTCGCCCTGCCGGTGTCGCTGTTCAAGTCCTACCCGATCTATTCGGGCGTGGTCGATGCGATGGTGCAGTGGTGGTACGGCCACAACGCGGTGGCGTTTTTCCTCACCGCCGGCTTCCTCGGCATGATGTATTACTTCGTGCCGCGGCAGGCGCAGCAGCCGCTGTGGAGCTACCGCTTCTCGATCGTCAATTTCTGGGCGCTGATCTCGGTCTACATGTGGGCCGGCGCGCACCACCTGATGTACACCGCCCTGCCCGACTGGGTGCAGTCCGTCGGCATGGCGTTCTCGCTGGTGCTGCTGATGCCCAGCCTGGGTTCGGCCGCGAACGGCCTGCTCACGTTCAACGGCTCGTGGTGGCGGTTGAAGACCGACCCTGCCGCGAAGTTCATGGTGATGTCGCTGGTGTTCTACGCCGCATCGACCTTCGAAGGCTCGATGATGGCGATCAAGACGGTGAACTCGCTGTCGCACTACACCGACTGGACCATCGCCCACGTGCATTCCGGCTCGCTGGGCTGGGTGGCGATGATCACCATCGGCTCGCTCTACGCGATGGCGCCGCGCGCGCTGGGCCGTCCGGAGATGTATTCGCACAAGGGCATGGAAGCGCATTTCTGGCTGCATATCATGGGCACCCTGCTGTACGTGGGTTCGATGTGGACCGCCGGTGTCACCGAAGGCCTGATGTGGCGCGCCACCAATCCGGACGGCGCGCTCACCTATGGTTTTCTGGACAGCCTGATCGCAATCAAGCCGATGTACCTGATCCGCTGGCTGGGCGGCGTGCTGATCCTGTCGGGCATGTGGGTCATGGCCTGGAACCTGTGGCATACCGCGGCGGATGCGCGCGCGCGCCTGATCAAGCCGATCCCGGTGCCGATCCCCGAGCCGGTGCCGCATCAGGTTCCGGCCCCGCTGCCCGTCGCTGGTTGAGGAGGTTTGGTTATGGCGTACAAACATTTCGAAGCAATCGAGAAACACGCCGGCCTGCTCGCGATCGGCATCGCGATCATGGTCTCGCTGGGCGGCCTGGCCGAGATCACCCCGCTGTTCGTCGAGGCGCACACGCTGGAGGCGCCGCCCGGCGTGCATCCGTACGACCCGCTGCGGCTGGCCGGCAAGGACGTCTACGTGCGCGAGGGCTGCTATCTGTGTCACTCGCAGATGATCCGTGCGCTGCGTTTCGAGACCGAGCGCTACGGCCACTTCTCGACCGCCGCCGAATCGGTCTACGACCGGCCGTTCCAGTGGGGCTCCAAGCGCACCGGCCCGGACCTGGCCCGCGTCGGCGGCAAGTACTCCGACGACTGGCAGCGCATGCACCTGCTGGACCCGCGCCAGGTCGTGCCGCAGTCGAACATGCCCGGCTACCCGTGGCTGGCCGCAAAGAAGCTCGACGCCGCCGACGTCCAGGCGCGCATGCGCACGCTGCGCAGGCTGGGCGATCCGTACAGCGATGCGGATATCGCCGGCGCGCCGGCCGCGGTGGAAGGCAAGACCGAGATGGATGCGCTGATCGCGTATCTGCAGGGCCTGGGCATCAAGAACGAACCCGACCCGGCGGCCACCCCGGCCAGCACCGGAGGTGCGCCATGATCACGCCGATGAACCCGATCTGGGGCCACATCGCCGGCGTGTTCATCCTGCTGATGATGTTCACCTTCCTCGGCATCTGGTTCTGGGCCTGGCGCAAGTACCACAAGCCCACGTTCAACCGCATGGCACGCCTGCCCATGGAAGACGAGCCTGAAGTCGAAACCGATACGAAGGAGAACCGTCCATGAGCGCGGGATGGTCGCTGTGGGTGATGTTCCTGGTGGTGCTGAACATGGGCATCACCTTCTTCCTGTACCTGTGGGGCCCGCGCGCGAAGATCCCCACCCTGCCCGATGGCACCAGCGGCCACGTCTGGGCTCACGGCGTGTTGCGCGAAGGCGTGCGCAAGCTGCCGCTGTGGTGGGTGCTGTTCTCCGGCGCCATGTTCGTGATTGGCTTCACTTACCTGGCGCTGTTCCCCGGCTTCGGCAGCTTCAAGGGCCTGCTCGGCTGGACCTCGCATGGCGAGCTGGCGCACAACGTGGCCGTCAACCAAGCCACGCTCGCGCCGCTGATGGAGCGCTTCAAGCTGTATCCCGTCGAGCAGCTGTCCAGCGATCCTGCCGCGCTGCAGATGGGCAAGGTGCTGTTCGAGGACAACTGCGCCGCCTGCCACCAGCGCAGCGCGAAGGGCAACGTCGCGCTCGGCGCGCCCGACCTCAGCGATGGCGACTGGCTCTACGGCGGCAGCGGCAGCGACATCACCACCTCGATCCACGACGGGCGCAGCGGCGTGATGCCGCCGTGGGCGAGCCTGGGCGCGGACAACGTGAAGAACCTCGCGCAGTACGTGCTGAGCCTGTCCGGCGCACCGCACGATGCGGCCAAGGCTGCTGCGGGCCAGCCGCTGTTCGCCACCTGCGCCGCCTGCCACGGCGCCGAGGGCAAGGGCAACCCGGCACTGGGCGCACCGAACCTCACCGACAAGGTGTGGTTGCACGGCAGCAGCGTGGCCGACATCGAGAAGAGCATCGGCGAGGGCCGCCAGGGCCACATGCCGGCGTGGAGCCCACGCCTGTCTGACGAGCAGATCCGCGTGGTCGCGGCCTACGTCTATCACCTGTCGCACCCTGCCGATGAAAGCAGGCAATGACATGGCCGCCCGCACGGCATCGGCCTGGTATCGCCAGCCGGTGCTGTGGCTGGGCGTGTTCATCTTCGCGGGCTCGCTGGCCGGCTGTGTGTGGATGATCGTGCTCGGCGCCAGCCACGCCGATACCCCGCTGGATACCTCGCACACCGTGTTCGGCGTGCCGGTCGGCGCGCGCAGCAGCGCCGGGCCGCCGCCCCACCCGTCGACTGATCCGCCGCGATGAACACCTACGCGGCCTGGGCCCACCCGCAACTCGCCGCGCAGGTACTGCGCCCGCGCCGCGACGGTTGCAGCGAAATCGCCTTGCGGGTCGAATCGCTGAACGACGCGCGCCAGGTGCTGTGGCTGGAACAACGGATCCGCGCCCTGCCCGGCGTGCGGCGTGTCGCCATCGACCGCCCGGCGCAGCGCGTGCGGGTGGTGTGGGATGCACAACGCACCTCGCTGCCCAGCCTGCTCGACCACTTCGCCGCCGCGAACTGCCCGGCGCAGCCGCTGCAGCACGACAGCATCGACGACGCCCGCTCGCACGAGCAGCACGACGCGCTGAAGCGCCTGCTGGTCGCCGGCATGTGCTCGATGCAGGTGATGACGTACGCGTTCGTGATCTACATCGGCGTGGTCGATTTCGTCGACTTCAGCACGCGCAACCTGTTCCGCTGGCTGGGCCTGCTGACCAGCTTGCCGGTGGTGTTCTACTCGGCGCAGCCGTTCTTCAGCGGCGCCGTGCGCGAACTGGGCGAGCGCCGGCTCGGCATCAACCTGCCGGTGGCGCTGGCGGTGGCATTGGTGTTCCTGGCCAGCACGTTCAACACGCTGTGCGGCAGCGGCGAGATCTACTTCGACTCGGTGACCATGTTCGTGTTCCTGCTGCTCGGAGGGCGCTACGTGGAACTGCGTTCGCGCCACCGCAGCGGCGCGCTCGGCGACGCTGCCATCGACGCCACGCCGCTGCTGGCGCAGCGCCGCCGCGCCGATGGCGAGCTGGAAACGGTGGCCGCGATCGCCCTGCTGCCCGGCGATCGCGTGCACATCGCCGAAGGCGGCACCGTGCCGGCGGACGGCGTGCTGGAAAGCGCCGGCGTGCGGGTGGATGAGGCATTGCTGTCGGGCGAGTCGCATCCGCTGCGGCGTGAGCGTGGCGAGCGGCTGGTTGCCGGCAGCGTGCTGCTGTCCGGGCCGGCCGAGTTGCGCGTGGAGCACAGCGGCGCCACCACCACGGTGGCACGGCTGGGCGCCTTGGCCACCCGAGCGCGGCAGGCGCGCACGCTGATCGCCGCCAGCGATCGCGAGATCGGCCGCTTCGTCGCCCGCGTGCTGGTGCTCACCGCGCTCACCGCGCTGGGCTGGCTGCTGGTCGACCCCACGCGTGCATTTGAGGCCGCGGTGGCCGTGCTGGTGGTGGCCTGCCCCTGCGCGTTCGCGCTGACCCGCCCGGCCACGCTGACCCGCGCGCTCGGCGTGCTGGCCGGCCGCGGCGTGCTGGTCACCGATGGCGCGGTGCTGACCGCGTTGGCGCGGGTCGACTACGCGCTGTTCGACAAGACCGGCACGCTGACCGTGCCGCAGCTGGACCGCCGCGCGGTCGAACCCCTGCGCGGCGATACCGTCGAACAGGTGCTGCAACTGGCCGCCGCGCTGGCCCACGAAAGCTCGCACCCGCTGGCCCGTGCCCTCGCCGACGCGGCGCGCCAGCAGGCGTTGCCACTGCATGCGCAGTCGGTGCAGGTGCATGCCGGTGCCGGCATCAGCGGCGAGGTCGGTGGCCGCGAGCTGCGTCTGGGCCGCGCCGATTTCGCGCTGGCTCCGGGCAGCCCGCCGGTTTCGTCCGAGCTGGCCGGTGCACTGCTGCTGGCCGATGCGCAAGGCGCGATCGCCGCATTCCATGTCGACGAACAACCCCGCGTCGATGCCCGCCGCATGCTCGACGCGCTGCGTGGCGACGGCATCGCCGCCACGATCGCCAGTGGCGACGACGCCACCCGCGTCGCCGCGCTCGCCGCCCGCCTCGGCATCGACGACTGGCATGCGCGGCAATCGCCCGCCGACAAGCTCGAACGGCTGCAGGCGGCGCGCGCCCACGGCCACACCACCCTGGCCGTGGGCGACGGCAGCAACGATGCCCCGGTACTGGCCGGCGCGGACGTCTCCGCGGCGCTGGCGTCGGGCACCGAGCTGGCCCAGGCGCACGCCGACCTGCTGTTGCTGGATGGACGTCTGGACGGCCTTGTCGATGCCCGCACGGTCGCCCGCCAGGTGCAGCGGGTGATGGCGCAGAGCCGGCGCTGGGCCTTGCTGTACAACCTGTGCGCGGTACCGTTTGCCGCGCTCGGCTTCGTGCCGCCCTGGCTGGCCGGCATCGGCATGTCGCTGAGCTCGCTGGTGGTGGTGGTCAACGCGCTGCGCGTCGGCGGCGATGCGGCGCTCGACCACTCCGACGCCTCCGGTCCGGCAGCCCGTCCACGCGAGCTGCGCGCATGAACATCCTGCTGGTACTGATTCCGGTCACCCTGCTGGTGGTGATCGTCGCGGTGTGGCTGTTCTTCTGGGCGGTCAACCACCAGCAGTTCGACGACCTGGACAGCCCGTCGGTGTTGCCGTTGATGGACGATCCGGCGCCGGAAGAACCTGCCCCCGAGTCGCCCGGCGAAACTGGCCGCTCAACGCGGTAGCCCGCGCGCGGCCGCTACGGTTGCCGGCGCAAGGCGGCTTGCAGCAAGCGTCGTTGCAAGCGGTCGGCCATCCTCGTTGGCGCATCCAGCCCCATCCGCGCCAAGGCTTCGGCCTCGCCCGGCACCGCTTTCCCGGGCCGGCAGAATGCGCGCAGCAGACGCAGCTTGCCGCGCCAGTTGCCGGTGGCGGCCTTCAGCCACTCCAGCGCCGGCAGCAGGCGCTGCTCGACCTCGGTGAAATCGCTGCCGAACGGAAACTTCGGCAGCAGGCCCTTGTGCTGGAACGGCGCCAATACCTCGCGCAGGTGGCCGGGATGATGGCGGCGCCAGGCTTCCGGTATCGCGAAATCGGCGGCCAGCTTGCCGTGGGCCTTCGCTTCCGCGCACAGCGCATCGAGAAAGCGCGCGTCGGCGATCGACAGCATCGCCTCGATGCATTCGCTGTCGCTCTTGCCGCGCAGGTCGGCGACGCCGTATTCGGTAACGACGATGTCGCGCAGGTGACGCGGGATGGTGGTCTGGCCGTAGTTCCAGCGGATGTTGCTCTCGATCCCGCCACGGGTATTGCGCGTGGCGCGCAACAGCAGCACCGAGCGGCCGTCCGGCAATTCGTGCGCCATCGCCACGAAGTTGTACTGGCCGCCGACGCCGCTGACCACGGCGCCGTCCTCCAGCGTGTCGGACACCGCCGCGCCGAGCAGGGTCGCCATCATGCAGGTGTTGAAGAAGCGCGCACCGCGCCGCTGCAGCGTCGCCAGCAACGGGTGGTTGCCGTACAGCTGGTTGACGTTGGAGACCGCGCACATGTCGATCGCATCCGGATCGGCGGCTTCGGTGGCGTCCAGCCATTCGTACAATTCGCGCGAACCCAGGAAGAACGCGCCGCGCAGGTAATGCCCGCCCGGCGTGGCGGGGTTCAACTGGCCGGCGGCCGACGCGCGTTCCAGCGCCAGGTTGTCCCAGCTGCGCCGTTTCAGGACACCGCCGCGCTGCAGGTGCATGAAGCCGTCCATCACCATCTCGCTGGCGCCGTACAGGCCGGTTTCGAACGGAGCCAGGCCGCCCAACCGGCCGGCCAGTGCGTGCGTGGCGCCGGCCGGGTCCAGCGCCACCAGCGCGCGGCGCCATGGGGTGTTGTCCTGCTGGCGCAGCAGCAGCGCCTTGACCAGCGCGTCGGACAGCGCACCGATGCCGATCTGCAGGCAGCCGCCGTCCTTGACCAGCGCGCTGGCATGCAGGCCCAGCGCGTATTCGGCCAGACCCACCGGCGAGCGCGGCAGCGCGAACAGCGGCGGCGACGTGTCCGGGCGCAGTTCCACGTCGAAATAGGCTTGCGCCACCTCGGCATCGCCGCCCAGGTACGGCAGGTCCGGGTGGACCACCGCCACGCATATCGGCCGCTGCCTGCCGGCCGACTGCACCTGGCGCAGGAAATCCAGGGTCAGATCGGGGTTGCACGACAGGCTGTAGTGCACGCCGTCCGGTCCCTCGCGGCGCGCCACCAGTTGCACCAGCAGGTTGATGTCCTGCACCGCGAGGTCGCGCGCGACGTGGGTGTAGTTCTGGCTGATGTAGCTGCGCTGGGCGCTGGCCGAACGCAGCAGCGCGCCGGACTGCAGGTAGAACTCGTGCACCTCGACGTTCGCGGGCAGCGCGTCGCGCGCCTGGTCCAGCGCGTACTGCGGGTCGACCGCATCGGCACCGAAGTGGCGCTCGAGGAACGGCCCGAGGAAGCGTTGTTCCAGCCCCGGCGCCGGTTGCGGCCGGGTCAGCGACAGCGCGGTATACAGCCGCATCGAACGCCCGCTGTCGGCGGCGACCAGCCGATACAGCGCGTTGAGCAACCCGTGCGGTTTGCCCAGACCCAGCGGCGCGGCGATGCGCAGGTCGGGCCCCAGCTCGTAGGCAAGGTGGCGCGCGCAGGCATCGGTGTCGGTGTAACGGCGCTCGATCAGCATGCGCCGGATCATGCCAGAAGCCCCGGGATGACGGCGTGCGCACAGGCCATCGCCTACACTCGACTGATGCCTACGCCATTGATCCCGACCACCCCCAGCCGCCTGCTGGCGGAACAGGCCCTGAGCCGCGCCGCGGGCGCCCCGCTGCTCAACGGCAACGCGGTGGAACTGCTGATCGACGCGGCCGCGCACTACGCCGCCTGGCTGGCGGCGATCCGCGGTGCGCGGCGGCGCGTGCTGCTGGAGAACTACATCATCCGCGACGACGAAGTGGGCCGCGCCTTCCGTGATGCCCTGGTCGAACGTGCGCAGGCGGGCGTGTTCGTCGCGGTGGTGGCCGACTGGGTCGGCTGTCTCGGCCAGTCGCGCGGCGCGTTCTGGGCGCCGCTGCGTGCGGCCGGCGGCGAGGTGCGGGTATTCAATCCGCCGCAACTGGGCCAGCCATTCGGCTGGATCAGCCGCGACCACCGCAAGCTGCTGGTGGTCGACGGCAGCCTCGGCTTCCTGTCCGGCGTGTGCATCAGCGCGAAATGGCTGGGCGACCCGACGCGCGACGTACCGCCCTGGCGCGACACCGGCGTAGCGCTGCGCGGCCCGGCGGTGGCCGAGCTGGAAGCCGCATTCGCGCAAAGCTGGAGCGAGACCGGTGCCGCGCTGCGGCCGTTTTCGGCCATGCCGGAACCAGTCGCGCCGGCCGGCGACGTGGCGCTGCGGCTGATCGCCACCCAACCGGCCACCGCCGGCATGTACCGGCTCGACCAGTTGATCGCCGCGATGGCGCGCAAGACGCTGTGGCTCACCGACGCCTACTTCGTGGGCCTCGCGCCGTACGTGCAGGCGCTGGTGGCGGCCGCGCGCGACGGCGTGGACGTGCGCCTGCTGGTGCCCGGCAGCAGCGACATCCCGATCGTGGCCGGCCTGTCGCGTTCGGGTTACCGGCCCTTGCTGAAAGCCGGCATCCGCGTCTTCGAATGGAACGGTTCGATGCTGCACGCGAAGACCGCGGTGGCCGACGGCCAGTGGGCGCGGGTCGGTTCGTCCAACCTCAACATCGCCAGCTGGCTCGGCAACCGCGAACTTGACGTGGCGGTCGAGGACGCCGGCTTCGCCGGCCAGCTCGCCGCGCAATACGAAAAGGACCTGGGCAACGCCACCGAGATCGTGCTGGCCTCGCGTCGCCGTCGGCACGGCAACGGCAGCCGCGAAAAAGTGCGCAGCAGCGAAACGCGGCCGCCGCGGGTGCGCCACGCCGGCGGCAGCTCCGGCCGCGCGGCCGCCGGCGCCTTGCGTATCGCCAACAGCGTCGGTGCCGCGCTGAGCAACCGCCGCGTGCTCGGCGACACCAGCAGCGGTCCGCTGGTGACCGGTACCGTGACGCTCGCCGCGCTGGCGGTGGTCGCGTTCGTGTGGCCGGCGTGGATCGGCTGGCCGTTCGGCGCCATCGCCGCCTGGTTCGCGTTGAACCTGGGCATCCGCAGCTGGCGAATGCGCAAACGCCGCTGGCGCGAACTGCGTGACGCCGGTGACGACTGAAGAGGCCAGCGCACGGCTTTCGTCACTTGATAACTTTCATGCGCTTCCGGCCTCAAGCGGATGTTTTCTCACAACTTGATACTGCCCGCATGCTAGGCTCTCGCCCCTATGCCAGAGCCGTTCGACAACGCCACGCCACGTCACGTCCTCACCCCCAGCCTGCTCAACCGGCTGGTGCGCGACCTGCTGGGCGATGCCTTGCCGCAGGTGTGGATCGAGGGCGAGCTGTCGAACGTGACCAAGCCCGCTTCGGGGCATCTGTACTTCACCCTGAAGGACAGCGGCGCCCAGGTGCGCTGCGCGATGTTCAAGATGAAGGCCTCCATGCTGCGCTTCCGCCCGGTCGACGGCATGCAGGTGCTGCTGCGCGCCAAGGTCGGCCTGTACGAACCGCGCGGCGAGTTCCAGCTGGTCGCCGAATACATGGAACCGGCCGGCGAAGGCGCGCTGCAACGCGAATTCGAGCAACTCAAGGCCCGGCTCGACGCCGAAGGCCTGTTCGACCCGGCGCGCAAGCGCGCCCTGCCCACCTACGCGCGGCGCATCGGCGTGATCACCTCCGCCACCGGCGCGGCGATCCGCGACGTGCTCAGCGTGCTGGCGCGGCGCTGGCCGCTGGCCGACGTCGAGGTATTGCCCGTGCCGGTGCAGGGCCGCGAGGCGCCGCCGGCGATCGTGGCGATGCTGCGCAGGGCATCGGCCAGCGCACGCTACGACGTGCTGCTGCTGACCCGCGGCGGCGGCTCGCTGGAAGACCTGTGGGCATTCAACGAGGAAGCGGTGGCGCGGGCGATCCACGCCAGCGCGGTGCCGGTGGTTTCCGCGGTCGGCCACGAGATCGACTTCAGCATCGCCGACTTCGTCGCCGACCTGCGCGCGCCCACGCCGTCGGCCGCCGCCGAATTGCTGGTGCCCGACGCGGTGGCGGTCGGTCGCCACCTGCGGCAACTGCAGCAGCGCCTGGCCACCTTGCAGCAACGCCAGCTGCAGGCGCGGTCGCAACGCGTCGACCACTTGCTGGCGCGACTGCAGGCGCAACGGCCACAAGCCCGGTTGCAGCGCGACCGCGAACGGCTGCAGCACCTGCAACGCCGCCTGGCCGTCGTGCTGCGCGAACAAGGCCAGCGGCGCCACACGCGACTGGAGCGCCTGCACGCGCGCCTGCTGGCCCAGCATCCGCGCGCGCGGCTGCCGCTGCTGGCACGCCGGCTGCTCGAACAGGATCAGCGCCTGCGCCGCGCGATCACGCACCTCCTCGAACGCCGGCAGACGACGCTGCGCCATGTCGGCCACGCGCTGCACGCGGTCAGCCCGCTGGCCACGCTCGAGCGCGGCTACGCGATCCTGTTCGACGCGGATGGCCAGGTGTTGCGCTCGGCCCGGGGTATCGCCGTGGATACGCGCCTGCGTGCACGCCTCGCCGACGGCGAACTGCCGCTGCGGGTCAGCGACGACTGACCGCGCCGCTCACGCAAACTGAACGTTGCGGCACGCATCCTTCACGCTCTCCCACGGAGGCGATGCATGAAGGCGGCGGCGTTGTTCGTGAAGGCCCTCGAAGCCGAGGGCGTGCATTGCATCTTCGGCGTGCCCGGCGAGGAAAACCTCGACCTGGTGGAAGCGCTGCGCGAATCCTCGATCCGGCTGATCGTGACCCGCCACGAACAGGCCGCCGGCTTCATGGCCGCGACCTGGGGCCGGCTGACCGGCGAGGCCGGCGTGGCGCTGGCCACGCTCGGGCCCGGCGCCACCAACCTGGTCACCGCGGCGGCCTACGCCCAGCTCGGTGCCATGCCGATGCTGATGATCACCGGCCAGAAACCGATCCGCACGCACAAGCAGGGCCTGTTCCAGCTGGTCGACGTGGTCGACATGATGCAGCCGCTGACCAAGTACACGCGCCAGCTGGTTTCCGCACCGACGATCCCGGCGCGAGTGCGCGAGGCGTTCCGCCGCGCCGAGGAAGAACGTCCCGGCGCGGTGCATCTGGAACTGCCGGAGGACATCGCCCGCGACGAGGTCGAAGACGCGATTCTGCTGCCCACCGAATACGCGCGGCGACCGTCACCGGACGATGCTGCGCTGGTGCAGGCGGCCGAGGCGATCGGCAACGCGAGAAAACCCATCCTGATGATCGGCGCCGCTGCCAACCGGCAGCGCACGGCGGTGGCGTTGCGCGCGTTCATCGACAAGCTGGGCCTGCCGTTCTTCACCACCCAGATGGGCAAGGGCGTGGTCGACGAGGACCATCCGCTGTGGCTGGGCAACGCCGCGCTGTCCGACGGCGACTTCGTGCATCGCGCGATCGACGCCGCCGACGTGATCGTCAATGTCGGCCACGACGTGGTGGAGAAACCGCCGTTCTTCATGCAGAAAGGCCGGCGCACGGTGATCCACATCAACTTCGCCTCGGCCGAGGTGGACACGGTGTACTTCCCGCAGATCGAGGTGGTCGGCGACATCGCGCATACGGTCGAACGGCTCACCGACGCGCTGGAGCCGCAACCGCACTGGGACTTCGCCTGGTTCGACAAGGTACGCCAGGCCTTCCACGAGCAGCTGAAGGAGCACGCGGACGACGAACGCTTTCCGATGCACCCGGCGCGCATCGTCGCCGACACCCGCCGCTTCATGCCGGACGACGGCGTGCTGTGCCTGGACAACGGCATGTACAAACTGTGGTACGCCCGCTACTACCGCGCGCGCCAGCCGAACACGGTGCTGCTGGACAACGCGCTGGCGACGATGGGTGCCGGCCTGCCCTCGGCGATGGCGGCGAAGATGGTCTACCCGCAGCGCAAGGTGCTGGCGATCTGCGGCGACGGCGGCTTCATGATGAATGCGCAGGAGCTGGAGACGGCGGTGCGGCTCAAGCTCGACCTGGTGATCCTGCTGCTGCGCGACGACGCCTACGGCATGATCCGCTGGAAGCAGGCCGAGATGGGCTACGCCGACTACGGCATGCAGTTCGGCAATCCCGATTTCGTGCTGTTCGCCCAGGCACACGGCGCGTACGGCCACCGCCCGGCCAGCGCCGACGAGTTCCTGCCGGCCCTGCAGCGCGCCTATGCGCAAGGCGGCGTGCACCTGATCGACCTTGCCATCGACTACAGCGACAACCACCGCATCCTCGACGAGGAAATCCGTCGACTGAGCGCGGCCGTCTGACCCGGAGATTCCCATGCTCGCCAAGACCTACCCCTACTACCTCGCCAACCAGCCGCAGACGTCGAAGGACATGCTCGACGTGCGCGACAAGTACAGCGGCCAGCTCGCCACCCGCGTCGCCGTGCCGGACGCGAAGGCCACCGAAAAGGCGATCGCCGCCGCGGTGAAGGCGGCGAAGCCGATGCGCGAGTACAAGCCGTGGGCGCGCCAGGCAGTGCTGCAGCATTGCGCGCAGCGCTTCGCCGAGCGCCGCGACGAACTGGCCGAGGCGCTGTGCATCGAGGCCGGCAAGCCGATCAAGGATGCGGCCGGCGAGGTGACCCGGCTGATCGAGACCTTCCGCATCGCCGCCGAGGAGGCCGTGCGCATCAACGGTGAAACGATCAACCTGGAACTGGCCAGCCGTCTGGACGGCTACCACGGTTACACGAAACGCGTGCCGCTGGGACCGGTGTCGTTCATCACGCCGTTCAACTTTCCGCTGAACCTGGTTGCGCACAAGGTGGCGCCGGCGATCGCCGCCGGCTGCCCGTTCGTGTTGAAGCCGTCGGAGAAGACCCCGATCGGCGCGCTGATCATCGGCGAGGTCCTGGCCGAGACCGACCTGCCGAAAGGCGCGTTCTCGATCCTCACCCTGGACGGCGCACATGCCGCGCCACTGATCGAGGACCCGCGCTTCAAGCTGCTCTCGTTCACCGGCGGGCAGATTGGCTGGGACCTGAAGGCCCGTGCCGGCCACAAGAAGGTGACGCTGGAGCTGGGCGGCAACGCGGCGTGCATCGTCGACGCCGACCAGGATCCGAAACTCGACCGCGTGGTCGAGCGGCTGATCTTCGGCGCGTTCTACCAGTCCGGCCAGAGCTGCATCGGCGTGCAGCGCATCTACGCGCATGCCGACATCTACGACGCGCTGAAGCGCAAGCTGGTCGCCGCCACGAAGAAGCTCAAGGCGGGCGATCCGAAAGACAAGAGCGTGTTCCTCGGCCCGATGATCGACGAGGCCGCCGCCGAGCGCCTGCACGGCTGGATCCAGGAGGCGAAGAAGGCCGGCGGCAGGATCCTCTGCGGCGGCAAGCGCAACGGCAACATGCTCGACGCCACCCTGATGGAAGACGTGCCCGCCGACGCCAGGGCGAACCGCATGGAGGCGTTCGGCCCGTTCGCCCTGCTCGCCCCGTTCCGGCAGTTCGACGAGGCGATCGCGATGGTCAACGATTCCGACTACGGCCTGCAGGCCGGCATTTTCACCGACAGCCTCGACCACGCGATGCGCGCGTGGAACGAACTGGAACAGGGCGGCGTGATCGTCAACGACATTCCCAGCTTCCGCGTGGACAACATGCCGTACGGCGGCGTGAAGCTGTCCGGCCTGGGCCGCGAGGGCGTGCGCTACGCGATCGAGGACATGAGCGAGATCCGCCTGATGGTGATGCGCGAGTCCTGAACCGCTCCGGCCGGACTCAACCCGCCAGCGATACCACCTCGCCTGCGCAACCGGCGCGCCGCAACTGCTCCACGTCGCGCAGCGGCGGTGCGCCGAACAGCCGGCTGTACTCGCGGCTGAACTGCGACGGGCTCTCGTAACCCACCCGGTGCGCCGCGGAAGCCACGTCGCACTGCCCGGCCAGCAGCAGGCGGCGGGCCTCCTGCAGGCGCAGCTGTTTCTGGTACTGCAACGGACTCATCGCGGTGATGGCGCGGAAGTGGTGGTGCAGCGAGGACGAACTCATGTTCACCGTACCGGCCAGCACGTCGATGCGCAGCGGCTCGTGGTAGTGGTTCTTCAGCCAGTCGATCGCGTGCGAGACCTGGTGGCTGCGGCTGCCGACCGTGGCCACGTGGCGCAGCCGCGGCCCCTGTTCGCTGGTGAGCAGGCGATACAGCAGTTCGCGCTCGATCAGCGGCGCCAGCACCGGCAGATCCCCGGGCGTGTCGAGCAGGCGCACCAGCCGCAGCACGGTGTCGAGCAGTTCCTCGCTGAGCGGACTCACCGCGATGCCGCGGGCCGTCGTGGCGGATGAGGCGGGAAGGTCCGTACCGGCCAGCAGCTCGGCGATGGCGCGCACATCGAAACGCAACATCGCGCACAGGTAGGGCCGTTCCGGCGAAGCGTCGACCACCTGTGAAGACACCGGCAGGTCGATCGAAGTGACCAGGTAGTTCGCCTGGTCGTAGCGATAGGTTTCATCGCCCAGCAGCACCTGCTTGGCGCCCTGCGCCACCAGCGCCAGGCCCGGCTCGTACATCGTGCACACCTGTGTGCCCGGCGTCCCGGCACGGAAGAAGTTCAAGGCCGGCAAGGCGGTGGGGTGATGGCCGTCCGTGCCGGTGGATCGGTCAATGATGGCTGCCAATTCCGCGCGATCGCGCTCCAGGCGCGCACTCGGCTCGATGGCTGAAAAACCTGGTTTCATGGGATTCGGCAAGATACGGGGACAGCGCAAGATTGCCTGTTCCTGCAAGCCGGTGCGAGTGCGCCACGGCAACTTTGCAGGATCGGGCAAGGATCTCGCAGGATCCGGCTAGCGGCATTCGTCTTCCGCTGCGCATACTTCGACGTCTCGCGCCCCATCCCCCAAGGAGAAACGCATGTCCCTGAGCATCCGCGGCTACGCCGCCCAGTCCGCCACCACGCCGGTGGCGCCGCACACCTTCGAACGGCGCGACCCGCGCCCGGACGACGTGGTGATCGACATCCTCTACTGCGGCGTCTGCCACTCCGACCTGCACCAGGCCCGCAACGAGTGGCACAACAGCCTCTATCCGATGGTGCCCGGCCACGAGATCATCGGCCGGGTCAGCGCGGTCGGCGCCGAGGTGGGCAAGTTCAAGGTCGGCGACATGGTCGGCGTCGGCTGCATGGTCGACTCGTGCCAGCACTGCAGCTCCTGCGCGCAAGGCCTTGAGCAGTACTGCCTCGAAGGCGCCAGCTGGACCTACAACGGCACCGACCGCCGCGACGGCCTGCCGACCTTCGGCGGCTATTCCGAGCGCATCGTGGTCTCGGACAAGTTCGTGGTGACCATCTCCGACAAGCTCGACCCGAAATCCGCCGCGCCCCTGCTGTGCGCCGGCATCACTACCTGGTCGCCGCTGCGCCACTGGAAGATCGGCAAGGGCAGCAAGGTGGCGGTGGTCGGCCTCGGCGGCCTCGGTCACATGGGCCTGAAGTTCGCCAAGGCGCTGGGCGCGGACGTCACGCTGTTCACCCGCTCGCCGGGCAAGGAAAGCGAGGCGCGCCGGCTTGGTGCGGATCATGTGGTGCTGTCGACCGATCCTGCACAGATGAAGGCGGTGGCCGGCCGGTTCGACTTCATCCTGGACACCGTGCCGAACCCGCACGACCTCAATCCCTACCTCGCGACGCTGGTGCTCGACGGCGTGCATTGCCTGGTCGGCCAGTTGCAGCCGCTGGATCCGCCGGTGAGCGCCGGTGCGGTGATTTCCGGCCGCCGCACGGTCACCGGCTCGGCCATCGGCGGCATCGCCGAGACGCAGGAGATGCTGGATTTCTGTGCCGAGCACGGCATCAGCAGCGACATCGAGATGATCGACATCCAGGACATCAACCAGGCCTACGAACGGATGCTCAAGAGCGACGTGCGCTACCGCTTCGTGATCGACCTGGCCTCGCTCGACAAGCCGGCCTGAGCCCGCCGATGCGCGCAGGAGCATCCCGCGCGCCATTGTTCTTTGGTTGATGTGGCGACGGGCAGCGCGCACGCCGGAGAAAGTCCCTGTGGGCGGCGCGCTGTCCCTACCATGCGCCAGGCTTCGTGGCCTGCACGTTCCAGCCCATCGCGTTGTACACGTGATAGCGCGCTATGCCGGTGTACTCGTGCAGGGCCAGGTCGGCCATGGCGAAGTTGTACGACAGCGGCAACCAGGACAGCACGCCGTCGACGTGATCGGCCGGCACCGGCACCACAGGGATGCCGAAGTGCGCGAAGTACAGCACGCCGCGGCGCAGGTGGTAGGCGGACGACACCAGCAGCACGCGATCGGCAGCGTAGGCCTTCAGCAGCGGGCCGCTGAACTGCGCGTTCTGCCAGGTATTCATGCTGCGCGGCTCCAGCAGCAGGTCGGCGGCATCCACGCCGAGCCGTTGCAGGTCGGCGGCGTAGACCGCCGCCTCCGGCCGGCCAAGTCCGAGCGCATCGCCGCCGCTCACCTCGACCTTGCATTCGCGTCCGGCCTGCCGGCACGCGCGGTAAACCTCGGCAGCCTTGCCGATGCGCCCATAGGCAAACAGGCTCGCCTCGACCTCGCCGCTGCCCGCCGCACGCACCGTGCCGGCGCCCAGCAGCACGATCGCGTTGCGCTGGCCCCACTCGATCGGCGCCGCCGCCGAACGGTCCGACTGCAGCTGCGCCAGCAGCCAGATCGGCAACGGCCCGCAACCGGCAGCCAGCAGCAGGGCCAGCGCCGACGCCAGCAGCGCGTAGCTGCAGCGGCGCCACTGCAACAACGCCAGCACCGCGGCGAGCACGAGCAGGATCAGCAACACGTTCACGGTCATAGGCAAGGCCGGTGGAGATGGCGGGGCGCGGGTGCCATTATGCCGATGCGCCGCACGGACCAGGCCACCCTCCGCGCGGCCCTCGTCGGACCGGGCCACTGCACGGGAGCTGAGCCATGACCACCCTCGTCTTCGTCCACGGCTGGAGCGTCACCAACACCTCGACCTACGGCCAGCTGCCACAGCAACTGCAGCAGCAGGCGGCCGCCGCCGGCCTCGCGCTGACCCTGGCCGACATCTGGCTGTCCGAATACGTGAGCTTCGACGACGCGGTGACCATGCCCGACCTGGTGCGCGCGTTCGACCACGCGCTGCGCGACCTGCACCTGCTCGACGCCAGCTTCGCCTGCATCACCCACTCCACCGGCGGCCCGGTAGTACGCGAATGGTTGCGCGCCCAACGCGACAAGCCAGCCACGCACAGCACGATCAGGCTCAGCCACCTGGTGATGCTGGCGCCGGCGAACTTCGGCTCGGCGCTGGCGCAACTCGGCAAGGGCCTGCTCGGCCGGCTCAAGGCATGGTTCGGCGGCGTGGAGCCCGGGCAGCGCATCCTCGACTGGCTGGAGCTGGGCAGCGCCGAATCGCTGTCGCTCAACCTCGACTACATCCACAGCGACGACCCGGTGAAGCGCGGGCAATTCCTGTTCGTGCTGACCGGCGATCGCCCCGACCGCAAGCTGTACGACCACCTCAACAGCTACACCGGAGAGGACGGTTCCGACGGCGTGGTGCGCATCGCCGCCGCCAACCTCAACGCCCATCATGCCGTGCTGTCGCCGCAGGCCAATGCCCGCGGCGACACCGATACGCTGACGCTCAACTTGAACCGGAGCCCGCGCTGCGCGTTCAAGCTGATCGCCGACGCGGCCCATTCCGGCGAGGAGCGCGGCATCATGGCCAGTGCCGCGCCGGCTACCGTGCAGGCGATCCTGCGCTGCCTGCAGGTGCGCAGCATCGACGACTACGAGAGCCTGTGCGACGCCTTCGAGCACGAGAACGCCGCGCGCGACGCCGACAAGGTGGAACTGGAGCCGGCCGGCCCGTTCTCCCCGCGCGTGCACATCCACGACCCGCGCAGCCTGCTGATCGTGCGGCTCACCGACGAGGCGGGCGAACCGCTGACCGGCGCCGGTTTCCTGTTCACCGCCGGCGCGCAGGCCAGTCCCGACCTGCTGCCGGCCGGCTTCCTGCTCGACCGCCAGGCCAATTCGAAGCAGCGCACCACCATCTCGCTGTTCCTCGACCACAGCCTGCTCGCCGGCGACGACCGCGTGGCCGACCCGCGCAACAGCCGCAAGACGCTGCGCGCCGCCGTCGCCAGCCATCGCCCCTACGGCGCCAGCGTGCAGCCGGTGGACCTCGGCGGCCTGGTGCACCACGCGCTGGCCAGAAGCGCCGCCGGCGACGACCTGTTCGCCATGCTCGGTCCGCACCAGACCACCGTGCTCGACGTGGTGCTGCCGCGCAAGATCCACGAAGGCGTGTTCCGCCTGACCCAGACGCTGACGCCGCAGGATTTCAGCAGGCCGGTGGCGGGTCCCGTGATCGGCTGACCCGGTAAATGGGCAACGCAAGCTGACCGGCCCAGCCGGCCCGCTGCGTGGCGAGACCCGGATCGGCGATACTGCGCATCCCCGGGTGCCGCGCCAGCCCACGGCAGCTCCGGGATCCACGCAGAACCACCCACGGTGGCGTTCGCCAACCCGACCCTCGCATGCAAAAGAAACCGATCTTCTTCGACCCCACCGGCCGGCGGGCCAGCCGTGTCTCGCGACTGGCGCTGGCCGCCGCGGTGATCAGCACGCTGTTCGTGGTGGCATGTGCGGCCAGCCTGTTCGTGTGGCCCAGCATGGCCGGCCTGCACATCGGCGAACACGGCCGGACACGGCACGCGCTGGCCAACGTGAAGGCCGCCGCGCCGGAACTGCTGAAGCCGGCAGCAAGGTTGGCCGCGGAAGTGCGCGCGCGACAGAAGCTGCTGCACTCGCCGCGCACGCACGCCAGCAAGGCAGCGGCGTTGCACACGCCGCCGCCGTCGCTGGACAAGCCGGCCGGCCGGCCGCTGGCGATCGGCTTCTACGTCAACTGGGACGACAGCAGCTACCCGTCGCTGAAGCGCGCGCTGCCCACGCTGGACTGGGTGATCCCGACCTGGATGAGCGTGAGCGGTCCCGACATGGCGCTGCACACCAGCGTCGATGCCAAGGCGCTGAACCTGATCCGCACGCAGAAACCCTCCACGCCGATCCTGCCGCTGCTGCAGAACGCGGCGAACGGCGCCTGGGACGGAGCGGGCCTGGCACGCATGCTGGCCGCCCCCGCGATGCGGCAGGCACGCATCGCGCAGATCGTCGCCTTCCTTTCCGCCAATCACTTCCAGGGCGTGACGATCGACTTCGAGGAAATCCCCGCGAGCGCGCAACCGGACCTCAAGGCCTTTCTGTCCGAACTCAACGATGCATTCGATCCGCACGGCTGGGGCATCGTGCTGTCGGTGCCGTTCGACGATGCCGACTGGGACTACGCCGGTTATGCCGACATCGTCGACTTCGAGTTGCTGATGGCCTACGACCAGCACTGGGCCGGCAAGGACGCCGGCAGCATCGCCAGCCAGGACTGGTTCGAAAGCACGCTCGACAAGCGCATGAAGGTGCTCGACCCGGACCAGGTCATCGTGGCGATCGGCAGCTACGGTTACGACTGGTCGCACGGACAGAATGCCGAGACGCTGACCTTCCAGGACGCGATGGACCGCGCGAACGACGCGCAGGCCGACATCGCGTTCGACCCGGACACGCAGAACCCGCACTTCTCCTACAGCGAGGACGACGGCAGCACGCACCAGGTCTGGTTCCTCGACGGCGCCACGGCGTACAACCAGATCCACGCCGCCGACGACTACAAGCCCTACGGCTACGCGTTGTGGCGGCTGGGCTCGGAAGACCCATCGATCTGGTCGGTGCTCGGCCGCAACTACGGTGCGGCAGCACCGGACCAGTTGCGCACGATCGGCCAGGGCCAGGACATCGATATCGAAGGCCAGGGCGAGGTGCTCGAAATCACCGCCGAGCCATCGCCCGGTGCGCGCACCGTCGAGTTGGACAAGGACGACGGCAGCATCGATGACGAAAGCTATACCGCCCTGCCCAGCTCCTACGTGATCCAGCGCGCTGGCACCCTGCCACACAAGATCGCGCTGACCTTCGACGACGGCCCCGATCCGGAGTGGACGCCGCAGATCCTCGACATCCTCAAGGCCAAGCACGTGCCGGCCACGTTCTTCATCGTCGGCGCGAACGCCGAGATGTCGCCCAAGCTGGTGCAGCGGGAAGTCGCCGAAGGCCACGACGTCGGCAACCACACCTTCACCCACCCCAACCTCGGCGACAGTCCGCCCGGCATCGTGTCGCTGGAGCTCAACGCCACCCAGCGCCTGTTCGAGGCGCTTACCGGCCGCTCGATGCGGCTGTTCCGCGCACCCTACTTCGGCGATGCCGAGCCGACCACCGCCGACGAGCTGGTGCCGATCGGGATCGCGCAGAGGATGGGCTACATCTCGGTCGGCCTGCACATCGATGCAGAAGACTGGCAACGGCCCGGCGTGGACAGAATCGTCGACAACGTGCTGACCCAGGTCGCCGCCAGCAACCCGGAGCGTACGGGCCAGGTGGTGCTGCTGCACGATGCCGGCGGCGAACGCTCGCAGACGATCGCGGCGCTGCCGCGCATCATCGACGGCCTGCGCGCGCGGGGCTACGACTTCGTCACCGTCTCGACGCTGGCCGGCCTCAGCCGCGAACAGGCGATGCCGCCACTGGCGCCCGGTTCGCTGTCGCAATGGGCCGACCGCTCGGTCTTCCTCGCGCTGGGCTGGTTCGGCCACTTCATCCGCTGGCTGCTGACCGCGGCCATCACGCTGGGCGTGGCCCGGCTGCTGCTGCTCGGCGGCCTCGCCCTGTTCAACCGGGTGCAGGAACGCCGGCGCACGATGCCGACGTTGCCGGACGATCCGCCGCTGGTTTCGGTGCTGATCCCCGCCTACAACGAGGAGAAGGTGATCGCCAGTTCGATCCGCCACATCCTCAGAAGCCGCTACGCGAACCTCGAAATCATCGTCGTCGACGACGGCTCGGTCGACGCCACCTCGGCGGTGGTGCGCCAGCACTACGCGCACGAGCCGCGCGTGCGGCTGCTCACCATCCCCAACGGCGGCAAGGCGCATGCGGTCAATACCGCGCTGCGCGAGTCGAACGGCGCGGTGGTGGTGGCGCTGGACGCCGACACCCAGTTCGAACGGGACACCATCCCGCGGCTGGTGCGCTGGTTCGCCGACCCGAAGGTCGGCGCCGTGGCCGGCAACGCCAAGGTCGGCAACCGCATCAACCTGATCACCTTGTGGCAGGCGCTGGAATACATCACCGCGCAAAACCTCGAGCGCCGCGCGCTGGCCGCGCTGGGCGCGATCACCGTGGTGCCCGGTGCCGTCGGCGCCTGGCGGCGCGAAGCGCTGGAACAGCTCGGCGGCTTCCCGTCCGACACGCTGGCGGAAGACCAGGACCTCACCATCGCCGTGCAGAAAGCCGGCTACCACACCCTGTTCGACGCGGAGGCGATCGCCTGGACCGAAGCACCCGACACCGCCCGCGGCCTCGCCCGCCAGCGCTTCCGCTGGGCCTACGGCACCTTGCAATGCCTGTGGAAGCACCGCGACGCCACCTTCAACCCGCGCCACGGCGCGCTCGGCATGGTGGCGCTGCCGCAGGTGTGGCTGTTCCAGATCCTGTTCTCGGTGGTGTCGCCGCTGGTCGACCTGGTGCTGGTCTGGCAGATCGTCGCCACCGGCCTCGACTACCTGCAGCACCGCGGCCAGTTCGACGACACCAACCTGCTGCGGATGCTGGCGTTCTACGCCGCCTTCATGGCGGTCGACCTCGGCGCCTCGGCACTCGCCTTCGCGATGGAGAAGAAGGAAAAGTGGAGCCTGCTGTGGTGGCTGGTGCTGCAACGCTTCGGCTACCGCCAGCTGATGTACTACGTGGTGGTGCGTTCGGTATGGACGGCCATCCGCGGGCCGTCGGTAGGCTGGGGCAAGCAGGAGCGCAAGGCGACGGTGAACACCAGCGAGGAATTGAAATCGTGAGCGACGTCGCTGGCTCTCAGTTCGCCAGCGGCTCCGCCAGCATGGGCCCGCGCACGCTCAACGCGGTACCCGCCGCCGCCACGATGATCGTCACGATGGCCAGCCATTGCAGCAGGCTGAGCCGTTCGCCCAGCAACGCCACGCCGGCCAGCGCCGCGATGGCCGGCTCCAGGCTCAGCAAGGTGCTGAACGTGCGCGCCGGCAACCGGGTCAGCGCGACCATCTCCAGCGAATAAGGCAGCGCCGAGCTGAGCACCGCCACGCCCAGCGCATACGGCAGCAGCGCCGGCGACAGCAGCGCGCTGCCGGCATGCGCGATACCGAACGGGATCGCCAGCAACGCGCCGACCGACGTGCCCAGCGTCACCGCGTCCGCGCCGTGAGCCGCTCCCGCCTTCTTTCCCAGCACGATGTACAGCGCCCAGCCCACGCCGGCAGCCAGCGCGTACATCACGCCCACCGGATCGAGCGCGTGCATCTGCCCGCGCAGCGGCAGCAACAGGGCCAGCCCGGCCACCACCAGCGCGATCCAGACGAAGTCGAGCAACCGGCGCGAACCGAACAGCGCCAGCGCCAGCGGCCCGGTGAATTCCAGCGCCACCGCGATGCCCAGCGGGATCGTGCGCAACGACATGTAGAACACCAGGTTCATCGCACCCATGGAGAGGCCATATCCCCATAGCGCGCGCCAGTCGCGCTGGCCAGTGTCCTGACCCGTGCCGGACCGGCGCCATGGCCGCCGCCACAGCAGCAGGATCAGCGCGCTGAGCCCCAGTCGATAGGCCGTGGCGCCCTGTGCGCCGACCTGCGGGAACAGATGCTTGGCCAGCGACGCGCCGCACTGGTACGAGACCATGCTGATCAACAGCATGCCGATGGCGAGCACGAGCGGAGCGACGGCGGAGCGTGACGACACGAGCGCAGCCTTGGCGGAAGACCGTGCCCATGATGCTCGCAGGCCCCGGCGAAACCCACCATGCCGGCCATCCTGCCGTCGTCATTGCTGACAGCGCCTGACAGCAATGTGCCGCACGATGTGCACCCTCTCGTTCAGCCGGTGCCGCGCACCCGCATCGTCAGCCCCTTCAGGAAATTGCGCAGCAACTGGTCGCCGCACAGCTTGAAATTCTTGTGGTCGGGCTGACGGAACAACGCGCTGAGTTCCGGTTTGGAAACCGGGAAGCCGGCACTTTCGAGGATCTGGTGCATGTCCACGTCCTTCAGCTCGAACGCCACGCGCAGCTTCTTCAGCACCACGTTGTTGGTGACGCGCTTCTCCGGCGGGCGCGGCGGGCGGCTTTCGTCCTTGCCACGGCGGTGGAACACCAGGCCATCGAGGAAGACGGCCAGCACCTTGTTGCTGCACTCGGCGTAGCCGGGCTCGTCGTCCTTCTTCAGGAACGCCTGCACATCTTCCTTTCCGACCGGAGCCGACGGGTCCGCCAGATGGATGATGTCGACCACCCTGCCGTCGCTGAGATCGAGCATGTAGCGGATGGCGCGCAGTACGTCGTTGTTGATCATGTCGTTCCGATGGATCTCGCCGAGGGCGCCATGTTACCGCGCGATGATCAACCCCGTTCGCCTCATGCCCGCGTTTCATCTTTCACGAACCGGAGGAGACCGCCGCCGGAGGAGAGCCGCCCATGAACGTGAGAGCCCTGTTGCGCACGCTGCTGCTTGCCTTGCTGGTGATGCTGGCCGGTTGCAGCGCATCGAAACCCATCGCGGACGTGCCGGCGACAGCCGGCAAGACACCAACCGTTCCGCCACCACCCGCCAAACCTGCGCCACCCGGGCCGACGACGGAAGCCAACAAGACCTTGAACGAAGTGGCCGCACCGATGCCGGTGAGCATGCCGGAGCCGCCCAGGCAGCCGCCGCCTGCGATGCAGCGCGGGGCGATGAGCAAGGGCATGGTGGCAAGCGCCTACATGGCAGCGCCGATGGTGATGCCGTCCATGCAGCCGATGCCCGGCGACACCAACACCGAGAACTACACCCATCGCGACACCAATCCGGTGCAGCTGGTCACCGAACAGCCGGTGTCCACCCTCAGCATCGACGTCGACACCGGCTCGTACACGAACGTGCGGCGCATGTTGAGCGCGGGCCAGCTGCCGCCGGCCGACGCGGTGCGTGCCGAGGAATTCATCAACTACTTCGACTACGGCTACACGCCGCCGACCGATCGCGAACAACCGTTCAGCGTCACCACCGAGCTGGCGCCGGCACCGTGGAACGCGCAGCGCCAACTGCTGCTGATCGGCATCCAGGGCTACCGCGTGCCGGCTGCGGAGATCCCCGCGTCGAACCTGGTGTTCCTGATCGACACCTCCGGCTCGATGGACGAACCGGACAAGCTGCCGCTGCTCAAGGCCTCGCTGAAACAGCTGGTGCGCGAACTGCGCAAGCAGGACCGGGTGGCCATCGTCACCTATGCCGGCTCCGCCGGTGTCGCCCTGCCCTCCACCGCCGGCGACCAGCACGCCACCATCACCGCGGCGATCGACAGCCTCGGTGCGGGCGGCTCCACCAACGGCGGCGCCGGCATCGAGCTGGCGTATGCGCAGGCGGAACAGGGCTTCATCAAGGGCGGCGTGAACCGGGTGATCCTGGCCACCGACGGCGACTTCAACGTGGGTACGGTCAGCCAGGAAGCGCTGAAGACCACGATCGAGGATCACCGCAAGAGCGGCGTGGCGCTGACCACGCTGGGCTTCGGCGAAGGCAACTACAACGATGCGATGGCGGTGATGCTGGCCGACGCGGGCAACGGCAGCCACCACTACATCGACAGCCTGCAGGAAGGCCGTCGCGTGCTGGTCGACGAGATGTCCGCCACCTTGCTGACGATCGCGAAGGACGTGAAGATCCAGGTCGAGTTCAACCCCGCGCAGGTGCAGGAATACCGCCTGCTCGGCTACGAGAAGCGGCTGCTGAAGCGCGAGGATTTCAACAACGACAAGGTCGACGCCGGCGAGATCGGCGCGGGCGCCAACGTCACCGCGATCTACGAGATCACCCCGAAAGATTCGGCGGCCGCGCGCATCGACCCGCTGCGCTACGGCAACCCGTCCGCATCGGCCAGGGGCGGCAACGAACTGGCCTTTCTGCGCCTGCGCTACAAGCTGCCGGGACAGTCGGGCAGCAAGCTGATCGAACGGCCGATCGCCGCCCAGGCCGAAGCACGGGCCAGCGAGCGCCTGCGTTATGCCGCCGCCGTGGCCGCGTTCGCCGATGCCCTGCGCGGCGGCAAATACCTGGACGGCTACGGCTACGCACAGATCGCGCAGCTCGCCAGCGGCGCACGCGGCGGCGATGCCGACGGCTATCGCGCCGGCTTCGTGCAACTGGTGAAGCTGGCCGATGGGCTGGCCACGCACGGCCATGGCGACGCCAGCGACACCGCCGCGCGTTGAGGTTTCCGGCCTTGCGGCGCCGGCGGTGGTTATGGGTGGCTGCGCCTCGCCTCCCTTCCCCAGCCACGGCCGGGCCGCGGGGCCGGAACAGGCAACCGCGCTCCTCCCCAACCTTCCCTTGCAAGCAGGGGAGGAAGGAAGGCGCAGGCAGGCGGCCGCGGCCGGGTTCCACGACCTACCCGTTGCCCGGCGATTTGCCTTACCCTCGCACCCCATGGATGCCGCGGTCGATCCCGATGCGATGCTGATGCTTGCCTACGCGCACGGCGACCTTGCCGCGTTCGAGGCGCTGTATGCGCGCCATCGCGGCATGCTGTACCGGTTCCTGCTGCGCAGCGTGCGCGACCCGCATCGCACCGACGAGCTGTTCCAGGAAACCTGGAGCCGGGTGATCAGCGCGCGGACGCGTTACCAGCCGCAGGCGAAGTTCAGCACCTGGCTGCTGCAGATCGCGCACAACCTGATGATCGACAGCGTGCGCCGCCAGCGGCCGATGGCCGACGGCGACGAAGCCGAAACCGCGCTGGCCAACGTCGCCATGCCGGAGCAGGATCAACCGGATCACACCCTGTCCGAGTTCGAGCGCCGACGCAGCCTGCAGCGCGCGATCGAGCAGTTGCCCGACGAGCAACGCACGGCGGTGCTGCTGCGGCTGGAGCAGGACCTGAGCCTGGAGGAGATCGCCGCGGTGACCGGCGCCGGCCGCGAAACGGTGAAGTCGCGCCTGCGCTATGCCATGAACCGTCTACGCGAAGTGCTGTCCGAATGACCACCCCACTGCCACCACAGGATCCACGCGAGCCGGACGACGCACTGCCCGGCGAAGCCGAGCTGGCCGCGCTGTATCGCCAGCTGCCGCAGAACGAGCCCGGCCCGGCGCTGGACGCAACCGTGCTGCGCGCCGCGGCGCAGGCGCTGGAAACGCAGCCCGCCGTTCCGGTCGAACGCCGCAAGGCGCCACGCGAACCCGGCGACTGGGTGCATCCGAAGCCCGTTGCCATCACCCCCGCAGCGCGGGCTGGATCCGCCAGGAAACTCCGGCCACACTGGCTGGTCGGCTTGAGCAGTGCAGCCGCCCTCGTGCTCGCCGTCGGGCTTGCCTGGCGCATGCACGAATCGCCCCGGAGCGAATCCGCGCCGGTGGTGAGCGGCAGCGTCGCGCCGGTGCAGGCCGAGGCGGCGACGAACGCACCGATGCCGCCCGCCCCGCTACCTGCACCGCCGAAGCAACCACCGCCCCGGATCCTTGCCGCAGCACCTCACGCACCCATGGCAGCCAAGTCGCGCCAGGCCGTGGCCGACAAGCAGGCCGCACCCGTCTCTCGCGATGAGCAGCAGTTGGCGGGCGTGGCACCCCGCGCTCCGGCCGACGTGACCCGGCAAGCCAGCAACGAGATCGCCACCAGCGCGGCCAAGCCCGCGGTGGCTGAAGCTGCAGCCAGTGCGCCGTCCCTGCAGGCCACGATGGCTGCCGCGCCGGCACCCGTCGCGGCAGCGGCCGACACCGCAACGAGCGCCAGCGATACGCCGACGCAGGAGCTGGACAAGATCCGGTTGTTGTTCGCGCAAGGCCACGACGACGAGGCACGGCAGCGACTGGCCGCGTTCCGGCATGCGCATCCGCGATGGGAGCTGCCGCCGGAGCTTCAGGCGAAACTGCGCAAGCCATGAGCGAAACGCTGTCCACCCTGGCCCAGCCGTGTCGCCATCAGGAAGAGATCAGGAAAAGCCGCTTCCTCGCGCTGGCCGCCCCCGCGGAGTCCGCCGAAGAGGCGCTGGCCTTCATGCGCGAGGCGGGCGACCCCACCGCCACGCACAACTGCTGGGCCTGGCGCATCGGCCAGGACTACCGCTTCAACGACGACGGCGAACCTGGCGGCACCGCCGGCCGCCCGATCCTGCAGGCGATCGAGGGCCAGGCGATGGATCGCGTCGTGGTCGTGGTGACGCGCTGGTTCGGCGGCATCAAGCTGGGCGCCGGCGGCCTGGTGCGCGCTTACGGCGGCACCGCGGCGGAATGCCTGCGCCGTGCCGAGCGCGTACCGATCATTCCGATGGCCACACTTGCGCTGTCATGCGGTTTTTCCGACCTGGCCCTGCTCAAGGCGCGCCTGCATGAACTCGGCGCCAGCGTCGCCCGCGAAACCTTCACCACACGCGGCGCCGACCTTCGGCTCACGCTGCCCGTCACGCGCGTGGATGAAGCGGTCAGCCGCATCGCCGACCTCACCCGTGGCGAGGGCATCGCGGCGCGCATCGACTGAAACACCCCGAACCCGTTCCATCTCCGCACCTTCCAGGAACCATCCCATGCATCGCGATCCCCTGCTTTTCCCCGACGACGAAAACGGCGACGTGCTCTGGCAAATGGCCCAGGCCGGCGACGATCTGTCGATTCCCCGCGAAGTCGATTTCGCGGTGATCTTTCCCTCGGAAGACGACGCCCTGAAGTTTGCCGTGCACCTGCTGCGCAGCGACCAGAAGGTGTCGTTCTCGTCCTATGAAGAACACGACGAACTTCCCTGGCAGGTCCTGGCCCATCCCTTCATGGAGGCCAGCCACGAGAACGTTTCCGGCTTCGAGCGCCTGCTGGGCGAAGCCGCCGAAGACTTCGGCGGACGCAACGACGGCTGGGGTTGCGAGGCGCAGCCGGCAGCCTGAGGCGATGGCCGTACCCGCCGTTTCCCGCCCGCGCATTGAATCGACCCGCCGACCGCCCCACGTCATGGGATCGACGCCGCCCCTTTGCGAGATCCCATGACCGCCACCGCCACGCCCCGTCCTTCCCGTCGCATCGGCGCGCTGCGCGGACTGTGGCCGTTTCTCAAGCCGCATAGGGCGCTGGCGATCGGCTGGCTGCTGTTTCTCGGCCTCTCCTCGGGCGCCTCGCTGGTGCTGCCGCTGGCCTTTCGCCACATCATCGACAAGGGCTTCGGGCATTCCAGCCAGGCGGTGATCAACGAGACCTTCATCGCCCTGTTCGGCGTGGCCGTGGTGCTGGCCGTGGCCACGGCGGCGCGCTACTTCTGCATCACCCTGCTCAGCGAGCGGGCATTGGCCTCGCTGCGGCAGACGCTGTATGCGCAGGTGATCCGGCTCGACGTGGGCTTCTTCGAACGCAGCCGCGTCGGCGAGCTGCTGTCGCGCCTCAGCGCCGACACTGAAGTGGTGCAGGCGCTGATCGGTTCCGGCGTGTCGGTGGCGCTGCGCAGCGTGGTGATGCTGATCGGCGCCAGCGCCATGATGGTGTGGACCGCACCGTCGCTGGCCGGGCTCACCGCGCTGGTGATCCCCGCCGTGATGCTGCCGATCCTGGTGTTCGGCCGCCGCGTGCAGAAGCTCTCGCGCGCCAGCCAGGACCGCCTCGCCGACGCCGCCGCGATCGCCAACGAAACGCTCAATGCCTCGACCGCGGTGAAGGCCTACGCGCGCGAGAACATCGAGAGCACCCGCTACAGCAACGCGATCCTGCGTGCACTGGCCACCGCGCGCCGGCGCATCGGCATGCGTGCGCTGCTGACCATGGCGGTGATCGTGCTGGTGTTCGGCGCGATCACCCTGGTGCTGTGGGCCGGCGCGCGCCACGTGCTGAACGGCACGCTGGACGCCGGCGTGCTGGGCCAGTTCGTGTTGTACGCGGTGTTCGCCGCCGGCTCGGTGGCCGGCCTGTCGGAAGTATGGGGCGACGTGCTGCGCGCGGCCGGCGCGATGGAGCGTCTGGGCGAACTGCTCGACGAGCGCCCGGAAATCGTCGCACCGGCACAGCCGCTGGCGCTGCCGCGACCGGTCAGCGGTGCGCTGCATTTCGACAAGGTGAGCTTCCACTACCCGACCCGCCCCGACACCGCCGCGCTGCACGACTTCACCCTGAACGTGCACCCTGGCGAAACCGTCGCCCTGGTCGGCCCGTCCGGCGCCGGCAAGAGCACGGTGTTCTCGCTGCTGCTGCGCTTCTACGATCCGCAGAGCGGCGCGATCAGCATCGACGGCGTCGACCTGCGCGCGGTGACCCTGGACGACCTGCGCGGCGCGATCGCGCTGGTGCCGCAGGAAACCGTGATCTTCAGCGGCAGCGCCGCCGACAACATCCGCTTCGGCCGCGAAGGCGCCAGCGACGAGGAAGTCCGCGAAGCGGCCCGCGCCGCCGAGGCACACGACTTCATCAACGCGCTCAACGACGGCTACCAGGCCGAAATGGGCGAACGCGGCGTGCGCCTGTCCGGCGGCCAGCGCCAGCGCATCGCGATCGCCCGCGCGATCCTGCGCGACGCGCCGCTGCTGTTGCTGGACGAGGCCACCTCGGCACTCGACGCGCAGTCGGAGGCTGCCATCCAGCAGGCGCTGGCGCGGCTGGAACAAGGCCGCACCACCCTGGTGATCGCCCACCGCCTCGCCACCGTGCAACGCGCCGACCGCATCGTGGTGCTCGACGGCGGCCGCATCGTGGCGCAAGGCACGCACGAAAGCCTGCTGGCCGAGGGCGGACTGTATGCCGAGCTGGCCCGCCTGCAATTCGTGGCGTGAACGCTCTTGCGATCGAGTTTCCGCCTGCAGAATTTCGGTTTGGCGAATCAACAACACCCTCGACACGCTAACCTCAGGCACTGATCCCCAGCCTATCGACCGGTATGTCCATCGTCCTCACTGCCTTCGCCCGTACCCGCCTGTTCCCGCGCGACCGTCGCTCCAGCGCCATCCGGGATTGCAGCGCAGAGGAGTTCGAGCGGCGCCTCAACAGCGAGGCACCGTTGAAAGTCCTTGAGGGTTACGCCCCGTTCTGCTGCCTGCACGTGCACCGCAACTGGACCAGCACACGCTGCACCGCCACGCCCATCACCGATGCGAACCGCCACCTGCTGCGCTCGGCCTACGAGGCCCGCAGCACCGAAGAACTGCCGGTGCTGGTGCGCTGGTTCGAGGGCATCGACCCGCCCGTGGCCAACTATCTGCTGCCGATCCTCTACAGCCGCGAGCAACTGGCGAAGGAAGACTCGCCGATCGACGCCGACTGGGGCGTGGTCGGCTGCCTCTACACCGCCGAGCCGGAGGAGATCCCGATGGTGCCGATCACCATGCTACGCAATGCGCTGGGCGTGGCCGAAGGCGGTTCGGGCGTGCCGCTGGATCGCGAGGCATATCGGCGTGCCGTAGCGTTCTGGGAGCGGCACGCGAACTGGCGCGGGTGAATACATGCCCTTCGTGAAGCCATGCCATCAATGATTCCGTTTCCGACCGGGAGCCGCGCGTGTCCACCTTCTCCGATCCACCATCCGCCGCCCGCTACGCCGAAGGTCCAGTCAGGCTGGTGCCGGGTTTTCATGCCCTCCAACAGATGGCCGCACTGCTTCTTGCCGAGCGCGTCCCCGCAGACGGGCATGTCCTGGTGCTCGGCGCGGGTGGTGGCCTGGAGTTGAAGGCATTCGCCGAAGCGCAGCCCGGGTGGCGCTTCGTCGGCGTCGATCCATCCGCCGAGATGCTGAAGGCGGCGGAAGTCACGCTGGACCCGCTCGCGTCGCGCGTCGAGCTCATCGAAGGCTATATCGACACGGCGTCGGAAGGACCGTTTGATGGCGCTACCTGTCTGTTGACCCTGCATTTTCTGTCGGCCGAGGAACGCCTGCACACCCTCAAGCAGTTGCGACGCCGCCTGAAACCGGGCGCCCCGCTGGTTGTCGCCCACCACAGCTTTCCGCAGACCGAGCGCGAGAAGGTGCGCTGGCTGGAGCGCTACGCGGCCTTCGCCGTTTCATCCGGCGTTCCCGCATCGAACGCGAACAAGGCGATCGAGGCCATCGGCGCCCGACTTCCCCTGCTTGCGCCGGAACAAGACGTTGCGCTGCTGGAAAAGGCGGGATTCGAGGACGTGGAATTGTTCTACGCGGGCTTCACGTTCAGGGGCTGGGTCGCCTATGGCGCCCGCTGACATGGGTCGGCGTGATCGATCCCTTGATTTGTGCCAGCGCCGCGCGCATTCCTCGGGAGTACCGCACAAACCACAGGAACCACGTCATGCGATCTTTCGGCAAAGCCGCCCGGGGCGAACGTCTCGAACGTCTGCACTCCCTGCCGTTGTGGGATGGCGAGCGGTTGCGCAACATCCATCCGGTGTTGCCCGGTTTGCGCGATGCGTCCACACCGCAGCCCACGCTGCGCGACTTTGTCTGCGGCGATGCGGATCGCACCCCGCCTGCGCCACTGCCCGCCGAGGATCCGCGCGGCGCGTGGCTGAAATCGCCGGCCAGCGGATTGCGCGCCACCTGGCTGGGCCATTCCACCGTGTTGCTGGAGATCGACGGCTGGCGCGTGCTGACCGATCCGGTCTGGGGCCAACGTGCCTCGCCCTTCACCCTGCTCGGCCCGAAGCGTTTCCAGCCGGTGCCGGTGAGCCTGCGCGACCTGCCCGCCATCGATGCGGTGGTGATTTCGCACGACCACTACGATCACCTGGACTACCCGACCATCCGCGCGCTGGCGAAATCGGATGTCCCCTTCGTCACCTCGCTCGGCGTCGGTGCCCATCTGGAAGCCTGGGGCATCGCGCCATCGCGCATCACCGAGCTGGCCTGGTGGCAGACCCATCGCGTGCCGGGCACCGGCCTGGACATCACGGCCGCGCCGTCGCAGCATTTTTCCGGGCGCGGCCTGAAGGATCGCAACCTCACCCTGTGGTCGTCACTGGTGATGCAGGGCGAACGGCACAGCGTGTTCTTCAGCGGCGACACCGGCCTCACCAGCGAATACGAGACCATTCGCGACCGGCTTGGTCCGTTCGACCTGGTGATGCTGGAAGTCGGTGCGTTCCATCCCTCGTGGGGCGACATCCACCTGGGGCCGGCCAATGCACTGGCGGCGCATGACATGCTCGGCGGCGGCGTGCTGATGCCGGTGCACTGGGGCACGTTCGCGCTTTCCACACACGCCTGGGACGAGCCGGTGGAAACCCTGCTCTCGCTGGCCGATCCGCATCGGGCGCACCTGCTGCTGCCGCAGCTCGGCCAGGCGGTCGAGCCGGTGGAACGACGGCCGGTGACGCCGTGGTGGCGCCGCGACGAAAGAGCTGCCCGGAAACCCGGCGTCGAACCCGATCCCGTCGAAGCCTCCGGCGCCGATCGCCTGGCGGGTTCGGTCCCGTGGCCGCTCGACTGAGCGGATCGCACGACAAAAGACAGGAGGCAAAATGGACGTCCGGCGATTCAGTGCGCCGACGACTTCCGCTCCGCATCCAGCGCACGCTTGACGGTGGCCACGAACTCGCGCCGCGCGGCGACCAGTTCGTCGGACGTCGCATGCGGCCATGCGCCGACTTGGGCGATCACCAGCTGGCGCGCGGGGTCGACGTAGACCATCTGGCCGAAGATGCCGATCGCCGCATAGCTGCCGTCGGTATCCGTCCACCACAAATAGCCGTAGCCGCGGTCGGGATCATCGACGCTTTCCTGGCGGCGCAGCGCGCCATCAAGCCACGCCTTGGCGATTACCGGCTTGCCCGCGATGCGCCCGCCGTCGAGCATGAACTGCCCCAGTCGCGCATAGTCGCCTAGCGTGGCTGACAGCCCGCTACCGCCGGTGTCGCTGCCATCGCACTCGTCCTTGATCCAGTACGCATCGGCGGCCATGCCGTAGGGCTTCCAGATGGTCTGCGACAGGTAGACGGCCAGCGAACGGTGCGTGGCACGCTGCACCAGGATGCCGAGCAGGTCGGTTTCCGCAGTGTTGTAGTTGAAGTGCGTGCCGGCCGGCCACTGCCGCGGCTGTTTCTTCAGGTACGACAGGATATGCGCCTGGCCGTCGACGCAGGCGCCGAGGTACATCTGCGCCACGTCCGACTTGGCATCGGCGTAGTCCTCGTTCCAATGCACACCGGAAGTCATCGTCAGCAACTGCTGCACCGTAACCTTGGCGTAGGCACTGTCGCGCAACTCCGGGATGTACGTGCCCAGCGTGTCGTCCAGGCTGTGGATGTCGCCACGTTGCAACGCGATGCCCAGCAACGTGGACGTCACCGACTTCGCCACCGAGAACGACTCCCAGCGCTGCTCCGGCCCGAAGCCCAGCGCATAGCGCTGCAGGCGGACGCGCCCGTGCTGCAGCACCATCACGCCGGCGAGGTGGTGCTTGTCCATATAGTTGGCCAACACCCCCGACGCACCCTGCACGCCCAACTCCAGCGGCTTGCCCTGCGGCAGCGCGTGCACATGCGTACCGTGTGCGGCACGATCGCTGGGAAACCGCTCGTACATCTGCCGGAACTGCGCCTCGCGCTGCGCCTGCGGCCAGAACAGCACGGCTTCGCGTTGCTGGCCGATGGTCTGCGTGCTTTGCGCGCGGGCGGCCGATGGCAGCGCTACGAGGAGGCATAGCGCGGTGAGCAGGCGGACCCAGAGGGTTGGACACATGGGGGGTGTTTGCCGAATCGGTAGCGAAACCACCATTTTACCGACTTGTGCCGACGTCGACCGCTGCAGGAAGTGCGCAGTTCGCCCGCGGCTGGAACTTGAGCCGCCGACGTACGCCGGTGCGCTCCAGTTCGGGCTTCGGGCTCGTGCCTTCACGCCGTCGTTCCGGACAAGGTGGTCCCATCAGTCTTCCATGAGCCGGCGCTGAGTGTCGGCCGCCGGTTCCCACTGGTTCGAGCGGCGCCGGCACAAGCCGGCGACGCCATGTTGCGCAACCGCAAAGGAGCTATCAATGATCAAGCGCATGCTTCCCCTACTAATCGGACTGTCGGTTTGCAGTGTCGCCCTCGCGCAGGATCCAGCTGCCACCACCCAGTCGGCGACAACGACCATCCAGACCACCACCACGGCTTCCACCTGGACCACGCAACCGCCGACCGGCGCATTGAGCGAGGAGGCCATCAAAACCGCGATCGCCAATGCCGGCTACAAAGAGGTCAAGGACCTGAAGTTCAAGGACGGCGTATGGCGCAGCAAGGCCCGCGGCGGCAACAAGCAATGGGTCGAGCTCGCCGTGGGACCGGTGAACGGCAAGGTCTACGTCAACGACGCACCGTCCAAACTCAACAAGGACGAGATCACGGCCAAACTGACTGCGGCCGGCTACGAGGGCGTCCATGACGTGGAGTACGAGCACGGCCTGTGGAGCGCTGACGCCAAGACCAGGCGCGGCACCGACGTCGACCTGCTGGTCGATCCGGGCGATGGCAGCGTGGTAGCCAAGTCGCGCGACTGACGCGTTGCGCTTGCCATGATTACGGAAGCCCGGTGCGGAACGCATCGGGCTTTTCTTTCGATGATGTCCGCCGTCGCAAGCGGACATGCTCGGTCATCGGTTTCCCTGGCCCCTCTATCGACCCGCAGCGGGAATCATCCCGATGGTGACCATCCACATCTCGGCCAGGGCGGGCCAGCGCGTGATCGGATTCGACGTCGGCCTCAGCCCGAACGCATGCCCGCCGTGCGCGTACAGGTGCATCTCGGTCGGCACCTTGGCGTTCTTCAGCGCGATGTAATAGGCCAGCGACTGGTTGACGCCATCCACGTAGTCGTCTTCCGCCTGCACCAGGAACGTTGGCGGCGTCTCGCGGGAGACAGGGACATTGGCATTGAACTTGTCGTCATCGGTCGCGAGATGCCCCGGATAGATGGGCATGGCGAAATCGGGCCGGGCGCTTTCCCTGTCGGCGGCGTCCACGGGGGAATACAGGCGCCGCGCAAAGTTCGTGCTGATCTCCGCCACCAGGAACCCGCCCGCCGAAAACCCGAGCACGCCAATCCTGTGCGGATCGATGTGCCATTCCGCTGCGTGATGGCGCACCAGCCGCATCGTTCGCTGCGCGTCCTCCAATGACGGCACCGACAAGGCGAAATTGTGCGGGCGGCAATCGCACTGCCATTCATAGGGCGCACTCGGGATGCGGTACTTCAGCAGGACACAGGTGATGCCCCTGGACGTGAGCCAGTCGCAGGCTTCGGTGCCTTCGAGATCCATGGCCAGGATCTGGAAGCCGCCACCCGGAAACACCACGACCGCAGCTCTCGTATTCTTCCCCTTAGGCGCATAGACCGTCATCGTGGGGCGGGTCACATTGGTCACCGCAGTCACCGGCTTGCCAGCCAACAACTTGTCGCTCACCTTCGCCGTTTCCGGACCGGGAACCTGCTGTGCATCAGGCGCTGCTCCCGGCCAGATCGGTATCTGAGTGTTTCCAGCGGCGGGTTGCCAAACCGTCGTCGCTGCATGCGCGCTTGCGCATGCGACCAGCAGGCATAGGGCAATCGTGCAAAGCTTCATGACGCTCCTTCGTGTTGGCGCTCGCCAAAGTCGTGCGATCAAGGCAGGAAACCAGCTCCGACCCTTTCCCGATGCTGCACGCCGTATCGGGCCTGCCGCAGCCGCTTCCGTGGATTTCTTCGGGCAAACGCGCCAATGTCACCATCGCCCGAAGCCATGCCAATCCCGACACGCCACTTGAAAACCGCGGAGATTCCCGTGAACGCAACGATGGATTCCGCCGACTGCGAGGTCGGCTATGACATCCCCGCCCTGCCGGGCATGGACGAGGCGGATATCCAGACGCCCTGCCTGGTGCTCGACCTCGACGCGCTGGAGCGCAACATCGTGAAGATGGGCGACTACGCGAAAGCGCACGGTGTGCGTCACCGCAGCCACGGCAAGATGCACAAGTCGGTCGACGTGCAGAAGCTGCAGGAAAGCCTGGGCGACGCGGTCGGCGTCTGCTGCCAGAAGGTTTCCGAAGCCGAGGCCTTTGCGCGTGGCGGCATCCGGGACATCCTCGTGTCGAATGAGGTGCGCGACCCGGGCAAGATCGACCGGCTCGCGCGCCTGCCGCGCTACGGCGCGCGGGTCATCGTCTGCGTCGACGACGTGGCGAACGTGGCCGAGCTTTCGGCTGCGGCGCAAAGGCATGGCACGACGCTGGAGTGCCTCGTCGAGATCGACTGCGGCGCGGGCCGTTGCGGCGTTGCCACGACCGGCGAAGCGGTTGCGATTGCCCAGGCGATCGACGCCACGCCGGCCCTGGGATTCACCGGCATCCAGGCGTATCAGGGCGCCATGCAGCATCTGGAAAGCTATGCGGAGCGCAAGGCGAAGCTCGACGACGCCATTGTCCTGGCGAAGGCGGTGGTCGAAAGCCTGCAGACGGCCGGGCTGACACCCGAACTCGTCTCGGGCGGCGGCACGGGCTCCTACTACTTCGAGTCCAATTCAGGCATCTACAACGAGCTGCAATGCGGCAGCTACGCTTTCATGGATGCGGACTACGGGCGCATCAGGGACAAGGACGGCCATCGCATCGACCAGGGCGAATGGGAGAACGCGCTGTTCATCCTGACCTCGGTGATGAGCCGCGCGAAACCCGGCCAGGCAGTCTGCGACGCGGGCCTCAAGGTGCAATCGCTCGACAGCGGCCTACCCGTCATCCACGGCCGCGACGACGTGACGTACCTAAGCGCCTCGGACGAGCACGGCGTGATCGAGGACAAGCGTGGCGTCCTGCGCATCAACGAAAAGCTGAAGCTCGTGCCCGGCCATTGCGACCCGACCTGCAACCTCCACGACTGGTACGTCGGCGTGCGCAACGGCAAGGTCGAGGTGGTGTGGCCGGTGTCGGCGCGCGGAAAGAGCTACTGACGTGCCATGCGTCACGTCGCCATGACAGCGTGCCGCTCATTACAATTCCGCCTTCTTTCGTGGAAGGTCGACCGCATGACTATTCGTTCACGCCGTGCTCTGGTGAGCCGCATGCTCATCCTGGTGCTGTTCTTCGCACCAGTCGTCGCCATCGCCCAGGCCGTGACCGGCGTGGGATTTCAAGCGATCGCGATTCACGACCCGGTCAACGGCGGTACGACGCCCGGCTACGTGTTCTATCCGTCCGCGCAACCTTCGAAGACCACCTGGCGCGGGCCTTATGAATTGCATGCCACGCCCGACGCACCACCCCTCGCCGGCGCCAAGCCGCTGGTGGTGATCTCGCACGGCCACGGCGGGTCGGACCTGGGCCATCACGATCTCGCGGCGTACCTGGCGAGCCACGGCTTTGTGGTGGCGACGCTGGAACATCCCAAGGACAATTTCCACGACATGAGCGGCGTCGGAACCGCAGCCGTGCTGGCCGGCCGGCCGATCCAGGTAAAGGCTGCGATCAGCGAACTGCTGCACGATCCGCACTGGAAGACGCTGATCGATCCGAAGCGGATCGGCGTCACCGGTTTTTCCGCCGGCGGCTACGCCGCGCTGATGGTCGTGGGCGCGGTGCCACGTTTCGATCTCTACGTGGGCTACTGCGAACGCCATCCCCAGGACCCGGACTGCGGGCTGCTGCAGAAACTCCAGTCCCAAGGCACCGCGACGGCGGCCCTCGCCGCACTGCAGGCAGGCGTCGACCGCTGGGGCAAGCCCGACGATCCGCGCGTGAAAGCCGCCTTCGCCATGGCGCCACTGAGCCTGGTGTTCGACAAGGCCGGTCTTGCCCACGTCGATCGCCCGGTTTTCCTCTATTACGGCCAGGACGATCGGGTGCTGCTGCCGCAGGAAAACGTCCTGCACATCGCACCGCTGATCAAGACGCTCGCCGGCATCACGATGATTCCCAAGGCGGGGCATTACGTGTTTCTCTCGCCGTGCTCGCCGCAACTCGCCAAGGGCGCACCGGACATTTGCAAGGACCCGCCGGGCGTCGATCGCGTCGCGGCGCACCAGCGCATCAACGCCAGCGCACTGGCGTTCTTCCGCAAGACGCTTGGCGCCGCAACGCACTGAGCCTCCGTGCTCGTCGTCCGTCAGCGAAATCGCCTGGGCAGCGCGGCCAGAACTCGACCGTCAACCTGGGGCAATGAAAGTGGCAACGGGGCGACGGTTCATGCCGGCTGGTAGACGGCTGCCACGGCGCCAGAGGCGAAGGGGGTCATGCTGACCAGGTGTAGATCAACCGGGCTGCGCAGTGCGGAGAACAGCGACAGGCCGTGGCCCAACACCACCGGGTGAATGCCCAGCCGGTATTCGTCGACGAGGCCGGCGGCAATGAGGCTTTGGGCGAACCGGGCGCCGCCATGCGCAAGGATGTAGTTGCCCGGCTGTTCCTTCAGCCGCAGGACTTCCTCCACAAGATCGCCGCTTGCCACCGTGGGCTCGGCCCAGGACTGCAGGACCGCCGCTGTCGGCGTGGCGCCATGCCGCCCCGCATTGCGCGCTTTCGCCTCGGCGAGCATCGGCGACGGATCCACCGGTGTGTTCTTGATCCCCGTCCTCGAAAAAATGACCTTGGGGATGTCGTTCATCGGCGGGGCGATCGGCATGTCCGAATAGGGCCAGAACGCCGCCATGTCGTGATAGCTGCGGCTCCCCATGATGTGCACGCCGGCTCCGCGCAGCGTATCGAGCACCCACGCCGTGGAATCGGCGCCGCCCGATGACCGGAAGACCCAGTCGGCCTCGCCGTTCGGCCCGGCGACAAAGCCGTCCAGGGAAACGGACATCTTCAACACGAGCTTTCTTCTTGTTGCCGTTGAGCCAGCCATGGTTCCTCCGTAATCTTGCGATGGTTCGTGGACCGAGGATGCCAGTGTCGGTTCTGGCCTCTTCAAAGCAACGACGAACGGCGGAAGCATGTTTCGACATGGTCCGAGGTACCTGCCCGGCATGCTCATGATCGTGGCCCGCATGACTGCACTGGCCTTTCGTTCCGAGCCTTGCTCGCCGATCACTTCGCCCTGGCAACAGTTAGGATATCTCCCACCCTACAAAGCTGTGTGCGCCATGAGTGACGTCCTTACCCTCCATGAGTTCAGCGATGAACTCGCGGTTCACTTCCGTGACATCAATGCGGAATGGATCCATGCCATGTTCCGCCTCGAGGAAACCGATCGGGATGTGCTGGAGAACCCCCGCGCGAAGATCATCGACGCGGGTGGCGTCATTCTCTTTGTCGAGGCAAGCGGACTCGGGATAGTGGGCGCGTGCGCCCTGCAGAAGACGGGGGCTACCAGCTACGAGCTCACCAAGATGGGTGTGCGCGAGTCGGCACGCGGCATGAAAGCCGGGGAGTTTCTGCTCTCCGCGATTATCGACCGGGCAAGGTCGCTGGGAGCCGAGCCCCTGTACCTGCTCACCAACGCCAAATGCGCCGCTGCCATTCACCTGTACGAGAAGCTTGGCTTCCAGCACGATGCTGAAATCATGGCCCGGTATGGAGCACGCTATGAAAGGTGCGACGTGGCCATGCGCTACCACGCGGAAGCCTTGCGGTAAGCAACCTTGTGGCTTCCAGCCATGGCCTGCATTCCGCCTTGGGTCGCGAAAGCGGCACTCCTAACTTGCCGTTCGGACGTCTGCACCGCAAGGACTGCTTGCGGCCAGAAGCGGCCAGTCAATAGAAGAAGCTGCTCTCCAACTTCACCAATTCAAACGGCCGTAAGTGGACCTGACCCCATTCGCGTTGAGCTGGACGCGTTGCACGATGCACTGGCCCGTTCCGACGAATTGGCGGCGCTGATCGGCGCCGCGTGAGAGTCCTCCCCCGCCTTATCCGACGCACGGCCCGCGCCGACCCTACTCACCTGGAACCGCTCCGCCCCCAAGGCGACTGCGCACCAGCGCATCAAGCTTTCCCAATCGGACGAACTGCGTCGGCACCGGACGCGGCATGCGGCGCATGAACGGAAAGATGCGAGGGCACACGTACAAGTCCTCGATCCGCTGCTCGACGGTGGCACTTGCGGGCCACTTCAATAGCTCAAGCAGTCGCGTCGCGTGAGTTTCCAAGAACGCGTGTCGCCGCGCGATCTTCGCCAACTGGCCCGTCGTCCGGGTCTTGCCGAAGACGTCTTCGCGAAGACGCCGCATATCCTTGATGCAAAACGCCGGCTTGTTGTACTTGCACTCGACCATGAACCACCAGTTGTCCTCCGGACGGTAGGCCAGCACGTCGAAATCGCCGACATCCTCGAAGCCTTCTTGCCGGAACCGCCGGTGGAAATCGACGCCGTGCTCGACGTACGTCAGATGCCGGCCAAACACTTCGACGGCGCGTAGTTCCAGATCTCGTTCAATGTGCGCCTTGATCGAGCCAGCGACGTCCTCGATCTGGGGATACCCAAAGTCGGCAGGCGGGTAGCCGTCCGAGAACGTGCCATTCCAGATGCCGAAGGCGCGATGCGCCGCGGCCGCGCCCCACAACAGCCGGTCCTGTCCGACCCGCAGTACGGGGCGAATGCCGTAGCGGTGCACGCGCTTGCGGTGCTCCCAGATTGGCACATCGTCCGTTTCCTTGTCTTGACCGGCGAGCAAGCACACGCGGCCCGGGTCCAGCGTCACAAAGTCCAACGCCGCTTCCACCTCGGCGGGCGGCACCTGAAGCGGCACGTGCGCGACGAGGGTGGCCAGCACGTCCGCTCTGGACCCCTCGTACGACCATGCCAGAGGAACCGCCCCTTGCTTGGCGCTCACCCACCGACCCAGCACCGCCAACACGGGCAGCAGAGTGGCCATGGAAAAGCCAACACAGTTCACAAAGGCGGCATCGAGCCATTGCCGCTGCGCCTCGTCCATTGCCGCGAGGTGATCTTGGTCATCGCCGCGTGCCAGCAGCTCGTTCGCAGCTTCTTGCTGGTATGCCTGGTCATCGTCGCCTTCGTAGAAGACTTCGGGGATGAATTCGCTATCCACGTCGATGCCGCCGACTTCCAGTTCGTTATGCAGGGTGTCGCTTGCCCCATACAGCACCAGCAACCAATCCGCCTGCGCTACCAAGGCTTGCCACTCATCAACGGTGGGCATCCTGCCCTCCGATACGCCCCGGCTATACGCAAGCTCCAGCAGGTAGCGAACATTTCGGGTCGTCCGGATGAACTCTTCGTGCGCCTTGGCCTGTTGCTCGGTGCGATCGAAGTCGACTTCGTGCGTCAGGCTCATGCGAAGCCGCGTGCTCTCGCGGTCGTATTCGGCGACCAGGTGATCGAACTGTTCGACCGCAAGGCGAACAAGGGCCTGCCGATCAAACTTGCGGACGTGTTCGTGCACCAACGCCCGATAGCGATCGCGAATCTTGTCGATAACCGCCTTGGCCGGCTTGAGTTCGTAGCGACCCGGTGCGATGCCTTCGGATTGGAACTCCATCGCCAGATCACGCCGCGCCAGCTTGAAATGCTCCAGATCGGCCAAAATTGGATCGGGGTGATCGGGTACATCGACCGTTCGCTCTCTGTGCGAGAGGGTGAAGCGCGGCGTTCGGTCCGCCGTGGCCGCCAACCCTCGCAGCACCTGCTCGTCCAGCGGCATTGCCATCACCGCACATGCGCCGCGCAGCCACTCGCCGGCGCAGAAGACCTCGAATCGGGCATCCGAGGCATCCTCCAGGTCCGTGGCGACCTGAAACAAGTCGACCTCGACTTCAAGCACCAGCGAGTCGGCGCTGCGTTCGCGGATCTTCCATGCCGTAAGTAGCGGCTCGGCCGAGGGCTCGCCGCCGCTCTCATCTGGCAAGCGGTCTAGGTTGGCGCGGCAATGGGTCACAACTCGCTGGTGCGCGAACAGGTTCGCGGGTAACAACTCCGCCCGCTCATTCCACGCGTCCGCCACGCAGTGGATGAACAACTCCAACAAACTGCCGTGCCGCACCTCCAAGTCTTGCGCGTCGACATCGAGCATGAAGTGCAAGGTGGGCTCGACCCCGTCGGCGCACCACGACAGCCGCGGGCGGCCGCGATGGGTCAGCTGGCGCAAGGTCTTTTCGGTGGGCTTCACCGACCACGTGGTGGGGTCGTCATCAGGAAACCGGCGCGGCGCCGAGGCCCAGAACTTTCGTAGTTCTTCAAACCGATAATTCGATCCGCCATGCGGGTCGAGCATGATCATGGTCGGGCGGATCGCGCCGCCGATAAGCACGCCGTGTGAGTGTCGATACGCGGCGAAGTGATCCATGGGACCGGTGAACGGAGAGGCCGACTCCTCATTGGCATCGACGAAGGCGAAGTAGTCGTCAAATTCTTGCGATCGCTCGACCGACTCCACGATCGACACCAAGTCCACGAGGAAAAAAGTCTTGATGTTGGACGCATACGGGAGCGCGACGGAGGCGCCGCCAGCGATGGGCGCGACGATTACCGCGAGCACGCGTACCGCATCTGGCGAGCGCCCCTGAAGCGGCATGTGCAGGATCTGGCCGGTGGCCAGGTCCTGCGCCACCAAGCCGTCATCTTCCTCGATCAAGGCGCGAAGCCGCTGCTCGGCCGCAAGCAAGTCTTTCGTGCGCCGGACATCCACCAGGACCATCACCCACAGCGCCTTTCGCGTACTGAGCAACGCGCCGACCTGCAGATCGGCCAGCTTCGGGTGGCGAAGCGACACGCGCAATGGACCAGGGATTATGTCCGCCGGTTGAAAGCGCTGTTCGAGGAAGCGGGCGGTTTGCGTCGCTGTGTCTCGCTCCAACTGTCCGCTGGGCCGGGCGTCGCGCTCTTCCCAGTGCTGGATCACCACGGCGCACAGACATCGCGGGCTGAGCGGGAAGCGCTTACCGTCCAACTCGAGCCAGGCAAAGGGCAGCAGCTTGCCCGTCATGAACTTCGCCGTGAACGTAGCAGCGTCCAGCGGCGGGATGGCACCGAGGCGAGTGATCAGCGCAGGACTCACGGCCAACCCGGCCGTGATGTCTGGTATCGCCAGCAAGACCTGCCGAGCCTGCGCCCAGAACTCTTCTGGCGGCACTTCGAGGTGGCCCGAATCGAGGCCACTGACCTCGCCCGGTTGCGCAATGTTTTCCAGCAAATGATCGTGCAGCGCAAGTACTGCACGCATGTCGTCGCGCCCCGCTGCGCCTCCGGTTCTTGCCAGGCGAAAGGCGTCGATGAAATCCGGCATGCGCTCGAAGGCGCCGCCGTACATCAGGCGATAGCTCTTGCCTTCAAAGGCGACGCGCACCTGCCCCCAGTCCAACTCGGGTAGGTAGTCGTCCGTCATGGGAAACGTGGGCAAAAGCTCGTACAAGCGCCTGATGAAGTCGCTGAACTGCGCATACGTAGCCAGGCGGCGATCCCCGAAGACGGGTGCCTTTACGGAGACAAAGACAGACAGAGCCAAGGCCTGACGGGTCTGCGCCGACAGGTTGGGCAGCCACAATTCGGCGATAAGCAGCGCAAGGTATGCGTCGATCGCGCTCACCGTGGTCAGGTGAGCGCGAACGGCCTCAATGCTGCGATTCAGTGCCTTCTCCATGTCGCTGAGCGGGCGCTTCGGCGCCTGAAACGTGCGTCGATGAGGCTTCTTGGGCTTGCGCTTGGACATGGCCCCCGTTGTCCGAATTCGGTCAGTCGAAACTGTCGTCGATTCTACTCGCCGCAGCAACGACGCCCCCCGCTTTTGAGGAGTAGATGCCTGTGGAATCTAGCATTCCAAGTGTCCGCTTCGGGTCGGGAGCGGTCCCTCGCAGATAAAGCCTGCATGCTTTGAACCCGGGCAGCGCGCTACCCGACCCACCGGCACTCGCAAGACGCCTCAACCCCGCCGCGCGGGCAGGAAGCGGCTGTTGCGCAGCAGTCCCGCCGAGACCAGCGATACCAGCATGCCGACCGGGAAGATCTCCGCGAAGGTCATCGGCAGGCGGAACATCGGGTTCGCGTACTGCACCTTGAACACTTCCATGTCGGCAGTCAGCTTCGCCAGCGCCTCGGCGCTCGCGCCCTTCGCCTTCTCGCTCGCGATGATCGCGTTCGAATACGAGGTGGCGAAGTCCATGTGCGTCATCGCCTGCAGCGCTTCCCATGCGACCACGTAGAGGATCCCGGCGATGAAGCTCACGCCCAGCCCGACCCCGAACGCCGGCCAGAACCCGATCACCCCGCCCCGGTCCACGTCGCGGTGCCGCTTGATCCCCACGAATACCGCGCTCAGCGCGATCAGCATGGTCGTGTAGCCGATCAGCATGCCGTACTTCAGCGGCGGCATCCCGGAGAACGCGGTGAAGGTGACCAGCTCGAAGCCGCCGACGACCAGGCCGGCGATCACGCCGTATTTCAGGATGGTGCGCAACATGGTGTGCTTCCTCGAGTGGTGGGTAGAGCCGCCATTGACCGCGATCCGGCCCCGCCGGGCAATCGCCCGAACGGGTGATTTCGGCGTATTCATTCCAAATAATTCGCCCTCAGGGCACGATCCCCAACTCGCGCGCCCGGCGGATCGCCTCGGTGCGCCGCTTCGCGCCCAGCTTCTCGAACAGCCGGGCCACGTGCGTCTTGACCGTGTTCGGCGACACGTGGAGGTGCGCGGCGATCTCCTTGTTCGAGTGGCCGGCGGCCAGTTCGTGCAGCACCTCCAGCTCCCGTCCGCTCAGGCCCAGCGCCGCCTGCGCCTTCGGATTGCCGTCGAAGGCGGCCGGCGCCGGCGCGGCGAACACCCGCACGCCCAGCACGATGCCGAGCACCAGGAACGCGGCCGCGACCAGGAACAGGTAGACGTCGCCCGCATGCATCCGCACCAGGCGCTGGTAGTCGAGCCACTGCAGGGCGAGCGTTCCCGCCGCCAGCAGCGCCCCGTAACCGACCACCCGCTTCCACATCGCCGCCTCCGCTCGCCCCGCGCGCGGTCATCTTAGCGCCGGCCCGCCGGAGCGCACGCGCACGGCCGTGCGCCGGCGGTGATAAAGACCGCCGGTGAGCCTATGATCGTCCCCACCCGCCTGCCGGAGCCTCAGCGATGAAAACCATCACTGCCCTGCTTTTGGCCAGCACGCTCGCCTGCGCGTCGGCCGCTTCCTCCCAGGAAATGCATTCGCATCCGGCGCCGGAAAAACTGGGCCGGGTCAGTTTCCCCACCTCCTGCGCACCCGCGGTATCGCACGACTTCGAACGCGCCGTCGCCCTGCTCCACTCCTTTGCCTATACCGCCGCGGAGAAAGCCTTCCGGGAGGTCGCCGACGCGGACCCTTCCTGTGCCATGGCGCACTGGGGCATCGCGATGTCCCATTTCCACCCGTTGTGGAGTCCGCCCGCCCCGGACGAGTTGGCCAAGGGCGAAGCGGAAGCCATCCAGGCAACCCGCTTGGGCGCGAAGACCGCGCGCGAACGCGCGTTGATCGCCGCGATCGCAGCCTATTACCACGATGCCGGGCACGTACCGCCGCCCGCCCGCGCCAAGGCCTATGAGGCAGCCATGGCTGTCGCGGCCAGCCGCTACCCGGCCGACACCGAAGTCCAGGTGCTCTACGCCTTGTCGCTCCTGGCCACGGCCTCCCCGCAGGACACATCGCACGCCAACCAGAAACAGGCCGGCGCCATCCTGGAGCCGATCTACAGGAAACATCCCGATCACCCCGGCGTAGCCCACTACCTCATCCACGCTTACGACAGTGCCGAACTGGCTCCCCGCGGCCTGGCTCCGGCACGCGCCTACTCGAAGATCGCGCCTTCGGCACCGCATGCGCTGCACATGCCATCGCACATCTTCACGCGGCTGGGCTTGTGGGACGACTCCATCGCATCGAACCTGGCGGCGCGCGCCGCGGCGCACAGCCAGGGCGACGTTGGCGAGGAACTCCATGCGATGGACTACCTCACCTACGCGTATCTCCAGCGCGGCCGGCGCGCCGACGCGGAACAGGTGGTGCGTTCGCTTGACAGCATGGGCGTCCACGCCGGTGCCGAGTTCAAGGTCGGCTACGCCGCCACGGCCATGCCGACCCGCCTCGCCATGGAGGGCCGCCAGTGGACCGTCGCCTCGCGCCTGCAGGCAGGCGACGGCGCGGCGCCCGAGGTGGCGGCCATCGTCTATTGGGCCCGCGCGGTGGCCAACGCGCGCTCCGGGCAAGCCAAAGCCGCCGATGCCGACATCGCGCGATTGGACGCCTGTCGGCAGCAGTTGCTGGCCAGCAAGAAAGATTACTGGGCGACCCAGGTCGACATCCTCGGGAAGGAAGCCAGGGCCTGGCAATCAGCGGCCGGCGCGCACCCCGACGATGGCGTGGCGACGCTCCGGCGGGCGGCCGACCAGGAAGACGCCATCGAGAAATTGCCGGTGACGCCAGGCCCGATCATTCCCGCACGCGAGCAGCTTGGCGACCTCTACCTGCAACTGCACAAGCCGCAGGACGCCCTCGACGCCTACAAAGCCGCCTTGGCAGCGGCGCCGGGCCGACGGGCAGCACTCCACGGCGCGGCCCTGGCCGCCGACGCGGTCGGCGATAGCCACACGGCGAGCCAGATGCGGCAGCTTTTGTCGCGCTAGGGTCGAGGTGCCGGTGACGGACCCGGGCATCTACGCTGTTGCGCTTTGAAAGAAGGTGCCAGACCGGGCAACGGAGCCAGGCCACCGGTGGTCACGCCTCAATCGAAATGCTCCATATCGTCCGGCAAGCCCAGCCAGGAATGCCGACGTTGCTCATAGACCGACACCCGCGGCGGTGGAAAGCCCGGGTCCGCAAAAGCGCCGACCGCCACGGTGACGAACCCCGGCAACGCATCGCTCTGCCAGCACACGGTGGCGCCGCACTCGCCGCAAAACCGGAACCGGGCAATGCTGCCGCTGTCGCCGGCCTGGGCGTATTCCCTGCTCTGCCCCTCGATCGTCACCGCATCCGACGGGAACCGCGCCTGCGCGCCGAACACACTGCCCGTGCGCTTCTGGCACGCCAGGCAATGGCAGATCGAGACCCGTACCGGCTCGCCGCGCGTGCAGACGACGAGCTTTCCACAGCTGCATGTTGCTTGACGGTCGGTCATGGAAACTCCAATGGAATAGAGCAGCACCAGGGTTTACGGGCCTATCGCTGGGCCTGGCGCAGGAAGTCTAGTTCGGCGATTTACAACAATTCAAACGGTTGTAAGTGAACCTGACCCCGTTCTTCGCTGTAAGAATTGTCCCTGACACCTTTTCCCTATTTGGGCTTGATCAGCTGCGCGGTATGCGGTCCCGATGCCATCACGATGTCCTGGTGCAGCTCGCGCAGCACGCGCAGATCCGAGAAGGTCGCTGCGTACTTGTGGGAGAGATTGAACGCCAGCGCAAACAGCCATGGATATTCGATCTGCGTCCAGGTTACGTCCAATCCCTGGTACTTGATCATCAGACTGCTGTTCATCGGCCCGCGCAGCACGGCATATTTCAGCGCCCCGACCTGGCGTGGCGCGTCTATCGGCGACGTTTCCCGCGCACTCTCTGGTGACGATGAACTCGGCGAACTCGACGAAGCCTCTTTCGATGACAAGCTGGGCTTGGCGACCAGACTGGGTGCGCCGATCTTCGGCGTCGACGTCGACATCGACGTCGACATCGGTGACGATGAACTCGACGAAGCTTCTTTCGACGACAAGCTGGGGCTGCTGACCAGGCTCGGCGCACCGATCTTCGGCGACGATGTCGACACCCCGCCACGACCGTAGGTGCTGGTCGGGCGCGTCATCGGCATCGGACTTCTACTCGAAAGGCTTGAAAATCCGGTCGTGGGCGCGCTCGACAGGCGTGGCGTCGAGCCACCGCTGATCGGCGGCTCGCTCCTGCCAAGCTTCGGGATCACGTCGATGGCGACGATCTTGCCCACCTCGCCCAACAGATTGCCCATGTGGGGTAGCGGCGCCGTGATCATCAATGTCGGTTGGCACCCGCCGAGGAACGTCACCAGTGCGCGTGCCGCGAAGCAATGCAGCACCAGCGAGATGCCCTTGGCCGGCTTGCCGCGATAGAAGTCCGGCGTCCCTTCGAGCTGGGCCTTGATCAGGGGCGGCAGCCCCGACAGATTGGCGACGGACAACAGGGGCGATCGGAAGATGCCCATGTGCGTCACGGCGGGAAAGTTGCGGTCCGTGGCGCTGGTAGTGACCGTCATGCACATCTGGATGTTTATCATCTTGCGCACGTCGTTCGTCTCCACCGTCGACAGGTCGAAGGTCGAATACACCACGTAGACGCAAGCGCTGGGAGCGTCGATCAATTCGAGTCCGTTCGTGAAGCCCTTGATGGCCGTCTCGACCTCGGATGTGTGAGGGACGAGTCGGGCGCAGGCCTTCATCGCCCCCGCATAATCGTTCCAGAACTTCCAGTTCAAATGCGTGAGCGGCTCCATGACGAACAGCACTCGATGCATCAAGCCGGCGCGAAACTCACCTTTGCCGAGGCTCGCCGGTTCCACGAGCACCATGTCCTTGTATCCGAAGACTTTCATCGTTCGCTCCTATACGCCGCCCCGGTCCGGGTGCATGAGTGACGCAGTGTGTCGCGCCGCAGCTCAACCAACCACCCGTCTCCACATCCCCGCCCGCCTCCGCTCGCCCCCGCACGAGGTCATCTTAGCGCCGGTCTGCGGGTGGCAAGAGAAGGCCGCATGGTTGCCGCCCCCAAAAGAAAAGCCCCGCGATGCGGGGCCTTTCTTTCAGCACATTGCCGGAAGCAACGAGCGTCAGGCGATCGCCGGCTCGGTCGGGGTGGCAGGCGCCGAAGGCGAGCGTGGGCCGCGGGCGAAGCGGGTGGCGAGCATCTTGCGCAGGTCGTCCACGCCCTGCCCCTTGCCGGTGACCTTGAGCACCGCGTAACCCTCCAGCGCATTCGTCATCAGGTCGCTGCCCACCGCCATCTGCGTGTCGTCGCCGCGCTGGCTCAACTTGGACAGCCGCGCCAGGCGCGGGCGCAGCGCATCCATCGTGGCCAGATCGCGACGGTAGGCCGCCAGGTCGAAATTGGCGGGCAGGATGGCAAGGTTCTCGCCGAACACGGCATCCGCCTTGCGGCAGAACGCCTCGGACTTGTCGCCCATCTTGGTGAGCCCCTGACGCTGATCCGGCGTCAGCGCCAACAGGCCGGCGAAGCCAGCCTCCAGCGCGGCAAGGGCGGCGTCGATGGCAGCGAGCGCATCGGCGGTGAAATCGAGATCGACCAGGTTCTGGGCCATGTGGTGACTTCCTTGATAAGCCGGCCGTTTGCCGGCCCGCGCAGGCTACTGGCCCGCATCGCCCGGCCGTGTCGCCGCCAGCCTCACTTGCCTGTCGGACTATCCCGAAATACCCCGCGGCATGCGCGGACACGACGGCAAACGCCCCACTCGCCACCCCGCCACGTCCGCCCGCGAAGTTCTCCACCCCCGCCTGCAACGGTTTGGAAACCGCCCGCAACGGTTCCCCCTTCGCGCGCGACCCTGCGACGTTCGCGCGCAACCGATCCACCCCTGCCCGCAAGCGAAAAACTCCGAAGCGCAAGGCTGAAAGCCTCGGAGTGCGAAGGTCTCCAACGTCGAGTGCGAGGGTCAAACGGTCGCCCGCGACTGAAAAACCCTCGCGGCCAACGCTGAAAGCGTCGCGCGCGACGTTCCGAACCTTGTCGCTGCAAGGTCGTGACGGTTGGACGCGAAGGTTTGGGGGTTGGGCGCAAAGCACGAAGCCTTGCGTGCAACGGTTTGGGTGTTGCGCGCAAGGCTTGGGAGGTTCGGGCCTGGGGGTTTTAGAGTTGCGGGTGGATCAATAGATCCTGGTTGCCACTTCGAGTCAGAGCCCAGAAGCTCGACACACCAAAAACTGACTCTGCTATCTTTTCCACGACTAGGGTTTCAGCGTCAGCCAGCAGGTGCTCGGAGAGCGAGTTGGTTAGTGCATCTGAACTCCTTTCCCTCCCACGGAAAGAAAACATTTCCATCCTCGACGGACAACTTTGGCGCCATCGAAGTCACCAGATTGTGTATGAAGTAGCCAGGACCAAGACGTTCCATTTCATATTGGTGCCATGTCTCGTAACCCTTATGCCGCGTATTCGGATTGGCTTCCCAATATTTGACAAAGGTATTCGGCCCCAACGCAGCATGGTTGATAACCCGCAACGGACTGCCCCCTGAAGCACCCTGAAGGGTATCCAATACTCTCTCCCGGTGTGCGGCCGTGAAACCATAAGAAAACAACCCGACAAACAATGGCTTTCTCGAATGCGAACGAATCGAATCAGCCATGTCCGCGAGCTTTAACGCCGCTTCCCGCAGCGTACTCAGCTTCAAGGTCGTCTTGACCTCAACGATGCCACGGCAAGCAATGGGCGAAATGAAAACTAAGTCGCCGTCTCTGTACAAAACGGGGTAGCTACTGTCGTAAATGAGTATATCTACCTGAGTGCTCTGGGCCCCATGGGTAAGAACGAACCCACGCCCAACCTTCACCGTTTCTGGCGCAGTCCGGCGAATGATGGTTCGAAGTATCGTTTCCTTGAATTCTCCGTCGGTAAGCCAATGCTGATCGTCAATGAGATGCCGCACCCGATCCTGAAGAGCCTCGCATTCATGTGAAATTGATTCAAAAAGTTGTGTAAGGTCCATCAGAACACCTGTAGCAAGTTAGGTTGGACGCATCTATGACGCCTCTTCGCCTCACCCATCAACTTTTCCTCTCAGTGAAGATACGTCATCTACCTTTTAAGCTATCTCATAAGTTCGGAAATTTTCTTGAGGAGCTTGAACGTATCATCCTTATCCACCTGCTTCAGGAGCTCACTGACAGGTGAAACAGGATCATGGTGTTCATTTCCGTAGAGTCTTACAGGGTTTTCGCCGAACGTTGCGATGGCGCGCTGAAGTAGTTCGGTCGTCAATGCATCGTCCCCGACTGAAGCCACTTCTGATTTGTAGCTCTGGAACGCAAGCGCAGTCGCTGCCTTGTATTCGTAATCCTCTTGGATACGACCTAGGCGGCCAATTTGCTTGGCTGCATACCATCCAACCCAAATCATCGGACCTGCAACCGCAAGTCGCCTAAAAAGATTTACGGTAAGAGCTTCGTAGGTAAATTTGGTTAGATCACTGACAAATGCAAGGGCAAGAACCAACAGAATAACGACAGCTCCACTAAAAACGATTCCCCAAGTACGACGTTCATTTTTTACTTTGGCCCCTCGGTCAGTGAATGCGCCCGCAAGACCTTGCTTACGCGCATCAATGAGTGCAGCTTGCAACGAAGCGACAGCAGTGCTCGCTTCGATCTTTGCTTTCTCTACTTCGGAATTCAGGTCTGTTATACGTCGCTCAAGCTCGCCGGACTTCAGCTCAGCCTGCGAGCGATAGCCAACTATATCCTTGTACAGTTGCTCGATTTCCCCGTTACGCCCCAAGACAGTATTTTTCGCATCTTCAATCTCTTGCTGCATATCGCTAAAGGTCGCAACGGTATCGCCCCACTTCGCGAGCTCTTTTTGCATTTTTGTCTGCTGGACGTCTATCTCATCCAGCGCCATCGTTATGTCAGAGCTCCTTTCCAGAAACGCAGCTGCTTTCGGTTGCGCTTCCAACAGAGTGCTCGCGCCTTCAATGCTTTCACTAGCAAGTTGTTTGGCAAGCTGCTTGGTAATCTCTGCACGTCGTCCTGCTATTAGAGAGACCACCCCAGAAATAGAGATCAGCCGATCCAAAAAAAGTGGCTGTTGGATCAGCCATTGACCGCCATTGCTTCTTGCAGCGACAACGTTGCCTGCTAGTTCGTTTACCCACTTCGTCAATTGGGTATTGGCCAAAGCGGCCTCTGTCGGATATAGCCTGTTCGCTTTGCCCGAAAGAAGTGTGAGTGTATCTAGCCATTCTTGGAATAGAACCCTCAGCGATTCGGCTGAAGCACCGAGACCGATCGCGCTCAAATCAAGTTCGTTTGGGCGCACTTCAACTAGTCCCGACCACTGATCGCGCAGATTGGTTACCGCTGTTACAGCCTGCTGCATGTTCTCTCCCCCTGAGAAAAAAGCACCGTATTGCTAACCATATTCCGAAACGCTGATCAGAGTGCACTTTCGGTCCAAAAGAATGACCAGCTCAGTCTCAATCCTTGAGAACGGCGCGAGCGATGCTATAGGCAGTTTTAGGCAACCGTGAGAGGTCCTTCATGTCGAATCGAAATCGCAAATCCATTGGTGAGCAGCTACTTGAGGCTTTGATCTGGTCCTTCGCGGGCTCTTACCTCAGATCACTATGGAGCGGAGTCATCCTCGTCTTGCTGCTCAGCGTCGTGGTCCCGTGGTGGGCAATAAGCGCTGGGCAGGGCTCACCTTTCGCGGTTGTGTTCTGGAGCGTGGCCAACTACAGCAGCATCGCTGGCATGGTCGCCGGTGTCACGTTCGGAATGGCAACCATCTGGAAGTTATGGCGCTGGGAACGCTACGGGATCTAACCCCAGGTCGATCCGGCTGAGGGAACGGCGGAAATTCAACCCTTCACACGGTAGGTCACATCAATGCCGAACTACAAGCACGGTCAATTTTTTAGCGAGAATAAGTCTGAATTGTTCGACAAAGTTCTCTCTCCTGCGACCCAAACTCCGGCATCGGGAATTTATCGGTGTGAGGGTTGCGGAGAAGAGGCTAGTTCAACATCGCCTCACCCGCTTCCGCCACAGAATCACCATCAACATAAGGTTCCAGGTCAGGGCTTGGTGCGCTGGCGACTCGTGGCGGCCTGTCGCCATAACGGCTAAACAGAAGAGCTAACGATGCGAGAAAGGGACCAGAGGCAACGATGCAAGTTACCTCCGGCCACTTCGATTCTCAGCCGTCCTCAAAGCTCCAAACAATCAAACCGCCGATCCGCCTCGACGTCCTGCTCGTAATCCACATCCCCCCGATCAAACCCGAACAACTGCAAAAACTCATGCTTGTACCCCGCGTAGTCGGTGATCTGCTTGAGGTTTTCGGTAGTGACAGTGGGCCAGATCGTCTTGCAGGGGATCTGTACGTCGTCGCGCAGTTCCCAGTCGTCCAGGCGCAGGCGGCCTTCGTCGTCGGTGGGTGCAGCTTTGCCATCAGCACGGTAGAGGCGGTCGTGGAACAGGCGGTTGGCCTGTTCGATGGGGTTTTCGTGGATGCCCTTCTCCTTCATGATCTTGAAGGCGATGGAGACGTACAGCGGGATCACCGGGATGGCGGCGCTGGCCTGGGTGACGACGGACTTCATCACGCCGACGTAGGCGTCGAGGCCGGGGTGGCGGCTGCGCAACTGCTTGGCGGTGTTGTCCAGGTGCTGCTTGGCCTGGCCCAAGGTGCCGTGCCAGTACATCGGCCAGGTGATCTCGGTGCCGATGTAGCTGTAGGCGACGGTCTTGGCGTGTTCGGCCAGTACGCCGGCGGCGCTCAGCGCGTCGATCCACAGCGCCCAGTCCTCGCCGCCCATCACGGTGACGGTGTCCTTGATTTCCTGCTCGGTGGCCGGCTCGACGGTGGCCTCGATCACGGTGTCCTTGTTGGTGTCGACCGAGGTGTTGTGGAAGGGCTCGCCGATGGTCTTGAGCGCCGAGCGCACCACTTCGCCGGTGTCCGGCAGCTTGCGCACGGGCGAGGCCAGCGAATAGACCACCAGGTCGATCGGGCCGCCCATCTCGTTCTTGATGATCTCGATAGCCTTGGCGCGGGTCTCGTTGGCGAACGCGTCGCCGTTGATCGACTTGCTGTACAGGCCCGCGGCTTTGGCCGCCTTGTCGAACGCGGCGGAGTTGTACCAGCCGGCGGTGCCGGTCTTCTCATGGCTGCTGGGCTTCTCGAAGAACACGCCCAGCGTGGCGGCGCCGTAGCCGAACGCGGCGGTGATGCGCGAGGCCAGGCCGTAGCCGGTGGAGGCGCCGATCACCAGCACGCGCTTGGGCCCTTTGCTGGCATCGTGGCCCGCGGCTTGGGTGACCCTGATCTGGTCGAGCACGTTGTGCTCGCAACCGACCGGGTGGGCGGTGATGCAGATGAAACCTCGGACTTTGGGCTTGATGATCACTCGGGTGGCTCCTGCTGGTATTCGGCTGCCGATATCGGGCATTCCGCCATATTAACCAAGCGGGAGGCCCATGCGCTGCTGTAGGGAGTATCGGGTGACCCGGTTTTATTCGTCATCCCGACCTTCGCCGGGATGACGATGTTGGGGTTTTTGCTCGTCATCCCTGCGAAGGCAGGGATCGCAGTTGCTGTTGCGAAGGGCTGGAGGGATGGCTGGCTTCGTTGTTGAAGAGCCGAAGTGCGATGACCAGCTTCGCTGTTGAAGTGCGATTCCGGCCTTCGCCGAAATGACGGTGTTGGAGTTTTTCTCGTCATCCCTGCGAAGGCAGGGATCGCAGTTGCTGTTGCGAAGGGCGGGAGGGATGGCTGGCTTCGTTGTTGAAGAGCTGAAGTGCGATTCCGGCCTTCGCCGGAATGACGGTGTGGTGGGTTTGCTCGTCATCCCTGCGAAGGCAGGGATCGCAGTTGCTGTTGCGAAAGGCTGGAGGGATGGCTGGCTTCGTTGTTGAAGAGCTGAAGTGCGATGACCAGCTTCGCTGTTGAAGTGCGATTCCGGCCTTCGCCGGAATGACGGTGTGGGGGTTTTGCTCGTCATCCCTGCGAAGGCAGGGATCGCAGTTGCTGTTGCGAAAGGCTGGAGGGATGGCTGGCTTCGTTGTTGAGGAGCTGAAGTGCGATGACCAGCTTCGCTGTTGAAGTGCGATTCCGGCCTTCGCCGGAATGACGGTGTGGGGCCCCGCCTTGAACGAATGACTAGCCCGCATGATCTCGTGCACGAATCACGCGGATCACTCCTGTGCCGGCATGGCGGTCATGTGGAAGAGTCCCCACCCGTGGCCGTCCGGGTCGACGAAGCTATGCGAGTACATGAAGCCCAGATCTTCCGGCTCGTCGTAGGTCGAACCGCCCGCGGCGAGCGCCTTGGCCACGAGACCATCGACCTCCTCGCGACTCTCGCAATGGAGGTTGAGCAAGACTTCGACGGCCTTGCTCGTGTCGCATATGGCTTTGGGCGTGAAGTCCTTGAACCTGGCATGCGTAGCTAGCATCACGAAAATCGTGTCGCTGACGACGATGCACGCGCCAGAGTCATCGCCCATCTGCGGGTTCCGTGAAAAGCCGAGTGCTTCGAAGAAGGCCAGCGACTTCGGCAGGTCGGCGACCGGGAGGTTGACGAATATCTGTTTGCTCACGGTGCTCTCCTAGGTGTCGATGGGTGTATGGATATTCGCTGCGGCCTGACGCTGGAGTCAAAGCGGCGGCTTGGACGTTCGCATTGAACGAGATGTCAGGGTCGATACTAGTCAACGCAGAGACCTCCGACCACGACGCCTCGCTCAATCCTGTTGTAGCAGCCGTACATGTCATGCGTGTCCCTTTGGCAAGTCCCGGTTGAGTGAGAGCCAACCATGCTGCGCTCCGACGCCTTGCACAGTCCTCGGCACTCAGATTTATCCGAGCAGACCTTACCCGCATCTTGGAACGGTTTGACGCATGCAGGTGTGCCGTACATGCCAACCTCACGGATAGCACCACCCTCAGATTTGCATTGCTCCTGATCGATCTCGGCTAGGGCGGCAGCGCGTGAGCGCTCCACGCTCTTCTGCATCCGCCAATTTTGCCAAGAGCTACAGCCGCACATGAGAGATACGGCAATCAGAACTATGAGTGCGCGATTGCTCAACATGAGGCCTACGCCAAGTGGATTTCGAAATGAAGTCTAATCCTGCAACCTGTCCCGGAAAATCACATTCCCTTGTGGACTTCGTTGTCCAGGAACCCATGGCCTGGCTTCCTTGTTGCAGCTTGAACCTGCCACCCAGTCTCGCAGCCCAGTCTCGCAGCACGTCAGCGCGAGGCAGCCGCGGCATTCAGGGCCGCGACAATGCCTCGTATCTGCTCGACATCACTGCGCAACTCCCCACCCTGCATGTCCTTCAGCAACGCCGGCTGCCAGTGCATGGCGGACGGATGCTGCCGCTTCGCGGACGCATGGAATTCCCTTGCCCCGGTGAGCTCGCGCAACTTGCCGATATTTCCCGCGTCCACGCCTGCCCCCGGCATCACGGCGATGCGCCCGGCCGAGAGTTCGACCAGCTGACGAATCAACCCCGCTCCCTCGATGGCGCTGGCTTGCGCACCTGACGTCAGCACGCGTTCGCAACCCAGCGCGATCAGGGTATCCAGTGAGGCCAACGGATCGTGCGCGAGGTCGAAGGCGCGGTGGAAGGTGACGCCGAGTTTGCCGGCGGCGGCGATCAGGGCGCGGCAGCGTGGCATGTCCACCTTGCCATCGGCATCGAGCACGCCGAGCACCACGCCGTCGCAGCCCAGCGCCACGCAGGTTTCGATGTCGCGCTGCATCGTTTCGCATTCGAGGTCGCTGTAGAGGAAGTCGCCGGCGCGCGGGCGGATCAGCACGACCAGCGGGATGCGCAGGCGTTCGCGGGCCAGCGCGATCTGCGCGTGCGACGGCGTGAGGCCGCCCAGTTCCAGCGCCGTGCAGAGTTCGACCCGCCCCGCTCCACCCTCTTGCGCGGCCAGCGCGGAGGCGACCGAGTTGGCGGCGATTTCAAGCATCATGGGCAAGCGGGATCATGAGTAGCTCGTCGTGTAGACGCTTTGCGAGGGGATCAGGGCGTCCTGCTTTTTCGCATCGCACACGGCATAGGAGAAGCCGTGCTGGATGGCGTAGGCGCCAACCTCGCCGTCGCGGTTCATGGCGAGGAAACCGACCTGCAGGGTCTTGGAGGCTTCGCGGCGCTTCTTGACGATGCGCATCACCGCTTCCTTGCAGGCCTCGTGCGGCGAGCGGCCCTGGCGCATCAGTTCGACGACGAGAAAGCTGCCGGCGTTGCGGATCACTTCCTCGCCCACGCCGGTGGAGGTGGCGCCGCCGACCTCGCCATCCACGTACAGGCCGGCGCCGATGATCGGGCTGTCGCCGACGCGACCGCGCATCTTCCACGCCATGCCGCTGGTGGTGCAGGCGCCAGCCAGCTTTCCGTGCGCATCCAGTGCCAGCATGCCGATGGTGTCGTGGTTGTTCACACCGCCGGGCATGCCGGTGCTACCGCCCTTGCCGTAGTCGTGCACTTCGCTGTTGATCGACGGGTTGTACTTCGCCGTCTTCAGCCACTCGTGCCAGGCCTGCTCGGCTTCGGGCGTGAGCAGGTCCTGCTTCTTGAAGCCTTGTTCCAGCGCGAACTGCAGCGCGCCTTCGCCGACCAGCAGCACGTGCGGCGTGCGCTCCATCACCCGCCGGGCCACCGAGATCGGATGTTCGATGTGCTCGAGCGCCGCGACGGCGCCGCAGCTGCCGTCGGCGTCCATGATGCTGGCGTCGAGGGTGACGTGGCCGTCGCGATCGGGATAGCCGCCCTTGCCCACGCTGTGGTTCTTCAGGTCCGACTCGGGCACCTGCACGCCGAGCTCGACCGCGTCCAGCGCATGGCCGCCCTTGCCGAGGATCGTCCACGCCGCCCGGTTCGCCGCCACGCCGAAGTCCCAGGTCGAAACCACCCGCACGGCCGCCGTCGCCGGCGTCCGCGGCGCGGGCCCTGCAACCAGCTTGCCGCTTCGGTTTAACGGTCCGGCGGCCAGCTTGCCGCCCCAGGCCAGCATCGAGGCCGAAGCTCCCAGCACGAATGCCTTGAGGAACTGCCTGCGGTCAGTCATCACGTTCTCCCGGTCACGAAAACAAAAACCCCGCACAGGATGCGGGGTTTCGTTCTTGCTATGCAACGTATGCCTGGCGGATCAGGCGGCCACTTCGACTGCCGATGCCTGGGCGCCCTTCGGGCCCTGGGTTACTTCGAACTGTACGCGCTGACCTTCCTGCAGGCTGCGGAAGCCCTTGGAATTGATCGCCGAAAAATGGACGAACACGTCCGCACTGCCATCCTCGGGCGCGATGAACCCGAACCCCTTGGCATCGTTGAACCATTTGACCGTACCGAAACTCATTGCGTGAACCTCTGGATCCATGGAATGGGTGCGCCAGGATCTGCGCTGAACCACTGTTCTCCCCCTCGGTTCGCCGCCCTGGCCCGGGGGAAAGTATCAATATGTGAAGGCCGAGTGCAATACGAAAATATCCGGGCGGCCCGCTGGCTCGTTGCGACGCTCAGCTTTTCAGCATCGCGGCGAGGATGCGCGGCACCTCGGCGGTAGCCGCCGCCAGATGCGCGAAGATTTCCTCGATGCTGATCTCCGCCTCGTCGCCGCAGCCGGCGGCGAAGTTCGCCACCAGCGCCAGGCAGGCGTATTGCAGTTCCAGCTCGCGCGCCAGCGCCGCCTCGGGCATGCCGGTCATGCCGACCAGGTCGCAACCGTCGCGCTTCATCCGCGCGATCTCGGCGCGGGTTTCCAGCCGCGGTCCCTGCGTGGCGCCGTAGCAGCCGCCGCCGATCACCTCGACGTTCACCGCGCGCGCCGCCGCCAGCAGTTGCAGGCGCAGCGATTCGGTGTACGGCTCGCTGAAGTCGATGTGCTTCACCTCGGCGCCCTCGACATCGCAGTAGCTGGTGTAGCGGCCGTGGGTGTAGTCGATCAGCTGGTCGGGCACCACGATCACCCGCGGCCCCATGTCGCCACGGATGCCGCCCACCGCGTTGACCCCGATCACCCGGCGCGCGCCCAGGCTGTGCAGCGCCCACAGGTTGGCGCGGTAGTTGACGCGGTGCGGCGGCAGCGTGTGGCTCTCGCCGTGGCGGGCGAGAAAGGCAATGCGCTTGCCGGCGAAGTCGCCGATCACCACGTCGCCGGATGCCGGGCCATATGGCGTATCCACCGCCTGCCGCGTGGCGTTTTCCAGGCCTGGGAAGTTGTACAGGCCGCTGCCGCCGATGACGGCGAGGTCGATGGGAGCTTGGTCAGGATGAGGCATCGTTGTGATCCATTGGCGGGCTGAAGCTAACGGAATGGGCCGGGCTTTGCTCCCTCCCCTGCATCGCAGGGGAGGGCTGGGGAGGGGTGGCTTTTGTGAGGAGGTCAAAAGCCAGTCAAGAGCTTCACCCCCTCCCCGCCTCCCCCTGCAAGCAGGGGGAGGAGCAAATACGCCCTACTCTCCGGCATCGCCCTTCAACGCATAGATCGCCGGCAAATTGCGGCCCTGCTCGTAATAGTCCAGGCCGTAGCCGAACACGTAGCGGTCCGGCAATTCGACGCCGTTGAAATCGGAGGCGATGCCGTCGACCAGGCGATCATGCCGCTTGGTGCACAGGCTGGCGATCAGCACGCGCTTGGCGCCGCGCCGGTAGCAGTCCTCGCGCACCGCCTTCAGCGTGTGGCCCTCGTCGAGGATGTCGTCGACCAGCAGCACCACGCGATCGACCAGCGACACCGCCGGTTCGCGCAGCCAGTGCAGGTCGCTGCCGGAGGTGGCACCGCGGTAGCGGGTGGCGTGCACGTAGTCGAATTCCAGGTCGGTGCGGATCGCCAGCGCCAGTTGCCCGGCAAAGATCAGCGCGCCGTTCATCACGGGGAGGAACACCGCACGCTCGCCGTCCAGCGCGGCGTCGATCTTCCGGCCCATGTCGGCGATCACGCTTTCCAGCGTGCTGCGTTCGTACAACAGCTCGGCCTGCGCCAGCGCGTCGGCCAGGGGTGGGGTCGGAGTATTCATGCGGTTCCTTGGTCGGCGTTCAGTGCCGTGATGCGCGCGACGAAACGCTCGCGCTGCGGATTGTTGGTGAGGCCGTCCCAGCTGGAGCCCAGCGACCCGCGCATGGCGGCCAGCTGCGGCGGCATCGGCGAGGCGCCACCCGGCATCGCGGCGATCGCCTCGTCCACCACCTCGGGGAAGCAGGCCAGCACCAGGTCGCAGCCGGCGTCCAGGTGCGCGCGCACGCGCTCGCCCACGCTGCCGGCCGCGCCGGCGGCGGCCATGCTGATGTCGTCGCTGATCACGGCGCCGGCGAAACCCAGATCGCCGCGCAGGATCTGTTCGATCCACACTTTCGAGTAACCCGCCGGTCGGCTGTCCACCGCCGGATAGGTGACGTGCGCCATCATCACCGCCTCGACCCGCGCCTCGATGCACTCGGCGAACGGCAGCAGGTCGTCGCGGCGGATCTCGTCGAGACCGCGCGGGTCGATCGCCTGCGCCTTGTGCGTGTCGGTGGCGACCGAGCCGTGCCCCGGAAAGTGCTTGAGCACCGCCGCCATGCCGCCCAGGTGCATGCCGCGCACGTAGGCCTGGCCCAGTTCGGCGGCCACCGCCGGATCGGCGTGGAACGCGCGCAGGCCGATCGCCGCGTTGCCGCGGGCCAGGTCCACCACCGGCGCGAAACTGAAATCGACGCCGCTGGCGCGCAACTCGCTGGCCATCACCCAGGCGTGCTCCTCGGCCAGGCGGATCGCCTTGTCGGGGTCGCGCTGATACACCGCGCCGATCGACGCCAGCGGCGGCAGGCGGGTGAAGCCGTCGCGGAAGCGCTGCACCGGGCCGCCTTCCTGGTCGACCGCGATCAGCATGTCGTCGCCGCCGACGTCGCGGATCGCCTCGCACAGCCCGATCAGCTGCTCGCGCGAGGCGTAGTTGCGTGCGAACAGCAGCACCCCGGCCACGCCCGGCGCGGTGAGCCAGCGCTTCTCATGCTCGGCCAGTTCCAGCGCGGCCACGCCGATCATCAACATGCGGCATCCTCGGCAGCGCGCTCCGCCGGCGACCATTGCCGGTACGGATGCGCGATCAGGTTCACGTTGTAGTAGCGCGTCAGCGTGCTCACCTCGCGGCCCAGCCACGGCGGCCGCGGGAACGGCGCATCGACCGCCGGCAGCTCGACCTCGGCGACGATCAGCCCGCGGTTGTCGCCTGCGAATTCGTCGACCTCGAACAGCACGCCGTCGACCCGCACATGGTGGCGCGTCTTCTCCAGCACGCCGTCGCACAGCGTGGCCAGCAGGTTCCTGGCGTCGTCGACCGGGATCGGGTACTCGAACTCGGCCCGCTCGATGCCGAGGCGAGCCGCCTTGATGTTGAGCCACGCCTGCGTGCCGGCAAGCCGGGCACGAACGGAGGCGCGTGCCGTACCGTCGCGCAGCGCCTGCGCGCCGACCAGGTAACCCTGCGCGATCGGCTCGCTGCGCTCGATGCCAGCGCGCCAGCCATCGTTGGCCAACAGGAATTTCCTTTCGATCTCGATGGCCACGGATAACTGCTCTCAGCCTGCGACAAAGCCCGAATGAAACGGGGTTTTATGGAAGAGTGCGGCCATGGATGGCCGCTTCCTGATTCTCGCGCTCATGGATGGCGCTCAAACAAGGCTATCGACTCGACGTGCGAGGTGTGCGGGAACATGTCCATCACGCCGGCCGAGGCCAGCCTGAAGCCATGCTGGTTGACCAGGATGCCGGCGTCGCGCGCCAGCGAGGCGGGATGGCAGGAGACGTAGACGATGCGGCTCGTCTGCTTGTGCGGCAGGTAGGCGAGCACCTGGTCCGCGCCGGCGCGCGGCGGGTCGAGCAGCAGCTTGTCCCACGGCGCCCGCGCCCAGTCGGCGGCGCGCTGGTCCTCGAACAGGTTCGCCACGTGGAAGCGTGCGTTCGCGATGCCGTTGCGCGCGGCGTTCTGCGCGGCGCGCTCGACCAGGCCGTGCTCGCCTTCCACGCCCGCCACCTCGGCCACGCGGCGCGCGATCGGCAAGGTGAAGTTGCCGAGGCCGCAGAACAGGTCCAGCACGCGGTCGGTCGGCTGCGGGTCGAGCAGTTCCAGCGCACGCGCCATCATCAGCTGGTTCATGCCGGCGTTGACCTGCACGAAGTCGAGCGGCTGGAATTCCAGTTCGACGTCCTCGAAGCGCGCGTCGCCACTGCCGATGCGGAACGCCAGCCGCGGGTTCTCCGGCCACAGCGGGTGCACGCTGCTGGTGCCGCCCGGCTGCAGGTAGATCGCGAGAGCGTGCTGCTGGCCGAATGCGGCCAGCGCGGCCAGGTCGCGTTCGCTCAGCGGCTGCATGTGGCGGAACACCAGCGCCATCAGGTCGTCGCCGGCGGCGAACTCGATTTGCGGGATGTCGTTGACCGCATCCATCCCGTTGAGCAGGTCGGCGAGCAGGCCGACCTTGGGGCCGAGCGCCGGATGCATCACTTCGCACTGCTGGATCTCGGTGACGAAGCGCGGGTTTTGTTCCTCGCGGAAACCCACCAGCACGCGCCCCTTCTTTGTCACGTTGCGCACCGACAGCCGGCCCTTGCGCCGGTAGCCCCACGGCTCGGCGGTGAGCGGTTCCAGCCATGCCTGCGGGGTGACCTTGCCGATGCGCTCGAAGTTCTCCGCCAGCACGCGCTGCTTGGCGGCGATCTGCGAGGCGGCGTCCAGGTGCTGCAGCGAGCAGCCGCTGCACTGCGAGAAATGCCGGCAGCGTGGTTCCACGCGGTGCGGCGAGCGGGTGATCAGCTCGACGACTTCGGCTTCGTCGAAGTGGCGATGGCGCTTGCGCAGGCGGGCCAGCACGTGTTCGCCCAGCAGCGCGCCGCTGACGAACACGGCCTTGCCGTCGACCCGGGCCACGCCGCGGCCATCATGGCCGAGGTCGGTGATGTGGGCTTCGAAAGGTGTCGACGGAACGGAGTTGGATCGGGACATGGGGCGCAAACAATGGGGGCCATGCTGGCTGGCCCCCGATTATCCCAGATCGGCCCGGACGACGCCTGCGCCCTACTTCTTCTGCCAGGCGCCGGATGCATCCTGGTAATACCAGCCCGCGCGCGCCTTCTCGATCCAGGTCTTGGCGAAGGTGGTGCGGATCTGCGCTTCCCACTCCGGGTGGTTGTTGGCGTTGGCGATTTCGCGATACAGCGCGGTGCGGTCGCGGTTCTCGTCGGCCACCGTGGCATTCGCCTGCGCGCGCTGGCTCAGCGGCACCTTGGCGGCGTCGCGCATGGCCACCATGCCGTCGCGGGTAAAGCCCACCGCGCCGCTGTCGAGCAGGTCGCCCAGCGCGCCCTGGAAGCGGCCCTGCATGCGGCCGCGGATCGCCTCGGTGGCGCTGGTCTGGATGCGGATGTTCGGCGTGTCGGCGGCGTAAGCGGCCGGAACCAGCAGGTCGAGCAGCATCGCCGACGGCTGGCCGTCGTCCTTGGCCGCCGGCTTCTGCACCTTCGGTGCCGGGGCGGCGGGCGGAGCCGTCTCGTCCAGCACGTTGCCGATGAACTGGTCGGCGGCCTTCTGTGCGGCCGCCTCGGGGAAATACACGTTGATGGTGACGCAGCCGACCAGCGCCACGGCCAGCGAAGTCAGGATGACGTAGACGAGCTTGCGCATGACGAACTCCTGTAGTTGAAAGGGTGGAAGAGCCGGCAACCCGCGCTCCGCTCAGCGGATTTGCGGCGTCTCTCCGTGGATGGCGTCCTGCAGGCGGCGTACCAGGGTCGGCCAGTCCACCTGGGTCTGGTGGCCGATCACCTGCAACCGCGGCAAGCCACTGCCTTCGACGATAGTGTAGCCGCCGTCGTTGCTCTCCAGACCGCTCATCTGGCAAAGCGTGCCCTGCAGCGTGCAATTGAGGCCGATGCGCTTGTAGCCGAAGGTCTTGAACAATTTCAGCATGGCGCCCTGCAGGCCCGCGGCAATGCCGCCGCCACCGACCGTGGTGAGGTTGTTCACCGCGCGCTGGCTGATCCGGCCGCCGCCGCCCGCGAGCAGGCTGGCCTTGAACGCGACCGGACTCCAGTTGACCAGGCGCAGGTCCTCGATCGAACCGTCCAGCGGGCCGGTGATGCCGCCGAAGTCGTACACGCTGGTGATCGCGGCCAGGTCCAGTTGCTTCAGGTTGATGTCGCCGGTCAGCACCGGGGTGGCGCCGAACGGCTGCTGTAGCGAGAGCCGGGTGATGTCGACGAAGCCGCCGAACACGCTCGCCGACAAGCCGCCGGCCAGCTCGAAGCGGTCGTCGACCCAGCGCAGCGACGGGACCGCCCCACCGAGCGTGCCCGGGAAAGCCGGCCAGCCCATCGCCTGGCTGAACGCGGCCATGTTGACGCCGGTCAGCGCCAGCGAGGCCGCCAGCCGTTGTCCCTTGGCCGCCGCCGGACGCCAGTCCAGCTGGCCAATGCGCAACTGGCCCTGCAGAACCGGCACCTGCAGCGGTTGCTGCAGGCTGAGCATGCCGGCGCGGCTGCGCCATTGCGACTGTGCGGCGCCGTTGGCTATCCGGTAGAACTGCAGCTTGCGCCAGCCCAGCGTCGTGGCCGGCCGTTCGCCGTCGATCGCCCAGTCCAGCCCGCCCTGCAGGCCGTCGATCGCCAGCCGGCCGTCCGCATCGGCCAGGTCCAGGCCGTCGGTATCGAAGGCGAAACTGCGCGGACCGTCCGCGCGCAGGTCCAGGCTGCCGCTCAGTTCGCCGGCGATGCGCATGTCGTGCAGGCCCAGCGTGCTCAGCCAGGCTTCGCCGTAGCGCTGGTAGGCCGCCGGGAAGTTCGCGTGCAGGTGGTCCAGCCGCAAGGTCTTCAGCGTGCCCTTCGCGTCGAAGGCCATGGCGCCGTCGAGCTGCAGCGCATCGGCATCGTTGAGCCGCAGGTGGCTCAGTTCGAACGCGCCGTTCTGCGCGTTCGCATGCAGACCCAGTTGGACCGGGTGGTCCGGCAGCTTCGCGTAGATCGGCCCCAGCAGCAGTTCGCCGCCACGCAGACTGGCGTCCAGGTCGATCCGCGCCGGGCCGGTGGTGGTATCGAGACTGAAGCGCCCGTTGCCGCCCAACCCCTGCCCCGCCAAGGTGCCGCCCGGGGTGTCGAAGCCAAGACTGGTGAGGGTGAACTGCCCGGACGATTGCAGGCCGGGATCGCGCAGGTCCAGCGCCAGTTCGGCATCCAGCCGGCCGCTGGTGGGGCGCCCCGACCATACCGTGCCGAGCAGGCCCTGCAGCCAGCCGGTGGGGAGATTGTCCAGGACGATCTGCGCGTGGGTGGGCTGGTCCAGCGGCAACGCGGTCCTGGCGTGCGCCTTGCCTTGCAGGATATCGACCTGCAGGGTGTTGGCGGCCTCGCTGAGCAGGATGTTCACATGGGCGTCGCTGAGCGCGCCGCCCGGCGCGCCGGCCAGGCGCACGTCGCCGTCGAGGATCCAGCGCAGGCGGGCGTCCCGCTGCAGGTTGCCGTCGAGGGTGAGGCCCAGCCGCCGCCAACCCATCGCCGGAACGTCGGCCTGCTCCGCGCTCAGTTGCAGCCGGAGTCCGCCGGCGGCATCCTCGCCGAGGCGCAGGGTCACCGCCTGCAGGTGGACGCCGGGAACGCTGATCGACTTCGCCGTGAGCAGCACTTCCGCCCGCGCAGGCAGCGCCCAGCCGATCCCCAGCAGCAGGCAGCAACACAGCAAGAAGTGGCTTGAAGTCGGGCGCATGTCGGGCCATTCTGCCAAATCAAGATGAACGATATGGATTTCGTCATGAACAGCCTTCTCGCCAACGCATGTTCCGACCTGGCCCAGGCCGCGCCCACCCGGGTCCTGGTGGCCGACGACGACCCCGGCAGTTGCCGGTTCCTGTGCGACGGACTGGCCTCGATGGGCGCCCGGGCGGAAGCCTGCATGGACGGCATGACGGCCCTGCAACGGGCGCGCACCGAGCCCTTCGACCTGCTGCTGCTGGACTGCCGAATGCCCGGCGCCGGCGCGCTGCAGATCCTGGCCGCGCTGCGCGAGGACACGCAGGCGTACTCGGCGGAAAGCATCGCGGTGGCCACCACGGCCGAGCTGGAACCGGACGATCGCCAGTCGCTGCTCGATGCCGGTTTCAGCGAGATCCTGTTGAAGCCTTGCGGTCTGGCCGAGTTGCAGCGCGTGCTGGCGCTGGTGCAGCCGGATCGCCACGACGCCTGCATGCTGGATGACCATGCCGCGCTGACCACCAGCGGGGACGCCACCACCATGCGCGCATTGCGGCTGTTGCTGCGCGAGGAATTGGCCCTGTTGCACCAGGAACTGGATGCGTTGAGCCGCGACCGCGCCGGCTTCAGCGAGCGCCTGCACCGGCTGCGTTCATCCTGCGGTTTCTGCGGCGCCGCCGCGCTGTCGGCGCAGACCGTGCTGTTGCAGCGGCAACTGCTGCTGCGCGGCGCCACGCCGGTGGCGTTGGCGCGCTTCCGCAAGGCCCTGCTGGCGACGTTGCAGGCGCTGGACAGCTAGTCCGGTGTCTTCTGGCGGCCCGAAACCGCCATCGCCAGTACCCGCCAGGCACGCAGCTCGCCGCCGCCCAGATGGAAGCGGATCACCTCGCGCATCATGTCGCGCAGCGATTTCAGGCCGCTGTTGTCGGGCATCCGGTCTTGCCCCAGCGCCAGCAGGTCGCTGCCGCGCAGCGCATGCGGATGGTTGGCGCTGCAACGCACGGCGCCCTGCTCGACCATGTAGCGGTACGACGCCTGCGCTTCCAGCGGCTCGCCGGAATCCGCATCGTGTTGCAGTTGCAGGCCGTAACCGATCGCGTCCAGCAGGTCGCGTTCGAAGCGGCGCAGGCTCCAGGCCAGCGATTCGCCGGCAGCCAGCCGCGCCAGGGTCCGCGCGTAGGCATCGAACAGTCGCGGATAGGGATCCTGCCGGCCAGTCAGGCGCACCACCAGTTCGTTGAGATACAGCCCGGCCAGGCCGGCGTCGCCGGGCAGGCGCGTCGATGCGCCCACCGCTTCGACCGCGGTCAGCGTGGCCAGCTCGCCGCGCAGCAGCAGGTCCATCGTCAACGGCTGGAACGGCTCCAGCTGGGACCGGCGCAAACGCGCCCGCTCGCCGCGCACGCCGCGCGCCACCACGCCGAGCCGGCCGTGTTCGCGGGTCAGGCATTCGAGCAGCAGCGACGTCTCGCGATACGCACGCGCGTGCAGGACGTAGGCGGGTTGCTGTTCGATGCGCATGGCTTGATAGCCGGGATTCGGGATGGGGGGATTCGCAAGAGCACGCCAGGCTTCAGACTTTTATAAACCCCGAATCCCCATCTCGAATCCCAACCTTAATCGGTATAGCCGAACTTCTTCAGCATGTTCTCGTCGTCGACCCAGCCTTCGCGCACCTTCACCCACAGCTTCAGGAACACCTTGCGCTCGAACATGCGCTCCATGTGACGCCGCGCGCTCGTGCCGATCGCCTTGAGCTGGGCGCCGCCGTTGCCGATCACGATCGCCTTCTGGCCGGCGCGCTCGACCCAGATGATCGCGTGGATCTCGGCGATGCCGTCGGGACGGTCGCTGAACTGCTCGATCTCCACCGTGGTCGCGTACGGCAACTCCTGGTCGAGCCGCAGCATCAGCTGCTCGCGCACCATCTCGGCAGCGAGGAAACGTTCGCTGCGGTCGGTGATCTCGTCTTCGCCGAACACCGGCGGCTGCACCGGAAGGCGCTTGAGGATCGCCTGCTCCAGTTCCTTCAGGCCCTGTCCCTTGAGCGCGCTGACGTAGTGGATCTCGTCGTAGCTGTGCTTCGCCACCAGCTCGGCCACGAACGGCAGCATCACCGTCTTGTCCTTGTTGAGGTCGACCTTGTTGATCACCAGCAGGCGCGGCGACGACTGCTCGACCAGGGCGGCGTACAGCACCTCGTCCTCGTCGGTGAAACGGCCGGCCTCGATCACCTGCACTACGAGGTCGACGTCGCTGATCGCCGAGCGCGCGGCACGGTTGAGGCTGCGGTTCATCGCCCGCTTGGCGCCGCGATGCAGGCCCGGCGTGTCGACGTACATGATCTGCCCGGCCTCGCTGGTGTTGATGCCGAGGATGCGGTGTCGGGTGGTCTGCGGCCGCGGGCTGATGATCGACAGGCGAAAACCGATCAGCGCATTGAGCAGGGTTGACTTGCCCACGTTGGGGCGTCCGGCCAGCGCGACCGTGCCGCAGCGGAAATTCTCATGCGGCAGGGTGCCGCCGGCGGGGTCCAGTTCTTGGTTCATGACGCGGGTTGCTCAGCGGGTCGGAGGGCAAGTGTAGTGCTTCGCCGGAAACGGCACGCGGACGGCGCGGACGGCGAAGCGGAGGGGTCAGGCGTCGTGCTGCTGTTCCAGCAGCCGGTTGAGCACGGCCTCGGCCGCGTCCTGTTCGGCGGCGCGCCGGTTGCCGGCATGGGCTTCGACGGTGAACGCCATGGGCTCGCTGATCGTGCAGCTGATGTCGAAGGTCTTGGCATGGTCCTCGCCGTGGCTGGCGACCAGCTCGTACTGCGGCAACGGCAGGCCCTTGGCCTGCAGCCATTCCTGCAACCGCGTCTTGGCGTCCTTGGAGGAACGGCGCAACGCGGCGATGCGCTCGGCGAACAGCCCGCGAACGGCTTCGCGACAGGCGTCGAAACCGCCATCCAGGTACACCGCGGCGACCATTGCCTCGAACGCGTCGGCCAGGATCGAATCACGCCGGAAGCCGCCGCTCTTCAACTCGCCGGGGCCGAGCTTCAGCCCGTCGCCCAGGTCCAGCTCGCGCGCCACTACGGCCAGCGCCTGGCCGTTCACCAGCTGCGCCCGCAACCGCGACAGTTCGCCTTCGCTGGCCTTGGGATGAACCTCGTACAGCATCTCGGCGACGATCGCGCCGAGCAGCGCATCGCCGAGAAACTCCAGTCGCTCGTTGTTCGGCTTGCCGATGCTGCGGTGGGTCAGCGCCAGTTGCGCCAGCGCGGGATCGCGAAAACGGTAGTTCAGTTCCAAAAGTTACTCGCCCACGTTGCCCTGCAACGGCACGCTCTTGTCGAAGTGCAGCAGGAAGTCGATGTTGTACATGAACGGAATCTGCTTGTCGTAGGCGACGCGCAGCTGGTTGGCGCCGCCGCTGTTGCGCACGATGGTGATGTTCGCCGGCTTGATGGTGGCGTCGTCGACGTACTGGAAGCCCATCTTGAACATCAGGCCGCGGCGGATCTCGTCCAGCGACTTGCCGTTGGTGCCTTCGGTGGCGACCTGGTTCATCGCCTTCACCACGCCCATGTACTCCGAGTACGAGGGCAGCAACTTCATGCCCATGTAGGCCAGGAAGGCCACGATGGCCATGATGATCAGGAACCCGATCAGGGTGACGCCCGACTGCTTCGATTTCATAGTCCCCTCGCTATGCCGCCTGCGCGGCGTACCTTTCTTGTGGATGATCCGGATGCAACGGGTATGGCCCGCCCCCGCCGGCGTGCCGATTATGCCTGCGCATTCTCGCACTGTCGGCGGCCGGGTGTGCGCGACGGTTCGACCCCGTCACGCTTTCGCCAACCGGATTTTGCCGGCTGACGAGTTCAGTGGATCACCGTGCCTATCCGCGAGAAATCCACGCCGCCGGTGCCCCACCCCTTCCAGCTCATCCAGATCAGGAAGGCCTTGCCGGCCAGGTTGTGTTCCGGCATGCAGCCCCACCAGCGGCTGTCCAGGCTGTCGTAACGGTTGTCGCCCATCACCAGGTAGCAGCCCGGCGGTACCTTCGAAGGCACCCGGTCGTTCGGAATCGAATTCGGCGTGGTGTAGGCCGGCATCCGCGCGATCATGTGGTTGACCCTGCCCAGGTGCTCGGTCCAGACCGTGGCGCCCATGTTCAGCATGATCTGGTCCACGCTGCGCTGCGGATTGCCCACGTACGGGCCGATCTCGTCGGCCGCCACGCGCTGGCCGTTGACCCACAGTTCGGCGCCGTGCACCTCGATGCTGTCGCCCGGCAGGCCGATCACCCGCTTGATCCAGTTCTGCGCCGGCACCGGTGCCTGCGGATCGTTGCAGCTCATGTCGCCGCTGCGCACCAGCTTGCCGCCGTCCTCGCACAGGTAGCCGGGGAAGCGGAACACCACCACGTCGCCGCGCTGCGGCTCGCCGAGGTCGACCAGCTTGTTGTTGAACGCCGGCATGCGCAGGCCGTAGGCGAACTTGTTGACCAAGATGAAATCGCCCACGTCCAGGGTCGGCATCATCGAGCCGGACGGGATGCGAAAGGGCTCGGCCACGAACGAGCGCAGCAGCAGCACCACCAGCACCACCGGAAACAGCGAGCGCGACCAGTCCACCGGCATCGGGTCGCGGTATTCCTCGCCCGCGGCATCCAGGCGCGCCTTGCGCTTCTTGTACAGGAACAGCCGATCCAGGCCCCACACCACGCCGAACAGCACGGTGAGGCTTAGCAGAATCGCCGAGAAATCAAATTCCATGTGGGGCTCCTGATGGAGCCGGGAATCGCGAATCGGGAATCGGGAATCGCAGGGGCACGCAGCCCCGACTCCCGGTTCCCGATTTTCGATTCCCGACCAAAATACTATTTATCCACTTTCAGCACGGCCAGGAAGGCTTCCTGGGGGATCTCCACGCGACCCACCTGCTTCATGCGCTTCTTGCCTTCCTTCTGCTTCTCCAGCAACTTCTTCTTGCGGCTGACGTCGCCGCCATAGCACTTGGCCAGCACGTTCTTGCGCAGCGCCTTCACGGTGGAGCGCGCGATGACCTGTGCGCCGATCGCCGCCTGGATCGCCACGTCGAACTGCTGGCGCGGGATCAGGTCCTTCATGCGCTCGACCAGGTCGCGGCCGCGGCGGTCGGCATGGCTGCGGTGCACGATCAGGCTCAGCGCGTCGACCCGTTCGCCATTGATCAGCACGTCGGTACGCACGAACGGGCCGGCCTCGAAGCGGTCGAAGTGATAGTCCATCGAGGCGTACCCACGCGAGACCGATTTCAGCCGGTCGAAGAAATCCATCACCACTTCGGCCAGGGGCATTTCATAGCTGATCTGCACCTGGGTCGCCAGGTACTGGATCGAGCGCTGCACGCCGCGCTTTTCCTCGCACAGGGTGATCACGTTGCCGATGTAGTCCGGCGGCGTGAGGATGTTGGCGACGATGATCGGCTCGCGGATTTCCTGCACCAGGCTGGAGTTCGTCGGCAGCTTGGCCGGGTTGTCCAGCATCAGGATCGAGCCGTCGGTCTTGAGCACCTCGTACACCACAGTAGGTGCCGTGGTGATCAGGTTCAGGTCGTATTCGCGCTCCAGTCGTTCCTGCACGATTTCCATGTGCAGCATGCCGAGGAAGCCGCAACGGAAACCGAAACCCATCGCCTCGGATGACTCCGGTTCGAAGAACAACGCGGCATCGTTCAGACGCAGCTTGTCCAGCGCCTCGCGCATCGCCGGGAAGTCGTCGGACGACACCGGGAACAGGCCGGCGAACACGCGCGGCTGCATGGTCTGGAAACCGGGCAGCGCCTTGTCGGCGGGCTTGCCGGCGTGGGTCAGCGTGTCGCCGACCGGCGCGCCGTGCACGTCCTTGATCGAAGCGTTGATCCAGCCCACTTCGCCGGCGCCCAGCTTGGCGGTCTTCTTGCGCTTGGGCGTAAACACGCCGACGTCGTCCACTTCGTGGGTGCGCCCGGTGGACATCACCAGCAGCTTGTCGCCGGGCTTGATCTCGCCCTGCATCACGCGCACCAGCGACACCACGCCGAGGTAGTTGTCGAACCAGGAGTCGATGATCAGCGCCTGCAGCCGGTCGGTGTCGCGCGGCTTCGGCGGCGGGATGCGCGCGACGATCGCCTCCAGCACCTCGACCACGTTGAGGCCGGTCTTGGCGCTGATCGCCACCGCGTCGGTGGCGTCGATGCCGATCACCGCCTCGATCTCGCCCTTCACCTTCTCGACGTCGGCAGTGGGCAGGTCGATCTTGTTCAGCACCGGCACCACTTCCAGGCCCATCTCCACGGCGGTGTAGCAGTTCGCCACCGACTGCGCCTCGACGCCCTGTGCGGCATCCACCACCAGCAGTGCGCCTTCGCAGGCCGCCAGCGAGCGGCTGACTTCATAGGAGAAATCGACGTGGCCGGGCGTGTCGATGAAATTGAGTTGATAGGTCTTGCCGTTGCGCGCCGTGTACGGCAGCGACACTGACTGCGCCTTGATGGTGATGCCGCGCTCGCGCTCGATCGGATTGTTGTCCAGCACCTGCGCCTCCATCTCGCGGTCGGCCAGGCCGCCACAGAGGTGGATGATGCGATCGGCCAGGGTCGACTTGCCGTGATCGATATGGGCGATGATGGAGAAGTTGCGGATCAATTCCATGGAGCGCAGGCGGCCTGTCGGGCTTGGGTCTTGCCGCCACACACCATGCGTGGCAGCGCATCGCCGTGGGCGACGCTAACCCGACATTATCGCATGGAACCCGCCGCCACCATGCATGGACTCGCGCGACGAAGGCGCCACCCGGCAAGGGTGGACGCCTGCGCCGTTTTCCCGCCAACCGTGCACCGCGGCCGGCTTACTTGTCATCCGGAACCGTCAGGCCGACGAAGCTGCTCTGATCGCCGCGGCGCACCAGCAACAGCACCGTGCTGCCGGCCTTCACGCCCTTCGTCGCCGCCTCGAACTCGGCCACGCTGCCGATCTTCTGCTGGTTGACCATGGTGATCACGTCGCCGGCGCGCAGGCCCGCCTGCGCCGCCACCGGGCCGGTGATGTCGCCGATCACCACGCCCTGCCCCGGCTTCAGCCCCAGTTGCTTGCGGGTGTCACTGTCGATCGACTGCACGGTCAGGCCCAGCGCGGCCGAACCGCTGCGGCTCGACGAGGGCATGGCGCCCTGGTTGTCCACCGCACTCTTGTCGCGCGAGGCTTCGCCGATGGTGACATCCAGCGTCTGCTTCTTGCCGTTGCGCAGGATCTCCACCGGCACCTTGCTGCCCGGCTTGGTCATGCCCACCAGCGGCGGCAGGTCCGCCGCCTGCTGCAGGGGCTGCCCGTTGTAGGCCAGAATGATGTCGCCGGGCTGGATGCCGGCCTTCGCCGCACCGCTGTCGGGACTGACGTCGACCACGGCGGCACCCGCGCCATTCTCGAGATGGAAGGCCTTGACGATGTCGTCGTCGACCGGCTGCATGGTCACGCCAAGCATGCCGCGCGAGACGTAGCCCTTGCTCTTGAGCTGCTGCACGGCGTTCATCGCCACGTCGATCGGGATCGAGAACGACACGCCGAGGTAGTCGCCGGTGTTGGAATAGATCTGCGAATTGATGCCGACCACGCGGCCCTGCAGGTCGAACAACGGGCCGCCGGAATTGCCGCGGTTGATCGGCACGTCGGTCTGGATGAACGAGGTATACGGCTGGTCGCGCTGGCCCAGGTTGCGGCCCACCGCACTGACGATGCCCTGGGTCACGGTGTAGTCGAAACCGAACGGCGAACCGATCGCCAGCACCCACTGGCCCGGCTTCAGGCTGCGCGAATCGCCGATGCTCACCGCCGGCAGGTTGCCGCCGGCATCGACCTTGAGCAGGGCGATGTCATAGGTCGGATCGGTGCCGATCACCTTGGCGGTCAGCGTGCGCCGATCCTGCAGGCGCACGGTCACCTTGTCGGCGTGGTCGACCACGTGGTTGTTGGTGAGGATGTAGCCGTCGCTGGAAATGATGAAGCCCGAGCCGAGCGAGGTCCGCTTCTGTTCCTGCGGCGACGGCATCATCGGCATGCCGAAGAAGCGTCGCAGGATCTCCGCCTGCGGATCGTCCGGCATGCCCTGTCCGGGCATCATCTGCCCGCCCGCGCTGCGACTGTCGCCCTGCCTTTCGCCGTTGTAGCGGGCTTCGACGTGCACCACGGCCGGCGCGTTCTTCTGCACGATCCCGGTGAAATCCGGCAGCGCCGCTGCGCCCGGCGTTTGCGCCTGCACCGCACCGGCACCGGCGATGCCCAGCAGCGCACAGCACGCCAGGCTGCGCAAGATGGAATGATTCATGACTCCTCCTTGGTTGGTTCCGGTCGGTAGGCTTCGAGCGGGTTGATGACCCGAGTTGCTGCACGGCCGATGCGGGCACGCGTTGTCCGCCAGCCCATGCGGCGAGTCGGTAAAGCTGAAAACAACAATGAAGACGAGCCGCGGGCAATCACACGCGGACTCGCCTATTGCGCGACGGCGGAAGCCCGGCGCGAGGTGTCCGGTGCAATCCGCTGCTCCGGGTCGAGCAGCAGCAGGTAGCTGCCGTCGTTGTTGTCGAGCGTCCGGTAACGGGGCATCGACGGGTAGTCCGACAGGCGCCGCGCATAGGTCGACTGGCTCTGGCCAAACGGCGCACCGAAGGTGGCCGAGGCCTGCTGGCTGAGCAATCCGGCGGAGTTGCCGCTCAGCCATGGCGGCACGGCGGCAGGGGCGACCGACTTGTTCGCCGGCGCAGCGGTGGTGACCGCACTCGCCTGCTGGGCGGTCGAGGCGGTCAGGCGCTCGGCATCGCCGGTCGGCTGCCCGATCATCAGGGCAGCGGCGGCGACGCTAGCGGCAATGGCACCGCCGGTGGACCAGCGCAGCCAGTGGCTGCGACGGGTCGACCCCACCGCGGGCTTCGACTCCTGCTCGATCGCCAGCATCACCCGCGCGGCAAAACCGGGCTGCGCCATCGACGGCAACTGCCGGCGCAGGCCGTCGCGGGCGATGTGATAACGGGTCCAGGCCTGCTGCAGCGAGGCATCGTGGTCGAGCCGGCGCAGCAGGAAACGCAGCTGCTCCTTCGACAACTCGCCGTCGATGCCCGCGGAAAGGCTTTCCCGGGTGTCCTGATTCATGCCTGCCTGATTCATGTCTGATCCTCGCGGTCCGACAACAGGGGCCGCAGCTTCTCGTCGATCGCCTCGCGCGCCCGGAAGATGCGCGAACGCACCGTACCGATCGGGCAGCCCATCGCTTCGGCGATTTCATCGTAGCTGAGGCCATCCACCTCGCGCAGCGTGATGGCGGTCCGCAGCTCCTCGGGCAACGCTTGGACAGTGGAAAACACCGATTGTTCAATTTCCTGGCGCATCAGCTCGCGCTCGGGCGTGGCGCTGTCGTGCATGCGCTCGGCGCCGGCCATGAACTCGGCGTCGTCGGCATCGATGTCACCGGACGGCGGACGCCGGCCCATCGCCACCAGATGGTTCTTGGCGGTGTTCACCGCGATCTTGTACAGCCAGGTATAGAACGCGCTGTCGCCGCGGAACGAGCCGATCGCCCGCCACGCGCGGATGAACGATTCCTGCGCGATGTCCTCGCACTCGGCATGGCTCCGCACATAGCGCGAGACCAGCCCGATCACCTTGTGCTGGTACTTGCGCACCAACAGGTCGAAGGCCCGCTTGTCTCCTCGCTGGACACGCTCGACCAGGGCACGGTCCAGTTCATTTTCGCCCATCCGGGCCGTATCCGTCGTCAATGCCGTCTTCCGCTGCGGGAGCTTCGTTTTTGAACTGAACGCGGCGCTCAGACCGCGGTCCGACGCCCGAGTTCAGTTCAGTATGCACAGGGTATCGCCTCCACCATAACGCACGGCCTGTTGGCTGGTTGTCATGTCTGGCCGGGCGCCCCGAGCCCGTGACGGGCCAGGAGCAGTTATGGGGACGTCCGCCACCGGCTCAAGCCGGCTCGGCCACCCGTCCCTCCAGCAGGCGCTGCCGTTCGGCCAGCAGCTTGTCGAAGCTGATCGGTTGCAGCGGGCGGCAGAACAGGTAGCCCTGCAACTCGTCGCAGCCGTGCTGGCGCAGGAACTGCAGGTGCTGCTCGATCTCCACGCCTTCCGCCACCACCGCGCGTTTCAGCCGATGCGCCATCTCGATGGTGGCGCGCACGATCGCCTCGTCGTCGGGGTCCACCCCGATGTTGCGCACGAAGCTCTGGTCGATCTTGATGCGGTCGGCCGGCAGCCGGCGCAGGTAGTCCAGCGAGGCCGCGCCGGTGCCGAAATCGTCGATCGCGATATGGCAGCCCAGCCTGTGCAGCGCGTGCAGGTTCTCGACCAGGTTCGGCGCCTCCTTGATGCTGATGCTTTCGGTGACCTCCATCTCCAGCAAGGTGGGATCCAGTCCGGTTTCGCGCAGCACGGTCGCCACGGTATCCAGCAGTCGCGGCTCCATCAGCTGCACCGCAGACAGGTTCACGCCCAGGCGCAGGCGCAGGCTGTAGCGCTGCTCCCATTCCTTCGCCTGGCGGCAGGCGGTGCGCATCACCCATTCGCCGATCGAGACGATCAGGCCGGTCTCCTCGGCCAGCGGGATGAACACCGCCGGGCTGATCATGCCGAGTTCGGGATGCTCCCAGCGCACCAGCGCCTCCATGCCCACGATGTCCTCGGTCTCGGTGTTGACCTGCGGCTGGTAGACCACGCGCAGTTCGCCATTGCCCTCGGCATGGCGCAGGCGTGTTTTCAGCGCCATGCCGTGTTCCTGCGCGTACTCCGGACTCACCTCGTAGATCTGGAAGGTATTGCGGCCCTGGTGCTTGGCCGCGTACATCGCCTCGTCGGCATGCTTGAGCAGGGTCTGCGCGTCGCCGGCGTCGTCGGGGAAGAAACTCAGGCCCATCGACGCGGTCACCTGCAACTCGGTGCCGTCCTCGAGGTACAGCGGCGTCTCCATCACCTGGACGATCTTCTCGGCCACGCGAAGCACGTCGTCGTTCTTCACGATGTGGCGCAGCACGATGGTGAACTCGTCGCCGGCGTAGCGCGCCACCGTGTCGGAGGCGCGGATGCTGCCGCACAGACGCTGGGTGACCGTGCGCAGCACCTGGTCACCGGCGGCATGGCCGTAGGTGTCGTTGATTGCCTTGAAGCGGTCCAAGTCGACGAACAGCACGGCGAAGCACTCGCCGTTGCGGGTCGCCTCGCGGATGATCGTGTCCAGCCGGTCGTTGAACAGCAGCCGGTTCGGCAGGCCGGTCAGGGCGTCGACCAGGCCCTCGGCACGGCCCTGTTCACGGGTGCGTCCCAGTTCCAGCATCTGCGCGAAGCGGGCCGCGGCGCAACGCAGTACCGGCTCGATGATGCCCATCTCGCCGAAACCGCGGCGGCTGCCGGCCAGCATGGCGCCGAGCACGGTGTGGCGTTCGTCGTACAGCGGCAGGCCGGCGAAACCGGCCAGGTCGAGCTGCTGCAGCAGCGGGTCGATCGGCGCCAGCCGCTTCGCGTCGTTGCGGTACAGGATCGGCTTGCCGCCCAGCACCAGCTGCAGCGAACTCTGCAGTTGCGCCGGCGGCCACTGCGGGTCGTCGCCGCTCCACAACTGCAGCATCTGGGTCGGCGCGTCGGCGCCGTCCTGGCGCGCTGACCAGACCGCGAGGTAATCCAGGCCCAGCTCGTCGAACAGCAGGCGGCCGGACGCGGTCTGCGCATCGACCCCGCTGGTCGAGGCGAAGATGCGCGACAGCAGCGACAGCGCAGCCTCGGCCCGCAGGTCGGCGCGGTCGCTGCGGAACATCAACGCCAGCGCCTCGTGCCCGGCATGCCGGATACGCCGCACGCTGGCCTGTCCGGTGTCGGCGCCTTGCGCCGATTTGCGCTGGCAGGGATACCAACTGCGATTGGCTTCGGTCAATACCTGGCTGATCGCGATGCCTTCGAAACGCAGCACGTCGGACAGCGGCAATCCTTCCCATTGGCCGGCATGCATGCGGCTGTGCCTGGCCACCGTGGGACTGACCTCGAGCAGGCGCCCGGTCTGCGCGTCGGCGATCAGCCATTCGCTGTCGCCTTCCTCGAACACGTAGCGGTAATCCTCGTGCGCACCGCTGTCCGCCGCGGCAACCACCTTGCGCGGGCGCTGGCCGGCTTGCGAGCGCCGCCAGCGCGGCACCAGTTCACTGCTGATCTGGGCGGCGGAAAGCCAGTCGGTGATCCCCGGCGGCAGGTCGGTGGGGGCGAGCTTGGCCTCCTCGGCCAGCACCACGATCAGCGGCGTGCCGGCGCCACCTGGCAAACGACGCAACTGCTCGCAACAGACGCGTGCCTGTTGTTCGTCGCCGGCCAGCACCGCCACGATCAGCTGCAGCGGGGGCAGCGACGCGCGGCCCTCCAGCAGGATCGCCGCGTGGGATACGTCGCGCGCGCTGTGGATCTGCGGATAACCCGCCTGGTCGAGCGCATCGAACAGGCTGCGGCGCAGTTCGCGCTGGGCTGCGACCACCAGGATGCCGGAATTCATGTGAATGCCTTTCTCAAACCAGCCACCGGCCATCGCGCAGACGCAAGCGCCGCGGCTGGCTGTCCTCGCTGCCCAGGTGCACCGCCAGCTCGCCCAGATGCTCGGCCAGCGCCACCGGCGCGTCGATCAGCACCACGCGGCGCAGATGCCCCTTGGGCGCGCGGGCGAGCTGGCGCAGCAAGGTGGCATCCATCGCCGACAGCGGCAGCTCCAGCCCGAGCAGGAAATACACGCCGAAATGCATGCTCTGCTGCATGTAGCGCAGCGCGTTGCCCAGGCGCTGGCAGTCCGGCACGCGCACCTGCGCGTCGCGCAGGCTGCCCAGGCCGGTATCGGGCTGCCACAGGTAGACCGCTTGGCCGGTATGCCGGGCAATCGCGCGGAACTGATCGATCAGGGCATGGACGTCCTTGCTGTCCAGCACCACGAGGCCGCTCGGGGCCGCCAGGATCCGCTCGAAAATCTCGGTGCCGGCTTGCGGCGGAACGGAGGCCATTGCTGAAGTCATTGCGTCCCCGTCCTGCTGTATTGGCGATAGTGCCATGGTGAAGTCGGCCCGCCAGCGACTGCCCGGGTGGTTGACCGGGCGATTTCCGGCCGCCGCGAGACCCATTGAACCACGGTGGATCGTTCCATTGTCCTGTTTGGAGGCCATGCCGCAGCATGGCCGCTCCGGATGCCCGCCCAGCCAGCCACGGCAGGCGATTTTCCGAAGACGGCCCGATTTCACACCGGCGCCCCTGCACGGTCAAGCAAGCACGTCACATCTCGCAATCAAGGCGGCAGAACGGTATGGTTCAGGCCTCCACCACCACGCCTGTACTCCCATGTTCGAAGGATTGCGTTTCAACCACTGGAAGACCAGCGAAGGCGACGACGGCGTTGTCACGTTGACCCTCGACCGGGCCAACAGCAGCGTCAACGCCATCTCCCGTGCGGTGCTGGACGAACTCGAGCAGATCGTCGAGCGGATGGCGATCGACAGACCGGCTGGCGTCATCGTCCACTCGGCCAAGTCCTCAGGATTTGCCGTCGGTGCCGATGTGAAGGAATTCATCGAGTACGCGAAGCAGGACACCGTGCTGGAGAACATCGAGCACGGCCAGCGCGTCTACGAGGCGCTGGCGCGGCTGCCCTGCCCCACCGTGGCCGCCGTGCACGGCGCCTGCATGGGCGGCGGCACCGAGCTGATCCTGGCCTGCCGCCAGCGCATCGCCGCCGACGATGACAAGACCCGGATCGCGCTGCCCGAAGTGATGCTGGGCATCCACCCCGGCTGGGGCGGCACCGCGCGCCTGCCGCGCCTGATCGGCGCCACCGAGGCGCTGCCGCTGATGCTGACCGGCAAGTCGCTGTCGGCGAAACGCGCGCTGGGCTTGGGCGTGGTCGATCGGCTGGCCCGTCCCGACGAGCTGCTGGCCGAGGCGCGGCTGCTCTTGCGCCATGCCGCGCCGCGCCCGTTCGCGCGCCGCGCCAAGGCCTGGGCCAGCAACATCTGGCCGGCGCGGCAGATCCTGGCGCCGATGATGTTCAAGCAGACTGCCGCGAAGGTGCGCAAGGAACATTACCCCGCTCCGTTCGCGATGATCGACGTGTGGAAGCGCGGCGGCTCCAGCATCCAGCAGCGGCTGAAGATCGAGGCACGCTCGGTGGCGAAGCTGGCGAAGACGCCGACCGCGCAGAACCTGATCCGCATCTTCTTCCTGCAGGAACGGCTGAAGGGCCAGGGCGGCGGCACCGACCCGGCGATCAAGCACGTGCACGTGGTCGGCGCCGGCGTGATGGGCGGCGACATCGCCGCGTGGGCCGCGCTCAAGGGTTTTGACGTGACCCTGCAGGACCGCGAGATGAAATTCATCCAGCCCGCGCTGGACCGCGCCCGCCAACTGTACGAGAAGAAGCTGAAGACACCGGAGAAGGTCGAGGCTGCCATGCGTCGCCTGCGCGCGGACGTCGAGGGCAGCGGCGTGGCCTCGGCCGACCTGGCGATCGAGGCGATCTACGAGAACGCCGAAGCGAAGGAAGCGCTGTACGCCGGCATCGAACCGCAGTTCCAGGCCGACGAAATCCTCGCCAGCAACACCTCCAGCATCCCGCTCGACGAGTTGCGCAAGAACCTCGTCGCGCCGCAGCGCTTCCTCGGCCTGCACTTCTTCAACCCGGTGGCGCAGATGCCGCTGGTCGAAGTGGTGCGCCATGACCGACTCGATCCGGCGATCGAGAAGCGTGCGCTGGCGTTCTGCAAGGCGATCGGCAAGCTGCCGGTGGCGGTCAAGGGCACCCCGGGCTTCCTGGTCAACCGCATCCTGATGCCGTACCTGCTGGAAGCCATGCGGCTATACAGCGAAGGCGTGCCCGGCCCGGTGCTGGATCGCGAGGCGAAGAAGTTCGGCATGCCGATGGGCCCGATAGAACTGGCCGACACCGTGGGCTTGGACGTCTGCGCGTCGGTCGGCAAGGAGCTGGCGCCGTTCCTGGGACTGGAAGTGCCGCCGGGGCTGGACGAAAGACTCGCCGCCGGCAAGCGCGGCAAGAAGGACGGCCAGGGCCTGTACGTGTGGCAGGACGGCAAGCCGCAGAAACCCGAGATCGACAAGGACTACATGACGCCGCCGGACCTGCAGGAACGCATGATCCTGCCGATGGTCAACGAGGCGATCGCCTGCCTCGCCGATGGCGTGGTCGACGACGCCGACCTGCTCGACGCCGGCGTGATCTTCGGCACCGGCTTCGCGCCGTTCCGCGGCGGCCCGATCCAGTACGCGCGCAGCGAAGGCGCCGACAAGCTCAAGGCCAGGCTCGAACAGCTGGCGCAGCGCTACGGCGATCGGTTCAAGCCGAAGAACGGCTGGGATCTTCCGGCGCTGGCTCAACGTGGTTTCGAGCTGCCGGCCGCGCCCGCCAACTGACCGGTTCGCGATTACCGGCATGAAAACGCCCGGCATGGCCGGGCGTTTTCGTTGATGCGGATCGACATCACCACATCAGGTCGTCGGGCACGCCGTCATCCCCCACGCCGGCGGCATTCGGATCAACCAGCAGCGCCAGCTGATGCGGATCGATGTCACGCACCTGCTCGGCGATGTCGCGGCTGACCAGGAGATAACGGCCGCCCTGCTGCACCACGCCGAGTTCGCCGGCGTTGAGTGCCGCCAGTTGCGCGGCATCCACGTGCACGCGGCGGATCTTGCCGCTGTACTCGAAATTGCGCGGCTGGTCGGCGTCGGCCTTGTTCAACGCCTTGCCGTCGAGCAGTTGCTGGATCTTCTGCTTGCGCTCGCGCCGCAGCCTGGCCTGTTCGGCGGCCTCCTGTTCGACGCGCTGGCGTTCGCGGGCTTCGGTCTGCGCGCGCAACGCATATGCCTTGGCCAGGTCGATGTCCTGCTGGCTCTGCGCCGCTGGCCGTGCGGCGTGCGGCGCGGCGTGCGGCTTGCCGCCCTTGCGCGCCGGCTTGCCGGACGGTGGCGCAGCCGCGCGCTTCGGCTCGCGCGCCCGGTCCTGTTGGACTTGTTTGACGATGCCGCTCTTGAGCAGCTGATCGCGCAGGGAATCGGCCATGCGGGTGTTCCGTCATCGGTAGGCTGGATGGGTCGGTCAGTAATGCGGCGGCGGCGGTTCGTCGTGCGGATCGTCGCCCTGCGCGATGCGCATCGACGCCATCTCGCCGCGCAGGTCGCACAAGGCACGCTCCAGCGCGGCAATCCGCTGCGACTGGTCGGCATCCGCCGTGGTCAGCGCCTGCACCGCTTCATCGATGAAGGTCAGCTTGACCTCCATCTCGTCGAGCCGCCGGGCAAGCGTGTCGTTCGAGTCGTTCATCACGCTACTTGCAGGCTGCGGCCGCGGCCGATGCCGTAATAAGCCAGGCCCGCCTCCTCCACCACGAGCGGGTCGTACAGGTTGCGCCCGTCGAAGATCGCCGGCACAACCAGCGTGGCGCGGATGGCCCTGAAATCCGGGCTGCGGAAGGCCTTCCACTCGGTGACCACCGCCAGCACGTCGGCGCCCTGCAGGGCATCCATGGCGTGCTCGCACAGCACCAGGTCATCGCGGTCGCCGTACAGCCGCTGCGCTTCCTCGCGCGCCTCCGGATCGAACGCGCGGACCTTCGCGCCGGCATCCCACAGCAACTCCATCAGGCGCCGGCTGGAAGCCTCGCGCATGTCGTCGGTGTTCGGCTTGAACGCCAGACCCCACAGCGCGACCGTCCTGCCCGCCAGCTTGCCGTCGAGGTGGCGCGAGATGAGCTCGAACAGCTTGCTCTTCTGCTGCTGGTTGACCGCCTCGACCGCGCCGAGCAGGCGCGCCTCGTAGCCATGGGCGTGTGCGGTGCGCTCCAGCGCCTGCACGTCCTTGGGGAAGCACGAGCCGCCGTACCCGGCACCCGGATAGATGAAACTGTAGCCGATGCGCGGGTCCGAGCCGATGCCCTGGCGCACCAGCTCCACGTCGGCGCCCACCCGCTCGGCGATGTTCGCGATCTCGTTCATGAAACTGATCTTGGTCGCCAGCATCGCGTTGGCGGCGTACTTGGTCAGCTCGGCCGAGCGCTCGTCCATCACCACCATGCGGTCGTGGTTGCGGTTGAACGGCGCGTACAGCTTGCGCAGCAACGCCACCGCGCGCTCGCTGGAAGCTCCCACGATGATGCGATCGGGACGCAGGCAGTCTTCCACCGCCGCGCCTTCCTTCAGGAACTCCGGATTCGACACCACGTCGAATTCCACCGTGGCCTGGCGCGCCGCCAGCTCGGCCGCGACGGCCTCGCGCACGCGATCGGCGGTACCCACCGGCACGGTCGACTTGTTCACCACCACGGCGTAGCGGTCCAGGTGCCGGCCGATCGTGCTGGCCACTTTCTGCACGTATTGCAGGTCGGCGCTGCCGTCCTCGTCCGGCGGGGTGCCGACGGCGATGAAGATCAGCTCGCCATGCGCGATCGCCGGTGCCGCCTCGGTGGTGAAGTCGAGCCGGCCGCCGGCATGGTTGCGCTGCACGATCGACTCCAGCCCCGGCTCGTAGATCGGAATCTCGCCACACTTCAGGCGCTCGACCTTGGCCGCATCGATGTCGACGCAGAGCACGTGGTTGCCCATCTCGGCCAGGCAGGCACCGGTGACCAGACCCACATAGCCGGTACCGAAAATGGTGACTTTCATCATCGTTGCAGCGATCCCTTAAAAGCTGAGCCGTCTATTCTAGCCGCTCGAACGCACGACACGGCACCGCGCCGCCATCGACGGAAAAGCAGAAGGGCGCGAATCGCTTCGCGCCCTTCCGGTTTGTCATCGCCGCGGAACGGCGATGGACCTCTGATTATTTGCCGGCCGGAGCCGCACCTGCCGGCGTCGGGCCGGTCTTGACCAGGGTCACGTCGAAGATCAGCGTGGCATTCGGCGGCATCGGCGGCTGCGGCTCGGCGCCATAGGCCAGCGCTGCCGGGATGAACAGCTTGTAATGACCGCCCACCTGCATCAGCTGCAGGCCTTCGCGGAAGCCCGGGATCACGCCTGCCAGCGGAATCTTGGCCGCACCCGGCGGATTGTGCTTGGCGGAGGCATCGAACACCTGGCCATCGACAAAGGTACCGGTGTAGTTGATCTCGACGGTATCGTTCGGACCCGGACGGGCGCCCGTACCCTGGCTGATCACCTGGTACTGCAGGCCCGACGCAGTCGTCTTCACGCCCGGCGCGGTCTTGTTCTTGGCCAGGAAAGCGTCGCCCTCGGCCTTGTTCTTTGCCGCCAGCTTGGTCATCTCGGCCTGGTACTTGGCCTGGATCTTGGCCATGAAGGCCTCGTGCACCTGCTTGGCTTCGGCTTCGCTCATGGTCGGCTTCTGGCCGGACAACGCCGCCTTCACCGCATTCGCCACGGCGTTCGGATCCAGCTCATCGCGCATGATCGGCGGAACCTGGGAAGCAATCTCCCAACCCACAACATAACTGGCCTTCGCCTTGTCGACAGTACCGGCAGCGCCGGCGGTCTGAGCGGCGACGCCGGCCGTCATGCCCAGCGCAACGGCCATCGCGACCGCCGTCAGCGTGGGACGCAGAAAGTGCTTCATTCGTAACTCCCTCATGTATGGATATGCCGACGTTGCCGGCCGGGCCCCCCCGATGGAGGCAGGCCTCGCATTGTGCGGTGCTTGTCCGATCTTGGCAACGATTCAGGGCTCAGACCGTCGGTCGGGACAAAGGTTCAACCTTTCCGGGTCCGGCCCCGCCCGGCCGTCAGCCCATGCCGCCTCCCGAGGGGCCGGGCTTTTCAAGGGTCTCCTTCAGCGCCGCCTGCAGGCGCGCATGCATCTTCACCAGGCCGCGCCACAGCACCACCGCCACCACCACGCCCAGTACGACCAGGGACAGCGCGACGCCGCGGGGCGGCAGGATGGCCGAACTGAGCACGCTCACCAGCAGCGCCAGCGCAAGCAGCGTCGCCAGCGGGATGACCCTGGACAGCACGTTGCGGATGGCCTGGGTATACGAACCGGCAAACCGCTCGCGTATGCCGATCTCCGCCAATAGCATGCCAAGCGCCTCGGCCTTGCGGTAGACCGCGATCAGCATGGGCAGGGACAGGAACAGCGCACCGGCCCAGATCAGCGTATGGCGCAGATCCCGGTCGATGCCGAGCATCGAGAACCAGCTCCAGTTGTGCGCATTGATGTAGGCGCCAATGACGAATAGCGCCACCACCAGCAGGACGTTGATCCCGATATGCCACAGCAGGCGACGGAACATGGCGGCTATCGCAGCGTTTTCGTTGACCGGCTTGAGGTTTTCCAGCCAACCGCTGTAGCTGGTCGCCAGCAGCCTCAATGAGCGCGGCGTCACCCGGCGCAGGCCGTTCGCCAGCCCGTCGGCCGAACGATTCATGTACGGCGATGCGGCCATGCACAGTACCGAGACCGCCACCGCAATCGGATAGATGAAATCGCTGATCACGCCAAGAGAAAGCCCGAGCGTGGCGATGACGAACGAGAACTCTCCGATCTGCGCCATGCCCAGCCCCGAACGCAGCGCCGTGCGCGCGTCGTGCCCGACAACGAAGATACCCAGGCTGCACGCCAGCGTCTTGCCGACGATGACGACCGCCGCGATGAGCAGTGCCGGCAGTGCGTACTGCGGCAACATCGCCGGATCGATCTTCAGGCCGATCGCCACGAAGAACAGCGCCGCGAACATGTCGCGCAGCGGTTCCACCAGGTGCAGCACGCGCCCCACGCTGCGCGACTCAGCCACCACCGCGCCCGCCAGGAAGGCGCCCAGCGCCACGCTGAAACCCATCCAGGCCGCGAACAGGCTGGCACCGAAACAGATGCCGAGTACGCTGACCAACAGCGTTTCGTCGCGATCGAAACCAGCCACGTAATCCACCAGCCGCGGCAGCAGCAGCAGGCCCAGGATCATCCCGACGATCACGAACAGGCCCAGGTGGCCGACCAGGGTGAACGCGGTCTCCGCCTGTACCGAGCCACCCAGCGCCACGGCCGTGAGCAGGGTCAGCATGACGATGGCCAGCATGTCCTCGGCCACCAGCAGCCCTACCACCAGTTGGGCAAACGGTTGATGCCGCTGCCCGCCCTCCGCCAGCGTGCGGGTGGCCACCATCGTGGACGAGAGCGAAATGATCGCGCCGAGGAAGAGCGCGTCCATGCCGGTCCAGCCGAACAGGCCGCCGATGCCGTAGCCGATCCACAGCATCAGCCCGACTTCGGCCACGGCCGCGGCCAGCACGCCGATGCCGACCTCGCGCAGCTTGCGCACGCTGAATTCGAGGCCCAGCGTGAACATCAGCAGCACCACGCCGAGATTGGAGATGTCGTCGATCGCGCGCGGATCGCCGACCAGCACACCCGGCGTGTGCGGACCGATCAGCACGCCGGCCAGGATGTAGCCCAGCAGCACCGGCTGCCGCATCCGCTGGAACAGGATCGTGGTGGCGCCCGCCACGATCATCACCACGGCAAGGTCACGAATGAAGCCGATTTCGTGCATTCGTCAACTCTTCAAAACGGTGCAGGTCGTTGCAGCTTAAACGAAGCACGGTGGCACTCGGCCGGCCGTCGAACGGGGCGGCGGGCGACGGACGATTCGTTCATCGGGATGCTGAAAAAAAGCTTGACGGATATGTGGCCCGCACCTATTCTTCTCGGCTTCCAGCGGCGGGGCCATAGCTCAGCTGGGAGAGCGCCTGCATGGCATGCAGGAGGTCGGCGGTTCGATCCCGCCTGGCTCCACCAACTTAATCCGTCCCCATCGTCTAGAGGCCTAGGACATCACCCTTTCACGGTGGCGACCGGGGTTCGAATCCCCGTGGGGACGCCAAGTTGGCTCGCAGAAGCTGGAAGCTGTTGCAAATGCGGAGTGGTAGTTCAGTTGGTTAGAATGCTGGCCTGTCACGCCGGAGGTCGCGGGTTCGAGTCCCGTCCACTCCGCCACTATTCAAGCAGAAAGCCCGCCTTGCGCGGGCTTTTTGTTGCGGTGTATTTGTGCGCTCATCCATGTGCGCAAAGATCAAGAAGCTGCCATCCATGGCTGCACTTGCTGTACTTGTGCGCTCATCCCTGAGCGCGGGAAAGTCAAAAGGCGGCCATCCCTGGCCGCACTTTCAAACGAGGCCGCCGCTTTCTGGCTGTCCTGTTTGCGGCTCCAGCGTGCCGATGGAATGCCCCTGCTCCGCCAGGTACTCCAGCCAGCGCGACAGGAATCCGTTCATGCGCAGGCGATGCTGGAACACGGTGTGCGCCGGCGAGAACGGTCCCAGCACCTGCCACAGGTGCCGGCCGGGATGGCAGTGCAAGGCCTCCGCCACATGCGCGTCGGTATACATGCGCAACTGCGCCGACGGCGCGCGCTGGCCGGTATGCGCGTCGACGAAATCGTAGGTGAGTTCCAGTTCCAGCGTGTATGGATGGCATTCCTGCACGTGCAGGTGCACGTCGAGCCCGTCGCTCACGTCGGAGACATACCGGCCCGGCGCCAGCTGCTGCGGCGCGAACAGCCGCGTCAGCCGGTGGTAGTTTTCCGCATACAGCCCCATCAGGAACTCGAAGCGTCCGGGCAGCAGGCTGTTGCGGTTGTCCAGTACGACGCTCATGGCGGGCGCGCAAACTCCAGGTGGCAATCAGAACATGGTCCGCTCGATACCGAAGCGGTCGAAGATCTTGCTGGCGATCTCCTCGATCGACACATGTGTGGTGTTCAGGCTGGGAATGCCGGCCTGGCGCATCAGGCGGTCGGCCTGCTCCAGCTCCCAGCGACACTGCTGCAAAGTCGCGTAGCGGCTGCCGGCGCGGCGTTGCTCGCGGATCTGCGCCAGCCGCAGCGGATCGATGGTCAGTCCGTACAGCCGGTCCCGGTACGGGCGCAGTCGCGCCGGCAGTTCGAGTTTTTCGAGGTCTTCGTCGGTCAGCGGATAATTGGCGGCACTGACGCCGTAATGCAAGGCCATGTAAAGACAGGTCGGCGTCTTGCCGGAACGCGACACGCCGACCAGGATCAGGTCGGCCTCGGCATAATTCACGTCGATGCCGTCGTCATGCGAGAGCGCGTAATTGGTCGCATTGATGCGCGCCTCGTACTTGTCGAAATCGACCAGGCCGTGCGAGCGGTTCACCAGGCCGGTGCGCTTTGTCCCCAGTTCGTCCTCCAGCGGGCCGATGAACGGCGCGAACACGTCCAGCATCAGGGCGCCGCTGGTGGCCACGATCTCGCACAGCGCACGCTCGGCCATGGTGTTGACCACGATCGGCCGCTGCCCGCTTTGCGCGTACTTGGTCTTGATCCGCAGCGCAGCGATTTCCGCCTTGTGCGCGTTGTCGGTGAACGGCAACCGGTGCTTGTCGAACTGCACGCCCTCGAACTGCGCCAGGATGCTGTTGCCGATCGTCTCCGCGGTGATACCAGTGGAATCGGAGATGAAAAAAACCGTTCGCTGCATACAGGATCCTGATGGCGGGGAAGCATTTGTCTGCACCTTAGCGCAAGCATGAAATCCACCGCCAGCTGACTGGTATGCCGTTGGAATGACATCTTCCGGCATTGGTCTTCTTGTGCTGCGCACCATCCGCAGCGGACAATACCAGTTCTTTGCAACCCGCTTCGGGCCTTCGTGCCGCGCCCATTCCACTTATCCGCAGAGCTTCCCTAAGGAGACACCCTTGAACGACCTGGTGCTTTGGCTTGACCAACTGCGCATGACCGACCTGGGCAAGGTCGGCGGCAAGAATGCCTCCCTCGGCGAAATGATCGGCAACCTCGCCAAGCTCGGCGTCTCCGTGCCCGGCGGCTTCGCGACCACGGCCAGCGCATTCCAGCAGTACCTGGAAAAGAGCGGCCTGGCAAAACGCATCCAGGATCGGCTGGCCACGCTCGACGTCGACGACGTCGACACCCTGGTAGCGGCCGGCAGGGAAATCCGTGGCTGGATCGTCGATACCGCCCTGCCCGCCGAACTCGAGCAGGCGATCCGCGGGGCCTACATCAAACTGTGCAAGGACGCCGGCGCCGACGACATCGCGGTCGCGGTTCGTTCCTCTGCGACCGCCGAGGATCTGCCCGACGCTTCGTTCGCCGGCCAGCAGGAAACCTTCCTCAACGTGGTCGGCATCGACGACGTGCTGCACAAGGTGAAGGAAGTCTTCGCCTCGCTGTACAACGATCGTGCCATCGCCTACCGCGTGCACCAGGGTTTCAAGCACGAAGACGTGTTCCTCTCCGCCGGCGTGCAGCTGATGGTGCGCTCGGACGTGGGCGCCGCCGGCGTGCTGTTCACGCTGGACACCGAGTCGGGCTTCCGCGACGTGGTGTTCGTCACCGGCTCGTACGGCCTCGGCGAGATGGTCGTGCAGGGCGCGGTCAATCCGGACGAGTTCTACGTGTTCAAGCCGACCCTGCGCGACGGCAAGCCGGCCGTCCTGCGCCGCAACCTCGGCGCCAAGCAGCTGCGCATGGTGTATTCCAGCGCACCGGGCGAACGGGTCAGGACCGAGGACACCCCGGTCGAACTGCGCAACACATTCTGCATCAGCGACGACGACGTGCAGGAACTCGCCCGCCAGTCGCTGATCATCGAAAAGCATTACGGCCGCCCGATGGACATCGAGTGGGCGAAGGACGGCCACACCGGCAAGCTGTACATCGTGCAGGCGCGCCCGGAAACGGTGAAATCGCGCTCGCATGCGACCCAGCTGGAACGCTTCAGCCTCAGCGAGAAAGGCAAGGTGCTGGCCGAAGGCCGCTCGATCGGCCAGAAGATCGGCGCCGGCAAGGCCCGCGTGATCCGTTCCCTGAGCGACATGAACAAGGTGCAGGTCGGCGACGTGCTGATCGCCGACATGACCGACCCCGACTGGGAGCCAGTGATGAAGCGCGCCTCGGCGATCGTCACCAACCGCGGCGGCCGCACCTGCCACGCGGCGATCATCGCGCGCGAGCTGGGCGTGCCGGCAGTGGTCGGTACCGGCAACGCGCTGGAGCTGATCCCCGATGGCGCCGACGTCACCGTATCCTGCGCCGAAGGCGACACCGGCACGATCTACGAAGGCATCCTGAAGTTCGAGCGGATCACCGCCGACCTCGGCGCCATGCCCGAAGCGCCGCTGAAGATCATGATGAACGTGGCCAACCCCGAGCGCGCGTTCGACTTCGGCATGCTGCCGAACGCCGGCATCGGCCTGGCCCGGCTGGAGATGATCATCGCGAGCCACATCGGCGTGCATCCGAAGGCGCTGCTGGAATACGCCAAGCAGGACGCCGAAACAAAGGCGAAGATCGACGAGCGCATCGCCGGCTACGCCGGGCCGGTCGAGTTCTACGTCGACCGCCTCGCCGAAGGCATCGCCACCATCGCCGCCTCGGTCTACCCGAAGCCGGTGATCGTGCGCCTGTCCGACTTCAAGTCGAACGAATACGCCGGCCTGCTCGGCGGTTCGCGCTACGAGCCGCACGAAGAGAACCCGATGATCGGTTTCCGCGGCGCCAGCCGCTACGTCGATCCCAGCTTCGCCGAGGCGTTCGCGCTGGAGTGCAAGGCGGTCAAGCGCGTGCGCGAGGTGATGGGCCTCGTCAACGTATGGGTGATGATCCCGTTCGTGCGCACGCTCGGCGAAGGCCGCAAGGTGATCGAGGTGCTGGCGAAGAACGGCCTCAGGCAGGGCGAGCATGACCTCAAGGTCATCATGATGTGCGAGGTGCCGTCGAACGCGCTGCTCGCCGACGAGTTCCTCGACATCTTCGACGGCTTCTCGATCGGCTCGAACGATCTCACCCAGCTCACCCTGGGCCTCGACCGCGACTCCAGCATCGTCGCCAGCCTGTTCGACGAACGCGATCCGGCGGTGAAGAAGCTGCTGGCCATGGCGATCAAGACCGCCCGCGCCAAGGGCAAGTACATCGGCATCTGCGGCCAGGGTCCCAGCGACCACCCCGATCTGGCCGAGTGGCTGATGGAACAGGGCATCGAGTCGGTATCGCTGAATCCGGATACGGTCGTCGACACCTGGCTGCGACTGGCGAAAAAGAAGGCCGACCGGGTAATCTGATCGCCGCTTGATGCGCACACGCATGAAGCACAAGGGCCGCGAAAGCGGCCCTTGGTTTTTGGAGAAGCGGAAATCCAGCGGCCGGATTCAGCTGGAGCGCACGAGCAGGACCGTGATGTTGTCGTCGCCGCCACTGTCCAGAGCGCCCAACAGCAGCTGATCCACGCATTCCTGGGCGGCCAGGTCGGTCCGCGCCACCGTGCGTGCTATCGAGGCGTCGCTGACGCCCTCCGTCAAACCGTCGCTGCACAGCAGGAAGCCCATGCCCGATTCCAGCTGGCCACGCGCCATGCCGATATGCAGCTGCTCGATGGCGGTCACGCCCAGCGCCTGGGTCAGCACGTTGCGCTGGGGATGCTGGGCGGCCTGCGCCGGGTCGAGCTGGCCGGCCTCGACCAGCGCCTGTACCAGCGAGTGGTCGTGGCTGATCTGCCGCAATTCCTTCTTCCACAGGTAGACCCGGCTGTCGCCGACCCAGGCGACTTCGTAACCGTCGCCGATGATCCGCAGCACGGCGATGGTGGTGCCCATCGGCAACACGTCGAAGCTGTGCCGGGTGTGCGCAAGCAACCGCTCCGCAGCGCCGTGCACCGCCTCGATCAGGCTGTGCCCCTGGCCGACCAGGTCGACCACCGCATCCCGCACCAGCGCCGACGCCACCTCGCCATGCTGGTGCCCGCCCATGCCGTCGGCCACCAGGAACAGGCCGAGCGAAGCACCGGCGTAATAAGTGTCCTCATTGCGCGTGCGGCGCAGGCCGACATGCGTTCCGTGTCCGAATTCGATCATGGGTTTTCAGTAGGTACGAGCCGTTGCAGCATGCCGGAAGACCCGGTTGTTGTCACGGCAAGTTCGCTCGCGTATGATTCCCGGCTCGCATGCGCCACCATGCACCGCACCGGAGAGGTGGCAGAGTGGTCGAATGTACCTGACTCGAAATCAGGCGTACGTGTAAGCGTACCGTGGGTTCGAATCCCACCCTCTCCGCCATAAAAACAGAACGCCCCCTAGTGGGGCGTTTTGTTTTTATGGCGGAGACGGCGGGGATGAGAGCCCACCCGGGTTCGACGAATTCGCCGGGAGCGAATTCGGACAGCCGCAGGCTGGCCCCGCAGCGCGCAGCGCGAAGGGGTTCGGCCCAAGGATGGGCCGAACAATCCCGCCCGACCCCGTGGACACCGCGCACCGCACCACCACGATTCACCCCAGCCGCCGCCACACGCTCTGCCCATCCACACTGCTCTTGTCCAACGTATCGAGACGTTGCTCATGCTGCGACAACTCGTCCGCCGAGGCGCGCAGCACACGCGGCCGGGCATGCAGCACCACCGGCGCCGTCACCACCACATCGCGTTGCTCGGTGGCGCCCTCGAAGCCGAGGTCGAAGGCCACTTGCCCCGAAGTCATCGCCAGATACACGTCGGCCAGCAGCTGCGCGTCGATCAGGCCGCCGTGCAGGTCGCGCCGCGAGTTGTCCACGCCCAACCGCTTGCACAGCGCATCGAGGTTGTTGCGCTGGCCGGGGTAGCGCTCGCGCGCCATTGCCAGGGTATCCAGCACGCTGCAACGGTCGCCGATCCTGCCTGCGCCGTCGCCCAGCCGGGCCAGTTCGGCATCGAGGAAGCCGATGTCGAAACTGGCGTTGTGGATGATCAGTTCCGCGCCGTCGATGAAGGCCAGGAACTCGTCGACCACCTCGGCAAAACGCGGCTTGTCGAGCAGGAACTCGTCCTCGATGCCGGTAACCTGCCGGGCACCTTCGTCGATCGCCCGATCCGGGTTGAGGTAGGTCTGGTAATGCCGGCCGGTAAGCCGGCGCTCGACCATTTCGACGCAGGCGATTTCCACCAGTCGATGCCCCTGGCGTACTTCGAGGCCGGTGGTTTCGGTATCGAGAACGATCTGCCTCATGCCCTGCCCTTCATCAGCTCGGCCTGTTCACGCGCGGCCTGATCGACCCGCTCGTTTTCGATGTGGCCGTTGTGGCCCTTCACCCACTTCCAGCGCACCTGGTGGGCGCCGACCGCATCGGACAGGCGCTGCCACAGATCCTGGTTCTTGACCGGCTTCTTGTCGGCGGTACGCCAGCCATTCGCGCGCCACTTCGGCATCCACTGCTCGATGCCCTGCATTACATAGCGCGAATCGGTGGTGAGGGTGACTTCGCACGGCCGCTTCAATGCTTCCAGCGCGCCGATCGCCGCCATCAGCTCCATACGGTTGTTGGTGGTGGCCGGCTCACCGCCAGCCACCATGCGTTCGCTGCCCTTTGCGCGCAACAGCGCGGCCCAACCGCCGGGACCCGGGTTGCCCAGGCAGGCCCCGTCGGTAAATGCTTCCACTTCGCTCATCGTTGCTCACGTATTCCATTGAAAATCACAGAGCCGAACTGCGCCGGGTACCCGGCGAAAGCCGTCCATTCGCCGGCACGCGCACCGGCACCGGCTTGAGCCGCAGCGGCGTGACCAGGCGCCGGCGCTTGCGCGCGACCAGCACGTAGCCGCCGCCGAAGGCGCCTGCAAGGGTTCGCCGTGTCGTGGCCAGGCTGGGCCACATGCTGCCCACCCGCTGCACCTGCTCGATCACCAGCCCGGCCAGCTCAAGCCGTTGCCGGAGCCGCCACGGCATCTGCAGCGCCGGCGACTTTCCGCGCATGCGCCAGTAGAACCATGGCGACCAACCGCCGAGCGGATGCACGCCGGTCAACGCAAGCACACCGCCGGGCGCCAGCACGCGAACGGCTTCATCCAGCAGGGCCGCAGGCAGCGGCGCCACTTCCAGCGCATGCCGCAACAGCACCAGCTCGAACGCATCGTCGATGAATGGCAATGGCTCGTCCGCCGCCGCCTGCAGGTCGCCCCGGTAGCGGCCGTTCGCCAAGTGCAAGGTGGCCCAACAGCCAAGCATCGGCAGCGCCGGCGGCGCATCGCCGAAGGATGCTCCCAGCAACAGCGCATGGGCGCCGAAGCAGCGTTGCAGCTCCGGCTTCAGCACGCGCGTCTGCTCATCCAGCAAGCGGCGCAACGGCGCACTGGCGTAGATGTCGTCATCGCGTTGTGGCATGCAACCGGTCCGGTCTTTCATCTGAACCCAGAGTGTAACGGCTGACGATAGCCGGCAGCAGGTCGCAGGCGCGACGGAACTGCCGCACGCTGCTGAACAGTCGCCCGATTGGTTAACGTTCTTCTAACGAGTCGGCAGCCATGCCAATTTATAGTCGACCGCCTCATGCGCGCCCGGGACGGCTGCGTCTGTCGTTCCACAGGGAAACACCGGCCCGCCGGATATTCCTCAAACGCAGCGGAGCCCATCTTGCATCTCCTACCGTTACCGGCGCTGGCCGACAACTACATCTGGCTGCTGCATGACGACGATGGCAACGCCGTCGTCGTCGATCCGGGTGACGCCGAGGTCGTCGAGCAGGCGCTGGCGGCGCATCGATTGCGGCTGCGCGCGATTCTGCTGACCCATCATCATCCCGACCACATCGGCGGCGTGCCGGCCTTGCGCGCACGCCACGACATGCCGGTTTATGCACCCGTTGATGAACGCATCGGCGAGGCCACTCGGCGGGTACGCGACGGCGATGTAGTCGAACTGGCCGCACCGTCCGTGCGCTTCGAGGTGATCGCGATCCCGGGCCATACCCTCAGCCATGTGGCCTACGTCGGGGCCGGTCTGCTGCTGTGCGGCGATACCTTGTTCAGCCTGGGCTGCGGCCGTCTGTTCGAAGGCACACCGGCGCAGATGCTCGCCTCGCTGGATAGCCTGTCGCAACTGCCAGGGGAAACCCTGGTTTGCGGTGGGCACGAGTACACCGAGGCGAATGGACGTTTCGCGCGCACCATCGAACCGGCCAACCCCGAACTGCAGCAACGGCTGCAGGAAGTCGCCGCGCTACGCAGACACCTGCAGCCCACGCTGCCGGTGCCGCTCGCCCGCGAGCTGGCGACCAATCCGTTCCTGCGGACCGACACCGACGCCGTCATCGCGTGGTGCCGGCAGCAAGGCAGCGGCAACGATCGGGTCGCCCGTTTCGCTGCCCTGCGCAGCGCCAAGGATGGGTTCCACGCATGAGACGACACCTTCGACTTCTGCCGCTGCTTCTGTCGCTGATGCTGGCCGCCTGCGCCGGGGCGCCTTCCGTGCAGGCACCGCGGCAACCGGCTGATGAAGCCTCGACGGCCACGATCGTCGTGCCCGAAACCACGCCGCCGGGCAGCGGGCCCGTTGCGCCATCGCCGGCAACCGACGTCTGGGACCGGCTGCGCAGCAGCTTTGCCATGCCCGGTTGTGACGCCGACCCGGCGGTTCTGGCCTGGGCCAAACGGTACACGCGCCATCCGCAGCAGTTCGAAAGCCAGTTGCAGGCCGTGTTGCCGCGTCTGGTCTATGTGCAGCAAGTGGCCGACCGCTACGATGTCGCGGGTGAATTCGTGCTGTTGCCCTGGGTGGAAAGCCATTTCCAGCCAGGGCCCGCCCACAAGCGTCGGCCGGCCGGCATGTGGCAGATCATGCCGGTGACTGCCGGCGCCATGGGGTTGCGCGTCGACGGCCACTACGACGGACGTCTCGACGTCCCTGCCGCCGCCAATGCCGTGATGAAACTGCTGGAGCAGTACCACGACCAGTTCAATGACTGGCGCGTGGCCGATTACGCCTACAACGCCGGCGAGTTCGCGATACGCAGGGTCATCCGGACGCACGGCAAGCCTGCGGAGCAACCGGCCATTCCCCACTGGCCGGTGCGCAAGGTAACCCGCGAGCATCTGACCAAGCTGTTGGGAATAGCCTGCGTGGTACGCGAACCGGAGCGCTTCAATGTCAGTCTGCCCACGCTGCCGGGTGAGCAGCACCTGGTGCAGACCGAAATACCCCGTTCAATGCCGATCGCGCGGGCGGCCGACCATGCCGGCATGTCGGTGGAGGCACTGAAGCACTTCAATCCGGCGTTTCGCAGCAACATGATCGACGCCAACGTCACCTCGTACCTGCTCCTGCCCGCCAACCACGCCCGCCAGTTCCGCGATGCCTTGCTCGAACACGCCAGCAGCAACCGCGACGATCTCCTGGCCAGCGCAGGCTCCGGCGCAGCAACAGGTCCCGTCCCCGACAAGAAGACGGCACCGAAGATCCATACCGTGAAACGCGGCGACAACCTTTGGCAGATCGCCCGCGACTACTCGGTGAACGTCGGCCAGTTGCAGCGCTGGAACCACCTGAGCAGCCACACGTTGAAGCCCGGCCAGACACTGACGGTGAGCGCGCCGAACTAGGGATGCCCTGATCCGCCCGATGTCGGGCGTTCGCCATCAGGGGTTCGGCCCGATCCGGAAAGAACCCGCACCAACGCGATCCAGGCCGGCTCCATTGGGGGACTCATCTGCCACAGACGAAGAAGGGCGGCCAGTGGCCGCCCTTCTTCGTTTGACGCCGGCTGCGCCAGCCAGCGCGCTTACAGTCGCTGCTGGTTGATCTTGATCTTGGTCTTCGCCTTGAGCTGGTCGATCAGCTCGCGCGTCGCTTCGTAGCCGTAGGCCTGTGCCATCTGCTGGCGCAGCGAGTCACGCTGCTCCGGCGGCACCTTGGACAGGTCGCCATCCTGCACCTTGTCCACGGCCAGCAGTACATAGGAACCGTCCAGCATGTCCACGGCGGCGAACTGCGGCTTGCCCGCCGCCGGGTGCGGCAGAAGGAACGCCTGCGTCAGCAGCGGCGCCGGCATCTGCGCGTGCCGGACCACCTCGTTCACGGTGGTGATGCTGGCACCCAGCGACTTCGCCACATCGTCCATCGCCTCGCCCTTGCGCAAACGCGCCAGTGCCTCGTCGGCCTGCTTCTTCTCGACGGCGGCGGCGCGCTCGTCGAGGATTTTCTGCTGCACGTCGGCGCGCACTTCCGCGAGCGGCTTGGCGGCCGCCGGCACGTGCTGGTCGACATGAATCACCACCGAGTGGTTGTTGCCCAGATCGATCAGACCCGAATTGTTACCCTGCACCAGCACGTCGTCGCTGAACGCCGCGGCGGCTACCTTCGGGTTGGCGGCCACGCCCTCGCCACCCTTGCGCGTAAACAGCGCCGTGGTCTTGATCGGCAGTTTCAATGCGACCGAGGCCGGCTCCAGCGAAGTCGGATTCTGGTAGGTGTTGTCGGACATCTTGCCGGCAACTTCGTTGTATGTGCGGTCGCGGTCGGCCGTCGTCGCTTCCTTGACCAGTTGGTCGCGCACTTCCTCGAACGGCTTGGATTCGCCGCTGCGGACGTCACGCAGCCAGATGATGTGATAACCGTCGGACGACAGCACCGGCTTGGAGATCTGGCCCTTCTGCATGGCGAACAGGGCCGAATCGAAGGCCTCGTTGGTCACGCCTTTTTCCAGCCAGCCCAGATCGCCGCCCAGGCGACGGGAACCCAGATCCTGCGAGTCCTGTTCGGCCAGCTTGGCGAAGTCACCCGGGTTGGCTTCCGCTGCGATCTTCTCGGCCTTGGCCAGGGCTACCTTCTGCTGTTCCGGCGTGGCGTTGGCCGGCACGTTGATCAGGATGTGCGAAACGAGCCGCTGTTCCGGCTGCACGAAGCGCTGCTTCTCGCTCGCGTAGCGCTTCCTCAGTTCCTCGTCGCTCGGCTCGGCAGCCAGCGGCAGGTCGGCACCGACGACCTCGACGTACTTCACCGAAACCTGCTCGGGATTCATGTAGTCGGCCTGGTGCGCCTTGTACCAGGTTTCGATCTCGGCATCGCTGACCGTCTTGTTGTCCAGCGCAGGGCGCGGCAGCTGGAAGTAGCGCAGGTCGCGGCGCTGGCTCAGCAGTTTCAGGAAACGATCGAGCTGGGCGTCGGTGGCGATGGTGCTGTCGTTGATCGCCGATGGCAACAACTGGATGGCCAAGGACGAGCGGATCTCGTTCTCGAACATCTCCGGCGTCTTGTACTGGCTGGTGAGCCATGCACGGTAGCTGGTGCCGTCGAACTGGCCGTTGACCTGGAACGCCGGGATCGAGGCGATGTACTCGCGCATGGCCTGGTCCGAGACCCGCAGGCCCCAGTCCGCATTGGCCTGCAGCAGCAATTGCTCGTCGACCATCCCGTCCAGGATGCGCAGCTTCGTCTCGTTCTTCTCGAAGGTGCTGGAATCGAACTGCTCGCCCTGCTGTTCGGCTGCCTGCTGCCGCAGCTGGTTCACGCGGTCCTGGAATGCACGCTGGTCGATTTCGTGCTTGCCGACCTTCGCCACGAAGGCATCGTCGTTCGACATGAAGTAGCTCTCCATGCCGAACAGCGACATCGCCAGGACGGCGAGGCCAAGCACAATGATGGACGGCCATCCGTGCATCTTGTTACGCATTGCCTGCAGCATTGAAATCTTCCCGCAAGATGGTGAAAGCGCGTGGCGCGCGGTTGGCACAAGCCGCCGTGCCGGCGCGCGCCCTGTTGCACGGACACGCGCCGCTCAAATGACAAGGGCGCCACACGGGCGCCCTTGCGAACTGTGGCGGAGTGGACGGGACTCGAACCCGCGACCTCCGGCGTGACAGGCCAGCATTCTAACCGACTGAACTACCACTCCGCATTTTTCTGGTGGGTGCTGTAGGGATCGAACCTACGACCACCGCCTTGTAAGGGCGACGCTCTACCGCTGAGCTAAGCACCCGAAACCAAGCGTTAGCCGCTTAGTTTAGGGCATCCTTGAGGGTCTTGCCAGCCTTGAAGGCAGGCACCTTCGAGGCCTTGATCTTGATCGCTTCGTTGGTACGCGGGTTACGGCCGGTACGGGCAGCGCGCTTGCGCACAGTGAACGTACCGAAGCCCACCACCGAGACATCCTCGCCTTTCTTCAGCGACTTCTGCACGGTCTCGAAGAAGGCTTCGAGGGCACGACCAGCGTCGGCCTTGGTCAGCTCGGCCTTTTCGGCGATGGCATTGATCAGATCGGTTTTATTCATTGAAAAACTCCCTTATTCGGATTTCGTCAGTGCGGCCAGTCCGGAGACGAGACAGCACCGGCATGGATGGTTGGCTCTTGCCAGGGCCGTAACGCAACCCCGCATCGCTGCGCTGACATACAGCGCCGGGACTGCGGTATCGCCTTTATACCAGTGCGTTGCCGGAATCCGCAACACAAGCCACAGCAACGTTTCCGGAAGATCGGCGACTCGCGAAACCGCTTGCAAAACCAGCGCCAGGAGACTATGCGAGAACTTCGTCGACCGGCGGCGAAAAAGCAGAAAGCGCCCTGCCATGGCAGGGCGCCCTGGATGGAGACCGGCGGGATGACGCGCCAATCGGCTCAGTGCGTCAACGAGTGCCCTTCCGTCGGCTCGCTGGCCACGGCGGCAGGAGGTGCATCCTTGGCCGGGTTCGGCCGCAGTGGACGCTCCAGTGCGATATCCAGCACTTCGTCGATCCAGCGAACCGGATGGATCTCCAGCGACGAGGTGATGTTGGCCGGCATGTCGGCAAGATCTTTCTTGTTGTCCTCAGGAATGATCACCGTGGTGATCCCGCCGCGATGCGCCGCCAGCAGTTTTTCCTTGAGGCCGCCGATCGGCAGCACGCGACCGCGCAAGGTGATCTCGCCGGTCATCGCCACTTCGGAGCGCACCGGCACCTTGGTCAGCACGGAGACCAGCGCCGTGCACATGGCGATGCCTGCACTGGGACCGTCCTTCGGCGTGGCGCCTTCCGGCACGTGGATATGCACGTCGAGCTTCTGGTGGAACTCCGGATCGATGCCCAACTGGTCGGCACGCGCGCGCACCACCGACAGCGCCGCCTGGATGGATTCCTTCATCACGTCGCCGAGCTGGCCGGTATGCACCAGCCTGCCCTTGCCCGCCACCACCGAACCCTCGATGCTCAGCAACTCGCCGCCGACCTGGGTCCAGGCCAGCCCGGTAACCAGGCCGACTTCGTTCTGCAGTTCCTTGCGGCCGAAATCGAACCGGCGCACACCCAGGTACTGGTCGAGGTTGGCCGAATCCACCTTGACCTTGCCGGTGCCGTTCTTCGCCTTGCCCTTGGCCGTCTTCGCAGGCGAGACCTTCGCCTTGGCCTTCTTCACCTGGCCCAGGGTCAGTTCCTTGACCACCTTGCGGCAGATCTTGGAGATTTCGCGCTCCAGGTTGCGCACGCCCGACTCGCGCGTGTAGTAGCGCACGATGTCACGCAATGCGTCTTCAGTGACGCTGAGCTCCTCCGGCTTCAGACCGTTCGCCTTAAGCTGTTTCGACAGCAGGTATTTCTGTGCGATGCCGAGCTTCTCGTCCTCGGTGTAGCCGGGGATGCGGATGACTTCCATGCGGTCGAGCAGCGGACCGGGAATGTTCAGCGAATTCGCCGTGGCGATCCACATCACCTCGGACAGGTCCAGGTCGACCTCGAGGTAATGGTCGTTGAACGCGTGGTTTTGCTCCGGATCGAGCACTTCCAGCAGCGCCGACGACGGGTCGCCGCGGAAGTCCATCGACATCTTGTCGATCTCGTCCAGCACGAACAGCGGGTTCTTGGTCCCGACCTTGTTGATGTTCTGCACGATGCGACCGGGCATCGAGCCGATATACGTGCGCCGATGGCCGCGGATCTCGGCTTCGTCGCGCACTCCGCCGAGACTCATGCGGACGAATTTCCGGTTGGTCGCCTTGGCGATCGACTGCCCCAGCGAAGTCTTGCCCACACCGGGCGGGCCTACCAGGCACAGGATCGGTCCCTTCATCACCGATACGCGCTGCTGCACGGCGAGGTACTCGAGGATGCGGTCCTTGACCTTTTCCAGGCCGAAATGGTCGGCGTCGAGCACTTCCTGCGCCAGCTGCAGGTCCTTGCGCACCTTGCTGCGCTTCTTCCACGGCACGCCGACCAGCCAGTCGAGGTAGTTGCGCACCACGGTGGCCTCGGCCGACATCGGCGACATCTGCTTGAGCTTGCCGAACTCCTGCCGCGCCTTGGTCAGCACGGCCTTGGGCATGCCGGAGCCCTCGATCTTCTTCTGCAGTTCCTCGACCTCGTTCGGGCCATCCTCGCTGTCGCCGAGTTCCTTCTGGATCGCCTTCATCTGCTCGTTGAGGTAGTACTCGCGCTGGCTCTTCTCCATCTGCGACTTGACCCGGCCGCGGATGCGCTTCTCGACCTGCTGCAAGTCCATCTCGCCATCGACCAAGCCGATCAGCAGCTCCAGCCGCTGGCCGACGTCGGCGGTCTCCAGCACCTTCTGCTTGTCGGCCATGCGCACGGACAGGTGCGCGGCGATGGAATCGGCCACGCGCGACGGATCGTCGATGCCGGACAGGCTGGCCAGCACTTCCGGCGGCAGCTTGCGGCTCTGCTTGACCAACTGCTCGAACAGCGAGATCAGCGTACGCGAGACCACGTCGAGTTCACGCTCCTTCGCGTTGTAGACCGGCTCGATCACGCGCGAACGGGCGGTCAGCATGCCGTCCGCTTCCTTGAAATCCTCGACCGCCACGCGCGACTGGCCCTCGACCAGCACCTTGACCGTACCATCGGGCAATTTCAGCAGCTGCAGCACGCCGGCCAGCGTACCGACCTGGTGCAGGTCGGCGATCTCCGGGTCGTCGATATCCGGACTTTTCTGCGCGACCAGCAGGATCTGCCGCTCGCCTTCCATCGCGCGCTCCAGCGCACGCATGGACTTGTCGCGACCGACAAACAACGGAATGACCATGTGCGGATAAACCACCACGTCGCGCAACGGCAACACCGGCAGAGCGTCCAGCGCAACGGGAAGGGGGGCGTTCTTGGCCATGAAAGAGGGGTCCCTCGGGTTCGGATCTGGTTTCGTCCCGACACTGCGCCGGGCCTGTCAACTCGTCAAGTGGAGGCGACCGGGGGCCTACTCAAGGCAGGCGGGCCGCCAAAAACAGAACGGCCCCGGCGAAATCACCGGAGCCGTCGTCGCCGCAGATGGGGCTACAGGGTCAGGCAGCGTCGCCGCCGTCGCTCGCGACCCGTTGCTGCAGGTTGCCGCGATAGATCAGATAGGGCTCGGCCTGACCTTCGATCACGGCGTCGTCCACCACCACCTTGCTGACATGCTCCAGCGAGGGCAGCTCGTACATCGTATCCAGCAGCACCTGTTCCAGGATGGTGCGCAGGCCGCGGGCGCCGGTCTTGCGCTTGAGCGCCTTGCGGGCGATCGCCTGCAATGCCTCGGGGCGGAATTCCAGTTCCACCTCCTCCATCTCGAACAGCTTCTTGAACTGCTTGGTGACCGCGTTCTTTGGCTCGGTGAGGATTTTCACCAGCGCCGCCTCGTCCAGCTCGTCCAGCGTGGCCACCACCGGCAGGCGCCCGACGAATTCCGGGATCAGGCCGAAGCGCACCAGATCGGCGGGTTCCACGTCGGCCAGCACCTTGCCCAGGTTCTCGGTGCGCTCCTTGCTGCGCACTTCGGCGGAAAAGCCGATGCTGGTGTTCTCGGAACGCTGTTGGATGACCTTTTCCAGGCCGGCGAACGCGCCGCCGCAGATGAACAGGATGTTCTTGGTGTCGACCTGCAGGAATTCCTGCTGCGGATGCTTGCGCCCACCCTGCGGCGGCACCGAGGCCAGCGTGCCCTCGATCAGCTTCAGCAGCGCCTGCTGCACGCCCTCACCCGAGACGTCGCGGGTGATCGACGGGTTCTCGCTCTTGCGTGAGATCTTGTCGATCTCGTCGATGTAGACGATGCCCGACTGTGCCTTCTCGACGTCGTAGTCGCACTTCTGCAAGAGCTTCTGGATGATGTTCTCGACGTCCTCGCCCACGTAGCCGGCCTCGGTCAGCGTGGTGGCGTCGGCGATCGTGAACGGCACGTTGAGCAGGCGCGCCAGCGTTTCGGCCAGCAGCGTCTTGCCCGAGCCGGTCGGACCGATCAGCAGGATGTTGGATTTGCCCAGCTCGATGTCGTCGCTCTTCTGGCGCGACTCGATCCGCTTGTAATGGTTGTACACCGCCACCGCCAATGCTTTCTTGGCGCGGGTCTGCCCGACCACGTACTGATCCAGCGATTCGCGGATCTCGCGCGGCTTCGGCAACTGGGTGCGCCCGGAGGCGGCCTTTTCTTCCAGTTCCTCGCGGATGATGTCGTTGCACAGCTCCACGCACTCGTCGCAGATGAACACGGACGGGCCCGCGATCAGCTTGCGCACTTCATGCTGGCTCTTGCCACAGAAAGAGCAATAGAGAATCTTGCCGCTGTCGCTGGAACGCCCCTGCCGGTCGTCGCTCATACTCTCGATCCCGCTGGTAAATCTGAATGCGTCGCGAGAATAACACAGGGCTCCGCGTCTGCCTGCAGACGCAGAGCCCATCTCGTGACTCTGGGGTAGAACCTGTGAATCAGGCCGATTTCACCGTCTCGCCGGCACGCTTGTCGAGCACTTCGTCGATCAGGCCATAGGCCTTGGCGTCGACAGCGCTCATGAAGCGGTCGCGCTCCATGTCCAGCTCGATCTTCTCGATCGTCTGGCCGGTATGCTCGACATACAGCCTGTTCAGGCGCTCGCGCACATACAGGATCTCTCGCGCCTGGATCTCGATGTCGGTCGCCTGGCCCTGAGCGCCGCCGGAAGGCTGGTGGATCATGATCCGCGAGTTCGGCAGGGCAAAACGCTTGCCCTTGGCACCGGCCATCAACAGGAACGAACCCATGCTGCAAGCCTGGCCGATGCACATCGTGCTGACGTTCGGCTTGATGAACTGCATGGTGTCGTAGATCGCCAGGCCGGCAGTAACCGCACCGCCGGGGCTGTTGATGTAGAAGTTGATGTCCTTGTCCGGATTCTCCGACTCCAGGAACAGCATCTGCGCGACGATGACGTTGGCGACCTGATCGTTGACTTCGCCGACCAGGAAGATCACCCGCTCCTTCAACAGGCGCGAGTAGATGTCATAGGAGCGCTCGCCGCGAGCCGTCTGCTCGACGACCATCGGTATCAAATTGAGGTTCTGGATCGGATCCATGGCCATGCTTGCAGCTCTCCGGTTGATGGGCCTGGCGGACAGCTCAGGCGTTGGCTGGGCGCATCACGTCATCGAAGCTCAGATCCAGCTGAGTGGTCCTGGCATGCTCCGCCACCCACTCGGCCACCTGATCTTCCATCACGCGATTCTGCAGCCCAGACATCAGTTGGGGGTCACCGTTGTAGAGTTCAATGACCTTCTCCGGCTCTTCATAGGTCGAAGCAATCGCGGCGAGCTGTTCGGCAATACGCTTGCGATCGATCTTGATCTCCTGCTTGCGGGCAATCTCGCCCATCAGCAGGCCGGCGATCACCCGCTGGCGCGCGATCGGCATGGCGGCCTCGATCAGCTGCGGCGGTGGCTGCTGGCCCTGCGGCACGCTGCCGGCGGCCATGTTGCGCGCCTCGGACTGCACCATCAGCTTCGGCACGTCCAGCTCGGCGTGGGCCGTGGACAGCTTTTCGGCAACTTCGGATTTCAGGCGCGCCATCAGCGCTGCCTTCAGCTCACGCTCGAGGTTCGCACGAACTTCCTTGCGGAACGTCTCCAGATCGCCGTCCGCAATGCCGAACAACTTCGCAAACTCGGCGTCGATCTCGGGCAGCTTCGGTTCCTGCACCTTCAGGATGCTGAAGCCGACCTTGGCGGTCTTGCCCGCCAGCTGCGCGTTGCGGAAATCCTCCGGGAAGGCAATCTCGGTCTCGAAAGTGTCGCCCGTCTTGCGGCCAATCAGCGCCTCGTCCAGCGCCTTGAACAGGGTGCCCGAGCCCAGCACGCTGCCGGCACGCTCCAGGCCCTCGGCCGGGAAGCGGTAGTCGCCGGCTTCGGCCGAGTACTCGAACATCACGAAGTCGCCCTCGGCCGAGGCACGATCCACCTCGTCGAAGCTGCGGCGCTGCTGGCGCAGGGTCTCCAGCATCTTGTCGATATCGGCATCGGTCACCACCGCCACCGGACGGCTGATCTCGAGCGCGGCCACGTCGACCACCGGGAACTCCGGCATGATCTCGAACGTCGCGGTATACGCGATTTCGCCGTTCTCCGGCCGGCCAGTGGTGTCGATCGCCGGATTCGCGATCGGCTGCAGCTTTTCCTGCGCCACCGCCTCGCGCAGCGTGCTGCCGATCAGGTCGGACAACACTTCGCCACGGACCTGGTCGCCGAAACGCTGCTTGATCACCGTCGTCGGCACCTTGCCCGGGCGGAAACCCTTCAGGCGAACCGTGCGGCCCATCTCCGCAATGCGCGCACTCACCTGCGTCTCGAACCGCTCCGCGGGGAATTTCACCGTGAGCTTGCGCTCGAGCGTGCCGATGTTCTCAACCGAAACCTGCATGACGTCTCCTGGTACTACCTGATGTTGTGGGCCTGCCACAGGCGCCATGGCGGCCGTGCCGCCAGAAAAACAAAGAAATCAACGGGGTATGGTGCGAAAGGGGGGACTCGAACCCCCACGGGGTTAACCGCCAGAACCTAAATCTGGTGCGTCTACCAATTCCGCCACTCTCGCCTTGCCACCCTCGTCAAACGCGCGTAACCACCGGATTCTGAAACCGATTGTCACCTGCCGGAGCCATTCCGCAAGCGCCTCATCCCCATGGGCACGCCCGCCTAAGTCGATGATTCCCTTATACGAAAGCAGACCATTTTACGGTTGCACGACCTCGCAGCACAAGCGTTGGCGGCGGCGAATCGTGGCACCGCTGACGTGTCGCACCAGCGTTCCCGCTGCGCAAAGCAAAACGCCGATCGCAAGCGATCGGCGTTTTGTCGATTGGTGGGCCGTGAAGGATTCGAACCTTCGACCAATTGATTAAGAGTCAACTGCTCTACCAACTGAGCTAACGGCCCAGGAAACCTGGGTTTGAAACTGGGGTGGATGATGGGATTCGAACCCACGACAACCGGAATCACAATCCGGGACTCTAACCAGCTGAGCTACATCCACCATCGACCTGATACTGGTGCGCCAGACAGGACTCGAACCTGCAACCGTCGGCTTAGAAGGCCGATGCTCTATCCGGTTGAGCTACAGGCGCAGTCACTGCAGGTAGAACGTCTCGCTGGTCGGGGCAGAGGGATTCGAACCCCCGACTTTTGCGTCCCAAACGCAACGCTCTACCAGACTGAGCTATACCCCGCTTTCGAATCACCGGCCATGTCACCACCGGAGCCTTGAAATGTTACGGGTGCCGCCTCGCTCAGTCAATCCGTATCGAAGCACACCTTGTGTTTCTTGATCATCGTTTTCGCGGAAAGCCATACAGGTTTCCCGTTGAAAACAAAACGGGGTGCAAGCACCCCGCCTCGCAGAATAAAAATGGTGCGCCCGGAGAGATTCGAACTCCCGACCACCTAGTTCGTAGCCAGGTACTCTATCCAACTGAGCTACGGGCGCACTGAAAACCGTTTTTCTTCATCGCCACGATGTCTGGGCATCGAGGCGGTGAAGCAAGAAGCGGAATTATTCAGACTCCACCCGCTTGCGTCAACCCTTTTCGTGAAAATTTCTTCACCGAATTGTTCACACCCGGCAAATTACAGCCGGCGATGCGGCACTTCCGAAGGCACCCATGCACGCAAGACGACGCGATCGCTGCGCGTAACGCAAGAGGGCGGCCAGTGGCCGCCCTCTTGCCAATGCAACGGTATGGCCGTCCAAACGGCGGCGATCAGCCTTCCATGCCGGTCCGGTTCTGCGGCGCAGGATCGCCGACCTTGCCGACGGTCGAACCGGCGTCGCCTTTCGGCGGTGGTGGCGGCGGCGTGGCGCCGGTCGATGCATTCTTCGTCCAGTCGGCCGGCGGCCCGGGGACGCGCCCGGCCATGATGTCGTCGATCTGGTGTGCGTCGATCGTCTCGTATTGCAGCAAGGCTTCGGCCATGGCATGCAGCTTGTCGAGGTTCGCGGTCAGCAACTCCTTGCTGCGCGCATAGGCACGGTCGAGGATGCCGCGTACCACCTCGTCGATCTTGCTGGCGGTCTCGTTGGAGATGCTCTTGTGCTGGGTCACCGAACGGCCCAGGAACACCTCGTCCTCGTCCTCGCCGTAGGTGATCGGACCGAGCTCGTCGGACAGCCCCCACTTGGTCGCCATGTTGCGTGCCATCTTGGTGGCCCGCTCGATGTCGTTGGAGGCGCCGGTGGTGACCTTGTCGGCGCCGAAGATCAGTTCCTCGGCCACCCGGCCGCCGTACAGCGAGCACAACTGCGACTGGATCGCCACGCGGTTGATACTGTACTTGTCGCCTTCGGGCAGATACATGGTGACGCCCAGCGCACGCCCGCGCGGGATGATCGTGACCTTGTAGACCGGGTCGTGCTCGGGCACCAACCGGCCGACGATGGCGTGGCCGGCTTCGTGATAGGCGGTGAGCTTCTTCTCGTCCTCGCTCATCGCCATCGAGCGGCGCTCGGCCCCCATCAGGATCTTGTCGCGCGCCTTGTCCAGATGGCTCATGCGCACCTCGCGCGCGTTCTCGCGCGCGGCGAACAGCGCCGCCTCGTTGACCAGGTTGGCCAGGTCGGCACCGGAGAAGCCGGGCGTGCCGCGCGCGATGGTCATGGCGTTGACGTCGCTGGCGATCGGCACCTTGCGCATGTGCACCTTGAGGATCTGCTCGCGGCCGCGCACGTCCGGCAGGCCCACCACGACCTGGCGGTCGAAGCGGCCCGGACGCAGCAGCGCCGGATCCAGCACGTCGGGGCGGTTCGTCGCGGCGATCACGATGATGCCTTCGGTGCCCTCGAAGCCGTCCATCTCGACCAGCAACTGGTTCAGCGTCTGCTCGCGTTCGTCATGACCGCCGCCCAGGCCGGCGCCGCGATGGCGGCCGACCGCGTCGATCTCGTCGATGAAGATGATGCACGGCGCGTGTTTCTTGGCCTGTTCGAACATGTCGCGCACGCGGCTGGCGCCGACGCCGACGAACATCTCGACGAAGTCGGAACCGGAAATCGCGAAGAACGGCACCTTGGCCTCACCCGCGATCGCTTTCGCCAGCAGGGTCTTGCCGGTGCCGGGCGGGCCGACCATCAGCACGCCGCGCGGAATCTTGCCGCCGAGCTTCTGGAAGCGGCCCGGATCACGCAGGAATTCGACCAACTCGCCGACCTCCTCCTTCGCCTCGTCGCAACCGGCGACGTCGCTGAAGTTGACCTTGATCTGGTCCTCGCCCTGCAGCTTGGCGCGCGAACGGCCGAAGCTCATCGCGCCACGGCCACCGCCGCCGGACTGCATCTGGCGCATGAACCAGATGAATACGCCCACGATCAGCAGTACCGGCAGCCAGCTGATCAGCAGGCCGATCAGCGAGAAGCCCTCGGACGGATCCTGGCGAACCTCGACGCCCTTGTCCTGCATCTGCTTGACCACCTCGTTGGTGGAGAAGCCGAGCATCGGCGCAACCGTGCGGAACGGGCTGCCATCCTTCAGCTTGCCGCTGATGGTGGCCGGCTGGTCGGCGCTGATCGTGGCGTTGGCGACGTTGCCGTTGTCGACACTCTGCACGAACGAACTGTAAGGCAGGTCGGACGAGGCCGCGCCACGCGGATTGAAGCTCTGGAACACGGTGAACAGGACCACCGCGATGATCACCCAGAGCAACACATTTTTCGCTGTTTCATTCATGCACGGTTCTCGCCCGGTGACACTGGAGCAGGCTTGCGGCCCACCGCCAGTGCGTACACCTCACGCGAACGTGCGCGGGAGGCCTTAGGTTTACGCATGGTTACGCGGGTGAAGTCCGCGCGCAAGCTGCGCAAGTAATCGTCAAAGCCGACTCCCTGAAACAATTTGATCAGGAACGAGCCGCCCGGCTTGAGCCACTGCCGACTGAAATCCAGCGCCAGTTCGGCCAGATCCATCGCCCGGATCTGGTCGGCCAGCGCCACACCACTCATATTGGGGGCCATGTCGGACAGTACAAGATCCACCTTGAGCCCTTCCAGGCGGGATTCGAGCTCGTGCAGCACCGATTCCTCGCGGAAGTCGCCCTGCAGGAAATCCACCCCGGCGATGCTCTGCATCGGCAGGATGTCCAGCGCGAACACCTTGCCGCTGTCGCCCAGCCGGTTGCGCACCAGCTGCGACCAGCTGCCCGGTGCCGCGCCGAGGTCGACCACGTTGATGCCCGGCTTCAGCAGGTGGTCGCGCTCGATCAGTTCCTCCAGCTTGTACACCGCACGCGAACGCAAGCCCTCGGCCTGGGCTTTCTTCACATATTCGTCATTGAAATGTTCGCGCAGCCAGACTGCGCTGCTCTTGCTGCGGGCCATGTCGTCACAGTCGCCGATTGGGGAACGGGATGGCGCATGATACCCTTTGCCGTTCATTTACCGCGAATCGAGCACCAGCGCATGGCCCTTTCCTCCTCGCAGATCCGCTACCTGCGCAGCCTCGCCCATGACCTGAGCCCGGTCGTCCTGCTGGGCAACAAGGGCGCCACCGAGGCCGTGGTCAAGGAGCTGGACCAGGCGCTGGGTATCCACGAACTGGTCAAGGTGAAGCTGTCCGGCGGCGACAAGGATGAACGGCAGGCACAGATCGACGTGCTGACCGAAGGCACCGGGGCCGAAAAGATCCACCAGATCGGCCATGTCGTCGTGCTGTTCCGCCGCAACGCCGACGAGCCGAAGATCGCCCTGCCACGCTGATGGACCTGTCGCTCGAACGTCCCGAAGGCTATCTCTACGTGCGCCGCGTCGGCGCGCGTGGGGTCACGCTGATCGATCGCGAGCTCACCAGCAGTTTCCTGCTCGCACCCGATCGGGCGATCGAGAACTGGCCAGTCACCGCCGCCGGCACGCTGGACGCCGGCCACGTCGAAGCCCTGCTGGCGCTGCAACCCGAACTGGTGATCCTGGGCACCGGCGAGCGCCAGGTATTCCCGGCTGCCGCATTCATGGCCGGTTTCCTGCGCAAGGGCATCGGTATCGAAGTGATGGACAACGCCGCCGCCGCGCGCACCTACAACCTGCTGGCCGGCGAAGGCCGCCGGGTCATCGCCGGATTCATTCTGCCGCCGGCCTGATCGATCCACACCGCGATCAGCGCAGCGGCAGATACCCCAGCGGATCGACCGGGTTGCCGTCCTTGCGGATCTGGAACTCCAGCTCGTTGCGGGTGGTGCCGGTCGATCCCATCTCGGCGATCTGCTGGCCGGCACTCACCCGCTGGCCCTCCTTGACCAGACGCTTGCGATTGTGGCCATAGGCGGACAGGAAACTGTCGTTGTGCTTGATGATCACCAGCTCGCCATAGCCGACCAGACCGTTGCCGCTGTACACCACCACTCCGTCGGCGGCGGCACGCACCGGATCGCCGGACTTGCCCGCGATCTGGATGCCGGGAATCGCGTCGCCACTCTGGAAGCGGCCAACCAGACTGCCATCGGCCGGCCAGCGCCATTGCACGCTGCTGACCACGCGCGAAACGCCGGCGGCCGCCGGGGCGGGTGGCGGCATGGTCGCCGGTGGGGCAGCCGGTACACCTGCCACCGGAACCATGGTGGTCGCCGTGGCGGCGACGGCTGGCGCAGCAGGCCTTGACGGCGACGGCGTGATCGCCGATGAGGTGGCCGGAATGCTCGCGGATGTCGCTGCGGGTGGTCCGGCTGGCGACGTCGACGGTGCGGGCGCCGGCTCGAACACCGGCGCTGCCGCCACGGGCGCGCCACCCGCGTGACCAGGTGCGGCGGCCACCGGCGCGGCATGGCTCTTCGCCGGCGGCGAAAGGGTCAGTCGCTGTCCCGGCCAGATCGTGTATGGCGCGGCGATTCCGTTCCACTGCGCCAGATCACGGAAGTCCACGCCCTTGCGGAACGCGATCGAGTACAGCGTGTCGCCCTTCGCCACGGCGTAGCTGCCGCCGGGTATCGGCGTGCGGGCGGGTGTCGGCGTACTGGCGACCGGGCGAGGGCCATAGCCGCTGCCTGCCGCCGGTTCCACCACGACCGAGCTGCGCATGGTGCCGCAGGCGGCAAGCAGCACAGTCATAGCCAGCGTTGCCAGGCACTGAAGATATCGATCCATGCGCACCAGCATACCGAGGCGGGCAGTCTTTTTCATGCGACGTCACTCCCCCGGACCGTGCCGCTCAATGCAGCCAGAACCACCACACCAGCAGCAGGGCCAGTACGACCAGCGCGGCCCAGCCGATCCATTCGATGTACTTGTGCAGGATCCGCTCGGCGCGTTCGCCGAACAGGCGGATCAACAATGCCAGCAACCACACGCGCTTGCCGCGGCCGAGCCCGATGCAGGCCAGGAACGGCAGGATCGGCACGCCGATGATGCCGCACGCCCAGGTGACGAACTTCATCGGCACCACCGGCTGCAACGCGGCCAGGACCAACACGCCGTACATTCCCCAGTGATGCTCGACCATCTGCTTGCTCAAGGTCGCCACGCCCTGCTCGATCGGCGCCAGCAGGTGCAACGCGTCGAGTACCGGCCGCAAGGCATGGAACGCCCAATGGCCCAGCACGTAGCCCACCAGCGCGCCCAGCAGCGAAAACAGCAGGCTGATGTTCGCGAAGAAAAACGCCTTATGCCGCTTGCCCAGCATCATCGGCGCCAGCATCACCTCCGGCGGGATCGGGAAGATGAACGACTCGACGAAACTCAACCCGGACAGGTAATACAGCGCCCTCGGCTCGCGTGCCCAGGTCAGCGCACGCGCATAAAGTGCCCCGAACAGACGCATCAGCCGATCCCGCCCAGCAGCGGCACGAAACTGACCGCGCCCAGTTCCTCCTGGATGAAATCGCCCTGGCCATCGCCGTGCATGCGGATCAGCGTCTGCCGGCTGGGTGAGCCGACCGGCGCCACCAATACGCCGGTGGGGCTGAGCTGGTCGAGGATGCGGGTCGGAATGGTGTCGCCGGCGGCGGTGAGGATGATCGCGTCGAACGGCGCCTCGTCCGGCCAGCCGAGCTTGCCGTCGTCGTAGCGCGAACGCAGGTTGGTCAGGCCGAGCTGGCGGAAGCGCCGGCGTGCCTGGCGCAGCAGGGCCTCGATCCGTTCCACCGTGAACACCTGCGGCACCAGTGCGGCCAGCACCGCCGCCTGGTAGCCGGAGCCGGTGCCGATCTCCAGCACCTTCTGCGGCACGCCGAACTCGAGCAGCGCCTCGGTCATGCGCGCCACCACCCACGGTTGCGAGATGGTCTGGCCGTGGCCGATCGGCAGCGCGTCGTTCTCATACGCGCGCGAATGCAGCGCCTGGTCGATGAAGTGATGGCGCGGCAGGTTGCGGATCACCTCGATCACGCGCGGGTCGCGGATGCCGCCTTCCTTGAGGGTCGCCGCGAGGCGATCGCGCGCGCGTTGCGAGGTCATCCCCTCGCCCTTCAAGTCCGCGGCAGGCAATGGATACGTGGTCATGGTTCAGGCCGCCTCGTCGCTGCTGGCCCGGCCTACCGCCATCGCGTCGCTCAGCGGCTGCATCCAGCTGCTGACCTTCTCCAGCGCCTGGAACCGGGTCAGGTCGACATGGATTGGGGTGACGGAAACAAAACCACGCCGCACGGCATTGAAATCGGTGCCGGGACCGGCATCGTCCACCTCGCCGGCCGGGCCGATCCACCAGATCGGCCGGCCGCGCGGATCGGTCTGCGCGATGCACGGCGCGGAGCGGTGACGCCGCCCCAGCCGGGTGACCTCGAAGCCTTCGATCTCCGCCCACGGCCGATCCGGCACGTTGACGTTGAGGATGGTGTCGGCCGGCAGCGGATCGACCAGCAGGCGCTGCATCAGCAGCAGCACCGCCTTCGCCGCCGAATCGTAATGTTCGCCCTTGTGGTCATGGCTGACCAGCGAGACCGCGATCGCCGGCAGTCCCAGGAAACGCCCTTCCATCGCCGCCGACACCGTGCCGGAATAGATCACGTCGTCGCCGAGGTTCGCCGAATTGTTGATGCCGGACACGACCATGTCGGGCTCTTCGTCCAGCAACCCGGCCAGCGCCAGGTGCACGCAATCGGTCGGCGTACCGGCGACGCGGTAGTAGCCGTTGCCCATCGGCAGCACGCGCAACGGCGCATCGAGGGTAAGCGAATTGCTGGCGCCGGAACGATCGCGATCGGGTGCCACCACCGTCACCTGGGCCACTTCGCCGAGGCGCTCGGCAAGCACGCGGATGCCAGGTGCATCCACGCCATCGTCGTTACTGACCAGAACTCGCATGATGCTCCGTCGAAAGCTGACTGCGGGCGCGCTCTTCGTCTCACGACAGCGCACCTTTCACTCCCTGAAGTCTACCGGAGCGTGCCGCCGGTTTCACGTCGATTATGTGCCGTCCGCGCCCATTCGCCGCGGTGTGCGGCTTTGGTTAGCATGGATGGATGAAGCGCCGCGCACCTGCACCGATCAACGACGACGACAGCCGCCTGTTCCGCGAGGCGATCGGCGACGTGCGCCCGCTGGCTCCGGTATCGGCACCGCCGGCGGCGGCGAAACCCGCACCGCACCCGTACATGCTGGATGCGGACGAAGCCGCGGTCCCCGGTGAATTGCTCGACATGGCGTTCGACCCGGCCCTGCTCGAAGTGGGCGAGGAACTGGGCTACCTGCGCGACGGCTACCCGCCGAAGCTGCTGCGCCAGCTCAAGCGCGGCCAATACAGCGTGCAAGATGATCTCGACCTGCACCAGATGAACGCCGCCGCCGCGCAGGCCAGCATCATCGCCTTCCTGGCCGAGGCGAAGCAGCACGGCCTGCGCTGCGTGCGCATCGTGCACGGCAAGGGCCTGCGCTCGAAAGCCGCCGGACCGGTGCTGAAAGGGCTCACCGATCGCATGCTGCGCCGGCGCGACGACGTGATCGCGTTTGCCTCGGCGCGACCGGCCCTGGGTGGCACCGGCGCGGTGATCGTCCTGCTCAAGGGCTGAGTGCAGGAGCGACCCTGTGCGCGATGCCTTTCATCACGGCGAAGAGCACCGCGCACGGGGTGTGCTCCTATGCGATCGAGGCCAGTTCGCGCACGACCACCGTGGCGTACGTGCCGGCCGGCAGCTCGAACGACAGCTCCAGCGCGTCGTCGCCCTGCCAGTGCCAGCGCAGGTCCTTCGGCAGCAATCGCAATGGTCGGCGTTCCTGATCCATCCGCGCCGCCGCCAGACCGGCGGCCAGGTCATCGTTCGCCGCGCCGATCTCGCGCTCCAGCACGCCCGCCTCGCCCTGGCTCGGCGGCTCGCCCTGCCCCCACAACGGGCCGGACGGATGGATGTCGGCACGGGCCAGCCGTTCGGCCAGCAGCTCGGTGAACGGTTCCGGCCCGAACCACGAGCGCGAACCGGCCAGCGACCAGATCTCGCCATCCAGCGGGCTGTCCCAGGCGCCGCGTTCGACCCGTGCCGCCAGCACGCTGTTGAAGATCTGCGAGCGCGCCGCCGACAGCAGGAACGAACGCTTGTCGCGATCCACGCGGCGGCCGCCGAACATCGCCCGCGCCTGCGCCACGTTGCCGCCCTCGCGGCCGAAGCGCTGCTCGCCGTAGTAATTCGGCACCCCGCGCGCGGCGATCTGCGTCAGCACCTGTTCGGCCGCCTCGCGATCACCCCGCACCTCGCGCAGCACCAGCACGAAACGGTTGCCGCGCAACGCGCCGTGTTTCAGCTTGCGTGAATGCCGCGTCGACGCCAGCACCTTCACTTCCGCGTGCGGAAACGCCGACCAGTCCGGATCGGGCTTGCCGGCCAGTTGCACCGAGAACGTCTGCCGGGTCACCGCGTGGCGATCCTTCATGCCCGCATAGCCGACCGCGACTTGCGGCACGCCGGCGAATTTCGCCAGCTCGCGTGCGACCCAGTCGGTATTCGCGCCGCGCTTTTCCACCCACAGCAAGGCGTGCTCGCCGGCACCGTCGGCGTCGTAGCCGAGAATCTCCTCGACCTGGAAATCCTCCGGCGTGCTGCGCAACCGCGCCTGCAGCGGCGGGGCGCCGTAGGCCCACGGCAGCGGGGCCTGGGCAAGTTCGGATTCGGACATGGCACTCCGCCGGTCGCGCCGGTATTCGGGTCAGGCCGGCATCACATCAGAAAGATGGTGGCCAGGCCAAGGAAGATGAAGAAACCGCCGCTGTCGGTCATCGCGGTGATCAGCACGCTGGAGCCCAACGCCGGATCGCGACCGAACTTCGTCATCAGCACCGGGATGCCGACGCCGGCGAACGCGGCCAGCAGCAGGTTCAGCGTCATCGCCGCAGTCATCACCAGGCCCAGCGAGAGGCTGTCGTACAGCAGCCACGCCACGATGCCGATCACGCCGCCCCATATCAACCCGTTCAGCAGCGACACGGTCAATTCCTTGCGCCACAGCCGCTTCGCGCTTTCGGCGGTGATCTGGTTCAGCGCCAGCGCGCGCACGATCATGGTGATGGTCTGGTTGCCGGAGTTGCCGCCGATGCCGGCCACGATCGGCATCAGCGCGGCCAGCGCCACCAGCCGCTCGATCGAGCCCTCGAACAGGCCGATCACGCGCGAGGCGATGAACGCGGTGACCAGGTTGATCGCCAGCCACGACCAGCGGTTCTTCAGCGAGGCCCATACCGAGGCGAAGATGTCCTCCTCCTCGCGCAGGCCGCCGCGGCTGAGCGCTTCGCTCTCGCCTTCCTCGCGGATCACGTCGACCATCGCGTCGATGGTGATGCGCCCGATCAGGTGGCCGCGCTCGTCGACCACCGGCGCGGTCACCAGGTCGTAGCGCTCGAACGCCTGCGCCACGTCGTACGCATCGTCGGTGGGGTGGAAGGTATTGACGTCCGGCGCCATCACCGCGCTGACCATCTTTTCCGGCGGGTTCACCAGCAGCCAGTGCAGCGGCAGCACGCCGGTGAGCAGGTTGTCGTGGTTGATCACGAACAGCTTGTCGGTCTGCGCCGGCAGCTCGTCCCAGCGCCGCAGGTAGCGCAGCACCACTTCCAGGCTCACGTCCTCGCGGATGGTGACCATCTCGAAGTCCATCAGCGCGCCGACCTGGTCGTCCTCGTAGGACAGCGCCGACTGCACCTGCTCACGCTGCTGCGTGTCCAAGCTCGCCATCAGCTCCGGCAGCATCGCGGTCGGCAGGTCCTCGACCAGGTCGGCCAGCTCGTCCGCGTCCAGCGGCTCGACCGCGGCGAGGATCTCGTGGCGGTCCATGTCCGCGATCAGCGATTCGCGCACCGCGTCGGACACTTCCAGCAGGATCTCGCCGTCGCGATCGGCCTTGACCAGCTGCCAGACCGCCAGGCGGTCGTCCAGCGGCAGCGATTCGAGGATGAAGGCGATGTCGGCCGGATGCAGTTCGTCCAGCTGCCGGCGCAATTCGGCCTGCGATTCGGCCGGCAGCGGGCTCTCGTCGTCATGCCGGCGCAGCACCTCGACGATGGCTTCGAGCTGGTCGTGCAGCCGGCTGGCGGCGCTGCGGGCCTCTACTTCGCTCACGCGCGCTCCAGCAGGACGCACGCCTGCGCGGCGATCCCCTCGCCCCGGCCGCAAAAGCCGAGTCTTTCGGTGGTGGTCGCCTTGACGCTGATGCGGCCGATCTCGCTGTCCAGGTCGGCGGCGAGATTCTCGCGCATCGCCTGCACGTGCGGGCCGACCTTCGGCGCCTCGCCGATCACGGTGATGTCGGCATTGCCCAGCGCGTAACCATGCTGCGCCATCAGCATCGCCGCGTGGCGCAGGAACTGGCGACTGTCGGCGTCGCGCCAGCGCTCATCCGACGGCGGGAAATGCTGGCCGATGTCGCCCAGCGCCAGCGCGCCGAAGATCGCGTCGCACAGCGCATGGACCACCACGTCGCCGTCCGAATGCGCCACCACGCCGTGGCGATACGGCACGCGCACGCCACCCAGGGTGACGTGGTCGCCCTCGCCGAATGCATGCACGTCGAAACCCTGGCCTATGCGCATCATGCTGTCCTCGAAAGCAGGAACTCGGCCAGCGCGAAATCCGCTGCCGTGGTCACCTTGATGTTGTCCTCGGCACCCTCGACCAGCAACGGCGCGAAGCCGGCCAGCTCCATCGCCATCGCCTCGTCGCTGACGTTCACGCCGCGTCGTGCCGCCTCGCGCAGCGCCGCCGCCAGTTGAGCACGCCGGAACATCTGTGGCGTGAAGGCGCGCCAACGCAGGTCGCGCGGCTCGGTCAGTTCGCTGCGGCCGGCCGCATTCGCCCGCTTCAGCGTGTCGCGCAGCGGCGCGCCCAGCAGGCCGCCGTCAGCCGCACCGGCCAGTTCGATCAACTTGCCGATGTCGGCCAGCCGCACGCACGGTCGTGCGGCATCGTGCACCAGCACGAAATCGCCCGCACCCACCGACGCGGGCAAGGCGTCGATTCCGGCCAGCACCGAATCGCTGCGCTCGGCCCCGCCGATCGCGGTCAGCACCGGCTTGCCGTTGAGCGTGCCGATGCCGGACCAGTGCGCATCGGCCACCGCCAGCGTCACCAGCAGGCCGCCGATCCGCGGATGCGCGGCGAGCCGCTCCAGCGTGTGCGCGATCAGCGGCCGCCCGGCCAGCGGCAGGTATTGTTTCGGGCAGTCACCGCCAACCCGGGCGCCGCGCCCCGCGGCCGGCACCACGCACCACAGCGTCGGCGCGCTCATGGCGATCCGGCGGGCGTGGCGGGTGGCGGTGGCGGCAGCGAGCTGCCGGCGCGGGCCGGTGGTTCGACCACCTGGTAGAACACTTCGCCCGGCTTGATCAGCCCCAGCTCGGTGCGCGCACGCGCCTCGACCGCCTGGTCGCCATGCTTGAGGTCCAGTACGTCGGCGCCGACCGCCTGGTTGCGCTGCAGCAGCTTCGCGTTCTCATCGGTCTGTTTCTTCACCGCCACGCGCAGGCTGTCCACCTCGTGCATGCTGCCGCTGCCGGTCCACAGCTTCAGCTGCAGTCCGATCAGCAGCAGGATCAGAATCAGGGCGATCCAGCGCAGCATGGGCGGCCGTTCAGCCCGGCAGGCGGGTCAGGTTCGGAAACGCATCGCGGCCGGCATAGCGCGCGGCCGAGCCCAGCGCCTCCTCGATGCGCAGCAGCTGGTTGTACTTCGCCACGCGGTCGCTGCGGCACAGCGAGCCGGTCTTGATCTGGGTCGCCGTGGTGGCCACCGCGATGTCGGCGATGGTGGTGTCTTCGGTCTCGCCGGAGCGGTGCGAGATCACCGCCGCGTACTTCGCCGTGTCGGCCATCGCGATCGCTTCCAGCGTCTCCGACAGCGTGCCGATCTGGTTGACCTTGATGAGGATCGCATTGGCGATCTTCTTCTCGATGCCTTCGCGGAAGATCGCCGGGTTGGTCACGAACAGGTCATCGCCGACCACCTGGATGCGATCGCCGATCGCATCGGTGAGCAGCTTCCAGCCGTCCCAATCGCCTTCGGCCATGCCGTCCTCGATGGTGACGATCGGGTACTGCTTCGCCCAACTGGCGAGCAGGTCGACGAACTGCGCCGAGCTGTACTGCTTGCCTTCGCCGGCGAGGTCGTACTTGCCGTCCTTGTAGAACTCGGAGCTGGCCGCGTCGAGGCCAAGCAGGATCTCGCTGCCGACCTTGTAGCCGGTCTTGTGGATGGCTTCGAGAATGGTATCGAGTGCCTCGATGTTGGAGCGCAGGTTCGGCGCGAAGCCACCTTCGTCGCCCACCGACGTGCTCAGGCCACGCCCCTTCAGCACACTCTTCAATGCGTGAAAAATCTCCGCGCCAGCACGCAGCGCTTCGGCGAAGCTCGGCATGCCCACCGGCAGCACCATGAACTCCTGCACGTCGATGTTGTTGTCCGCATGCTCGCCGCCATTGATGATGTTCATCATCGGCACCGGCAGCGCGCCAGGCTTGCCATTCGACAGGTACTGCCACAGCGGCTCGCCACGCGAGGCCGCCACGGCATGCGCCGCCGCCATCGAAACGCCCAGCAGCGCGTTCGCGCCCAGCTTGCCCTTGTTCGGCGTGCCGTCCAGCGCGATCAGCTTCGCATCCAGGCCTTTCTGGTCGGCCGCATCGAAACCCTTCAGCGCCTCGGCAATCGTGGTGTTGACGTTCGCCACCGCGTTCTTCACGCCCTTGCCGCCGTAGCGCGACTTGTCGCCGTCGCGCAGCTCGACCGCCTCGCGCGAACCGGTGGAGGCGCCGCTGGGCACCGCAGCGCGGCCGAAGCCGCCGCCGGCCAGGGTGACCTCGGCTTCCAGCGTGGGGTTGCCGCGCGAGTCGAGGATTTCACGGGCGTGGATGCGGGTGATCTGGGTGCTCATGCGGTGTCCGTCTGCTTGGGTGGTGAATGATTGGAAACGGGCGCATCGCTGCGCCCGGGTGTTTCAGGAAACATCCTGCTCCAGGAAGCGGTGCCGCTTGGTCACGGCATCCAGCTCCAGCAAGGTTTCCAGCAGGGCTTCCATCTTGCCCAGCGGCCAGGCGTTCGGGCCATCGCTGAGCGCCTTGCTGGGGTCGGGGTGCGTCTCGGCGAAAAGGCCGGCCACGCCGACCGCCACCGCCGCACGCGCCAGCACCGGCACGAATTCGCGCTGACCACCTGACGTGGCGCCCTGCCCGCCGGGCAACTGCACCGAATGGGTGGCGTCGAACACCACCGGGCAGTTCGTATCGCGCATCACACTGAGCGAGCGCATGTCCGACACCAGGTTGTTGTAACCGAAGCTGGCGCCGCGCTCGCACACCATGATGTCGTCGTTGCCGACGGCCTTGGCCTTGGCCACCACGTGCTTCATGTCCCACGGCGCCAGGAACTGTCCCTTCTTGATGTTCACCGGCTTGCCGGCGCGCGCCACCTTCTGGATGAAGTCGGTCTGCCGGCACAGGAAGGCCGGCGTCTGCAGCACGTCGACCACCGACGCCACTTCATCCATCGGCGTGTACTCGTGCACGTCGGTGAGCACCGGCACGCCGATCTGCCGTTTCACTTCGCCCAGGATGCGCAGGCCCTCTTCCAGTCCCGGCCCGCGGAAGCTCTCGCCGGAAGAGCGGTTCGCCTTGTCGAAGCTGGACTTGAAGATGAAGTGGATGCCGAGCCGCCCGGTGATCTCCTTCAGCGTGCCGGCGGTGTCCAACTGCAACTGCTCGGACTCCACCACGCAGGGGCCGGCGATCAGGAACAGCGGGTGGTCCAGACCGACCTCAAAATTGCAAAGTTTCATCGCTGCAGCCCTCGTGGCTCCAGCGATGTCGTCAGCCCGTCATCCCGGCCATGGATTGGCCGGGACCCAGCCACAGGGAAGTGAAGAACCTTCATGCCACGTGCTCCCTGGCCAGCTTCTCGCCGTCGCGCACGGTCTTGTACTCGCGCGCGGCGTGCACGAAACCGATGAACAGCGGGTGGCCGTCGCGCGGGGTCGAGGTGAATTCCGGATGCGCCTGGCAGCCGAGGAACCACGGATGCTGTTGCTGCGGCAACTCCACGATCTCGACCAGCAGGTCGTCCATCGACTTGCCGGAGATCACCAGGCCCAGGTCCTCGAACGGCTGGCGGTAGCGGTTGTTGAACTCGTAGCGATGGCGATGGCGCTCGCGCACCACGTCCTGGCCATACAGCTCGCGCGCCAGCGTGCCGGCCTTGAGGCGGCATTCCTGCGCGCCCAGACGCATGGTGCCGCCAAGGTCGGAACGGTCGCTGCGCTGCTCGACTTCGCCGCTGGCGGTGGTCCACTCGGTGATCAGCCCGATCACCGGGTTCGGCGTGTTGCGGTCGTTTTCGCTGGAGTCGGCGTCGGCCAGGCCGGCCACATGCCGGGCAAAGTCGATCACCGCCGCGTGCATGCCGTAGCAGATGCCGAAGTACGGCACGCCGTGCTCACGCGCATACTTCGCGGCGAGGATCTTGCCCTCGAAACCGCGCTTGCCAAAGCCACCGGGGACCAGGATCGCGTCAGCCTTGCCGAGCACCTTGGCGGCGCCTTCGGCCTCGACCTGTTCGGAATCGATCCAGTCCAGGTTCACCCGCGTCTGCTGCTTGATGCCGCCGTGGCGCAGCGCCTCGCCCAGCGACTTGTAGGCATCCTTGTGCTCGACGTACTTGCCGACGATGGCGACGGTGACTTCGTCCTTCGGATGCTCCACCGCGTCGACCGTGCGCTGCCACGCGGACAGATTCGCGGGCTTGGCATCGAGGCCGAGCCTCTTCACCACGATGTCGTCCAGGCCCTGCTGGTGCAGCCACAGCGGCTGCTTGTAGATGACGTCCACGTCGACGGCACTGATCACCGCGTTTTCCGGCACGTTGGTGAACAGCGCGATCTTGCGTCGCTCGCCCTCGGGCAAAGCCTGCTCGCAGCGGCACAGCAGGATGTCCGGCTGGATGCCGATCGAGCGCAGTTCCTTCACCGAATGCTGGGTCGGCTTGGTCTTCAGCTCGCCCGCGGCCTTGATGAACGGCACCAGGGTCAGGTGCATGAACACCACCTTCTCCGGGCCGTGCTCGATGCGCAGCTGGCGGATCGCCTCCAGGAACGGCAGCGACTCGATGTCGCCCACGGTGCCGCCGATCTCCACCAGCGCCACGTCGAAGCCGCGGGTGGCCTCGTGGATGCAGTGCTTGATCTCGTCGGTGATGTGCGGGATCACCTGCACGGTGGCGCCGAGATAATCGCCGCGGCGCTCCTTGCGGATCACGCTCTCGTAGATCTTGCCGGTGGTGATGGAATTCTTGCCGGTCAGGCGGGTACGGACGAAGCGCTCGTAGTGGCCGAGGTCGAGATCGGTCTCGGCGCCGTCGTCGGTCACGTAGACCTCGCCGTGCTGGAACGGACTCATCGTGCCCGGATCCACATTGATATAGGGATCGAGCTTCATCATGGTGACCGAAAGGCCGCGCGCTTCGAGAATGGAAGCGAGCGACGCCGCAGCAATGCCCTTGCCAAGCGAGGACACCACACCGCCGGTGACGAAAATCAGGGGGGTCATGGAAAGCAGCCGTGCTGGAAATTGGCATTTTAGCTGCAGAAGCGTTCCACTGCGAGATGGCAACGCAGAATTCGTCGCGATTGGTTCATTTCCAGCTCCTGCGCAGCGGATGAAACGGCCCTGGGCCGCCTGCTAGCATGCCCGGATGAACAACCCCATCCCCGCCCGTCTCGCCGCCTTGCGCGCGGCCATGCAGCAGCACGGCATCGCCGCCGTGCTGGTACCCAGCGCCGATCCGCATCTGTCCGAGTACCTGCCGGCCCATTGGGCCGCGCGCGAGTGGCTGTCCGGCTTCACCGGTTCGGCCGGCACCCTGGTCGTCAGCCGCGACCAGGCCGGGCTGTGGACCGATTCGCGCTATTTCTCGCAGGCCGAGCAGCAACTCGCCGGCAGCGGCATCAGCCTGATGAAGCTGCGCGTGCCGCACACGCCCGAGCATCTCGAGTGGCTGCAGCAGCAACTGCATGACGGCGACGTGCTGGCCGTGGCCGGCGACAGCGTGGCCGTGACCACCCAGCGCCAGATCGAGCGCCGGCTCGCCGACAGCGGCGCCACGGTGCGCACCGACCTGGACCTGCCCGGTGCGATCTGGGCGGACCGCCCGGCCCTGCCGCAGGCGCCGGTGGTCGAGCACGAGCTGGCCTGGGCCTGCATTCCGCGCGCCGACAAGTTCGCCCGCCTGCGCAAGGCGATGCACAAGCTCGGCGCCACCCACCACCTGCTGTCCAGCCTCGACGACATCGCCTGGCTGACAAACCTGCGCGGCAGCGACGTGGAGTGCAACCCGGTGTTCCTGGCCCACCTGCTGGTGCAGGCGGAACAGCGCGCCACCTTGTTCGTCGGCCGCGCCAAGCTCGGCGACGCGCTGGTCGCCAAGCTGGCCGCCGACGGCATCGCCATCGCCGACTACGCCTCGATCACCTCGACCCTGCAGGAACTGGGCGCCACCGACCGCCTGTTGCTGGACGGCGGCCGGGTAGTCAGCGCGATCGCCGCGGCGATCCCGCCGGGCGTAACCCGGATCGAGGCGGCCAACCCGAGCACCGCGTTCAAGGCGGTCAAGAGCGCTGCCGAACTCGACCACATCCGCGACGTGATGCGCCGCGACGGCGCCGCCCTGGTGCGCGGCTTCCGCCGGCTGGAACAGCGCCTCGCCGCCGGCATGGCGGTGACCGAGCTCGACGTCGACGCCTTGCTGCACGAGGAACGCTCGGCCCAGCCCGGCTGGGTCGGCGAAAGCTTCGCCACCATCGCCGGCTACCAGGCGAACGGCGCGCTGCCGCATTACCGCGCCACGCCGGAATCGCACAGCACGCTGCAGGCCAAGGGCCTGCTGCTGATCGACTCCGGCGGCCAGTACCTGGGCGGCACTACCGACATCACCCGCGTGCTGGCGCTGGGCGAGACCACGGCGGAACAGCGCCGCGACGCCACCCTGGTGCTGAAAGGCATGATCGGGCTGTCGCGCGCACGCTTTCCGAAAGGCGCCAGCGGCCCGCAACTGGATGCGCTGGCGCGCGCGCCGCTGTGGGCTTCGGGCATGGATTACGGCCACGGCACCGGCCACGGCGTGGGCTACTTCCTCAACGTGCACGAGGGGCCGCAGGCGATCCGTCCCCCGGTCGCCGGTGGCGCGCTGGTGGCGCTGGAGCCGGGGATGATCAGCTCGATCGAACCGGGCCTGTACAAGCCCGGCCGCCACGGCATCCGCCACGAGAACCTGGCGGTGGTGGTCGAGGCCGACCGCACCGAGTTCGGCGAATTCCTCGCCTTCGAGACGCTGACGATGTGTCCGTTCGACCGCCGCGCGCTGGAGCCGGGCCTGCTCAACCCGGAAGAACGTGCCTGGCTGGACGACTACCACGCCAGCGTGCGCGCCGCGCTCAGCCCGCTGCTGGACGACGTCGACCTGGAGTGGCTGCACCGCCACTGCGCACCGCTGTAGGCGGCAGTTTCACTGGAAGTGCGTCGCGTCCACGTCGGCGGCGGCGGCCTGCATGAAGTACTCGTGCAGGTATTTCTCGCCTTCATCGCAGAACACGGTGACCACGGTCTTCAGTTCCGGGAAATTCTGCCGGATGCGCTTGGCGGCCAGCAGGTGCGCGCCGGAACTCGGCCCGCAGAACAATCCGTACGTGCGCGCCAGCCGTTTCATTTCGGCCACGGCGTCGGTACTGGACACGCTCAGCACCTGGTTTACCAGCCCCGCGTGGCGCTGGAAGATGCCCGGCACGAAGCCGTCCGAAATACCCTCGATGGTATGCGCGGCAATCTCGCCGCACAGGATCGTGCACGATTCGGACGGCTCCATCGCGAACAGCCGCACGTCCGGATTGACCGCACGGAACGCCTGGCCCACGCCAATCAGCGTACCGCCGGTGCCCACGCCCAGCACCAGCGCATCGGGTAGCCGGCCCGGCGGCAACTGGGCGAGGATTTCCGGGCCGAGGATCAGCCGGTTCTCCTCCACGTTCCATTCCGACTCGAACTGGCTGGGGCAGAAGTAGCCCGCCTGCTGGCCGAGCCGCTGCGCGCGCACCAGCGCCTCGTTGACATGGAAGTTGCCGCAGAACAGCACGTCCGCGCCATACGCCCGCGAGATCGCCACGCGTTCGCTGGACATGCCTTCGGGCATCACCACCAGCATGTGGTAGCCCTTCACCGCCGCGACCATCGACAGCGCGTTGCCGGTGTTGCCGCTGGTCGCCTCCACGATGGTGTCGCCGGGCTTGAGCAAACCTTCCTGTTCCGCCCGCTCGATCATGTACTTGGCGATGCGCGCCTTGATCGAACCGGAAGGGTTGAGGAACTCGATCTTGGCGTAGACGCCCTCGATCTCCAGCAGCGGGGTGTCGCCCACCGCGTCGAGGATGCTGTCCGACACCGTGGCAAAGCGCGTGGCCACTTCAGGCGGCCTCGTGCGCGTGCTGCATCACGTCCAGCGCTAGCGCGGAATGCGCGTACGCGCCGCCCGCGCGCATCTCGGCGGCGACCCAGATCGCCTCCATGATCTGCTGCTCGCTGGCCCCCTGCTTCAAGGCTTCGGCGGTGTGGCCCTTGATGCAGTACGGACACTGGGTGACGTGCGCCACCGCCACCGCGATCAGCTGCTTGGTGACGTTCGGCAACGCGCCATCGGCAAACACCGCGGCGCTGAACGCCTTGAACGCCTTCAGCGGCTCCGGCGCCAGTTCACGGCGCTTGTGCGCCAGCTCCACGGTGGATGACGGATACATCGGATGTTCCATGGCGACACTCCTTGCAGATGATCGGCCGCACGCTGCCTACACACCCAGCTGCAGTCCGAGATTGTTGTGCTCCAGCACGCGTTCGGCGCGATAGCTCGAACGCACCAGCGGCCCGGCGACCGCCTCCAGGAAACCCTTGCCGAGCGCCAGTTCGCGGTAATGCCGGAACTCGTCCGGGGTGACGAAACGCTGCACCGGAAGGTGGTGCGGGCTGGGCCGCATGTACTGGCCCAGCGTAACGACATCGACGTGGGCGCCGCGTATATCGTCCAGCGTGCGCTCGATCTCCGCGTCGGTCTCGCCCAGTCCCAGCATCAGGCTGGTCTTGGTCAGCGTCTGCGGCGCGTGCCGCTTGGCGAAGGCCAGCACGCCGAGCGTCTGCGCATAGCCGGCGCGCGGGTCGCGCACGGGATGGGTCAGCCGTTCCACGGTCTCGATGTTCTGCGCATAGGTGACCAGGCCGGCGTCGAGCACCGTGGCAACTGCCGCCAGATCGCCGGCGAAGTCCGGCGTCAGCGCCTCCACCGCGGTCTGCGGCGAACGCTGGTGGATCGCCTGCACGCAGGCGGCGTAGTGCGCCGCGCCGCCGTCGGCCAGGTCATCGCGATCGACCGAGGTCAGCACCACGTACTTCAGCCCCATCAGCGCCACCGCGTCGGCGACCTGCAGCGGCTCCAGCGGATCGAGCCAGCCGTTCGGGTTGCCGGTGCTGACCGAGCAGAACTTGCACGCGCGCGTGCATACCAAGCCCATCAGCATCAGCGTGGCGGTCCCGCGGCCCCAGCACTCGGCGATGTTCGGGCACTTCGATTCGGCGCATACCGTGTTCAGCTTGTGGCTGCGCACGATCTCGTGCACCGCCTCGTACTGCGCGCCGCCCGGCAGCTTGACCCGCAGCCATGGCGGCTTGCGATCGACATCCGGCACGCCGGTGGCGGCGTTCGGACGGATACCGCCCTTGACCGCACGGGTGCCTTGCGGGCTGACGTACTTTCTGCCGTCGGGAACAGGTTCGCTGCTGGACATGAAGTGCACGGTTCGGGGAAACCCATGCAGTCTCCCGCGACCTCCGCCCAGGCGCCCTGATGCATATCAAGGCAGCCGGGGCAGCTCCGTGCGTGGCGCGCCGGATCAGCTGCGCTTCGGCGGCACCAGTCTCAGGCGCGCCGGCACCGGCGGCTGGTTCGGACACAGCAGGCGCTGCACTTCCTCGGGCCGCAACGGGTAGGAGTACAGGTAGCCCTGCCCCTCCATGCAACCGCTGCGCAGCAGGAAATCGTGCTGCGCCTCGGTCTCGATGCCCTCGGCAATCGTGGTCAGGCCGAGGCTTTTCGCCATCGCCAGCATCGCCTCGGTGATCGCCGCATCGTTGCTGTCGCCCGGCAGGCCAGTGACGAAGGAGCGGTCGATCTTCAGGTAGGCCACCGCCGGCAGCTTGAGATAGGCCATCGAGGAGTAGCCGGTGCCGAAATCGTCGATCGCCACTTCGATGCCGAGCGTGTGTAGGGTCTGCATGGTGCGCTCGATGTCGTCGCCCAGGCGCAGCATCGCGCTCTCGGTGATCTCCAACATCAGGCGACTCGCCGACAGGTGCCGCGACTGCAGGGTCCGGCTGACCCCGTCGACGAAGGCCGGGTGGCCGAACCAGCGCGCCGAGATATTCACCGCCACGCGGATCGGCGGCACGCCGGCCATGTCCCAGGCCTGGATCTGCGCGCAGGTGGCCTGCATCACCCACTCGTCGATGCGGCGGATCAGGCCCAGGCCTTCCGCCACCGGAATGAATTCCGCCGGCAGCACCTCGCCGCGCTCCGGATGCTGCCAGCGCACCAGCGCCTCCACCGCCACGATGCGGCCGGTGCGCAGTTCCACGCTGGGCTGGAACACCAGATGGAATTCGTTGCGCGCCAGCGCCTGGCGCAGCTCGGTGGCCAGTTGCAGGCGCCGGCGGGTATCGGCGTGCATCATCGGCGTATAGAAGCGGAACGCATTGCGCTCCTCGGTTTTCGCCGCATACATCGCCGCGTCGGCATTCGCGATCAACGCCGCCGCATTGTCGCCGTCCAGCGGGTAGCCCGCCACGCCGATGCTGGCGCTCAGCACGATCTCGTATTCGTCCACCAGCAGCGGCTCGGACAAGGTCCCGAGCAGGCGGCTGACGATCGCCCGCGCGTCCTCGCGCAGGATCAGCCGCGGGATCAGCACGGTGAACTCGTCGCCGCCGATGCGCCCGGCGACGTCGCCCTCGGACAACTGCCGGCGGATCCGCTCCGCCACCTTGACCAGCAGGCGGTCGCCAATCGCATGGCTGTAGCTGTCGTTGACGATCTTGAAGGCATCCAGGTCGATGAACAGCACCACCACGGCCAGCCGCTCGCGTTCGGCCACCGCGATCGCCTCGGCGCAGTACCGCTCGAACTCGGCGCGGTTGGCCAGGCCGGTCAGCGGGTCGTGGCGCGCCATGTGCTCCAGCCGATGCTGGTTCGCCTTCGCCTCATGGATGTCGGTGAGCACGGCGACGTAGTAGACCATCTGGCCTTCGCCGTCGCGGATCGCGCTGATGCTCAGGTGCTCGGGATAGCTGCTGCCGTCGCTGCGGGTGCTCAGGACCTCGCCCATCCAGTTGTGGCCGGCGGCGACACTGTCCCAGATCGACTGCGGCAGCGGCTTGCCATCGGGCAGGCAGCGGGTGTCGTCGAGGCGCTTGCCGTGCAGCGACTGGCTGGTGAAGCCGGTCAGTTCGGTATGCGCCGCATTCGTCGAGATGACCCGCCGCCCGGCATCGGCGATGATCACGCCTTCGGCGATATTGGCCAGCGCCTCGGCGGCGATCTGGCGTTCCCGCTCCATCGCCACCCGCTCCGAGATGTCGCGGATGATCGCCTGGCGCACCGGCTGGCTGCCCCAGTTGGCCAGGCTGGTCTGCGTTTCCACCGGGCGTGAATGACCATCCGTACCCAGCAGCGCATTGGTGGCAGCCCGCCCGGCCTGCTGCCCCGCCATGGATTGCACGAACAAGTGCACGAAACGGTCGCCGACAAGCTCGTCCGCGCGGCGCCCGGTCCATGCCGCGGCGGTGCGGTTGACGTCCAGGATCCGTCCACTGGCCTCGTCGACCATCACGATCGCGTCGGGGGCGCTGTCGAACAGCAGGCGGTAGCGTTCCTCGGTACCGCGGATGCTGGCTAGGATCCGGCGTGCCATGCCAAGCCACAAAAGGGCCGCAATGGCTGACGCCGCCAATACGCCGCAAAAAAGCACCTCCCCTATCCAGGCGGCGCCATCGGCGATCGAGCGAGAGAACAATTTGCTGCGCGGCTCGACAAAGCTGTTGATCGCAGCGATGCGTTCGCGTTGGCTGGCAATTTCCGCGTGGGTAATTCCGCCGGTTGTGTAACCCCTTTCCAACGAGGCCGCTATGGTGTTGAGCTGCGCGATGGAGTTGTCGGTTGAACGCCAGGCCCTCAGTGCATCACGCATGTAGGGCGCGTCTGCAAAATGGTGCAGCATGAAGATCACGCCGGGGATCGCTATCGTGACCGTCTTGCTGCGCCGTAACGAATCTGCCACCTCCTCATAATCATAATTGCCTGTCGCAATCTGATCACGCGCCCATCGATCGGCCATCAACACTTCATAATTAAGCTTGTAATTGGCCAGATCCGCCGCTTCGCCTTTCGCCGCGTAGGCATCCAAGGATATTACGACCTGCTTCTGTGCCTTGGACCAAATGCTCTCGCCGTTCAGGAACCCGGCGAGAGCCACTTGAACCTGCAAAGCCACCCAGGTCAGCGCCAAGATCAGCCCGACCACTCCCACCAACCCATACGCAAGCGGCATCAAGCGCCGTGACAGCGGCCGTTGCAAATTGATCGTGGAAGTACGCATTGCATCCCCTGTTTCGCGTCGGGCGAATCAACCTTGGGCATTGCACGAACGCGTAACTAACCGTCAGGCGGCGGCAGCGCTCGCCACCTCCAACAGGCGACGCGGCTCAACGCAACGATCAGCGAGTATCCGCATGCTGGTATAGCTGCGCTTGATGCACTCGCTGATATGAGCCACTTCATCGGCTGCCGGACTCGTGCCCATCAGTGTACAGACTATCTCCAGTGCCTCCCATGGATGTGTGTCATCGTAGGCAGCATGGAGCTGCAGCCAGCGCAATGTTCCCGCCCTGGTTCCCGGCGGGAAGCTTTCCGTGTAGCTCTTGCTTTCGAAGATCAATTGCGACCATTCACCCGTTGCACCTTCGACCGCGTAGTTGGTGGCCGCGATACTCGCGGCCAGCGAGTCACGGGTGCTGACATCCTCACACCAGTCCGCCAGCACCTCGGTACCCCGGGGTGGGACTCCCTTCAACAATTCTGCACGGGGAATGCCTGCCCCCTCTGCCCAGTTGAGCCAGTATTCGGCGTGATTCTGCTCGACCCGGATATTACGCACCAGCCAGCGACGCGCAAGATTGTCCCCCGGACTGCGGCCGAACCGTGTCTTCAGCAGACTCTTGGCCATGTAGGCGGGAAAGCGTTCAATCACCGGCCAGATACCAACCATGAAATTGGCAGTACCAGGCATGCCCAATGTGCCATTACTCATCCTTTCCCATAGTTCATGGGTAACCACGCTTCGCTTGGTGCTTTCGCAATCGGCCACCATGTCCTGCGCCCACTGCGGGTAGCTGCTCAGTTCGGTCAGGGGGCCGGTACGCTCGAAAAGGGTGTTCATTTGATTCACCTCGGTCGTCAATGAAGCTGCAGTCGACTGCAGCGTTGATGGCCGGCAGGCAGTACAGAGCCTCCCATGCCAGCCGTGATCCGGCATCGCGGTGATGCCGAAATTCCTTGATGCATGACCATTGTGGTGGCGCCCCCCATCGCGCAAGCCATGCTCCGGAGCGCGTACGCGGAGTACGCCAGCTCGCCTGTTTTTTTTGCGACCCCAGTTCGCCTCGAGCGGATGGACGGCCAATCCAGCTCGCCCCATTCACAGGTCGTGCACGGGAAGAGGAAAATGCTGGCCGCGCCAACTTGGGGAAAACCTACGCAGACCATGGCCCGATTTCGGCACCGGCGGGCAACTGTGCCCCTGCACCTGCACCATCCGATACTCGCCTACACGCCGTCGAAGGGAAAGCTCCATGAGCACTGCCGCCCAGCCGTTGACCCCGGAAGACCCCGAACTGTCGCCCTGGTGGCTGCGCACGGTGCTGATCGTGATGGTGCTAGGTTTCGCCGGGTTGCTCACGATTACCTCGCTGGCTTATCGCAATGCTCCACCCATTCCGGCCCAGGTGGTGGATGCGCAAGGCAACCGCCTGTTCAGCGGCGACGACATCAGCGAAGGCCAGACGGTCTTCCTGAAATACGGGCTGATGGACAACGGCAGCATCTGGGGCCACGGTGCCTACCTCGGGCCGGACTATTCGGCCGAGGCATTGCACCGTATCGGCGAAGACACCGCGGCGGCGATCGCACAGCAGCAATACCGGCAACCGCTGTCAGCACTGACTCCAGGCCAGCGCGCGGCGGTACGTGCGGAAACGGCTGTCGAAATGAAGACCAACCGCTACGACGCCGCCAGCGGCACGTTGCGGCTGACCGCGCCGGAAACCGCAGCCTATCGCCAACAGATCTCTTACTGGACCGACTATTTCCTGCACCCGGAACGTAACGGCGGGCTCAAGGCGGGGCTGATCACCGACCCGACCGAGCTGCAGCAGTTCACCGCCTTCGTGAGTTGGGCCGCCTGGGCTTCGGTGGCGAACCGCCCCGGCGAAAACTACTCGTACACCAACAACTTTCCGTACGACCCCGACGTCGGCAACATCGCGGTGCCGGGTGCGCTGCTGTGGAGCGCGCTGAGCCTGATCGTGCTGCTGGCCGGCATCGCCGTGGTACTGCTGATGTTCGGCAAGTTCGACTACCTCGGCTGGATCAGCCGTGGCCAGCACATCCACCCGCACCTGCTGCCGGGCGTGGCGAGTCCCGGCCAGCGCGCGCTGGTGAAGTTCTTCGTGGTGGTGGCGCTGCTGTTCCTGATGCAGACCCTGGTCGGCGGTGCGGTGGCGCATTACCGCGCCGATCCGGGCAGCTTCTATGGCTTCCAGCTGGAAACGATCTTCCCCAGCAACCTGATGCGCACCTGGCACCTGCAGACGGCGATCTTCTGGATCGCCACCGCCTACGTCGCCGCCGCGCTGTTCCTGGGCCGCACGCTGCGCAATGACGAGCCACGCTGGTTCGCCCCCTGGGTGCACCTGCTGTTCGGTGCGTTCGTGGTGGTGATCGGCGGCAGCCTGCTCGGCGAATGGCTGGGGATTTCGCAGATGCTCGGCAAGTGGTGGTTCTGGCTGGGCAACCAGGGCTGGGAGTTCCTCGAACTGGGCCGGATCTGGCAGTTCCTGCTGGTGATCGGCCTGCTGGTGTGGTTCGCCATGCTGTGGCTGCTGGTGCGGTCGCGCACGCTGGCCAATCCGGAATCGAAGCCACTGGTGAAGATGTTCCTGTTCGCCGCGGTGGCGATCCCGGTGTTCTACATCCCGGCGCTGTTCTTCGGCGCGAAGACGAACTACACCGTGGTCGATACCTGGCGCTTCTGGATCATCCACCTGTGGGTCGAGGGCTTCTTCGAATTCTTCGCCACCACGGTGGTGGCGCTGACCTTCTACCAACTGGGCCTGACCCGCCGCAACGTGGCGCTGCGGGTGATCTACCTCGACGGCATCCTGTACTTCCTCGGCGGCCTGATCGGCACCGGCCATCACTGGTATTTCACCGGCCAGACCAGCGTCAACATGGCGATGTCGGCGATGGTCTCGGTACTGGAGGTGGTGCCGCTGACCCTGCTCACGCTGGATGCGTGGGATTTCGTGCACACCACCCGCGGCCAATGCGACATCTGCGGCAAGTCCCTCGCGATACCGCACAAGTGGACGTTCTATTTCCTGATCGCGGTGGGCGTATGGAACTTCGTCGGTGCCGGCATCTTCGGTTTCCTGATCAACCTGCCGATCGTCAGCTATTACGAAGTCGGCACCCAGCTCACGCCGAACCACGGCCACGCCGCGATGATGGGCGTGTTCGGCATGCTGGCGCTGGCGCTGATGGTGTTCACGCTGCGCCAGACCAGCAGCGACGAGCGCTGGGCCGGCATGGAGAAATACGTCAGGGTCGGCTTCTGGGGCACCAACATCGGCCTCGCCATGATGGTGGTGTTCAGCCTGTTTCCCAGTGGCGTGTTGCAGGTATGGGACGTGGTGCAGAACGGCTACTGGCACGCCCGCTCGCTCGACTTCATCGGCAGCCCGCGCTCGCACCTGATCGAGTGGATGCGCCTGCCCGGCGACCTGGTCTTCATCATTTTCGGCGCGATCCCGCTGACCATCGCCGCGATCAAGGGTTGGCTTGGCGTGCGTGTCCCGCCGCCGCCAGTGACGGACCTCGACTCGACAGGGGGGACCGCATTTGACACGCTGATCGGCAGGTCGTAATTTACCAAAAGGTAAATTACGACCTGGTACCCGCATGTCCGCCGATCCGCTCAGCGCCACCTTCGCCGCCCTCGCCGATCCGACCCGCCGCGCCATCCTGGCTCGCCTCGCCTCGGGCCAGGCCTCGGTCACCGAGCTGGCGCAACCGTTCGACGTCACCCTGCCGGCGATCACCAAGCACCTGAAAGTGCTCGAACGCGCCGGCCTGGTCGCACGCAGCCGCGAGGCGCAATGGAGGCCATGCCGACTGCAGCCGCAGCCGCTGCGCGAGGTGGCCGAGTGGGTGCAGCCATACCGCGCGATGTGGGAACAGCGCCTCGACCGGCTGGAGGACTATCTGCGCAAGCTCCACTCCGCAGATGCGACTCCCATCGTGGCCACCAAGGAAAAATCCGCCTCGCGCTCGTCACGTGCGCGCAAACCCCGGAGGTAACCTCAACATGACCCCATCCGATTCCAACACCGGACCACTGGCCCAAGTCGACTGCCGGCGCGATGCCGACGGCTGGACTCTGGTCTTCGTGCGCGAGTTGCCGCAACCACCCGAACGCGTATGGGACGTGCTCACCGACCCTGCCCACCTGCGCGCCTGGTCGCCGTACACCGCGAACCGCAACCTCGGCGAAGTCGGTGACGCCAGCCTGAGCATGCTCGACAGCGAGCAGCCGGACATCCCCACCACGGTGACCCGCGCCGAGCCGCCGCGCGTGCTTGAATACAGCTGGCAACTGGAGCAGTTCGGCCGAAGCGTGCTGCGCTGGGAACTGGAGCCGAGCGCGGGCGGCACGCGGCTGACCCTGCGCCAGACCATCCGCGACCAGGACTGGATCCCCAAGGTGGCCGCCGGCTGGCATCTGTGCCTGCACGTGGCCGAACGCCTGCTGCAGGGTCGGCCGATCGCACCGATCATCGGCGAAACCGCACTCGACCATGGCTGGGAAGCGCTGCGCGCTGCCTACGCGGCACGGCTGCACATTCCCCGCGGCGACCACTGACTGTCGGCCGGAAGCCCCCTGCCTTCGATGGAGATACCCGTGAACATCACCCACGTACCCGTCGCCAACACCGGCATGCTGATCCGCAAACCCGTCGCGGAAGTCTTCGAGGCTTTCGTGGATCCCGCCATCACTTCCCGCTTCTGGTTCAGTCACGGCAGCGCGCGGCTGCAGGCGGGCCGGCAGGTTCGCTGGGACTGGCAGATGTACGACGTCTCCGTGCAGGTCGCCGTGAAAGCCGTCGAGCAGGACCGGCGCATACTGATCGAGTGGGGAAATCCCGATGCCGCCACCACGGTGGAATGGCAGTTCACCGCGCGCCCCGACCACACGACTTTCGTCGACATCACCAACCGCGGCTTCCAGGGCAATGGCGACGAGGTGGTGAAGCAGGCGCTCGATTCCACCGGGGGGTTTGTCCTGGTGCTCGCCGGCGCCAAGGCCTTCCTCGAACACGGCATCGCCCTGAACCTGGTCGCCGATCGCTTTCCGGATGGCCTCTGAACGCTTGACCGGCGTGACCCGTCGCCGCGCTCAACCCGCCGGCTTGCCGGCGGCCATGCCGGCGAGTTTCGCGATGGTGTTCATGTTGCGCGCGGTACCCGCCTTCGCGGCCGGAATCTTCAGCCGCGAGTCGGCCATACCTTCGCCGTAATGCACGTAGATCTCGCGCTGCCCCAGCGCCAACCGCTCACCATTCAGGCCGGTGGCCTCCTGCAACGCGCCCGGCGGCGGGGGCGCATCCAGGAAAATCGCCACCACGCGGTTGCCTGCCGCTTGCGGAAACGGATTGCCGGCAAGCACGGCGGCCATCTCGGCCGCCGTGCGCACCACCACACCGACCGGTTTCCCCGCGTAATCCTGCAGCCGTTGCTCCAGCGCCTTCTTCACCGCCTTCTCGGCAAGCCGGCTGCCGAACACCACATTGCCGCTGGCAATATAGGTGCGCACGTCCGCGAAGCCGGCCGCCTCGCACATGGCCTTGAGTTCGCCCATCGGCAATTTGCCGGTGCCGCCCACGTTGACGGCGCGCAACAGCGCTATGTAACTGGTCATGCCGCGGTCACCGCACGGGACAGGAAAGCGCCAGTCTCGCTGCCGCTTCCAGCTTGTTCAAGTGCATGGCGTGCAGGCACGTCCGCCCAGCGAACGGCGCAGCAGGAACGGGGCGCGACTTGCGCGCCCCGCACCGCCGGATCAGCCAGCGTAATCGACCACCAGGGCCACGCGGCGATTGTTGCTGCCGGATTCGCGCGTCGCACCCGGCTCCACCTGGCGGTTGCGCGATTCACCGTAGCTGACGGCGCGCACCTGCGTATCGGACATGCCTTCGGTGGAAACCAGATAATCGCGCACGGCATCGGCGCGCTTCTGCCCCAGCCGCTTGTTGTAGGCGCTGGAGCCGGCTGGATCGGTAAAGCCTTCCACGGTCACCACGGCGTTGCTGTGGTGTGCCTTCATCACCTGGGCAAAGTCCTGCAACATCGCCTTGTCCTGGTCGTTCAGGTCGGCCTTGTTGAACTCGAAATGGGCCACCGTGTCCACGCGCAGCCGTCCCTGCATTTCGGTCAGGGTGGCGTCGTACTTGGCAAACCGTTGCTCCATGTCGGCCTTGAGCGAATCAAGCTGCTGCTGCATCTGCGCGTCGTTGCTTTGCAGCTTGCTGATGGCCGCGTCGTAATCGGTGCGCTTGACGTAGTTGCTGCAGCCCGCCATGGCCGTCACAGCTGCCAAGGCGACAGCGAAACCTGCGGCACGAGATGATCGATTCAGCATGGGGAGTTCTCCTCTTGTCAGATCGGAATGCTGCGGCAGAGTGCACGCAAGTGCACCGCAACCTGTCAGATCATGCAGCAGGAAAACTGCACAGTCCGAAAACCCCCGTGCGTATCTTGCGCACTCCCGTTTATCGCAAGTTCAGTTCGGATGGCCAGATCACGACGATGGCGGCATATCGCGCCAGGCATGCCGCCATCGCAAAGACATCACCATCCGCGCCTGCCGCAGCTTCATCAACCCGGCGTACTCGGCACCAGCACCATCCACGCCACGCCGAAGCGGTCGACCAGCATGCCGAAGCTGGAGGCGAAGAAGGTCGGCATCAGCGGCTGCTGCACCTGGCCGCCATCGGCGAGGTTGTCGAACAGGCGCTTAGCCGCAGTGTCGTCATCGGCGGAAAGCGCCAGCGAGAAACCCTTGAACTCGGGATGGCCGCCGCTGAAACCGTCCGATACCAAGACCTGGGTCGAACCGATCTGCAGGCAGGCATGCATCACCTTGTCCGCCGGCGGCTGCGTGCCGTCGGGGCATTGGGCGGAGCCCTCCGGGCCATCGGCATAGCGCATCAGCATGACCACCTCGGCGCCGATCGCCTGGCGGTAGAACGCGATGGCCTCTTCGCAGCGGCCGTCGAAGAACAGATAGGGCTGGGTTTGCATGGCATGACCTCGTCGTTGGGTAGGCAAAAGCGGAGCCGGCACAGCGGCTCACGGGGATACGACGAACGGGCCAGCCGCGAATCGACACCTTGCCATTCGCGCACCCCGGCTTTGCAAGCGTGGCCCAGTGGTGGTCAACTCCATGAGACATGGCGGCACCGACGACCACCAGGGGATAACCGGCTGATGCACACACACACCTCGAAAAACCCGTGCCCGCGGGCACGTCACCAGCACCTGTCGCGCCTGCTGCTGACCGCAGCGCTGCTCGCGCTCAGCCTGGTCGCCACGGCGCAGGGCGCCCCACCCGAGCAGGCGCGCTGGCAGCGCCAGGCACAGGCGGTCACGATCACCCGCGACGACTGGGGCATCGCCCACGTGCACGGCAAGACCGATGCCGACGCGGTGTTCGGCATGGCCTACGCCCAGGCCGAAGACGACTTCAACCGGGTCGAGACGAACTATCTCAACGCGCTGGGCCGGCTCGCCGAGACCGAGGGCGAATCGGCGGTCTGGCAGGACCTGCGGCAGAAACTGTTCATCGACCCGGTCGAACTGCAGGCGCTGTACGCGAAGAGCCCCGCCTGGTTGCAGGCGCTGATGAACGGCTGGGCCGACGGGCTGAACTACTACCTCGCCACGCATCCGGATGTGCATCCGCGCGTCATCAAACATTTCGAGCCGTGGATGGCGCTCAGCTTCAGCGAGGGCAGCATCGGCGGCGACATCGAACGCGTTTCGCTCGAACAACTCGCCGCGTTCTACGGCACCGACGGCAAGAAATTCGCCGGCGTGGCCACGCCAGCCAGCTGGGTCGAGCCGACCGGCTCGAACGGTTTCGCGATCGCGCCCAAGCTCAGCGCCGACGGCCACGCGCTGCTGTGGATCAATCCGCACACCTCCTTCTTCTTCCGCTCCGAACTGCAGATGTCCAGCGACGCCGGGCTTGACGCCTACGGCGCGGTGACCTGGGGCCAGTTCTTCATCTACCAGGGCTTCAACCGGCACATCGGCTGGATGCATACCTCGACCGGACTCGATGCGGTCGACGAGTTCGCCGAAACCATCGTGCACAAGGGCGGCAAGCTGTTCTACCGCTACGGCAAGGAACTGCGGCCGGTCACCACGCGCACGATCCGCGTGCCGTACCGCGCGAAGGACGGCTCGATGGCCGTGCGCAGCTTCGACGCGCATTTCACCCACCACGGCCCGATCGTGCGCGCGGCCGACGGCAAGTGGATCGCCATCGCGCTGATGAACAAGCCGCTGGAGGCACTCGAGCAGAGCTGGCTGCGCACCAAGGCCAGCGATTACGCCAGCTACATGAAAGTCGCCGAGCTCAAGGCCAACTCGTCGAACAACACCATCTTCGCCGACGACAAGGGCGAGATCGCGTACATGCACCCGCAGTTCATCCCGAAGCGCGACAACCGCTTCGACTACACCAAACCGGTCGACGGCAGCGACCCGGCCACCGACTGGAAAGGCCTGCACGCGCTCGACGAGGCACCGCACCTGTTGAACCCGCCGAACGGCTGGATCATGAACACCAACAACTGGCCGTACTCCGCCGCCGGCAAGTTCAGCCCGCGCAAGGAAGACTACCCGCGCTACATGGACACGTTCGGCGAGAACCCGCGCGGCATCCACGCCACCCGTGTGCTTGAGCACGCGCGCGATTTCAGCAAGGCCTCGCTGATATCCGCCGCGTTCGACTCGTACCTGCCGGCGTTCTCGCGGCTGATCCCGGTGCTGGTCCACGACTACGACATGCTGCCCGGCAACGATCCGCTGAAGCCGCGCCTGGCCGGCCAGATCGCCCTGCTGCGCGGCTGGGACTACCGCTGGGGCATCGCCTCGATGCCGACCTCGCTGGCGGTGTTCTGGGGCGACACGCTGTGGGACCGGGTGCATGCCGAAGCCGAGTCCGAAGATCAGTCCGTGTATGACTACATGGCCGGCGACGCGGGCGCGAAGGCGCGCCTGGATGCGCTGGTCGAAGCCTCGGACCGGCTGGAAAAGGACTTCGGCAGCTGGGGCGTGCCATGGGGCGAGATCAACCGCTACCAGCGCAACGACGGCGCCATCGTGCAGAAGTTCGACGACGCGAAACCGAGCATTCCGGTGCCGTTCGTGTCCTCGCGCTGGGGTTCGCTCGCCTCGTTCGGCGCGCACCGCTGGCCGGGCACGAAGCGCTACTACGGCACCAGCGGCAACAGTTTCATCGCCGTGGTCGAGTTCGGCCCGAAAGTCAGCGCCCGCGCGATCACCGCCGGCGGCGAAAGCGGCCACCCGGATTCGAAGCACTTCAATGACGAGGCCGAGCGCTACACCACCGGCAACCTGCGCACGGTGTACTTCTGGCCCGAGCAACTGGAGGGGCACACCGAGCGTACCTATCATCCCGGCTCATGAGGGTGCCCGGATTTCCCGGGTGCCGGTCAACGCACGTTCCCATCGGTGCCTGTTGCCCGGCTGCCGGTGCGGAAATGCGCTCCGGATCCGCACCCGGGCAAATTCCCTCAGTGCCGCTTGAAATACTGCACCTCGCGCTCGTGTTTCTCGGCGGCCTCGCGCGTCTTGAACGTGCCGAGGTTGCGGCGCTTGCCGGTGTCCGGGTCCTTCTTGCGCGAGTACAGCCGGTACTCGCCCGACTTCAGTTTGCGAATCATGGCGGCGACCTCCACGCCACACCTTGCCAGTATCCGGGTCGAAGGCGCGTGACCGGATTCCAGCGCCCCCGAAGGCGTGGGTACTTGCCGCCACTGATAGGCGTCGACCCGGCGCACACACACGGCGGCACATGATGCGCGGCGACTGCAGCCGTCACGAGGCCACACGATGACAAGCAAGGTGCTGGGAATCGATCTGCATGACGCCGGCCGCGACGGCGTCTACCGCATCGTGCCGGACGATCCGGTCACCCTGGCGGACGACGCCCGGCGTGCCGGCCTGCATCTGTTGCGACTCAACCTCGCCAACTGCCACGACGCGAACGAGCTGCAGCATCGCCTGGCCGGGGCGTTCGCGTTCCCGGCCGGCACCGGGCATGGCTGGGATGCCCTGGCCGCAGGCCTGTCCGATCTCCATTGGCTGCCGGCACCCGGCTATGTCCTGCTGCTCGATCACGCGCAGGCACTGCAGGTCGAGGCGCGCGAGGCATTCGGAAAACTGCACCGGATGCTGGACGGCGTGGCGAAGCATTGGCATGCGCGCGGCGTACCGTTCTTCGTGTTCCTGGAATATCCCGACAACGAGACGCGCGACGCCGCCATCGACGCGTAAGTGCTGGTTGGCTGGCGATGGCGGTCCCTGCCCGGCTCCTTCCGCTGGGAAGGCCGGCGTCTCAGCTCTTGGCGGGAATCCGCAGCCCACGCTTCACCGCCGGCCGGGCCAGTCCACGTTCGAGCCATGCGGCGACATGGGCAAAGCCGTCGAACGCCACCAGCTCGCGCGCCTCGTAGAACGTGATCAGGTTGTTGACCCAGCCCAGCGTGGCGATGTCGGCGATGGTGTAGTCGTCGCCCATCAGCCAGCGGCGGCCGTCGAGCCGACCGTCGAGCACGCCGAGCAGGCGCTTCGATTCGTCGACGTAGCGCCGCAGCGGCCGCTTGTCTTCGTAGCCCCTGCCGGCGAACTTGTTGAAGAAGCCGACCTGGCCGAACATCGGCCCGATCGACGCCATCTGGAAGAACACCCACTGGATCGTCTCCCAGCGCCGCGCCGGGTCGGCCGGAATGAACTGGCCGCTCTTGTCCGCCAGGTACAGCAGGATCGCACCCGACTCGAACAGCGCCAGCGGTTCGCCGCCGGGGCCATCGGGGTCGATGATCGCGGGGATCTTGCCGTTCGGATTGAGTGCAAGGAACTCCGGCAGATGACTCTCGCCGTTGCCGATGTCGACCAGATGCGGCTCGTACGGCAGGCCGGTCTCCTCCAGCATGATCGACGCCTTCACCCCGTTCGGCGAGTTCAGCGAATACAGCTGGATGCGTTCGGGATGCGCGGCTGGCCAGCGCGTGGCGATCGGAAAGTCGGACAACCGGGTCACATGACACTCCTGCAGTAGGGGATCACTGCAAGGTGGGTGCTTGCCCGGCCGGTTCAACCGCGGAGCATCGGATGGCGCGCCGATCTCTCCCTTCCGGCGTCTTTACCAGGTCGCTTTCAGTGCGCGCTCGATTTCTTCCAGCGGCGCATGGAACAGCGTCTTGTTGAGTTCCTCCACCATCCGCCTGGTGGTCTCTTCGTGCAGCAAGGGACGTATCTGCCCCAACGTCTGCGGGTCGGCCACCAGTACCAGGTGGGCGAACTCGTTCTTCAGCGCGGCGGCATTCAGGCGTTGCGCCAGTTGCTTGGCGAAGGTGGCTTCGTCGATCTCGGCCATGCTCCGCTCGGGCGGCTGCCGCCCGGCCGGGCCGTCGTTGGCGAGGTCCCTCGGCCCCACCAGCTTCACCTGCTGGAGCGATACATGGAGACCCTTGCCGACGTTGCGCAGAAACCGCGCGCCGGTGCCGTCGGCCACCACGACCCATGCGCCAGTGGGAATTTTCTTCATCGCGATCTCCTCGGTTGCGGAGCCCGAACAGCCATGCGCCGCATTGCAAGACTAGCGACCGGAACGTGATGCCGACGGGAACGAACCGCCGGCTAGCCCGCCCGCCGCATGCAGCGCTGCCAGCGCTCCTCGACTCGCTTCGCGAACCACGCGGTGGTGAGTTTGCGGGTGATCTTCGGGCTCTTCAGCGCGATGCCCGGCAACACCGCGCGCGGCAGCGGCTTGCCATCGGTCCGTTCGGCCAGTGCGAACACGCGGGCGTAGAGTTTCGTGTCCGCGAAATCCTGGCGCCCGCCCTGCCCCAGCGCGCTGTGGATCGCCGAGTCGCTCATGTCGAGTCGTACGCCCAGCGAACGCACGGCCAGTTCCGTCGCGCCGGGCGGATCGCCGAAACCGGCATCGGGCGACACCAGATCGCCATCCAGCGCCAACGGAATACCCGAGGCGACGCTCACCGCCCGCTGGAACGCGGCGTTGCGGCTGGCGTGCCAACCCGCATTGAAGTCGGCGAAGCGATAGAGCGGTTGCGGGTAATCCGCCGGATAACCCAGCAAGTGCGCGACGCCGAAGTACATGCCGCCGCGCCGGCTGAACACCTCGTCGCGGATCGCGCGCCGCACCGGATACGGATAACCCTGCGCATGCGCTTCGGCGAACGCGATGCTCACCTGCATCGGCCCGCCGGTGTGCACGGGGTTGAGGCCGCCGAACAGGCGCTTGCCCAGCGGCACCATGCCGATGAAGTCCTGGAAGATCCCGCTCAGCTGCTGCTCGGTGCGCGCCGCCGCCAGCCGCTCGCTGTAACGCCGGCCATCGGGCGACTTCAGCCACAGCGCGGCGTCCACCACGAATCCCGGCACATGCTTCGCGGCGGCGCGGCGGTCGATCTCCTGCCGTGCGATCTTTGCCAGCCCCGGCACCGCCGGGTCGACCTTGAAGCCGGATTCCTGCTCCGCCACGGCCAGCACCGCGCACAGGTTCGAGGTGGTCGGTGCGATGTGCTGTGCCGCGAACGCGGCATGAATGTCCGTAGCCCAGCCTTCGCGGTCGCCCGCACCGGCCGGCATCAAGCGTACGATCTCCGCGCGCACCTGCGCCGGGCTGCGCGGCGGCGCTTCCTGCGTGCGCTGGAATGCGCAGCCGCCCAGCAACAGGGCGATGGTCGGCAGCAGTGCGATGGAATGGCGGCGCACGACTCGTCCTTTCATCGGGGAAACGGCCATGCCTATGCCCGGCGCAGCGACCAGAAGCCGATGTCGCGCCGATGGCTGTAGCCGAGCTGCTCGTACAGCTGCTTCGCGCGATGGTTCTGGTGGCTCACGTGCAGGAACGGCAGGCGGCCGCGCTCGAGGTTGTCGTTCGACAGCAGCGCAATCAGGCGCCGCGCGTAGCCGCGCCCATTGAAGTCGGGATGCGTGCAGACCGCGCTGATTTCCTGCTGCGCGTCGGTACCCAGGCGCTCGCCGATCATCGCCGCCAGCCGGCCGTCCTGGTAGATGCCGAAGTAGCGGCCCAGCTCCATCGTGCGCGGGCGGAAATAATGCGGATACACCAGCGCGGTCAGCGCCAGCACGTCGGCGCGATGCGCCTCGGTCAGCCCGATCACCGCCGGCCCGTCGACCACCGCGATCGGCGCGGGGCAGATCATCTGCGCCAGCGGCGCAAACGCGTCGAGCACCCAGCCGTGCGGCAGCGCGGGCACCACGCCGAGCAGGTAGACGGACTCGTCCGCCCCGACCAGCGTACCGATCGCATCGGCCACATCGGCCTGCGCGCTCGCCACGCCCAGGAACGGCGCGAACGCTGCCGGATAACGCGCCGCCTCGCCGCGACGCAGCGCGATGTCCCGATGCCGGCTGCGCAGCGCGGACCAGAATGGGTTGTCGAGCTCGGCCAGGTTCATGCCGTCATGCTAGCGCGCCGACGCCTCGTGTCGAACATGCGACGCTGGCGTCAGAACGGCGAGCGGAACCATGCACCGTTGCTGCTCGCCCGCAAGTCGGCCTTCGCTGTCAGGCACAGTCGCCTACAGAACCTGGCAGGCTTCCAGGTAGTTGCCGTCCGGGTCGGTGAAGCCGAAATAGCGCACGCCGGCACCGGTCCCGACCGGCTCGGGCGTACCGCCGTGGGCGCCCACGAACGTGTGCGCGGCGTCGGCATCCGCGACCGCCAGGATCGGATAGGTTCCCGCGCGTCCCACGGCGGCGCGGCCCGTGTCACCCGGTTCGCGTTGCCACAAGGTCAGGCTGGTGTTGCTCAGTGGCAGCACCGCCAACCCTTCGCCGCCGTCGAAGTAGACCGGCTCGGCCGCCAGCAGGGTCCGGTACCACGGCAAGGCATGGGCGAGATCGCGCACGCGCACGATAATCGTGTCGATGCGCAGGAACGGCGTGGTGGCGGACATGCATGATCTCCGGCGAAGGCGGCAGCTGGGACCCGCACGAAGTGCGGGCGCCCCGACGATCGTCCCGGCAGGCGCGGAAAAACTCAAGCGGGCCGCGGTAGAAGCCGGCGCTAGCGCAAGCCCACCGTGCCGTTCGCCGCCTTGGCCAGCTTGGCCGGGTCGTAGCCCACGCCGTCCTTGAACACCAGCTCGACGTTCTCGATGTCCTTGATGTCCTGCGCGGGGTTGCCGGCGACCAGCACCAGGTCGGCGGCCTTGCCCGCCTCGATGGAGCCGATGCGCTTGTCCTCGCCCATGAAGCGGGCACCGTTGAGGGTGGCGATCTGGATCGCCTGCAGCGGGGTGAAGCCGGCTTCCACCAGCAGTTCCACTTCGCGCTGGTCGCCGTAGCCGGCGATCACGCCGCCATAGCCGGTGGGGTCCAGGCCGGCCAGCAAGGTGCCGCCCTGCTGCACGAAGGCGTGCTCGAAATCCTGCTCCAGCTTGAACACCTTCACCCATGGCGAGTTGGGCGTCTTGGCGACACGTTCACGCGTCGCCAGGTATTCCACCCGGGTTTCCGGCAGCATCGCGTCCAGCACGCGCCGGTCCACCGGCGCGCGGCCGGGCACGAAGGTCTCGAACACCGGCAGGGTCGAGGTGACCGCCACGCGCTTCGACACCAGGGTCTTGATCAGCTGCTGGATGCGCGGATCGTCGACGCTCATCGTCGCGAGGTGGGCCAGCGCGAGCTTGGTGTCCGGGCAGACGTCCGGCTGCTTGCCGGCGGTGAACTCGGTGTCCACCGGCAGCCCGTGCTCCAGGTCGTCGATGCCGAGCTCGGCCGCTTCGGTGAAACCGATCGCGCACAGGTGCCCGGTCACCTTGATGTGCTTCGCATGCGCCGCCGCGATCGCCGCGGCGAGTTCGGCGCGGGTGATGTGCATGTACGCCTTGAACGAGGTGGCGCCTTCGCTGATCCAGTAGTTGACCGTATCGGTGGCGTCGGCCGCATCCACCAGTTCGTGCATCTGCGGCGTAAAGCTGCCCTTGCCTTCCAGATACGGCCCGGTGGTGTGCATCTTCGGTCCGGGGATCTTGCCGGCGTCGATCGCCTTCTTCAGCTCGAGGTCGGTATACGGCTCGGTGCTGCCGGTGGTGCGGATGCTGGTGACGCCGCCGGCCAGGTACAGCTTGGGAAAGCTCGACGCCTGCTCGGGATAGATGGCCTCCTTCGCTTCCGGGTTCACCTTCGGTGCCGGATAGAACATGTGGTCGTGCATGCCGACCAGGCCCGGGATCAGCGTATGCGCGCTGCCGTCGATCACGGTCGCGCCCTTCGGCAGCTTCACGTGCCGGCCGACCGCCGCGATGAGGCCGTCGCGCAGCAGCACCGTCTGGTTTTCCCGCGCCGGCGTGCCGTTGCCGTCGATCACCCGCACATGGGTGATCGCCAGCAGTGGTTGCGCGTACTTCACGAACCGCTGCGTCTGCGCCGACAGCTGCGGCGCCTGGGCCCAGGCGGATGAAGCCGCGCACGACCCGGCCAGCGCGACGGCCAGAAGGATGGCCCGACAGGCGCCGGGCGGCGGCCAGGCAGCCGCGAGACAATGGGTTTGCACAGGCATGCTTGGATTCCCCGTAGCGAGGCAGGCGCGTGCCTGCCAATGGGTCAAAACCACTTCGGATGTCTCTGACACCTTTGCCTTTCAGCGCCCCACATGTGGCAGAGGCATCGTCACCCTCGGCGAAGACCTCTTCTCCGAGGCATCGTCGTCGGACACCGCGAGGGAAATCATATGACCATCTTCGAGATATTTGATCTCGCGTGAGTCATCCTGAAACACGATACGCGGTTGATCCGCCAGATCGGCAGGTACCTGACCAGCCAGATCCAACTGAAGCATATGGGCAATCTCGATGCCGCTGGCACGCATCGCGGCCTTCAATGCCTCGCCATGCCCGGCCGACCATGTCTCACACAGTCGCTGCGCGCGGGTATCCGGATCCCAAGTCGCCTCTCCCGCCTGTTTGAGCCGCAGCCGATGTTCCCTTTGCTCGCTGACGACCTTCTGCCGCATGCGCCCCGCTTCGGGATCATGCTTGTTGAATGCTGCGTTCGCTTTCTCAATTTCATCGTCGATATGCAACGCCGCGTAGCGGCTATTTTCCTGCACCACCATATGCTTGCTGTCTGCCGCAGTCTTCGCCGGCACGCTGAATCGCGGCGACTGATACACCAGCATATTGCGATAGAGCGGCTTGTTGTCCTTGCTGCCAGGAACAAAGATCGACACCGTGGCAATCACCTGCAATGCCGAAAAATCCGGGGTCATGGCATAACCGGTCTCGAGTACAGCGCGCTGGCCGCTGCCGGTCTGCTTCGCCCATGTGGCATCCGCCAACGTATAGCTGCCGAACGACGCCGGCTGTTGCCCCAGACCTTGCCGCAGCGATTCGCTCAGCACACCCTTCGCATCGAACCCCTCCAGGACGGAGCGCAACGGTTGCACATGTTGTTCGGCGAAACGTCGTGCCTCGGCTCGAATCTCGGCATTGACGATCGCCATGCCCAACGCGCCGCCCGCTGCTCCTACCACGATAGGTATCGATGGGTTGGGGATAAAACTGACGTTGGCATAAGTGAAAGTATCCTCTGCCGCCAGTTTGTCCTGACTGATCACCTGAACAACCGGCAATGGCTTGAGTGCCTGCAACTGAGTCGTGCTCGGGCGCACTATCTTCGCCTGTTGAGCACAGCCGCACAGCCCTATCACCGCAGCCGCAACGGCAGCATGTCTGGCAATTCGATTCACGTTTTTCCCCTGTGTTATTTCGACAACCCGCATCTAATGACGCACACGACATCAATGCGAACCGCTGAAGACTCTAGCGTTTGGCAAGTATGGTGAAAAGAGTGATACGCCAGCCGGGCCTTTCATGGCCATCACGGATGATGGCTTGAACCTGAGTCAGAGTGCAATTTTTGGGAAAGTCGACCCTGATCCCGGTTTTGGCGGCTATTTGTGCGTCGCGGTTCCGCAGGAAGGTGGCCACGACTCGTGCCCGTCGGCGTGCCAGACGAAGAACTCGCCCGACTTCGGCTCGCCGGTATCCCGGGCGAACAGCAGGGATTTTCCGCTGGGCGAAAACAGCGCGCCGATTTCCGTGCCGTTGACGTTGACCTGCGGCCCCAGCTTGACCCGCGCCGACCAGCCCGCCGGGCCCAGCCGGGATTCGTAGAGCCCGCCGTCGGCCATCACGATCATCCGCTTGCCGTCCGGCGACGGCAGCGGCTCGTATTCGTCGCCGGCCGTGTTGACCGCCTTGACGTTCTCCACCATCCATTGTCCGGACTCGCTCTCGCGGGCACGCCAGATATCGTTCTTGCCGGCCCCGCCCGCACGGTTGGAACCGAAGTACAGCCAGCCGTCGGGAGCCGCGCGTGGAAACCATTCGGCCTGGTCGGAATTCACCGGCGCCGGCAGGCGCACCGGCGTGCCCCATCGACCATCCGCGCTCCTGTCCACGCGCCAGATGTCGAGGTCCTTGCTGTGCATGCCCGCGTTGGCGCGGCTGGAGATGAAGTAGAGGCGGCGACCGTCCGGGGTGAACCACGGGTCGGCTTCGAGCCCCGCGCCCGCGAAGGACGGCGGCACCGGTGCCGTCCAGGCCTTGCCGTCGCAATGCGAGACCAGGATGCGCCAGCCGGAAAACGACTTCGAACTGCGCACGAAATACAGGTCGCCATTCACCGGATCGAACGCCGGATGCGACTCGAACAACCCGCTGGACACGCCGGCCGGCGTCCACGGCTGCACCGCTGCCGGCGAGTGGCCGCTTGCCGCCGCAACCGGCGCCGCGACCATCAGCAGCAGCAACAGACTATGCCTTGCACACATGGCTCACGGCTCCGCTGGCAGGGAGTGTCGATGATATCGTCCGTTCCGCCCGGCGGCGAAACCAGCCCTTGTTCCGCCCCCGCCACGAACCCATCTCATGCCGATGTCCCCGTTGCAGCAATTCATCGAAGCCCACCCGCGCCTGTTCGTGCTGACCGGCGCGGGCTGCAGCACCGACTCGGGCATCCCCGACTATCGCGACCGCGACGGCCAGTGGAAGCGCCCGCCGCCGGTGAACTACGCCGCCTTCATGCACGAGCCGGCCACGCGCCGGCGCTACTGGGCGCGCAGCATGGTCGGCTGGCGGCGCTTCGGCAGTGCGCTGCCGAACACTACGCATCACGCGCTGGCCGAACTGGAGCAGCGCGGACAGGTCGAACTGCTGGTGACGCAGAACGTGGACCGCCTGCACCAGCGCGCCGGCAGCGAGCGGGTGCTGGACCTGCATGGCCGCCTCGACGAGGTGCGCTGCATGGCCTGCGACTGGCGGCTTGCCCGCCACGCGTTCCAGCGGATGCTGGTCGAACGCAACCCGGCCTGGGCGCAGCTCGACGCCGCCGATGCGCCGGATGGCGATGCCGACCTGGAAGGCCACGACTTCGCCCGCTTCGACGTGCCGGCCTGCCCGCACTGCAGCGGCATCGTGAAACCCGACGTGGTGTTCTTCGGCGAAGCCGTGCCGCGCGAGCGCGTGGAAGCCGCCACGCGCGCCTGGCGGGCCGCCGACGCGGTGCTGGTGGTCGGCTCCTCGCTGATGGTGTATTCCGGCTACCGTTTCGTCGACGCCGCCGCACGCGCCGGCAAGCCGGTGGCCGCGGTGACGCTGGGCCGCACCCGTGCCGACGCGCTGCTCACGCTGAAGATCGACGCGCCTTGCCACGAGGCGCTGGCCTTCCTGCACGAGCAGGCGCGACTGGTCATGAACTGACCCGGGTCGATCAACTGGTGTGATCCAGGATGATCTTCCAGCCGCCGGCGGTCTTCTCCCACAGCAGCGAGAACACGCCGTCATCCCGGGCGGCTTCGCCGTGGGCGCTGCGATCGAGATGGAAGCGGCCGGTCACGGCGGCGTAGCGCACTTCGCCGCGGGCATCAGGCAGCAGACGCACATCCAGCTCGGTGTACGTGAGCCGGCCCATCTGCTCCTTGCTGGCGTAGTGTTTGCGATAGCTTTCGAGGATCGTGCGGTAACCCTTGCGCACGCTGGCACCCACGAACGTGGTGTCGGGCGCGTCCTTGTAGCTGCGCATGAATTCCACGACATCGCCGCGGTTCCACGCGGCCGCCTGCTGATCCATCACCTGGCGAATGGCGGCGGCATCGTCGCCGGCGGTTGCCGCGTGGCTGGAAGCCGTGCCGCCCAGGCCGACCACCGCCAGAAGAATCCCGAATCCGATAAGAAAGTACCTTGCCTTCATGCCGTGCTCCGTTGCGCTGCGTGGTGGCCCAGTATCACCCCGAACACAGCACATGCGGTCACCGATCCAGTGACTCGGCGGCCCACGGCTCCACCCGCTCCGCGCCACGGGCGTGAGGCGGGTTGCGTGTGCCCGCCGGGACGCCTACCCTCGGCGAACCTTGCCATGGAGCCGCCCGCATGCGCTCGATCCATATCATCACCCTGTGCACCGTGGTGACCGCCGCGCTCGCCGCCGGCTGCAACCGGGAAGCCCCCAACGCACCCGCCGCCAGCGCGCCTGCCGCCAGTGTGGCGGTGGTCAACGACAACGCCAGGCTGGAGACCGCCGTCGATGACTTCATCGATGGCATGTTCCAGCACTACCCCACCTTTGCCGCCAACGCCGGCAAGCACGAGTTCGATGGCAAGTTGCCCGATTACAGTCCGGCCGGCCTGAAGGCGGATGCCGACTGGTTGCATGCGGAACGCGCCCGGTTCGCCGCGTTCGGCGACGACAAGCTCGATGAGAACGGCCGCTTCCACCGCGACTACGTGCTCGCGGTGATCGACGGCCAACTGTTCTGGCTCGAGGACTCCGGCTTCCCGTACAGCAACCCGGCCTTCTACACCGGCGACCTGTCGCCCAGCATGTACCTGACGCGTCCCTACGCGCCCCTGCCGGAACGCATGGCGGCCTTCGTCACCTACCAAGAGGCGCTGCCCAAGGCGATCGCCCAGATAAAAGCGAACTTCAAACTGCCGCTGCCGGCGTCGTACATCGATCTGGGCGTGAACAGTTTTGGCGGGTACGCGAGCTTCTTCAAGACCGATGTCCCGGCGATCTTCGCCGAGGTCAAGGACGATGCCCTGCAGGCGCGTTTCAAGGCGTCCAACGCTGCCGCGATCAAGGCCACGCAGGATCTCGCCGACTGGCTGAAGGCGCAAAAACCCCACGCCACCCACGACTATGCGCTGGGAGCCGCGAAGTTCTCCAAGATGCTGCACGCCACCGAACTGGTCGACCTGCCGCTGGACCAGCTCAAGGCGATCGGCGAGTCGGACCTGCAGCGCAACCTCGATGCGCTGAAGGCTGCCTGCGACAAGTTCGCTCCCGGCAAATCGCTGAGCGCGTGCGTCGCCAAGGAGAGTGCGGACAAGCCGGTCGGTGGCGCCGTGGAAGGCGCACGCACGCAGCTCGCTGGCCTGCGCCAGTTCATCGTCGACAAGGACCTGGTGACCATCCCCGGTCCCGAGCAGGCCAAGGTCGAAGAAGCGCCACCGTTCAACCGCTGGAACTTTGCCTACATCGAGATTCCCGGCCCGTACGAAAAGAACCTGCCGTCGGTGTATTACATCGCCCCGCCAGACCCGACCTGGAGCAAGGCCGACCAGCAGGCCTACATACCGGGCAAGGCCGACCTGTTGTTCACGTCTTCGCACGAGGTGTGGCCGGGACACTTCCTGCAGTTCCTGCACGCCAACCGCGCGCACTGGAAGTTCGGCCAGCTGTTCGTCGGCTACGCCTTCGCCGAAGGCTGGGCGCACTACGCCGAGGAGATGATGTTCGACGCCGGCCTGGACGGCGCCACGCCGGAAGCCCACATCGGCCAGCTCACCAACGCCCTGCTGCGCGACGTGCGCTATCTCTCCGCCATCGGCCTGCATACCGGCGGCATGACCGTCGCCCAGTCCGAGCAGATGTTCCGCGACAAGGCCTTCCAGGATCCGGGCAACGCCCGCCAGCAGGCCGCCCGTGGCACCTACGATCCGGCCTATCTGAATTACACGATGGGCAAGTTGATGATCATGCAACTGCGCCAGGACTGGATCGCCGCACACCCGGGTCCGAACGCGCTGAAGGCGTTCCACGACCAGTTCCTCAGCTATGGTGGCCCACCGATCCCGCTGGTGCGTGCGCAGATGCTGGGCGGCAAGCCGGAAGCCAGGCTGTGGGTGGCGCCGACGGCTGCCACGGCAAAAACGGAACCGGCCGCACCATCCACATCCAGGTAAGGCACCCGGTCGAAAAAGGCGTCAGGTCCATTTGCTCTTCAAAACAAATGAACCTGGCGCCTTTTCGCTGATTCCCCCGAGGACCGGCGCCGTGGCGGCATGCCGTATAGCTTCTCGTATCACAGCCACAGCCTGCTCAACGCCCTGTTCCGGCAGCTCACGCTGGCGAAGATCGTTGCGATACCCACGACACGCTACTCTTCAAAGCAGCCCTCCGGGGCAAACATGCAGCCGCTATTTGTGACGAGCCGGCGACTACTCGGGATACAGTATCCCGGACGCCCCTTCTGCATGAGGAATCCAGCCATGCCCTATCCACGACAGCTCCCTGCCACCGGCACTTGCCGCTGTGGCCGCGTGCGTCTGCGCGTCACCAAGCCGGCCATGCTCACCATGGCGTGCCATTGCCATGGCTGCCAGAAGATGACTGGCAGCGCGTTCTCGTTGTCGCTGGCGATGCCCGCCGATGGCGTGGAGGTACTCGAGGGCGAACTGGTCCGCGGCGGCCTGCAGGGCGAGCACACCCACCTGTACTGCGCGTTCTGCAAGTCATGGGTCATGACCCGTCTGGCGGGCATCGAATGGCTGGTCAACCTGCGCCCCTCGGTACTCGACCCGCACGCGGACTTCGTGCCGTTCATCGAGACCTGTACCGACGCCCGACTCTCCTGGGCGTCGACCCCGGCGAAGCACAGCTTCGCCGGCTTCCCGGCGATGGAGGAGTACCAGCCGCTGGTCGAGGCATTCGCGGCCGAGACCTGACCAACCACCGGGTCCGAGCCGGTGCCGACAGATGGACGTCCTGGCGTTCGGTGGATGCCGGTCGATTTCCGCCCCGCCCGTTCGTCTTGCAAGATGAGGGCTCATCCTCTGCAACGGAAACCATCATGGCCACCAACGCTCTCCGCCTCCATCGCGTGCTGCGCGCACCGCCCGAGCGGATCTACCGCGCCTTCCTCGACGCCGACGCCATCGCCAAGTGGCTGCCGCCGAACGGCTTCACCTGCAAGGTGCACCAACTCGACGCGCAGGTCGGCGGCAGCTACCGGATGACGTTCACCAATTTCTCCACCGGCAACGGCCACAGCTTCGGCGGTACGTACCGGGAGCTCGTACCGGGCGAGCGGATCAAATACAACGACCGTTTCGAGGACCCCAACCTGCCCGGCGAAATGACCACCACCATCACCTTCCGCGCCGTGTCCTGCGGCACCGACATGCAGGTGGTGCAGGAGGGCCTGCCCGAGGCCATCCCGGTGGAGCAGTGCTACCTCGGCTGGCAGGAATCGCTGGTGCTGCTCGGCAAGCTGGTGGAAGCGGAAATACCGGACTGACCGAACGGGCCCGACAGCCTGCTGGCAAACGCCGATCGTGCGATGTACGCAGCCAGGCGCAAGCCATGGCGGTGCCGGTCCCGCGGGCATTGCGTGCGGGAAACCGGAGCCGGGGCAAAAAACAGCCGGGCTTCATGAAAGCCCGGCTGAAGCACAGCGCTGGGGAGAGCTGACTGGTTTAAAAGTCGTACGACATCATGAGCCGCACTTCACGCACCGAACGGGTGTCCTGCACCTTGCCGTAGTCGGGGTTGGGGTTCGTGGTGCCCGAGAAGACGTCGTTGTAGAACAGCGGCGTTTTCCGGTTCAGCACGTTGAAGATCGCCAGGTTAAAATCGAGCTTGCGGCCGGCCCATTCCGGTTTGTAGTCGAGGTTGAGGTCGAGGTTGTAGACCCAGGGCGTGCGTCCCAGCGAGCCCTGCTGCGCCGGCTTGCCGCCGCACCAGTAGAAGGTGCTGGAGCCGTGCGGCCTGCTCTCACCCGGCCCGTAGTAGCCACGGCAAAGGCGTGGCGTGCCCGAGGTCACGTAGACATTGCCGCCGGCGGTCCACTCCTTGGAGAGTGCATACGCGCCGTAGGCCTTGAACTGGTGCCTGCGGCTGTTGGGCAACTCGCCCATCGAGTATTCCATGCGCTCGGGGAAGTCCCATGCGGTGGTCAGGTAGGAACCGCTCTGCTGGGAATACGTGCTGACGGGGCCTTCCGTGTTGCCCCAGGTCTTGGAGAACACGTAGTCGAACTTGGCCATCCACTTGCTATCCCAATCGTGCCCCAGCGAGAGGTCGATCGAGTAGAAACGGCGTACCGGACCGACGTCCAGGCCCTGGTCCTCGCGGGTGAAGGTCACGGGATGGATGTTGCCGTCCGGCCCGTTCATCCAGATCTTCTGTGTGACGCCCGGGTTGATCATCAACAGGCCCTGGGCCCACTGGTCACAGGTTGCCGGCGTCATCCAGTCGTAGCCCTGCGCCCTGCCCGCCGCACACATGCGCTGGGTGTCGCCGTAGTCGTCGATGACCCGGTCCATGCGCTGGTAGGTGCCGGTCGCGCCGAACACCCACTCCGTACCCAGCATGTTGAACGCCTGCTGCATGCCGAGCACGTAGTTGTCGGAGAACTGGGCCTTGATGTTCTGCGCGGTGGTGATGCGCGGATCCTTCGACTGGCCGTACTCGTTGTTGATCGACACGCCGTACGACGGGTTCTGCGGCAGCGGCGTGAACCCGATCGGTTCGCCGGTTGCCTGGTCGATGCCGGTATAGGTGCCGAAGATGTCGTACCGGGTCACCGGCGAGGACACGGTCACTGCCACGTTCAGCGGTATCGCCAGGTAGTAGCGGCCGGCGTTGCCGAAGACCTTCAGCGAGGAGTCGCCATGCACGTCCCAGCTGAAGCCCAGGCGCGGTGCCCATTGCGGCTTGGTCAGGCGGATGTAGGGCTCGTTGTCGGAGTTGTAGTTGGTGAACATGTCGTCGCGCAGGCCCGCGCTCAACAGGAAGTTCGGCGTGATCTGCCAGTTGTCCTCGATGTACAGCGCGCGCTGGACGACCTTCACGTTGGCGTTCTTGATGTCGACGCTCTTGTACGCGTAGTACTTGTTGCCGGGCATGTTGGTATCGGGCGCCGCCACGTAGGGGAACGAGTCCGAGTTATCACCGATAATGGGCTTGCCGACCGTTCCCATGCCATAGCCCCAGTAATAGCCCGGGCCGGTGGTGGTGTAGCCGTCGTCGATGTCCGTGGTGGTGCGGTTGTCGATGCCGACCGAAAGCTGATGGTCGCTCAGCTGGTAATCGAGGCTCACCCGGTAGTTCAGCGAGTTGAGCTTGTGGGTGGGAATGTCCTGCGTGGAATCGCCCTGCGTGTTGCTGATGCCGGAAGGCGGCGCATAGGCCGGATTCTGCATCTTGGGCTCGTCAATGTACGGTAGCGTGAGGTCGATACCCGGGTACGGCGGCTGGAAGGTTTCATAGCTGCCCAGCGTCTTGCCCACCATCGCGTTCAACGTCAGATTGTCGGTGAGGTACGAGGTGTAGTTTGCGGCCCACACCTGGAATTTCTTCTTCGACACCTGGCGCAGGCTGTCGAAGTTGCCGCGCTGGAACGTGTCGTAGTCGAACTCGTACCGGCTCTGGTACTGCTTGTACGAGCTCTGCACGCCGGTCAGCGTCAGGTAGTTATTCTCGTTGATGTTCCAGTTCAGCTTCGCGTAGTACTTCGGGGCCTCGTAGCGATAGTTGGTCTGGTACTGGCTTCCGAAACCACCGACCGATTTGCCCCACCGGTTGTCTTCCTCGGCGCTGGCGAAGAAGAACAGCTTGTCCTTGATCAGCGGGCCGCTCAGGTAGACGTCGTAGACCGCCTCGCTGACCGTGTCGAGCTTGTTGTAGTAGGCCAGGTCGCCGGCCATCTGCCCGACCTTCGTTGAAAGGGGATTGACGAAGTAGTGGTTGTCCGCCGTGCCGCGCATGGCTCCGGGTTTCCACACCGTGCGCGCACCGAAATGCCACTCGTTGGTGCCGCTCTTGCCGATCTGGTTGATCACGCCGCCGATGGAACGGCCGTACTTGGCGCCATAGCCGCTGGTGAAGGTCTGCTGCTGCTCGATCGCGCCATAGGGCAGCGCCACGCCGCCGTTGCTGTACAGCGAGTCGGTGACATTCACGCCGTCGATGTAATAGGCGTTCTCGGCCGTCGAACCGGCACCGAACGTCAGCAGCGGCGTACCCAGCGGGCCCTTGCCAAGTTCGGGCGAGCCCATGTTGACGCCAGGCGCCAGCATGGCGATGTCTTCGGCCGAGCGCGCCAGCGGCAGTCGCAGCAGATCCGCGGCCGTGACCGTGGTGACCTGGTTGGTCGTCTTCACGTCGATGGGCGGCATGGCATTGGCCGAGACGTTGATTCCGCCGAGGTCCTGCACATTCTCCGGGCCAGCGTCCGCCGAGAAATTCACCGCCACCGCACCCGCGGCCGCCGGGCTCACTCCGCTGCGGCTTTCGACGACCTTGCCGTCGCGCAACAGGGATACCGTATAGGTGCCGACCGGCAACGTGACCGAATACTTGCCGGAAGCTCCCGCATTGAAAGTCTGGCTGTAACCCGACGTACTGGTGACCTGGACGGTTTCATTCGCCCCCAGCGGCACCGAGCCGTAAATGGTTCCGCTGGTGGCCTGACCCCAGGCAGTACCGGCCAGACCCAGAGCCATGGAAGACCCGATGGCCAGTACCAATACCTTGTGTCGAAGACTGGAATGGCTGCATGAACCGCGCAACAGCGTGCGACCCGATTTTCCCCGCATGGATGAACCCCCGTCTTGTGGCTGTGGACCCCTGGATGATTCCGAAGCTGCACGATTTTCGTGATGCCCCGGCAACGATTCGCACCTGAACATTTCCATCAGCACCCACCCATGAAAAGGCGGCCGGCAAGCAAGCTCATGCTTCGGCCTGCTGGGCGTTGCCCGCCGTGGAGAGTTTCCGCATCGCACCCGATTCGCCCTTGGACACCATCGTCGCCAACACCATGTCGCCGGTGACGTTGATGGTGGTGCGGCACATGTCCAGCAGGCGGTCCACGCCGAGAACGATGCCGATGGCTTGCGGCGGTACACCGACCATGCCGCAGATCAGCGCCACCATCGGCAGCGAGCCGCCCGGCACGCCGGCGGTGCCAATGCCGCCGAGAATGCAGACGAACATCACCATCAACTGCTGGCCGATATCCAGGTGCACGCCGAAGAACTGCGCAAGGAACAGCACGGTCACACCCTCGAAAAGAGCCGAGCCGTTGTGATTGATGGACGCGCCGATCGTCAGCACGAAGCGCGAAATCTTCGGCGGCAGCTTCAACTTCTCTTCGGCTACCCGCAGCGCGGTCGGCAGCGTTGCGTTGCTGGAGGCGGTGGAGAACGCCATCAGCAAGACTTCCTGCGTCTGCCTGAACCAGCCCAGCGGGGACTTTCCGGCAAACTTCAGGCACAACGTGTAGACCACGAACATGTGCACTGCCAGCGCCAGCAACACCACGCCCACGTAGGCCCCGAGCTTGATCAGCAGGCCCCAGCCGAACAGCGCCGCCAGATTGAACATGAAGCAGAACACGGCGTACGGCGCCAACTTGATGACCAGCCCGATCAAGGTCATCGACACTTCGAACAACCCTTCCACCGCGCGCTTGAAGGCGCGCGTGTTCTCGTTGTCGGTCAGCACCAGGCCCACGCCGATCATCACCGCAAAGAACATCACCGCCAGGATGTCGCCCTTGCTGGCCGCGGCAAACACATTGGTGGGCACCAGCGACAGGAGTATCCCGCCGACGTCGAACTTGCCGTGGCCACCGCTGCCAAGCACGGCCTGCGCGCGCTCGGAACCGGCGGCCAGCATTTGCTGGGCGGTGGCCGGATCAACCCCTGCACCCGGCTGCAACCCGTTGACCAGCACCAGGCCGATGGTCAGGGCGATGCTCGACATCAGCACCGTGTAACCGAGAGCGCGCCAGCCGATCCGGCCGAATGCGCCGATGTCGCCCATGTTTCCCACGCCCGCCACCAGCGCGGAAAACAGCAACGGGATCACCAGCATGAAGATCAGGCGCAGGAACAGCTCGCCGGCCGGGTTGGTGAGGTGATGGGTGATCCATTGAACCCATCCCGCTTCGGCGCCGGCCGTGGCATGCACCAACAGGCCAAGCACCAGGCCGACCGCAAAACCGATAAGCATCTTCCAGTGAAGAGGGAACTTTGCGCGCCCCGGTGCATGTTTGGCGGCCATGGATTACCTGCAGTCGAGGTCGCGGGATGGTTTTGCGGAAGGGTTGAACGTGGCATGGCAATGCACTGAAAAATCGGTGCATGCGTGCCTGCGCAGCCGGATGGCGCGACAACGGGATCGCGCCACGTGCCTCATCCCCATAGCCCCGGCGCAGGCAAGGACATGCGCCCCTGGCGGTAGGCAACGCCTTGCGGCCAATCCTCAGCCTGCAGCCACGGGCCATCCAGATCGCTCACTTCGCATTGCTGCGCCAGCACCATGCCTGGCGCGACCGAAACCGAGCCGCCCAACATGCATCCCACCATCAGGCGGAACCCGGCGGCACGTGCCGCCGTGGCCAGCTCCAGCCCTGCCGTGAGGCCGCCAACCTTGTCCAGCTTGATGTTGATGAACTGATAGCGGCCGACCAGCCCCGGCAGGTCGGCCTGCGTGGACAGCGATTCGTCCGCGCAGATCGGGATCCGGATCGCGTCCGCATGGCCGGCCAAACCCTGGTCGGGGCCGACCGCCACCGGTTGCTCGATCAGGTCCACATGCAGGGACTGCAACTGCGGCGCCCAGGCCAGCAGTTCATCGACGCTCCAGGACTGGTTGGCGTCCACGATCAGGCGCGCGCGTGGCGCGCCACGGCGCACCGCCGCTACTGCTTCCAGCGGCGAGCCATGTCCCACCTTGATCTTCAGCCACGGGAAGTCTTCCCGCTCGCGCGCCGCTGTCTCGTAGGCATCGATGTCGCGGATGCCAATGCTGACCGAGCTCTCGACCGGCTCCCAGCGCGACGCGCCGGCGCGTTTCCACACCGGCACGCCGGTGCGCTTGGCTTCCAGGTCCCACAGCGCCGCGTCCACCGCATGGCGGGCACCGCCGGCCGGCAGCAACTGCAGCAAATCATGCCGGTCGCAACCTTGTTCAATCGCCGGACGCACTTTCTCGATCTGCGCCAGCATGGTTTCCGGGGTTTCGCCGTGATAAGCCACACCGCCGGCTTCGCCCAGGCCAACCGCGCCGTCCTCGTGCAGTTCGACAATGACCACCCTGGCCTCGCTGCGCACGCCGCGGGCAATGGCGAAGGGCTCCTTCAATTTCCAGGCATGCGGTCTGACTTGCAGTTGGCGGGCCATATGCCTACCTCAACCCAGCAATGCCGCGATGGCCCGTTGCAGCGGCGTACGCATGGGATCGAAGGCCGGCACGCCCAGTTCGCGCTCGGCCTGCGCCAGTGCTTCCTGCGCCGCCGCATCGTCCAGTGCCGCGGTATTCAGGCTCACCCCGGCCAGACGTGCGCCCGGGTTGGTCATCCGCGCCATGCGCAGGTAGAGCTGTTCGGCCTCCTTCAGACTGGGCAAGGCATAGTCCGGCCAGCTGACGATGCGGGAGCGCAGCGGGTCATGACACATGATCAGTACATCCGGCTGCGACCCATGCAGCAAGCCGAGAGTGACGCCGGCGTAAGCGGGATGGAACAGCGAACCCTGTCCTTCAATCACATCCCAATGGTCGGGTGCAGCTTCCGGCGAGATGCACTCGGCTGCGCCGGCAATGAAGTCGGCGATCACCGCATCGATGGCGATGCCGGCGCCGGCGATCATGACCCCGGTCTGCCCGGTGGCGCGAAAATCCGCGTTCAAGCCCTGCTCTTGCATCGCCTTGGCCAGCGCAAGCGCGGTGTACTTCTTGCCCAGCGCGCAATCGGTGCCGACCATGGCCACGCGCTTGCCGCTGCGGCGTTTACCGGTGGCCCGTGGCAGGTTGTCCGGCGGCCGGCGCACGTCAACCAGCCGTATCCCTGCCCGCGCCGCCGCCGGTGCCAGGCCCGGCACCGATTCCAACGGCGTGTGCAGGCCGCTGACGATATCCAGACCGACCTGCGCAGCCTCGATCAACAGCGGCGCCCAGTGCGCGGGAACGCGTCCACCTGGCGGGGTCACGCCGATCACCAGCGAGCGGGCACCGGCGGCGAAGGCCGCCGCCGGATCAAGTTCCGGCAGGCTCAGTTCGACCGTGCCGCCCGACATGCGCGCCTGGCCGACGCAGCTTTCCGCGGCCCAGTCGCGCAGGCCGAAGGCAGTCTTGGCCTTCAGCGGGTTGGTCTCCTCACCAAGAAACAGCAGATAAGGCTTGCGCAAAACCACGGTGTTGAACACACCGCTCATGACCTGTTCTCTTCCATTTGCCACCCCATGCCGCGTCGCATGCTCGTGTTTGTTCCAAGCCTTTCAGACTGGATGGCATTCGAGCACGCCCGGCGGCGGAGCGAATCAGAGAAAACCCGGATACTTGATCGTTACCGGGCAGAGCCTTGTGGCCACTTTGCGCGGATGCTACAAGGCTGAGACTGCGACCCGCGGCGTCAGGGAGGACTGCGCGGCAGGTATCTTCTCCATGCCATCGCGCATGCCACGGTTTGTCCAACTTCGGAACACGACATGTCGATGCACGCCGCCCTCGTCACATCCATCCCGAACGACGGCGTCGCCGCCGCGCGCGCGGCGCTGGTGAAGTCGTTGGACATGGGGTCGCTATGGCAATCCTGCTCGGATCTGGTCAGCCGCGCGCTGCCCTGCCATTCCTGCAGCCTGCTGTTCGATATCGACGGCCACCGGCCGCACCAGGGGCACCACCACCTGTCCGAAACCGGCGACGACGGCGCGCACCTGGTCACCAGCCTGGACGTGGCGGCACCCTACTTGGACGCCAATCCGCAGATTCCCTGGTACACGTTTTCCCAGATCGTCTCGCAGGACGTGCACGCCGCCGAGCGACTCAGGTTGCAGAACCCGACGCCGGGCTGGCGCGAGTTCATCCATCTGGCGTTCTGGAATGGCACGCGCCTGGATGCCGTGTTGAGCATCCGCATCCACACCGAGCATGACCAGCTGTCCGAGCACCAACGGTCCTTCCTCATGGAGCTTTACCCGCTGCTGGACGCCAGCCTGCAGCGCGTGCGCTCGCTGGAATCCAGCCAGGTGCGGCAAAGGTTGCTGGAAGCGTTGCTGTACGAACTGCCGCTCGCCGCGATACTGGTCGACGAGGACCTGCTGCCGTCGTACATGTCGCTGGAAGCCAAGCGCATCTGCCGCCGCTGGAGCGAGGATGCGGAAAGGAGCGGTCACTTGCCGCGGGCCATCGAGGCGCCGTTGCTGCAATGGATGAGGACGATGCCGGTGCGTTCTGCACAGCCAGGAAGCAAGGCAAGCTTCATCCTCGAACACCCCCATCGACCTGGGCTGCGCTTGCGGCTGGAAGCCAGCCCGGCGCCGGAAAATTTCATCCGGCACAAACACCACCTGCTGATCCTCACGCCCGAGGGCGACGATCAGTTGGCCCTGGATTCCACCTCATCGCGCGCCCTGCCGCAGTTGAAATGCCTGTCACCCAGCGAGAGGAAGGTGGCCATGCTGGTAGCTGCTGGCCTGAGCAACGATGCGATCGCGCAGAAACTTTGCCGTTCGCGCAAGACCATCGAAAGCCAGATCAGCTCGATCTTCCGCAAGCTCAACGTGGGCAACCGCACCCAGGTGGCGACACTGCTGAGCTGATATCTTCGAAAGCGCACGGCCATACGCCATGCCTGCTGTGATCGAAGACGCCCGGAACCTTCCTGTCGTCATTCCGGCGAAGGCCCACTACTGTCCGGAGAACTTTCGGAGGCGCGTTCGCAACAAACTGTCGTTGTAAATTTTCACTGAAATCCCCCGCTCACGACCCGGAAAAACTCTTCCTGCTGTCATTCCTGCGAAGGCAGGAATCGCACTGGCTCCGCGCTTTGGCCATAGAGCCGCTTCGCCGCCAAAAGATAGCCCCCCTAAAAAAAGCGATGCCCAGCTTCGCTGTTGCAAAGCGATTCCTGCCTTCGCAGGAATGACGACATCGGGGGGAATTTGAGTCCAAACGGCAGGCGACGGGGCGCCAAACCGTGTGGTGTGTCGCTTCCGAGTCGACGGTACTGATTTACTCCGGACAGCAGTGGGCGAAGGCCGGAATCGCACTTCAACTATGCATCGGATCACGCCCTCCTCGTTGGCCAAGGCGTTCGATCAATGAATGAGTGATGGTTCCCTCTGTTCCGCAAGTGCGATTCCGGCCTTCGCCGGAATGACGACGGGGCAAATGGTAAGGCGCCTCAGTTAGCCGGGACGAACACGAAGTAGTCGTACGCGGCCCGCGCCACGTGCGCGATCATGTCGTCCTTCACGGTGTCGTTCCGATCGGACTTCACGAATACCGCAACGACGATGTCACCCTTGCCGGCCGGTAGCGTGATCACGCCGACGTCGTTGGCCACGGCGCCGACCGAGCCGGTCTTGTGCGCGACCGGCGCGGCATCGGGCAGCATGCCTTTCAAGCGACCCTCGCCGGTACGGCAATCCAGCATGATCGACTTGAGCACGGCGGTGGTTTCGGGCTTGAGCGCCTTGCCCTGCCAGACCAGCCGGAGCAGCGATGCCATGCCCGCCGGTGTGCTGGTATCGCGGGGATCGCCGTTGTAAATCTGCCTGTAGTGCCGGCGGTCCGCCTCGTTCCGCTTTGCCGAGCCCAGGCGACCGTAGTCCGCGGGGCTGAGCGGGTTCTGCGCGGAGGCCTCCAGGTCGCCGAAGTAATTCGCCAGCAATTCCCAGATGTAGCGGTCGACGCGGATGCCGGAGACGCCGAGCGCGCGCATCCGCGCGTCCACCGTCGCCGTGCCGCCGCCCAGCCGAATCAGGATGTCGGTGGCATTGTTGTCGCTGACCGTCAGCATCATGTGCAGCAGGTCGCGCACGGTGATCGCCGAGCCGGGCGTCAGGTGGATATCCATGGGGCCGCCCATCTCGGGATAGATGTCGCCTTCCTTCAGCAGCACCTGCTGTTGCAGGTCGAGCGTGCCTTCGTCGACCAGGCTGAGGATGTTGACCGCCACGGCCACCTTGACCGTGCTGGCCATCGGAAAGCCGGTATCCGGATTCACGAAGGCCGCGCGCCCGCCATCCAGATCGAGCACGTACACGCCGACCTGCCCGTCGAATGGCGCGACCAATCGGCCCAGTTCCTGCTGCAGCCCCTCGGCGCGGGTGCGCGCAAGCTCGGCGGCGCCCGACGCGGGGCAGAACGACAGGAGCAGACAAGCCACCGCGACCATCCTGGCCAGGAAGCGGGTCGGACATGATGCGGCTGCGAGGAGTCGACTCACGGCGTTCTCCCTTCGATGGATGGTTTCAAGCATGGCGGGGTTGATCGTCACTTTTTCGCTTTTGCGGACACGACGACAAGCCGCGGATCATTTTCCGTGTGGCTTTGCCGGCGACAACGCCCCCGCCCGCCGCAGCGCATCCAGCACCGGCTTCAGCGGCAGGGCCGCGGCGGTGCCGCGGTTGCCGTGCACGGTGTGCGCACGGAACAGCGAATTGACGATGGCTTCCTCGGTCGCCTCGGCCGTGGCCTCGAACAGCGGCGTCATGGCCTCGCCGGCAACGCTGCGCGCGGGCTGCACCGATACATCCGGATCGCGCAAGTTCTCTTTCGCGGTGGAAAAGGCGATCACGTAATCGCCCGAGCCGTTGGACATCACCGAGCCGGTGCGCGCCAGCCCGACCAGCGCGCGCCGCGCCAGCCGCTGCAGGTTCGCCGCGTCCAGCGGCGCGTCGGTGGCCACCACCATCATGATGCTGCCGTCGCCGGTGCTCGGCGGCGGCACTTTCAGGCTGCGCGCGTATTCGGCCGGATCCGGCAGGGACTTCCATACCGGCACGCCGGCGATGGTCAGTTGCCCGCCGAAGTTGCTTTGCACCAGCACGCCGACGGTGTAGCCACCGTCACTCTCCGCCAAGTGGCGCGAACTGGTGCCGATGCCACCTTTCCAGCCGAAGGCGACCGTACCGGCACCAGCCCCGACATCGCCTTCTTGCACGTCGCCGTACGAAAGGCGGGTCAGCGCCTGCTCGACCAGGGCCGGGGTCAGCGGGCGTGCGCGGATGTCGCTGAGGTAGCCGTCATTGGTTTCGCCGACCACCGGGTTGATCGAACGCACGTTCTCCATGCCCGGCTGGCGCAGCAACCAGTCGACGGCGGCGTCGGCGACCTTCCATGTGCTCAGCGTGCCGGTAAGCAGGATCGGCGTTTCGATTTCGCCCAACTCCTGTACCTGGGTGATGCCGGCCAGCTTGCCGAAACCGTTGCCGACCACGATCGCCGCCGGCACCCGCTGCCGGAACATGTTGCCGGCATGTGGCACGATCGCGGTGACGCCGGTGTGCAGTCGCGTGCCTTCGACCAGCGTGGCGTGGCCGATGCCGACGCCATCGACGTCGGTGATCGCGTTGTGCGGTCCGGGCGACATCGTGCCGATGACCACACCGACGTCGCGTGCGCGCGGGCGTTGTTCGGCGGCGGTGCCCGACGACGCGCTGGCGACAGCGAAGAAAAGCAACAGCGTGAACCAGCATCTCATCGTTCGACTCCTCCGGCACGGCATGGCGATTACAGCATCAACGAACTGCCTGGGCTGGGGTCGGTAATGCAGCCGCCTGGCCCATGCTGAGGCAGACCTTGCCGGGCGCGCATCGGAAGAAACCCTTATTCCATGCCGCATCGACGCTTGCCGAAGTGCGACGGCAACAGCAACGATCCGGACCCACGTCGCTGCTGCAGGCGCGTGGAAATTTGGGTCGAAGCCTCGCGTTTCGGATCAGCCGCCGTATTGCTTCGGGATCGGCCGGTCGGGACGCTCACCCTGCCAGTAGATAGTCACCACCCACCAGCGCTGACCGTCGAACATCAACTGGAAGCTGTTGATGCCGCGCTCGAATGGCTTGGCATCCGTTGCGACGTAGCGCGATTCGTAGGTGCTGAATACCTGGGCGATGTCGCCGAAACGCTCGACGGTGCGATGTGATTCGCGCTCGAAAAACCCCTTCTTCGCCATCAGGGGTCCGGCCAGACGGATGTAGTCCTCCACACTCAGGACGCGTGCCACGTTCGGGCTGTCCTTGCCGGTATGCACGGCAATCAACCGGGCGCCCGGAACGAACAGCGAGCGCATGCGATTCCAGTCACGTTGCTGGTCCGCAGGGCCGGAGATCACGTCGTAGACCGCCTTGATGATTGCATCCATCGAAGACACGTCGGTGGGACGGGCGGCTGGTACCGCGGATGCAGCCGGGGAAACCAGGCTCGATGCCGGGGCACTTTGTGCGGCGGCCGGCGGCACCCACGCTCCTGCGAACAGCACGCAGGGCAACAGCAATATACGCAACGTGACAAGACCCATGATGTGCTCCCCCGAGGTGCGATGGACAAAGACCAAACTGAAACCTGCGCACGATTTTGCATGCGTCGTCAGAGTACCGCCACCACACCGAATCACACCCCGGCCATGGGGCGAACTGAGTCCGGCTCCTCGCCATCACTCGGTCCATTCGCAGGAAATTACGTTTTGCATAACAACGGGTTATGCGGCCCATCTGTTTTTTCATTGGCCGCTTTTGCCTGCAGGCGACTACGCTCGAAACCGCAATGCACGCGGAGCGTACGACCGAAAACATGGCGATGGTCGGCCGGAGGATTCCCACACTTCAAACGTTGTCCGCGATGCGGTGAAGAAAAAAATTGACGGGGGATGTACAGGGCGATTCACCAAGGTGGAGTGCACATCAGAATGAAAGCCGGGTCTCTACGCGCATCACATCGCAACCGTGTCCTGCAGCGCAAGGCGCTGCCACTCGCCATCGGCGCCATCGCCCTGGGTTTTGCCGGTGCCGCCTGGGCACAGGCGACCAACGGCACCATCTACGGCACGGTACCGGTGGCTGTCGGCGAAACCATCCAGGTCACGGGTGGATCGGGTTTCAACCGCACTATCCCGGTAGGATCATCGGGCAAATATTCCATCACCCTTCCGGTCGGCACCTATACGGTTTCCTTGCTGCAGGATGGCAAGGTCGTGCAGAGCCGAAGCGACGTCAGTCCGGTAGCGGCGGGCGCTGTGGCCGTGGATTTCTCATCCTCCGCCGAGGCTGCCGCCAACGCGCAGACGCTATCGACGATCAACGTCTCGGCCAACGCCCTTCCGCCGATCGACGTGAGCACGACCAACCAGGTCACCACGATCACGTCCAGGCAGTTGCAGCAACTGCCGCTGTCACGCACTGCCGAAGACATCGCCATGCTGGCGCCGGGCGTCAACATGGGCTCGCCCGAGCTGACCGGCGGCCCGCTCGGCACCCCGATCAACGTGTTCGGCGGTGCCTCGACGGCGGAGAACGCGTACTACGTCGACGGCATGAACGTCACCGAGGCGCTCAACAACCAGGGTGGCATCACCCTGCCTTACGGCGCCATCGAACAGCAGCAGACTTACACCAGCGGTTACGACGCCAAGTACGGCCGTTCCATCGGCGGCGTGATCAACCAGATCGGCAAGAGCGGCTCCAACGAGTGGCATTTCGGTGCGCGCGCGTTGTGGAAGCCGGCAAGCTTGCAGTCCGCGCCGGTCAATTATCACTACGCCAATCCGCTGGAGACGGACCCCGGCTATCGACCCGGCGACATGGCCGTGTACCGCAAGGGCGACGGCTCCAGCGAAACGATCTACGACGCCTACGTCAGCGGCCCGCTCATCGAGGACAAGCTGTTCTTCTTCCTGGCTGCCGAGCAGGACGACAGCCATTACAAGACGACCTCGGAGTTCGGCGGCGGGGCCACCACCGAATCGTGGACCGCCAAGGACCCCAAGATCTACGCCAAGTTGAACTGGAACATCAACGACAGCAACGTCCTGACGCTGACCGGCCTCAAGAACTCGCACCAGACGTCGGGAACGTTCTACGACTTCGACTACGACACCTTGCAGCGCGGCGATTTCTCCAGCCTCGACCAAAGAAACAAGACCGCTTTCAACATGTGGGCGGCCAACTACACCTCCTACCTCACCGACAACCTGACCCTGAACGCGATGGTGGGGAAAATGCACGGCGAGTACTTCTCGGAGCAACCCGCCTATCCGGGGTTCGATCCCGATCTGCCGCATATCGCCAGCGCTTCCGTGCAGGATCCGGCGTTCGTCCCGCCGGGAGGCATTCGCAACTCGCAGACAAATTCGACCATCGCCGATCCCAAGCATCGCGAGTCGATAACGAACTATCGACTGAGCCTCGACTACAAGCTGGGCGACCATGACCTCCAGGTCGGTATCGACAACATCAACTCGCGGGACATCAACGACGGCTCGCAGAATACCGGGCCGGGCTACGAATGGATCTATGGGCAAAGCGATCCCGGCAAACCAGTGTTCGGCGTCGATCCCAACGTTCCACCCTATGTCGCCCCGTCGACCCAGTGCCATGACGGGAACTGCTACTACGTGCAACAGCACGTCGACCTCAGCGTGGCCTCCGTGCGCGTGGCCCAGCGAGCCCAGTACATCGAGGACAACTGGCAGGTCACGCCCAACCTGTTGTTGAACCTCGGCCTGCGCAACGACCAGTTCACCAACTACGACGCAGCGGGCGTGCCTTACATCAGGCTGACCCAGCCGCAGTGGGCGCCCCGCCTCGGCTTCAGCTGGGACGTGCACGGCGATTCCACCCTGAAAGTGTTCGGCAATGCCGGCCGCTACTACCTGGCGCTCCCGTCCCAGGTGGCGCTGTCCATCGCCGCTCCCGTGGTGAATGCCGGCGTGTACGGGACCTACACGGGGATCGATCCGACGACCGGCGTGCCGATCGGATTCACGCCCTTGCCGCAGAATCCGGCGACGGGCGTGTCGATCGACAGCGAATATGGCCAGGCGAAAGATCCGCGCGTATCCGCTTCGCAGAACATCAAGGCCGAGTTTTCCGACAACTTCGTGCTGGGCTTGCAACAGCAGTTCCAGATGCTGGGAACGCAATGGGTCTTCGGCGCAACCGGCACGTACCAGAAGATGAACCGGATCATCGACGACTACGACGCCATACAGAACGAGTGCACGGCGGGGCGTGCGCAAGGCTACGACTGGATGACGCCGGACAGTTGCGACCAGTGGGCGCAAAGCCTTGTGCTGGTCAATCCGGGCGTGACCAACGACCTCCTGATGAAGGCGCCGGACGGCTCGCTCGTGCCGGTGAAGTTCACGTCGGCCGACCAGGGCTTCACGAAGGGACCGGTGCGCCGCTACTACTCGGTGGACCTCTCGCTGGAGCACGCGTGGGACAGCAAGTGGTTCGCCAAATTCGACTACGTGTTCTCCAGGACGTGGGGCAATACGGAAGGCCCGGTGAGCACGTATTCCCAGCAGGGCGGATCGTACGAATCGCTCACGACCGCGTGGGACTTCCCGGAAAGGATGGAGTGGTCGAGCGGCGTGCTGCCCAACAGCCGCAAGCACCAGTTCAAGCTCTTCGGCGCCTATGCGATCACCCCGGAATGGACGGTCGGCGCCAACCTGTACGTCACCTCGGGCACGCCGCGGCTGTGCCGGGGCGGATACGGGCCGGATCAGTTGGCCTTGCATGGTTCCCACACGTATTACTGGTGCGGCGGCAAGCCCGTGCCTCCAGGTTCGCTGGGTTTCACGCCGTGGGTCCACGACCTCGGCCTCAATGTGGATTACAGACCGGCATGGGCTCAGCACAAGCTCGATTTCAGCCTCGCGGCGTTCAACGTGCTCAACTCGCAGACACCCGTGTTCTACAACGACTTTTTCGGAACCACCGATAGTCCCAACCCCGACTACGGGAGGATTCAGGACACCCGGGCTCCGCGCAGTGTCAGATTCTCCGTAGCCTACGATTTTTGAGTGACACCCCCCTTGCGCCGGGTTCCGTGCCCGGCGCCTTTTTGCAGCCTGTGCGCCACTTGTGTAGCCTGCCGCGTTGACGCCCATGCCCGTGACGACATGACACTCCAGACGGAGCCCACGCCGACGCCGGACCCTGCCCGACGGTCACTCTCGCCGGTGGCCGCCCGCATGCTGGAGAGAGCCCGCAAGGAATGGGAACAACGGCAATTCGAAGCCGCCGAGCGCTCGATAACCGGCGTGCTGGCGCTGGCGCCGGATGACCCGGACGCCATCCGGATGCTGGGGGTTGCGGCCCAGCGTCGCGGCGATCACGCCACGGCCGTCGACTGCTTTCGGCAGGTCCTTGCGACGTGGCCGGAGGACTCCGATCTGCGCATCGGACTCGGCATCGCCCTGTACGAGCATGGCGAAATCGATCAAGCCATGACGCACTTGCGGCACGCCTGCCAGCTTGCGCCCTCCTCCAGCTCGGCCTGGTTCAACCTTGGCGAGGCACTCTGGCGGCAGACGCATGCGGAAGAAGCTGTCGCGGCGCTGCAACGCGCCCTCGAGCTCGATCCCGCCCATATCTCGGCGCGACTGTCACTGGCGCGCACGCAGACGAGCCTGGGCCAGATCGACGCGGCGGTGGCGGGGTTTCGCGACGTGCTGCGCCTCGACCCCGGCAACGCCGAAGGCTGGTTTGGGCTGTCGAATCTCAACACCGTCCGCTTCGACGCCGCGGATATCGCACGCCTGCAGCGCGCCCTGGCGCGCGAAGGCTTGTCGGATCGCCACCGCGAGCTGCTCAGCTTCACCCTGGCGAAGGCGCTGGAAGACCAGGGCGACTATACGCAAGCCTTCGAGGTGTTCCGGCTTGCCAACGCCTCCCGGCGCAGGCGGGTGAAATGGGACGCCGCGGGGGAACGCCGGCGCGTGGACGCGATCATGCGCATGTTTGCCGACGCGACGCCGCCACCGCTGGATGCCCGGCTCGGCCACGAAACCATCCTGATCGTCAGCCCCCCGCGTTCCGGGTCCACCCTGGTCGAGCAGATCCTGGCCTCGCACCCGCAGGTCGAGGGCGCCAACGAGATCAAGGATCTTCCGCAGATCATCGACGCGGAAACACGGCGCCGCGGCGTGGCTTTCCCGCTATGGGGACCCGATGCGACCGCGCAGGACTGGCAGCGCCTCGGCAACGAATACCTTGCGCGAACCGCACGTTGGCGCGAAACCAAACCACGGTTCACCGACAAGAACCTCATGAACTGGTATTTGGTCGGCGCGGCCCTGGCGATGTTGCCGGCGGCGCGCGTGGTCATCGTCTGGCGCGATCCGGTGGAGACCTGCCTGGCGTGCTTCCGGCAGTGCTTCACCGGCGACGTCGGGTTCGCCTGCGACCTCGACGAGCTGGCCGACTACTGCATCGACTTCCTGCGCCTGAAACGTTTCTGGCTGGAGAAGTATCCGGACCGTGTGTTCGATCTTCCCTACGAATCACTGGTGGCCAGCCCGGAAACCATGATTCGCCGCCTGCTGGATTTCTGCGACCTGCCCTTCGACCCCGCGTGCCTCGAATTCCACAAGACATCGCGTACCGTGCTGAGCGCTCCCAGCGCCGCGCAAGTGCGCCAGCCCCTGCACGGCGGTACCGCGCGTAGCGCGCTTTATGGCGACAAGCTGGATCGGCTGCGCCAACGCCTGCGGGATACGGGTGTGTTGGCTGAGCCGCCATCGCCCCGGGGCTGAAGATCACCCTTCTTTCAAACCCGGGAAATACGTCGCGCTGTCGCCCAACGCCAGCCATCGTCCCTGACGCCTTTTCGATGCGGGTTTACCGAACGCTATGGCAACCGGCTGGCGTGGCTTGCCGCCAGCAACCACTTGCCGCCGCGGCGGATCCACGTGTCCGTGTAGCGGAAATTGGCGGCAAACGGCTCGCCGCCGGCGCGGCCGCGGACACTGGTGATGCCGACGATCAGCGCGGTGTCGCCGTACAGGCGCACCTGCTGATCGTGGTTGCGGAACTCCTCGTAGAACGGCTCCCGCGCGGCGACCTCGGCAAGGTTCTGCTCGAGGTTCGTCACGCTGCCGCGCGAATCGACGAGCGTGAAATCCGCCGTGAGCGCGCGACGCAAGGCATCCGCGTTGCCGGCTTCGAAGGCCTGGCAGGCGTCGGCCTCGGCTTTCAGCAGCTGGCGGGTGGCCGGGTCGGGCTCGACCGCAGCCGCGGTGGCCGCGATTCCCATCAGCATCGCCAGCAGCCAGCGTCTCCCGGTGGTTCCGTTCCATCGTGGCATGGTCGCGCACTTCCTCGAAGCCAAAACTGGCGGGGCCGAGTTTACTTGCTGCCTCTAGCAAAGGAACCTGGCTTCACTCTTTGGCAGCCCCTTCACGAGGCTGGTGTGCGGTCACTCGTCGTCTTCCTCGAACTCCACCAGTGCGTCCAGCTCGGACGCCAGCGCCTCGACCGCCTCGCGCACCTTGCGCGCGGTGGCCGTGTTGGGCGCATCGACCTCGAGCTCATGCGCATCGGGCCCGCGGATGTCGCTCAGGCCTGCGGAGCTGGAATCCGCATCGTCCATGTGATCCATCATGTCCGCGACCTCCTCGACGCGCTCGATGCCGTCCAGGCTCTGCAACAGGTTGATCACGGCCCGGACATCATCTTCGCTTCCGGTCAGGCGCAGGCGCAGTGTCGGCATGGCGGTATCTCGTGACGGGAGGCGCAGAGCGTAGGCAAGCCCAGGCCAAAGCGGCGTGACGACGCCGCATTCGGCGCGGCCGCCGGCCCGTTGTGCACGTACCTGGACGCCGAAGGCCTGTTGAATCCCGGAAAAATTCTCGTCGTCGAGCAGGGAGTGAAGATGGGCCGGCGCAGCTTGCTGCAGGTTCGCCTGACGCCCGATCCGGAATTGCCGGGAACAGGTATCGTTGCATTGCACAGGACACTCACGCTCTAGTCCGTCAGCATTTCCAGCCAACGGATCGGAGTTGTTTCCTGCAGGGCAAGCCCGATGGCAAGTGGTTCCGACCCGGTTGGTTCGCCATACTGGGCGCACATCAGCCAGCGCCACGACCGGGTGCCACGAACCCGGCAATTCCATGATCCCGAAACTGCCTCCCCTTGCCGACGTGCTCAACCTGCTGCCCGACGCGGCTTGCGTCGTCGACGCCGAGGGCCGTTTCCTGTACGTCAGTGCGAGCTTCGAGCGCATCTTCGGCTACACCCCCGGCGAAGTGCTTGGCCGGCGAATATTCGACCTGGTCCATCCCGACGACCGCGCCGCAACCCTGCAGCAGGCCGAACAGGTGATGGACGGCGCGCTGCAGCGCCACTTCCGCAACCGCTACGTCCACAAGGACGGTCACAGCGTGGACATTCAATGGTCGGCCCGCTGGCTGCCCGAGTACGGCGTGCGTATCGGCGTGGCCCACGAGGTGACCGAACTGCGCCGCGCCGAACGCGAGCTCGAGCACCGCGCCAGCCACGATCCGTTGACCGGATTGTCCAACCGCCACCGTTTGCAGTGCGAACTGCAATACGCCATCGCCCACGCGGCGCAGACCGGCGACGGCCTGGCCGTGCTTTACCTGGACCTTGACGGCTTCAAGGAGGTCAACGACCGGGGCGGACACGACATCGGCGACCGCCTGCTGCGCGAAGTCGCACAACGTCTGCAGCAAGGGCTTCGGAAGGGCGACCTGGTGGCCCGCGTCGGCGGCGACGAGTTTGTCGCGCTGCTGCCCGGCTGCCACGATGCCGAAGCCGCGCGGGCCGTCGCCGACGGCCTCCGCGCCTGCCTGGGCCCACCCTTCACGCTGCCCGACGGTTTGTTCCGGCTGGATGCCAGCGTGGGGATCGCCTGTTTCCCGGAAGACGGAAGCGACCCGGACACCCTTCTGTCGCATGCCGACCGCGCGATGTACGCCGCCAAGCGCCAGCGCTAGCGGCGCAGTGACACCAGGCCGGCGCGCGACATCGCCGCGGACGCCCGACCTGCGCTATTGATCGTCCTGCCTGCCCGAAGCGTCGTTCGAAACACGGCGCAGAAGATGTCGCAAGAGCGCACTACGCCTTTCCGGCCGGCGCCCTCATGGCCACCGCGGTACCGCCGCTGATACGGTCGCGCCCGGCTGCCTTGGCGCGATACAGCGCCTCGTCCGCGCAGCGAAGCAGTTGCTCCGGCGAGTCCGTGGCGGCGGGCATGACGGTGGCGATGCCGATGCTGATGGTCACGTGCGGCGCGGTGTCGGAGCTGCGATGCTCGATCGCCAGCGCGCGCACCGCCTCGAGCGTGCGCTGCGCGACCGCGGCAGCCTCGCTGGCGTCGCACTGGGTGAGCAGCACCGCGAACTCCTCGCCGCCGTAGCGTGCAGCGAGATCCGCGGCCTTCGAGCGCAGCACTTTCGTCAGCGCGCCCGCGACGGCGGTCAGTGCGACATCGCCGGCGAGATGGCCGTAGGTATCGTTGTAGGCCTTGAACGCATCGACATCGCACATCAGGACGGCCAACGGCGCGCCGCTTGCGACGTGCTCGTCCAGGGCCTCGCGCAGCCGCTGGTCGAACGCGCCGCGATTCGCGATGCGGGTGAGGCCATCAAGCGCGGCGAGGCGCTTCAATTCGGCATTCGCATCGCGCAGCGCCTCGGTGTGCTGCGCGACCTCGCGCGTCAGTTCGCGCTCGCGCTCGCGCAAGCGCCACACGCGCAGCCGGTAGACCGCGGCGAGCAGGCCGATGACGATCATCGCGGCGAGGGTGCGGAACCACCAGGTGGCGTACCAGCTCGGCACGATCGTGAAGGCCACGCTTGCGCCGTCGGTGTTCCACACGCCGTCGTTGTTGCTGGCGATGGCACGGAACACGTAGTCGCCGGGCGGAAGGTTGGTGTAGTAGGCAGCGCGGCTGCCGCCGGCGTCGATCCAGCCACGGTCGAAGCCGTCGATCCGGTAGCGGTATTTCACCGCGGCAGGCGCCACGTAGCTCATCGCGGCATAGTGCAATTCGATGCGTTCCACGTCCGGGCCGATCCGACCGACGTGGTCCGGATCGACACTCTGTCCATCCACGAGCACGCGCTCGATCGCCACCGGCGGGCGCATCCGGTTCACGCGCTCATGCTTGGGGTCGACGATGACCACGCCATTGGCCGTGCCGAACCACATCCGCCCGTCGCGGGTGCGCCATGCCGGCGTCTGCGAGGCGCCGTTGGCCTGCTGCGACAGCATGCCGTCGTTCTTGCCGTACCAGTGGGGCTCGATCTTCGCCACCGCGCCGCGGTCGAGCGCATCGATGTCGGCCCACGCGAATCGCGCGATGCCACGGTTCGAACTCACCCAGAAGTGGCCATCGTCGTCGTCGAGCATGGCGAACACCGCGTCGCCATAGAAGTCCGCCCGCTGGGTGAAGGCCTGCACCGACTGGCCGCGGACACGCATGAGACCCAGGCTGGTGCCGAGCCACAGGTCGCCGCCGGGTTCGGGATGGAACGCGAACACGCTCATGCCGGGCAGGCCGTCGGTGCCACAGCGGTCGACCACCCCGCCCTGCAGGCAGCGCAAGCCGCTGCGTTCGCCGATCCACAGGCGCCCGGCCGGATCCTCGTACAGCGCGCGCGTATCGTCGCCGTGCGTCCCCTGGACCACGCTGACCTTGTCGCCACTGATCTTCGCCACGCCTTGCAGCGTGCCCACCCACATGCCGCCGTCGCGACTGGGCGCAAACGCAAACACGATCGTGCCGGGCAGGCCATCGCCGATGCCGAAGTTGCGCACCGTGCCATCGGGAGCGATCCGGCTCACCCCTTCGGTCGACGCCACCCACAGGTTGCCGGCGGCGTCGGACTGGATCGCGCGCAGCAGCAGGCTCGGCAGCTTCGCGTTGATCGCCTTTGCCGGCACCAGCACCAGGCCCTCGTAACGCGCGAGGCCCGAGCCGTCGGTGCCGACCCAGAGCGTGCCCGCCCGGTCCTGGTACACCGCACGCACCGCATTGGAGTCCATCTTTCCGGTGACCGTGACGAGCTTGGAATCGCTGAAGCGATGCACGCCGCTCGACGTCGTTCCCATCCACAGGTTGCCCTCGTGATCCTCGAACATCGACCGCACGGTCTCGCCGGCCATGCCGCTGAGCGTGTCGTCGCAATCGAAGCGTGCGGCCGTCAGGCGGCAGATGCCCATGCCGAGCGGCGCGAACCACATGCTGCCGTCACGGTCGCCGAACAGCGAATAGATGCGCTTCCCGTCCAGCGCAGCCGCGCGCGGATCGCGTTCAAAACGCCCATCGCGATAGCGCACCGGTCCGGCCTGCGTGCCCGCCCACACCGTACCGCCGTGGTCGATCGCCAGGCTGTAGACGGCGTTGGTCGGCAGGCCGCGCCGGGTGTCGAACGTCTCGACCCTGCCGTCGTGCCAGTGCACGACGCCGACGCCATCGGCGGCGATCCACACCCCGCCCACCGCATCGGCCACGATCCCGCGATAGAACCCGCGCGGCGGAAACCCGCTTTCCTCGTCGAGCAGGCGGATGCCCTTCGCACCCATCCGCGCGACGCCGGCGTTGGTGGTCAGCCAGAGCGCGCCGCCGCGATCCTGCACGATGCCGAACACGCTCTTGATGTCTCCGGGCAGCGCCACCCGCTCCAGCTCGCGCCCGCGGCTGCGGTAGAGCCCGCCATTCAGCGTACCGACCCACAGCGTGCCGTCGCGATCGACATGCACCGCGGTGATCGCCGTGCTCTTCAGCACCGGCGCCACGCGCGGGTCGATGTTGTCGAACTCCGCCCCGCTGTAGTGGACCAGCCCGCCGTACGTCGCCAGCCAGATCGAGCCATCGCTGCGCTGCGCGATGGACAGCACCGTGCCTTGGGGCAGCTGGTTCTCGTACCAGACGTGGGTCAGCTGCCCGATCGCACGATCGGGGTCGAGCGCGCGTGCCGGCGCAAACGCCAGCAGGCCGCACACCACAAGCACCAGCGAACACCATCCCCCGACCCGACGATTCATGCGCAATCCAACCGCTCCCCCTGCGATCCGGCTCTCCGGCGCCGTGTCATCCGGCACCATGTCTCGCCGTCGGCCCGGAAGACCGATGCGCAAACTATCGCATATCCCGGTGAAACCGGCGGGACTCCGCCCCATCCGCGCACCGTGGAACCAGGATCATGGAAGCCTGCAAGGCCGTTCACCGAGTCAAACGGATGCCAGCGGCGCTGACCCGGTTGGCCGGATCAACCACCGTATTGCGCCGGGATCGGCTGGTCCGGACGCTCGCCCTGCCAGTAGATGGTTACCACCCACCAGAGATGTCCGTCGAACATCGGCTGGAAACTGTTGATGCCGCGCTGGAACGGTCTGGCATCGGTTGCGGCATGGCGCGATTCGTAGGTGCCGAACACCTGGGCCTCTCAGTTGTTTGTGGGTGAAAGCCGGACTGCATGTTGTAGACGGTTTCGTGGAAATTGCCTCTGACACTTTGTCCGCGTCCGATGTCGATCACGCCTGCTCTCATTCGTCGCCTGAGTGAGGGACGCCGTACCGGTGTCCTCCGACCTACAAGGAGACAGCCATGTCCTACATCGATGGTTTCGTGATCGCCGTGCCTGACGCCAAGCGCAAGCAATTCATTGCGCATGCCAACACCTTCGACGCCATTTTCATGGAATTCGGCGCCACCCGCGTGATGGAGTGCTGGGGCGACGACGTGCCCGACGGCAAGCTCACCGACTTCCGCCGCGCCGTGCAGGCCAAGGACGGCGAGTCGGTGGTGTTCTCGTGGGTCGAATGGCCCGACAAGGCCACCCGCGACGCCGGCATGGAGAAATTCATGAAGGATCCCCGCATGGAGGCTGCCAGCGACATGCCCTTCGACGGCAAGCGCATGATCTTCGGCGGCTTCGCGCCGGTGGTCAGCCTGCCGGCCTAACCGGGGCGGGACGGCTCACACCGTCCCGTCCTGATCCAGCAGAGCGGATCGCTGCCTGCCGTGGCCTCCTTTGGCGAGGTCACTTGCCTTCGTACGCGGCCTTGCCGCGCGCCGACGGAAACGGGGTCGGGAACCGGTCCGAGCCGACCCTTGCAGAGCGCCGAATGCGCTGCTGGCTCCTGTTTGCCGGCCTGACCACCGAGGCGGTCGGCGAGGAGGCTCTGGCCCCGCTATCTGCTCAGGGCATCGCCGCAGCCAAGCGCTGCCGCTGACGGCGCCGGGTCCGGGCCGCGCATTCGCTGAAGGTGCGCCAGGCCCCAGACCCTTGCTTCCTCCACCAGCGGCAAGACCGTTTCTCCGTAACCGCTCAGGCGGTACTGCACCGGCGCCGGCACCCGTCCGGCCACCAGGCGCTCGACCAGGCCATCGGCTTCGAGCTCGCGCAGCTGCTCGGTCAGCACCTTGTGCGAGATCGGCGCGACGCGGCGCAGCAGGCCGGAAAAATGATGGGGCTCGCGCGCGAGCCAATACAGGATCGTGAGCTTCCATTTGCCGCCGACCGCGACGAAGGCCGCGTGCAGCGGGCAATCGGCAAGCGGATGGGAGGTGGCCAACAGATACGCACCTGGACGTGCCTTCTTGTCGCTGGACATGGCTGCCTCTAGCGTTCAGTCGATCGAATCACCCTGGAGCATGCCATGCCTGGCCGTTACCGCGCTTTCCTGTCGTGCCTGGCCGTCATGGGGCTGCTGTACCTGCCGGCTGCGCCGGCCTGCGCACAAGCGGCGAAGGCCGCCGGGGCTGGAGCGGAAACACCGCGCGATGGCCAGCACGATTTCGATTTCGAGATCGGCACGTGGCGCACGCACCTGAAGCGGCTGGCGCATCCCCTGTCGGGATCCAACGAGTGGTTGGAATACGAAGGTGTCACCACCGTGCGCAAGGTCTGGAACGGCCGCGCCAACCTGGTCGAGCTTACGGCCGACGGCCCGGACGGCCATTTCGAGGGCCTGAACCTGCGGCTCTACAACCCGCGGTCGCGCCAATGGAGCCTCAACTTCGCCAACAGCAGCGGCGGGACGCTGGGCCAGCCGACGATCGGCCGATTCATCGACGGCCGCGGCGAGTTCTACGACCAGGAAGACTTCGACGGACGCGCCATCTTCGTCCGTTTCGTGATCACGCCGCTGGACGCCGACACGATCCGCTTCGAGCAGGCCTTCTCGGACGATGGCGGCAAGACCTGGGAGATCAACTGGGTGGCGACCGATACGCGGATGAAGTAGCGAGCCTCTCTCTTCATGTCAATCCAAACGCACAAACGCAAGCGGGTCAGAGCCGCTTCCCGCAGAGCAGGAACATCAAATCAATCGGCTTCAGCAGGCGCTGACCCAGTCAGCTTGCTCGGTACCAGCATCGTCGGCGCCACCCCGAACATGCGCCTGCACGTGCGTGTCAGGTGTGCCGCATCGGCGAACCCGGCCTCGTGCGCTGCCTCGGTCCACGAGCGTCCCTGGAACGCGTACTCCACCGCTCGCGCCATGCGTGCCCACAGCAGCCATGCACGCAACGACGTGCCAGTCTGGGCGACGAAGAGATGGCGGAAGCGGCCTGGCGACAAATGGACCGCGACCGCGACTTCTTCGAGCCGGATCGGCGTCGCCAATCGTGCATGCATCCAGGCGAGTGCTGCCGTGACGCGCGGGTCCTCGCTCGGCGCCATCGCCGGATTGCCCGCGATGCGACAGACCGCGCCCTGCGCGAACTGCGCCATCAACTCATCCGGCGCAGCCGCGATGTACCGGGCGTGCAGGTAGCGCACGGCTTCGCGAGCTTCTGCATCCGGCAGTAACGCGACGTCGAATCCCGCAAAGCGCTTCCTGAGCGCGGCACCGCGCGCGGAGTTCGGCTCCACGAACAACATTGCCACCGATGCGCCGCAACCATCGAAGCGGTGGCGGCGGTCCGGCATGACGACCATGCCCCGCGTTTCGCGCGCCGCGGGCCAGCCGTCGGCCTGGATCCTGAAGCTGCCCTCCATCGCCAGCGAGATCTGGATCGCGTGGTGGGCATGCTCCTGTATCGGCGCCAGGTGGCGGCCGAACCACAGGCTGCCGCCCGGCCAGCCGATGATGCGCCCGACGCCCGCGACCGGGCGTTTGCGCGAATCAGGCTCGTCAGCGTGCGTTTCCATCGAATCCGATCAGCCCCTTTGTTCAAGTTCGCGGGAACGAAGGTATCCAGAATGCGCTCAGGCCAATTCCGGTCTGTCACTCCACCTGGAGCACTACGATGAACACCCAAATGAAAAACTGCTCGTGCACGCATTGTGTCGGCGCCAGCTGCACCTGCGGTTGTCAGACACCGGTCGCTGTCGCCTCGTCCTGCCAGTGCGGCTGCCAGCAGGGTGCGCCGTGCCAGTGCGGTCCGCGCGATCTGGCGGCGCGTACGCAGCGTGTCCCCGCGAACTCCTGATCCACTCACGATGACTCGCCGCACAGGGCGCCACGTCATGTGCGGCAATCCCTGTCAGATCGCGATCATCCTCCCACAGGAAACGCCAACATGCCCGTGCCCTCGTCGACCGACCGCCTGCTCCATGCGATGTATGCGGTCCCCGCGCTGTACTTCGGCACGTTGGTACTCGCCGCGATGTTGTATCCCGGTTACAACCACATGGGCCAGTTCACCAGCGAACTGGGGAGTCACTCGGCGCGTTACCCATGGTGTTCAATGCAGGTACGTTGATGGGTGGTTTCGCGGGGCTGGCGGCAGCGCTCGGGGTGCATCGCGGCCTGCGCTCGGTCGGCACCGACCATGTTCTGGCGGTGCTGCTGGCGCTCGTGGTGGCGGCGAATGGCGTCGCGTTCCTGTTCGGCGGCTGGTTTCCGCTGCCCGATCATCGCCACACGGCCTACAACCTCGGCCTGCTGGTGCTGCTGGGCTCGCCGCTGGCGGCAGTCGCGATGCGCCGCGCGCCGCGCGATCTACGCTGGATCATCACGTTCCTGATAGTGAATACCGTCGCCGGCTTTGCGCTGCTCGCCGTGATGTTCGGTACCGGCAACCTCGTGACCCGCGCGAACATCGGCATGTGGCAGCGCGGCTTTGCGCTGGCCGCCTATCCGTGGATGGCGGTCGTGGGCTGGGCGCTGTTACGGTGGCGTCGCGGGAATGTCGCAGCACGCGCGGCGTGACCACGTGGAGCAAAGGGGTCACGTCCAGAGACGGTGGGGGCGCGCGTTCCGCCTGGCCCCCGTTTATGCATGTCGATCTGCGCGCCCCTCGTTCGTCGAAGGAATGAAGGGCACCCTCGCCGCCCTGAACCAGGAGAACCACGATGGTCAGCAAGAACACGATTTGCCTTTGGTATGACGGCGCCGCCCTGGATGCCGCGACGTTCTACGCCAAGACGTTCCAGGATAGCGCCGTAGGCGCCGTCCATCATGCGCCGGGTGACTATCCCGCCGGCAAGCAAGGCGATGTGCTGACGGTCGAGTTCACCGTGATGGGCATCCCGTGCCTGGGCCTGAACGGCGGCCCCGGGGTGCCGCACACCAATGCGTTCTCGTTCCAGGTGGCCACCGACGACCAGGCCGAAACCGACCGCCTGTGGAACGCGATCATCGGCAACGGTGGCCAGGCCAACGTCTGCGGCTGGTGCCAGGACAAGTGGGGACTGTCGTGGCAGATCTCCCCGCGCGTGCTGACGGCGGCGGTCACCGACCCGGACCCCGCCATCGCCAAGCGCGCGTTCGACGCCATGATGACGATGACGAAAATCGACATCGCCGCGATCGAGGCCGCGCGGCGTGGCTGACGCTTGCAGCCGTCAGCCCCTGTGCCCAGGCAAGAGGCAGAGTCGCCTGTTCGCAAAACGTACTCTGCCCCCTGTTTCCCTATCAGCTGGAGCCTTTCCATGACCCCCACCATCACTGCCTTTGAAAGTTCGCCCGATCGCGGCCAGGGACTCGCGCGCGACATGCGCGTTCGCTGGGCGCTTGAGGAAGCAGGCCAGCCTTACGAGGTTCGCCTTGTGTCGTTCAGTGCGATGAAGGAACCCGCGCATCGGGCGATTCATCCTTTCGGGCAGATTCCCACCTACGAAGAAGGCGATCTCGCCCTGTTCGAGTCGGGGGCCATCGTGTTGCATATCGCAGAGCACCATGCGGGCCTACTGCCGAAAGACGCCAATGCCCGCGCGCGGGCGATCGCATGGATGTTCGCCGCGGTCAGCACGGTGGAGGCGCCGATCCTCGATCTCCAGACCGCCAAGTTCCTTGAGGGCGACAAGCCCTGGTCCGAACAGCGCCTGCCCCTCGTGAAGGATCGCATCCGCAAGCGGCTGGGCGAACTTTCCGACCGCCTTGGCGATGCCGACTGGCTCGATGGTGCGTTCAGCGCGGGGGACCTCATGATGGTGCACGCGCTGCTCCGGCTGAAGCCATCGGGCATGCTGGACGAATACCCGAGCCTCGCCGCCTACGCCGCCCGCGGCGAAGCGCGGCCCGCGTTCAAGCGTGCTTTCGCCGCGCAATTGGCGGTGTTCACTGGCCAGCATCCGACCGGCTGATGAAGGTCCGCCCCGGAGGTTTCCAGCCGAAGCCTTGCCAGCGGATTTCAGAATAGTTATTCGTCCATGCCGAAACCGCCGAATCCCGTTCATCGAACGGGAGGCAGCACCTGCCCCTTTCAACCAAGCTGGAGGATATCCGTCGTGCCTCGAATGATCTTTGTGAACCTCCCTGTTGGCCATCTCGACGCGTCCATCCATTTCTACAAATCCATCGGCTTCGAGAACAACGCTCAATTCAGCGACGAAACGGCGGCGTGCATGGTGTGGAGCGAGGCCATCCACGTCATGCTGCTCACGCACGCCAAGTGGCGCACCTTCACTGATCGCCCGATCCCTCCTGCAGGCTCAAGCGAGGTGATGCTGGCGATTTCGCTGATCGAGCGCGAAGCCGTCGACGCCATGAGCGACACGGCGGCGGCCAACGGCGGCACAGTCGACATCAACCCCGTGCAGGATCTTGGCTTCATGTACAGCCGCAGCCTGGCCGACCCCGACGGGCACGTCTGGGAAGCGTTCTGGATGGACCCGGCAGCGATCCCCTCGGGCGATCAGCCGGGCCGGGAATAAACACGGGGGACGTAGCCAGTCAAGCGCACGTCTACCGCACAGCCCACCAAGGTGGCCGACGAAATCCATTGGCCACGTTCCCGGTTTTGCGGCCGGCACGCAGGGTTTCGGCGGCGCTGCGGACACAAGAAGGCCCGGTGCGTGAGGCGGTTCGCCTTGTGCACCGGGCCGTTGGTCGCCCTGTTGCATGTAGTGCTGGATCGTCGGAGCGGCACGCCGCAGCAAACAGCACTCCCATGAATCCGGCCCCGGGAGTTTGCCGATCAATCCGGAATTTTGTAGTTGCCGTGATTGTCGATCGGGCAGGCATTTTCATTGCCGACCAGGTTGGGATCGAAATGGAACAGCGGGATCCTGTTGGTCAGGTAGGCACCGGTGGCATTGAAGGCGTTCAAGCCGTACGGGGCCGCTGCCGCGCCAAAGGTATTGGCACCCGGCGTGGTAAGCACCTGGGAGAGCGTCGGATCAGCCGGCGAAGGCGTGATGTAGAAGTCCGGGACGACCGTATCGTTGAACGCCGCATACTTGTCCACGCCGATCAGATCCCACGCCGCCTGCGAGGCATTGCGCCAGTAACCCGGCGAGCACCACGCGCCATCGGTTTCGAACGGTTGGCAGCCGTGGCTGACCACCAACTGCACGCTGCCCCTGGCGGTGCCCGTGTAACTGGCCGTCACCGGCGTGTTGACGAGAGTCAGGTACGGGTAATAAGCGCTGGCGAACTTGAACGTGCCGCCGACCTTGATCATCTGGACGGTTTTGTCCGGCAGGTTGAGCGTTGCCGATGTCGCTCCGTTGGCGGTCAGTACCCAGACGATATAGGCGTCCCCGGTCTGGTACGGCTGGCCCGCCCCGTGCCAGTTGGCGAACAGGCCGGTGCCGCCATCATTGGCGTCGTCCTGCCCGGTCAGGCCGCAGCGTTGATCGTTGAGGTTGTAAGTGGTTCCGTCGAAGTTGAAGCCTTGACCGCTGTACGTCACGGTCGTGGCAGCCCATGCCGCTGTCGCTCCGACCAGGGTCAGCAGCAGCGCTGAAAGGGATAGGCCAAACCATCGCTTGATGTCCATGTCGGGAATTCCTGAGTGTCTGAGCGGGAGACGCAGCATGACCTTGGCGGCCCATGCGACTGAATACTCCGAACGGAGTACGCTCCAGCCGTGATGGGACGGCAAGGCGCGGCATCAATCCCTGCGGCAGCCGGCCACATCACGTGGACAAGAAAAACATGGGCTTGCGCGAAAAATGCGGGCTGTACCGGGGGGTATATGGTCAGTATCGTGCTGGGCAGTCAGGAAACGATCTTCCGTCGTGCATTGGGCAACACGCTCAGGCAGCACGAGGAGTTCAAAGTTCTTGGCACCGGCGAATTGGAGCGTCTGCACCAGTTGGTCGCCATCCACCGGCCTTCACTGGTGGTGCTCGATGCGCGCTGGGCGCAGGCCTGTCCCGATCTGCTCGACCGCCTGCTGGCCGGCCCCACGCGGCCGAGAGTTCTGCTGTTTGCCGACACCCTGGCCGGACCGGAGGTCCTTGCGGCCGTGAAACAGGGCGTGCACGGTTGCCTGCCGCGTGATTCGCAGCCGGCGACGTGGCAGCGCGCGATCCTCGCCGTCCACGCCGGCGAGCCGTGGATCCCACGCGGGCTGATGGCGGAAGCACTGGTCAACCTGAAGCAGCAGATCGGGATGGAACGGCCTGCCCCGGCCAACATGGAGCAGCTCACCGAGCGCCAGCGCGACATCGTGGGCTGGGTGACGCAAGGCCTGAGCAACAAGGAAATCGGCCGCCACCTGGGCATCAGCCCGACCACGGTCAAAACCCATCTGCACAACATCTTCGAACGGATCGGCGTCAGCGGCCGGCAGCACCTGGTGCGTTATGCCCTCGGCGACACGCCGAAAGCCAGGGTCAGGGTCAACGTCCCGGCGACGCGTTCGAGAGCAGATGCGCTCTGACTCCAGAGCTTTGTGGTCGGTCACTTATCTGCAGTGCTGTTGCCGCTGCATCGAACTCAATCCGGTCCGGGCGCATGCATGCCGATGCCGCCAACGATCCGTGGTCAAGCCACGGCTTCCTCTGCCCCGCCTTCCGCCGAAGTGCGCGAGCAGGCCGAGCGATGGGTTGCCGACTACGACAACGAGATCCCTCATGACAGCCTCGACGGGCCGAGTTCCGAGTTCAAAACGACCCGGCTGCCTCTAATTTGGCGTGGCATTGATTTGCGAGGAGTCGGCAATGCACCGGGCTTGGGCATAGCGGGCTGTGACTCACTTATTTCATGTTGTCCAGGAACCCCACATGTCTCGATAGCGGTACTTGAGGCCGAACTCGAATGCACGCACTTTCACCAGGGCGACGAGGTTTTCGAATCCATCAAGCGTGGAGGGGAACTGGTCCACCCGCCGACCCTGCGGGTCGTAAAGGGCCAGTACGTAGCTCGGCCCTCTCCCACTGCCTTCCAGCAAGGCGATACTTCCCAACGCCTGAAATGAATGCGTCAACGAGGAGCGGAGGCGGTGGTGAACAATTTCGATGTGAGTGACCTCTACACCGAATCGCTCACAAGCTCTGACCGCGAGGAAAGATGCGCCGCTGAGCAACGTCCAGAAAACACCAATCCCATACAGTTCGCCTCCCAAAGGACGAGGACTAGACGCGAGGTAGATCGCTGGACCAAGCAGGAGCGAGATCAGTGCGACTATCCGCACTGCCCAGATCGATCCGCTCGAATAGCGAAACATGCTTTCACCCCCGTCGGCGATTCCGGCGGCCAGCCGCCATTGCGTGGAGGGATCGGGCGGACCCTCAGGGGCAGCGCGCCGCTGCCGAAAGAGGCTGTAGACAAAGAGAGCAAAGAGAAGTGACGCCAATCCCAGAAAGAGGAACGCCGAACTATCACCTACGAGATAGCGCCACACACCAAGGCCCGCGAAAGCGGCTGTAACCCAGATGACGACGAACCGCTCGCGCGTCGCAGACAACCCCGGATGTGCCGCGTCGGTAGAAGATGAAGCCGAATCCCTGAAATCGTCCGTCACAGATCCCTCCTTACCAATATGTGTCCGCCAGCGACCCGGCTTTCCGATAAGCGTGGAGGAATTCCGGCGTTTAACTTCCTCCGTCCCCTTTGTTGGTGCTGGAGCCGACTCCGCCCTGTCCCGCACCGATCACCAGCGTAGTGGCTTGTGGTTCTTGTCCATCGGTGTAGCGGTTTTTGCCCCCATGAAAACTGGCTCTTCGATATCCAGATTCGGAGCATTGCTGACGCCGATAGTTGCCAGTGTGGTATCCGGACTCGGGAACAAGGTCACGATATTGAGTGCACCGTCCGCACGACGCCCCATCACCAGCACCACGTGATCTATCGGCTTGCTCGCATAGGTGAACGTGTCAAGAACAGGGTTTGGATTGGCCGCGGTTCGCGCGATCGACGGGTCGACGTTCGTCACCCGCTCGATCACCTTCGGCTCCGGCGGCGGCGATTTGGCCTTCGCTCCTTTATTGCGGACGTGCTGGGCGACTTGCCAAACCGCGGTTTTCGAAAAAACCCCCACTGTCGTCGCGTCCCCTGGCTTCTTGTCGAGCAGATTCACCAGCATGTGCAGTGCCGCCGTCGATCTCAGGGCCGCCGTGAGATACATCACCATCGACTCGGAGTCCTCAAACATGGTGTGCTTTTCGCTGCCCGGCAGGCGCGGAACCTTGGCATGCTGCTGCTGGTAGACATATTGGACTTTGGGCACCTCAGTCCCCATAGCGCCCACAAAAGAGCCTTCCTTTTTCGTGGCATAGCGGTCTACACCAAGACGATTTACTACGGTGTTTCGTCGCCCTGGATCCGTACCATCCAAGCCAATCACCGGAATAGGGGCCAACTCGTCGCTGATATCGACAGGCGCAGGCTTGGCTTTTGGAATCACTTTCAAAACCATGGGCACCAGGATGCCTCTTTCAGCCGACTCTGCGATCTCGGGCTGATTCGAGCGGTAGTCATACTTGCTGCGCGCGCTCGGGCCGGGCTCGGCCTTCGCCATCATGTTCCGGGACAAAGCGAAGTTGCTCTTCGGCGGCTTGGCGCCGGGTGTCATGACGGGGACCACGCCGGCACGCTCCACACGTTCGGGAGAAGTCATATGCGCCTCTTCGTACTGCACGCGCTCGCCCCTCGAGTTCAAGCGGAACATCGGCGTCGCATAGGTCGCAAACCCATCGCGCGCGTGCATATGCAGATGGCTTACACCCCCTGAATTTTGTTGATCCGCGAGAAGCTCGGCCACTTCGGAACATGTCAGGTTGCCGTCAATATTCTTGGCTACGACATCGATAATCAGCATCGCTAGCACCTCCTTTTGGCTAAAGAACACTATGGGCAAGGTCAAGCCCGCTTGAATGAACCCGACCACCCGCAGAAAAGGGGTATCACGGGACGGAGGTAGTTAACTCGGCTTGACTTCCTCCGTCCCGGTTTTCGACTCCTGTTGCCGCCCAAAATTGCCCCAGACACCTTTTCGACGTGGCCGTATGTGGCCGCGGATTCCTCACCAGCTTATCGCCACACCTTCGGTTGCGCCGTGTCCCGTGCGTTTGTCCAGTTCGGCATTCGCTGCATCGGCCTTGCGCATGATCACCCTCCCTTCCGCCTGTAGGGAGGCATCGAGGCCACTGCAGGAAACGTCGTGGCGATGCTTCCGCATCAATGCAACCAGCTCTCGTGCCTCGTCGCGGGCTATCTGCGCATGCTCTCCTTCGTGGTGGCGTATCGCCCGATCGAACGCACGCCACTTGGCCATCAAGGCTGCAGACGTACCGGGTGGCGGCGTCCACGTCGGCAAGGTGGTCGTAATGATCACCACCACCTTCGGATCGACCAGATAGCAGCGACCTTCGACGGACTCTGTGTCGAAACCCCATTTCAGCTGCGGTGAGGTGTAGCCCCAGTAACGGCCATGCTCATCCAGGTAACCCTTCGCGTTCATCTGCGCAACCAGCTCGGATTCGCTTCGACCCTCGATCACGTAGTAGCGGACATCCTCCATGATGACCGGGGCCGGAATGGTTGGCGGCGGCAGTGGCGGTGTGACGAACATACGCATGCTTCCAAGGTATCGATGTCCAGATCTCCAAGCACATAGCGTTCCAACGCTTGCTGCCGCGCCCTGCGAGCGCGCCGGCACTGTCCGCGGACAAAAAACACTGTCCGTACGGACTTGGATCCGAGGCCAGCGTGAGCCGGATCGACCGATCACGACCGGCCCTAAACGAAAAGTGTCAGTGACTTCATCGTAGCTGGCCCGCCGGGGAGTGATGTGCTGATTGCGCCATTTGTCTGTAGAGCACTACGGCCACAAATCCGGCGCTCGTGGGGCGAGCGCGCCTCCCCTGCAAACCGGTCAGGGTGCGGTGGACCGGGTTTGACGGGCATCTCTGTTCCCCGTGATTTACAAGCAGCCATTGATCCGCTTTCCATCAACAGGTCGGCCCGTCGCGGACAGGACTTGACTCCCTCCGTCCTGGTTTCCCGCCCATCCTGGTCAACGATCGAAGCTGTGTCGCCTGCGATGCCATCGATCGCCAGGTTTTCTTGCATACTTGCCACTCAACGGAACGACGTAACGCGAAAGGAGGGATGTCATGGCTACCACGGACAAAGCGCTCTGGCGATCTGTACGCAAGGAAGAGTTTCCCGACGGCACGGTGATCGGGGACGATCCTGCTCCGGGCGTGCTCTATCCCGATTTCTATGCACGGACACTGCCTAATGGATCGATGCGGCAGGCGGACGTGGTGCTGTATCGCGACAGGCTCGGGCAAGAGTGGGTGAAATCTGCCGGCGGCACGTCGCTGTTTGACGTGAAAGGTGTATTCAAGGGCAAGAGCTGGCTGTCCTTCGAAATTCCCGAGGGCACGGTCGTCCCGGCATCGCTGGTCGTCCGCGAGACCGGCTACAACCAGCGCTTCAAGGCCAATCATTACCAGATTGAATGCGCGGCCAAATCCATGCCTATCGACGCGTTCAAGGGCGCGCTGGACAATCTGGCGCGCAACGCCATCGCCCGCTCGGTAGAGCGCGCCTGATTCCGTATTCCACCGATGAGTGAAAGCCATGGCTGATATTGACGGTCAAACCCTGCTGATGGCGGTGCAGGCGGTGCAGGCGCAGATCCATTCCCTGGAGGCGCAGATCGACCAGGCGGGCGAGGACGATGATGTCAGTGACCAGGAGGATCTCCTGATGGGCTACATGCGAGCCGCCGACACCCTGCGCGTTGCCTATGAAGCCGAAGAGCTGACCAGCAGCAACCTTCCACCGTACGACAGGCTGGTTCCTTCGCAGGGGTAAGGCGACGAAGCGCCGCCAGCGCGGTCGGATTTATCGACGATAAAAGGGGACGGAGGCAATTATCACAACTTAATTGCCCCCATCCCCATATTTGCCGTCCCTGACACCTTTTCCTGATCTGAAGGTAGCCCAATATGGCAAATATATATCTTCATCCATTCACTCAAGCCACGCACTATGTCGGCTTCGGTGCGCGAGCTCGAATGAGCCTGCCATCCTGGGTTTCATTACGTGGCATTTCCCCTACGCTAGGGAGGGCCACGTACTATTACCTGGGGGAAATGGGCGACACGTCAGATACGTTTTCGGGATGCATGGAAGCCACCGACAAAATCTACGTGCTGGGGCACGGCACTGCCGGTTCGGACGAGATCACGACTGGAACGGCAGAACCCGGGAGATGCAGTGTTGAAGATCTGGTGTTTATCTTCATTCAACATCAACTGCCAGCAGGATCGAGAGCTCACATACGAATTCACGCCTGCCATAGTGGGAGCGGGACAGCGATAAGACAATGTTTTGCGCAGAGGTTATCCAGGGAGCTGGGAGAAGCCGGATTTATAAATGTAACCGTGCGTGGCTACACCCAAGCTGTCGGGCCCTATTTTATTTCGCGACTGGGCGAACACGGACGCGTCAACCCGACAGCAAATGAATATATCAACGGCATCATTCATCCATAAATAATGGTGTCTGGCGCCAGGTACAAATTGAACACAGCAAAGGGGACTGAGGAAGCCAAACGCCTGTTGGGCTCGAGTCAGAAAAATGGCATCAGCGACAATTTACAGACCGCGCAATCAAAAAGGGGGCGGAGGCAGTTTTCGGGCTTAATTACCTCCGTCCCCTTATTCCCTTATTCTGGATCAGTCTTGCGTACGCACCCAGTCGATGACCGGGTATGGGCCCTGCCCCATGAACAGCTCCAGCACTTCCTGATAGGTCGAAAGTCCATTCTCGCTGTTCGTGAACAGCAGCATGCTTTCGCCGGTATCCGGTGAGAACATGAACAATGCCTTGAATCCCGGGTTGTCACCCCAGTGCCAGATGAGCTTCCTGCCGTTCACGACCTGGATGCCGACGCCAAGTCCCCAGCTGATGTACGGGTCCGCTGTGCTGGGAGCGGACTGATCGTCGGCATTGCTCGATGCGGTGAACATCATGTTGCGTGTCGACGGCTGGAGACCTTCACCCAGGTACAGACCCCTGTGGATGAAGTTGTGATAATCGCGCGCACTGGTCACCAGGGTGAAAGCCGTGTTCGCCGTCGCGAAGATCCGTTGCTGTCGAGGCGTGCCGTCCTTCCCGTGTCCGCGGGCGGTGAATGCGTCGCGCGCGGGCGTGCTGACGAAGCTGCTGTGCGGCATGTCGAAGGGCGTGAATACCTCTCGCGTCGCAAGCTCGTTCCAGGCAACGCCAGTCAGATGTTCGATGGTCTTCTGCAGGAGGTAGAAGCCCTCGCCGGAATAGGAGAATCGCGTGCCAGGGGGAAACGCGCTTGCGATGGGCGTGCTGTCCAGCGCGGGGTTCGTGGGAGAAATCTGCCAGTTGGGCAGGCCTGACGTGTGATTGAGCACCATCCGGGCAGTGATCTTTTTGGCCAGTTCGTCATGCGCGATCCGCGGTGACTGCCAGTAGTTCCAGAGGGGGGTGTCAAGATCGATCTTGCCCTGGTCGACGAGCCGCAGCGTGATGTAGGCCCCGACGACCTTTGAAAGCGATGCAGCCTCGAAAACCGTGAGATCCGATACCTGCGCGCCTGAATCCGTGCGCATCACGCCGTACTCGATTTCTCCGGCGCTACCGTTTCCAGAATGAACCAACTGGGCGCCTGGTATCCCGTGTGCGCGCATCACGCTACCGAACTTTTCGACATTCTCGCGCAAGCGATCAGCATTGCCTGGAGCCGTGCTTCCTGAAGCCGGGATGTCATGTCTGCCCGCGTGGTTGCCATCCTCGGATCCGGCGGGGGTGCAGGCGGTTCCGAGAAGCGAGATGGCCATCGCCATGACGATGCTGCATGCGACTGTGTTCTTCATTTTCATCCCGAGAAATACAAATACCTTGAAGAGACTCGGTACGGGATGATGGTGTTACAGCGCGTTCCCAGCCGGTCCTGGCGCAGGATACGAGAATCCAAGGACGTGGCATTGAAAGCATCGAAAGAAAAATCGCCACATGCATTGAAATAAGGGTTTACCCCTATGCGGGCATGACGACACCTCTTGGCCTCGAGTTTCGAGTGCAGCACGCGGGTGAAAAATAAAGGAGGCAGGCTCGAATGGCACTTGCTTGAGGCGGCCCCGTCCAACCGTTCGCGCTGAGCCCTTCGACAAGCTCAGGACAGGCGTAGCCCGCGCAGCGGGCGGAGTCGAAGCGCAGCCAGGTGCGATCAGCCATTGCTGGCAGAAACGGGGTCGGGTCTTGAGGTTTCCCCACGTTTTCATGCCGGCACATGCCGTTGATCCAGCAGTTGTTGACTTGGGTGTCGTAGCTGATCGATGAGTTCGCTCAGGCGCGTACTTGACCATCGTCGCACCAACGCCTCGCGCCCCAATCGCATGACGGAGTAGAGGCGTCGTTTCGATCGAAACGGCGCAAGCCAGGCATCGATACCGCAGCTCTCGCAAGCCCTGCCCACGAGCCAACTGGCAAACGCGTCCATCGCGCTGAGCAGTAGCAGTACTTCGATACGCGTGCCTTTACGAGTGAGGCTGTCTTCGAAGCCCTGCCCGTAGCGATGAATGCCAAAAAAGGGACGGAGGCAATTATCCCTATTTAATTACCTCCGTCCCCTTTGTTCCCGTTCGGCGGAGTAATCTGGCAAGGTTGGCGTTCGGCGCTCCTTCCGTACCAGACTTGTCTAATTCCGCTTAGGGGAATGCCATGAAGCACGCAAGGGTTGTGTTCCTCACCGCCTGTCTTGCGCTCGCCGTTGGATCTGTCCGCGCCGGGATGCCGCCGATTCCGGGTACGCCTCCGGATCCGGCAGTGGCAGCGGCCCACGCGCCTGATCGCGCATCCATGCAGACCATGCAGATCCCCAGCCATGGGGAGCTGATGAACGCATTGGTGTACATCGCCGCGGGGGCGGGTCCCCATCCGGTGGTGATCCTGCTGCACGGGTTTCCCGGCAACGAGCGCAACCTCGATCTGGCGCAGGACATGCGACGCGCCGGTTGGGATGTCCTGTACTTCAATTACCGCGGTTCGTGGGGCACGCCGGGCGACTTCTCGTTCGCGCACAGCATCGAGGATACCGGAGCCGCGATCGCCTACCTGCGCCAGCCGGAGGTAGCCAGGTCGTTGCGACTGGATCCAAACCGCATCGTGCTGATCGGCCACAGCATGGGCGGCTTCATGACCGTCGAGGCCGCTGCGGCGGATCCCGCGATCAAAGCCTTCGCCACCATTTCGGCCGCCGACATGTCCGGGCGCATGCAAGCCATGCTGGCGATGGAAAAGCGCTCCGACGCGATCGCCGCCATGGCCCACGGACTGGCCGAAGAAGGCATGGCGCCGCTGGCGGGATGCACACCAGACGGGCTGGCCAAGGAGCTGGCGGACCATGCCATGAGCTGGCTGTTCCTGGACAAGGTGGATGCGCTGAAAAACCGCAACGCGCTGATCCTCACGGCCGACGACGGCCTCACCCGGGAGAACAACGCCTTCGCCGCTGCCTTGCGCAACGCCGGCGACACGCACGTGACCACCCGGTATTTCGCCACCGACCACGCCTATTCGGACAAGCGCATCGAGCTGTCACACGTGGTGCTGGCGTGGCTAAAGGGGCTGCCGAAATAAAACCGGGGTCAGAGTGAGATGGCCCGGCTTAGACGGACACCCTTGAACGGGGACAATTTGACGACGCCTGTTGCCGCCCCGAAATTGTCCCTGACACCTTTTCGGACTGAAAGTGGATCAGGTCACGTTCTAATAACCGGAGCGTTACGCGAGCATCCAACCCACGGCGGCCTGGCAGTGGAGTTCGGTTGTGTCGACGCGAGGGATGTCTGGCGCGTCCTCTGCGCGCAGCAGCATGCCGAACTCGGTGCAGCCGAGGATCACCGCCTGCGCGCCCGCGGTGTGCATCCGGCGCATGATCGTGATGAAACGTTCGCGCGATGCCGGTTCAATGCGCCCCTTCACCAGCTCATCGAAGATGATTTGGTGCAGCGCGTCTTGTTCTTCCGATGTCGGCACGCTGATGGACAGGCCGTGGCGTTCCAGCCGCTCGCGGTAGAACGGCTGGGCCATGGTGAAGCGGGTGCCGAGCAACGCGGCGCTGCGGTGGCCGTCGGCCAGCAAGGCGTGGGCGGTAATGTCGGCAAGGTGCAGCACCGGAACGCTGACGGCCGCCTCGACCGCAGGCGCCACCCGATGCATCGTGTTGGCGCAGATCAACAGGCCTTCGGCCCCGGCGTGTTCCAGCCGGCGCGCGGCACCTGCGAGGATGCGGCCGGCCGCATCCCAGTCATCGGCGTGTTGCAAGCGCGCGATCTCGGCAAACTCGACACTCCACAGCAACAACCTGGCCGAGTGCAGGCCGCCCAGGCGTGCGGCAACCAGCTCGTTGATGCGCTGATAGTAGTGCATGGTGGATTCCCAGCTCATGCCACCGATCAGCCCGATAGTTTTCATGCCGTGCAACACCCAATGGATTAGCTAAGGAAAGGGGACGTGGCTAATTAAACCAAATAAGGAGCTCGCTTTGCCAGACGACGACCGAATTTAATTAGCCACGCCCCCTTTAATTCGCCTTTAATTCGTCATTACATGCGATTGGGCAAATTCAGCGGATTGAATTTAACCATTCTTCCACGGGAAGCGGTGACAGGCTGCTTCTCCTGAAGAACCAAAAAGCCTTTGGGGCCGACAACCTCAACCATCTCATTGCCGCCGTATCCTTCAAACTGCGCCCTTAGCACCCCGTTGTTGGAGAATTTCTTGAGCACCTCCACCTTACCCGGCCCCGCCTTCACCTCGCCGTTATTCACGCCGCAAAAAGTGCCGTCGCCGTTGCTTATTACCCAGTGTCCATTCCAACCCGCAGTCCCGGTATTCTCGTTCCACATATGAACGACATATCCGGCTTCGACATCGGGCAAGACGCTGGCGTCAGTGAAGGGCGTGCTGGCGGGCCATACTTCAATGCCATCCCCGAAAAGATCGTCAAGCGACGCCTTCCCGGTAGGCGCCGCATTCTGCATAAACCACCGAAAAGACACCACTCCCGATTTGAGCAGCCACCCAAGCACGCCGCGATAGCACGTCTCGGCAGCCCCGGTCACTGCAAAAGTGCTTCTCGCCGCATTCAGATTTCCGGCGATCGCCGGCGGCAAACCTGTCGGCGCACCGAGCTTCGCCGTGTCGGAAACATCCTGAGCGGTAGCGTTCGGCAAAATCGCAAACATGGCAATCGCATCGCAAATACTCTGTTCACTTCTCATCCCCCAGGTATTCAGGCTCAGCGCCTTCCAGTTCGCATCAAGAGATGAAAGTGCGACCGCGACCTGCTGACCAACGAAGTTTTGCTTGGCCCAGAGATCAGAAAAGTAGACGCGTTGGCACAATAGCAATGCACGTAGCGCGTGCCGAGCATTTTTATTGGCATTGGTGTTCGGGTGAACCCCATTGGTACTCCCCAAGGCCAACTGCTGCGAGATAGTGGCCCGCAGCGCAACCCCAACAATGGTGTTGATGTGATCCCCGATTTTCGGTACTGCCAATGGGAACTTCGTGTTCAGATAACCAATAGTGTCATTCCAGCGCGTCAACTGATCTTTGTTCATGAAAAATAGCCCCCTACAAGTTGGGCAACAGAAAAGGGTCCAGGCTCATCAGCCCATACCCTTCACGATTCAAATTAACACTGCTTCAACCCCTGCGCTTTTGCACGCCCCGTCCTCGCCTCATGGCCCGCATCAGCATCCTCGCGCGAAACCGGGACGGAGGAAGTTAAATTCGAAAAACAGGGAAAAACAGGGGTCAGAGTCGACTTTCTACAATGACCGCTTCAAGAAAGTGCACTCTGCCCCCTGTTTTCCGTTTAGTTTCGCGGTCAGGATCAATTTGGCGGCTACTGTTTCCGCCAGAAATTGTCCCTGACACCTTTTCCCGCACCAGAAATTGTCCCTGACACCTTTTCCCAGCACCCAACTCGCCCCATCAGCCATGTTGAGCAGCGGCCAGTCGGATACCGCATCACTGCCGCGCTTCGGCATCTTTAGGCGTGGGCTGAGGATTCTTAGGTGCCCTTATAAGAAAACCTTACGCCACATTTCGCAGTAAGCCTCACAAGTTGCTCAATCGAGGTTTTGTAGTTTTTGTGCGCTTCGACGTACATCTCGCGGCACTTAACTGGCACAAAAAGTCGTTTCCATTCGGATGCTCAGAAAGAATGGTGTCAGGGATAATTTGAACACGCAATGTCGCCTAAAATTGTCCCCGACACCTTATTTACCATTTTAAAACAGTTATAGACCAAGCATGCTTTTAGCGGACTTGGCGGCCTTTGTGGGCTTGCCGCCAGATGATCGAATTAGGCCACGAATACTCCACTTCTCTTGTTTGGTTTTCTTTATATTGAGAAGTTGACCATTTACAGAGAGAGCCGACTGTATCAAGAAATTCTCGAGAAGATCTATCTGATAAATGGGTGCTTTTTTCCCAGTTGGTGACTCGAATAAAAAAATAACTAGAGACCCCCTAGAGTAATCTGCAAGGATTTCATTGCACTTTCCAAGCTTGTGCGAAGTAAAGCATTCTTGCCCAAAAGTCTTCGTAGCCTTGCCCACATACATCGGCGTGATCCCACCACCTGAGCGCATGGCAAAAATGTAGCATCCATTTTTACCCTTCAGACTCGGGTGGCTTGCGAAAAATTCGTTACCTTCTTCTACTCGAACTATTCGACCGACTTTCCCCTTATAAACTGGGACAGAATGCGGTCCAGATACAAGAAATTCGCTCATTGCCTTCCCCTTGTTATGTATCACGCAAAGATAAGTCAACCATGGTGTCGAATGGTGTCAGGAACAGTTTGACGATGCCTTTTGCCGCCCTGAAATTGTCCCTGACACCCTTTCCCCCGGCAGGGTCGATGCCGAGGTCAACTACGACCCGCCATGCCTCACGCCGTTTACCGTCACTACCGGCCCACGACAGTCAAGCAGCACTTCGCGCACATCATCGGGCAGATCGCTCAGCAGATTGGCGTACCTGGCGAGCACGTCGTTGCGCAGTTCGTCGCACGACAGCCTATTTTCGACGCCGCGCACTGCTGATGTGACCGCGATGACGAGCACCGGAAGCTCCTCGCCACCTACAAACATCGTCTCGAAACGTAAACTCACGTCGCTTTCTGAGTCACCGGTCGCCGATACCAGCGCGCCCGTCTCGAACAGCTTGTCCTCGATGCACCGAAGGACTTCGAGTGCCGATTCGTCTGCTGCCGCCTCGCTGAAATTCATGATTCCCCCGATACTCGAGACCTGCGCATTTTTCAAAAAAGACGAACAAAGGGACCGGAAATCGGGGTCGGCGAAACCGAGGTCAGAGTCGACTTTCCAGGGTCGGCCTCAAGGAAAGTGCACACTGACCCGAATGGCATTTACTTACGCACCGTCATCCCAGCGACAGCGGGGATCCAGTGTCTTTTACGCACCCGACAACCTTGAAGGCACTGGATTCCTGCCTTCGCAGGAATGACGATAAATGAGGATTTACGCTTTAAGTAAGTGCCATTCCATTCTGACCCCTGTTTTGAAAAGCAAAATGGTCAGATCCATTTAAAGCGTTTCAGCAGCAACTACACCCGCTTGTGCCGGCTTGACCGCTACCGACCGCAACATCTTGTTTGCAGACTTAGCAACCTTCTTGCGCGCCTCATCCGCCTTGTCGCCTTCCAGCACGTCGCGCTTGATGACCTCGTTGATCAGCACATCCTTGATCTGCGCTGAATCAATGCGCACGTTGGGAGATATGCGTCGCAGCTCCCGACGGATCACATCCAGCACGACGTCTGTCTGCAACATCGCGCCAATGAAGAACCGGGATAGCGCCTGCCTCTGCGTGTGGTATTCCCCAAGTACCGATCGCTGCCAACCCTCTTTGCACCAGAGATAGAGCAGTTCGATGTCGCCTTGGACGCGGGGGTTGAGCGCGCAGAAGTCGATTTCCAGTACAATCTCTTGATCAATCGGCTTGGCGAAGATCAAGTGGTACACGCGCCACGTTATGCCATTGCTGAGCAGTACCCAATCCACGCCCTGATTCGCCGCGTAATCGATAGCCTGCTTGACGTGTTGCTCCTTCAGATCAAGGCCGATGGCCTTGACCTCGATAAGGGTTTGGAGGTGCCCATCGATCTTGATCGCGAGGTCGCAGTACGTGCCGCGGATGGCATGCTCTGAGGTGACATCCGAATACTTGTCGTATCCGAATACGTCGGCCAGCATGTCCTTGATGATCGTGACGGTATCTGCTTCGCCAACGTCGCGAGCTTTCGCGGCGGCCAAGATAGGCTGATAGCGTTTAAGGCCAGCGACAAGACGCTCCGCGACTTTCTTCGGTATGGCTGCCATCCCAAGTCCCCCTTTGGTATTTGGCTCCGCCGACCATACAAGCATGATGTTCGTCACACAATGACCTGATGTTTGTGTGATCCGAGTTGAAAAAGCAAAAGGCCCACATTACTGCGGGCCTTTTTAGTTTCAGAGGTTCGGTGCACTCAAACCATCGGCAACTTCAACCCCTGCTCCTTCGCACACTCCACCGCAATCTCATACCCCGCATCCGCATGCCGCATCACGCCAGTCCCCGGATCGTTCCACAACACCCGCGCAATCCGCTTGTCCGCCTCAGCCGTGCCGTCACAGACGATCACGATCCCGGAATGCTGCGAGTACCCCATCCCCACCCCGCCGCCATGATGCAGCGAAACCCACGTCGCCCCACCAGCGACATTGAGCATAGCGTTGAGCAGCGGCCAGTCGGACACGGCGTCGCTGCCGTCCTTCATGGATTCGGTTTCGCGGTTGGGTGAAGCAACGCTGCCGGAGTCGAGGTGATCGCGCCCAATCACCACCGGCGCTTTCAGCTCGCCGTTGCGCACCATCTCGTTGAACGCCAGCCCCAGCTTGTCGCGCAGGCCCAGCCCCACCCAGCAGATACGCGCAGGCAACCCCTGGAAGCTGATGCGCTCTTTCGCCATGTCGAGCCAGTTGTGCAGGTGGGCGTCGTCGGGGATCAGCTCCTTCACTTTCTGGTCGGTCTTGTAGATGTCTTCCGGGTCGCCGGATAGCGCGACCCAGCGGAACGGGCCGATGCCGCGGCAGAACAGCGGGCGCACGTAGGCGGGCACGAAGCCGGGGAACGCGAACGCGTTTTCGCAGCCGACGTCCTGCGCCATCTGGCGGATGTTGTTGCCGTAGTCGAAGGTGGGGATGCCCAGCGCGTGGAACGCGAGCATCGCCTCCACGTGGGTTTTCATCGACAGCTTGGCGGCGCGCGAGGTGCCGACCGGGTCGGCCTTGCGGCGTTCGAACCACTGCTCCAGCGTCCAGCCCTGCGGCAGGTAGCCGTTGATCGGGTCGTGCGCGCTGGTCTGATCGGTGACGGCGTCGGGGCGCACGCCGCGGCGCACGAGTTCCGGCAGCACGTCGGCGGCGTTGCCGAGCAGCGCGATGGATTTCGCCTCGCCCGCCTTCGTGTATTTCTCGATGCGCGCCAGCGCGTCGTCAAGGCTGCTGGCCTGCTCGTCGACGTAGCGGGTCTTCAGGCGGAAGTCGATGCGGCTCTGCTGGCATTCGATGTTGAGGCTGCACATGCCAGCCAGCGAGGCGGCCAGCGGCTGCGCCGCGCCCATGCCGCCGAGGCCGGCGGTGAGCAGCCACTTGCCCTTGAGGTTGCCGGCGTAGTGCTGGCGGCCCATCTCGACGAAGGTCTCGTAGGTGCCCTGGATGATGCCCTGCGAGCCGATGTAGATCCACGAGCCGGCAGTCATCTGGCCGTACATCATCAGGCCTTTCCTATCGAGCTCGTTGAAGTGCTCCCAGGTGGCCCAGTGCGGCACCAGGTTGGAGTTGGCGATCAGCACGCGCGGTGCGTCGGCATGCGTGCGGAACACGCCGACCGGCTTGCCGGACTGCACCAGCAGGGTCTCGTCGTCCTCCAGTTCGCGCAACGCTTTCAGGATCGCGTCGAAGCACTCCCAGTTGCGCGCCGCCCGCCCGATGCCGCCGTACACCACCAGCTCGGCCGGGTTCTCCGCCACCTCCGGATCGAGGTTGTTCTGCAGCATGCGGAACGGCGCCTCGCTGAGCCAACTCTTGCAGGAAAGCTCGGTGCCGCGCGGTGCGCGAATGGTGCGGGTGGTGTCGATGCGGGTGGGTGCGTTCATCACGAAGGGCTCCGGTGAGTCAGACCATGAAGTATAGGTCAGCTGCCACGGCGACCCGGAGACCCGTTCAAGGCGCGCTCACCCGCGCGTCGATGCCGGCGTGCGCCTCGGCAAACGTGAGCAGCGGTTGCATGCGGTAATGGCGGTACGCGGCCACCGCATCGTGCGACCAGTGGCTGTCCGGCGGATCGGGAGCGTCGTGGGTGAACTCGCGGGCGGCCGGCAGCGGAGGTGGCGTGGGCTGTCGCGCCATCAGGATTTCTGCTGGTGGCTGATCAGCACATACGTCGAATGGGCGATCCACACGCCTTCGCCGACACCCAGCAGTACGATGGCCGCGATCAGCACGCCGCGTTGCTTCGAGTTCATGCATGCCGCCCCCAGGCCGCCCGAGCGACGACGATAGCACCGCACGGACGTGTCGGCGGAAGGGAATCGGCACATGCCATGTAACGAAGTGCCGCCACGGAGCGAAGACCTCACTGGCGAGGCACGAAACCCGGTGCCGTGAACCCCATTACATGCGGCCAGAGCGGCCAGGAGTCGAGCATGCACGATCCCGTTCCACCGGATTCACCCGCGCGCCGGATCGGCTCGTGGGCGCTGATCGCCGCCGCGGTTGGCGTCGCCGCGGTTTCCTTCGGCTATGTCGGCGGCTGGCTGGCGCCGCAGCGGCTCACCCCGGCGCGGCTGGTGAACCAGTTCCAGGACAACGCCGGCACGTTCGCCGGCTACCGCCGCAACCATGCGAAGGGCGTCTGCGTGACGGGTTATTTCGACAGCAATGGCCGGGCCCAGGCGTACTCCATGGCGCAGGTGTTCGCGCCCGGGCGCACGCCGGTGGTCGGCCGCTTCGCGATCCCCGGCAGCAACCCGTACGCGCCGGATTCCAGCGTGCCGATCCGCAGCATGGCGCTGCGCTTCACCCAGGCGAACGGGCAGCAATGGCGCACCGGAATGAACAGCATGCCGGTGTTCCCGGTCGCCACGCCGCAGGCGTTCTTCGCGCAACTGCAGGCGCAGCAGCCGGACCCGGCCACCGGCAAGCCGGACCCGGCGAAGGTGGCCGCGTTCTTCGCCGCGCATCCGGAAACGGCCGCGTTCCGCGCCTGGGCGAAGACGGCGAAGCCGTCCGCCAGCTTCGCGACCGAGAGCTACTGGGGCCTTAACGCGTTCGTGTTCGTCGACGCGAACGGCAAACGCCAGCCGGTGCGCTGGCGCATGGCGCCGGAAGCAGTCGACGCCGGCGCTGCGGTCAAGAGCGGCGACGCGGACTACCTGGCGGCGGACCTGGACGAACGCCTGGCGCACGGCCCGCTGCGCTGGCACCTGCAGGTGACGCTCGCGAACCCCGGCGACCCGACGAACGACGCGACGAAGACGTGGCCGGACGACCGCCGCACGATCGACGCCGGCACCCTGGTGCTGGAACGTGCCGAGCCGCAGGACAGCGGCCCCTGCCGCGACATCAACTACGACCCGCTGGTGCTGCCGGCCGGCATCGCCGCGTCCGACGACCCGCTGCTGCCCGCGCGCTCGGCCGCGTATGCAGACTCGTACCTGCGCCGCACCAGCGAGGAAGCCCACCTGCCCGGCAGCGCCACGCCCTCGGCGGAGACGAAACGATGAAGGCCGCCTCGAACACGTTCACGCTCGCCGCGCGCGTGCTGCACTGGCTGATGGCCGCCATGATCCTGGCGATGCTGTTCATCGGCGTCGGCATGGTGGCGTCCGTCTCCGAGCGGCACGCATGGCTGCTCGCGATCCACAAGCCGCTCGGCATCGCGATCCTGATCCTGGCCGTGGTGCGGCTGGCGGTGCGCCTGCGCCATCCGCCGCCGCCCTTGCCGGCGGACCTGCCTGCGCTGCAGAAACTGGCGGCGCTGGCGTCGCACTGGCTGCTGTATTTCCTGATGCTGGCGATGCCGCTGATCGGCTGGGCGATGCTGTCGGCCGGCGGCTATCCGGTGATGCTCGGCACGTCGCTGCGGCTGCCGCCGATCTTCCCGACCAGCCCGGTCGCGTTCGCCGTACTGCGCCACCTGCACACCGGGTTCGCAATGCTGCTGTTCCTGACGTTCCTGGCACACATGGCGGCGGCGCTGTATCACGGCCTGATCCGCCGCGACGGCGTGCTGTCGAGCATGCTCGGGCGGCGTTGATCCGGCACTGGCGACCCGGCGGCGTTCGCAGGATGCTGCGGCAGCGCGCAACGAACGAGGAGAACGCCGATGCCACGCCGAACCGGGTTGTTGCTGTTGCCGTTATGGATCGCCTGCGCGCCCGCCGCGTTCGCGGCCTCGCCGCCGCCCGCCGCGGACAAGCCGGCGTGCGAGGTCTGGCAGCGCGAGTTGTCGTTTGCGCGGAGCGTGCAGCGGCATGACGCGGCGGCATTCGCCGGGCACGTCATGGCGGACGCGATCTTCGACGCGAACACGCCGCAGCCGACGCGCGGACTGGCCGCGGTGCGGCAGCACTGGGCCGCGTTCATCGCGGGCAAGACGCAGCGGGTGGACTGGTACCCGCAGCAGGTCGTGGCGTCGGGCGACGGCACGCTGGCGTACTCCAGCGGCGCGTACCTGTTCGAGAACCTGGCGCCGGGCGCGAAGCCGCACTACGTGACCGGCCGGTTCGCGACGGTGTGGCGCCGCGCCGGCGACGGCGCCTGGCGCGTCGCGTTCGACGGCGGCGATGCCGGCAAGCCGGCGAGCGACGCGGATGTCGCCGCGTTCCATGCCGGCCGCCAGCCCGATTGCCCGGCCGCCGCAAGCATGAATTGATCCACGCGCAAGCCCCCGCCAGCCGCCGCCCGGCCCGGCCGTCGCGCCGATTGACCGCGCCACGGCGACGGCACAGACTTTCCGGCGGGGGCTCCGGAGTGACCATCACAAGTCGACTTCAGGAGGGTGTCATGCAAGCCAATGGACGAAAACAGCAGGGTGGCAGGAACCGGGCCATCGTCGCCGCCGTGATGCTCGCCATCGGAGGCGGCGCGCTGGCGGCGGACCATCCCATGACCAGCGATGCGCAACTGATCGCGAGCGCGATGCACGCGGCGCCGGCGCGCGTCGCGAAGGGTGCGACGATCGTGGCGATGGGCGCGGATGGCGCGATGCGCACGCTGCGCAAGGGCACGAACGGGTTCACCTGCATGCCGGACAACCCGTCGACGCCGGGGCCGGACCCGATGTGCATGGACCAGAACGCGATGGAGTGGATCAACGCGTACATGACGAAGAAAACGCCGCCCACCGGCAAGCTCGGCATGATGTACATGCTGGCCGGCGGCACGGACGCGAGCAACACGGACCCGTACGCGCAGAAACCGGACGGCGGCAATCACTGGATCAAGACCGGGCCGCATTTCATGATCGTCGGCGCGGACCCGGCGTTCTATGCGAACTACCCGAAAAGCGCGGACCCGGATACGAGCGCGCCGTACGTGATGTGGCCAGGTACGCCGTACGAACACCTGATGGCGCCGATCAGATAGTCGCCCGGATGCTCGAACGATGACTGCGCGGATCGATCGCGCGAATGATCCTGCGGGCTGGTCGTGAACGTTTCCGACCGGCCCGTTTTGTCCCCGGCATTGATGTCCGAAAACGGCGAGTCAGGCCGCTGCAACGGTGCTAGCCTGCAGCCATGAACGAACTGCCCACCCTGCCCGCCCCGCATGTCTGCGAACAGGCCCGACTCAGCCGCGACGCGCGCTTCGACGGGCTGTTCTTCACCGCGGTGAGCAGCACCGGCATCTACTGCCGTCCGGTATGCCCGGCGCCGACGCCGAAGCGCGAGAACGTGCGTTACTACGCGAACGCGGCCGCCGCGGAAGCGGCCGGATTCCGGCCGTGCCTGCGTTGCCGGCCGGAGCTGGCACCTGGCAACGAGCAGTGGCAGCGCGGCGATCATGTCGTGGCGCGCGCGTTGAAGCTGATCGAGGCCGGCGCGCTGGCGGAGCAATCGCTGGACGAACTGGCGCTGCGCGTCGGCATCGGCGCGCGTCAATTGCGCCGCCTGTTCGTCGAGCGCATCGGCGCGCCGCCGATCAGCGTGCACACGACGCGCCGGCTGCTGTTCGCGAAACAGTTGCTGACGGAGACCGCACTGCCGGTAACGGAAGTCGCGCTCGCGTCCGGCTTCCGCAGCCTGCGCCGGTTCAACGCGGCGTTTGCGCAGGCGAACCGCATTCCGCCGCGCGAACTGCGCCGGCACCCGCGCGCGGCGGCCGGTGCGGCGTTGGTGCTGCGGCTCGGCTACCGGCCGCCGTACGCGTTCGACGCGCTGCTCGCGTTCCTGCGCACGCGCGCGCTGCCCGGCGTGGAACAGGTCGACGCGCACAGCTACGCGCGCGTGTTCGGCCCGGCGAACGCGCCGGGCTGGCTGCGCCTGAGCGCGTGGCCGGGCGGCGAGCATGCGTTGCAGCTGCAACTGCATTGCCCGCAGCCGACGCGGCTGCTCGGCGTGGTGACGGCGCTGCGGCGGATGTTCGACCTGGACGCGAACCCGCAGGCGATCGCGGACACGTTCAGGCACGACGCCGTGCTCGGCCCGCTGGTCGCGCGCCACCCCGGCCTGCGCCTGCCCGGCGGCTGGGACGGTTTCGAGATCGCGGTGCGCGCGATCCTCGGCCAGCAGATCAGCGTGGCGGCGGCGCGCACGCTGGCGACGCGCATCGTGCAGCGCTGGGGCGAACCGCTGCCGGCCGCGCCGCTGCCGGGGCTGGAGCGGCTGTTCCCGACGCCGGCCGCGCTGGCGCAGGCGGACCTGCGCGAGATCGGCCTGACCGCGACGCGCGCCGCGACGATCAGCGGCATGGCGCAGGCGCTGCTGGACGGCCGCGTGGATTTCAGCGCGGAGCAATCGCTGGATGCGTTCGTGGCGCGCTGGGTCGCGCTGCCCGGCATCGGCGAATGGACGGCGCATTACATCGCGATGCGCGCGCTGGGCGACCCGGACGCGTTCCCGGCGGCGGACCTGATCCTGCGCCGCGAAGCGGCAGCGGACGCCGCGCCGCTCAGCACGAGAGCGCTGACCGAACGCGCGAACGCGTGGCGCCCGTGGCGCGCGTACGCGGTCATCCATCTGTGGCGCGGCGCATCGGAAGCGCCGGCGCCGGCACGCCGGAAAAAACCGGAGGCGATCGCATGACGAACCTGCCCGACACCATTTACTACGACGAGATGGACAGCCCGGTCGGCACGCTGCGCTTGGTCGCGGACAGTTGCGGCCTGCGCGAGATCCGCTTCGAGCGCGAACGCCATCCGAAGCAGGCGTATCCGCACTGGGTCCGCGCCGCCGCGCCGCTGAAGTTCGCGCGCGTGCAGCTGGAGGAATACTTCGCCGGCGAGCGCCAGCACTTCGAACTGCCGCTGCATCCCCTCGGCACGCCGTTCCAACTTGAGGTATGGCACGAGCTGGGGCGGATTCCGTATGGCGTCACGATCAGCTACGGCGAACTGGCCCGGCGCATCGACAAGCCGCTGGCGGTGCGCGCGGTCGGCGCCGCGAACGGGCGCAACCCGCTGCCGATCGTGGTGCCGTGCCATCGGGTGATCGGCGCAAACGGCAGCCTCACCGGCTTCGGCGGCGGCCTGCCGACGAAGCGCTACCTGCTGAGCCTGGAAGAGCGCATCGCACGCGGCGACTTGTTCGGCTGAGGCGCGGCGCTTGCCGCTGCTGCAGGGCAGACGCTGCCCGCCCTACGAAAACCGAAGTAGAGAATACCGATCAGCCGCCGCTCTGCTTCGGCGCCGGCAGCGCCTGCGGTACCACCCGCGGCAGGTCTGCCGCATCGCGCTCGCGGTCGAGCAGATCCTGTTGCCGGGCACGCTCGCGGTCGCGTTGCGCCTGGTCGGCCTGGTCGAGTTGCCGGCGGGCGCGCGCATCCTTCGCCGTCGGAAGCTTCGCGTTGTCCGACACGCGCTGGCGAAGCTGCTGCTGCAACTGGCTCTTCTGCAATTCGTCGCGCACCTGCTGCTGTTGCGCATCCTGCTGGAACCGCACGCTCGGCGGCACCGGCCGGATCACCGGCTGCGTGCCGGACTGCTGCCAGGCACAGGCGGCGCCCAGCGGGGCGAGCGCCAGCGCGCCTGTCAACAGCGCGCGTAACAGCGGGGAGTGCCAGGCGGGACGTGTAATGGTCATGACGGTGCGCGATCATGCGGGGATGGTTTGAATACATCGTAAGGTCTCCTGCATGAAAATCCTGTTTCGCGTGCTGCTATGCACACTGGCAGCATTCAGCTTCGGCTGCGCCACGCAACGCCCGGCCACGCCCGCAATCGCCGCCACCACCGCGGCACCGGCCGGCAAACCCGTTCCCCTGCTGCTGATCTCGATCGACGGCTATCGCCACGACTACATGCAGCGTGGGCTCAGCCCGACCCTGGCGATGCTGGCGCAAGGCGGCGTGCAAGCCGCATCGATGCAGCCGGCGTTCCCGTCGCTGACGTTCCCGAACCACTACACGATCGTCACCGGCCTCACCCCGGACCATCACGGCGTGGTCAACAACACGATGTTCGACCCGCAGCTGGGCAAGTTCTCGCTGAGCAGCCGCAACGCCGTCGGCGACGGCCGCTGGTGGGCCGAGGGCACGCCGATCTGGGAGACCGCCGACCAGCATGGCCTGCGCACCGCCACGATGTTCTGGCCCGGCTCGGAGGCGGACATCCACGGCCACCGGCCGGATTACTGGAAACCGTTCGACGGCAGCGTGACGCCCGAACAACGGGTCGACCAGGTACTGGCCTGGCTGGATTTGCCGGCCGCCGAACGGCCCACCTTCCTCACCCTGTACTTCGATGAAGTCGATCATGCCGGCCATGTCCACGGCCCGGACTCGCCGCAGGTGGACGCTGCGCTGCGCGAGACCGATACAGCGCTGGCGCAGCTGGTCGAGGGGTTGAAACAGCGCGGCCTGTTCGACCGCATCAACCTGATCGTGCTGTCCGACCACGGCATGGCCAGCGTGCCGGAACCGAACAGCGTGATGATCGACAAAGTGATTCCGCTCGACCGGGTGCACATGGTCAGCATGGGCATCCTGGCCGGCTTCAACCCGAAGTCGGACAGCGCCGAGGCGCGCGCCGATTTCGCTAAGGTCGAACGGACCCTGGAGCAGCCGCACCCGCACATGCAGTGCTGGGACAAGACCCGCGTGCCGGCGCGCCTGGCCTATGGCCGGAACCCGCGCGTGCCGCAGCTGCTGTGCCTGGCGAACGTGCACTGGCGCATCACCACCAGCGACTACGCGGCGAAGCGCAAGGGCCGGCTGAGCGTGGGCGAACACGGCTTCGACAACGCCGAACCGCTGATGCAGGCGATCTTCGTGGCGCACGGCCCGGCGTTCCGCGTCGGCGCGAAGGTGCCGGCGTTCCCGAACGTGGACGTCTATCCGCTGATGACCCACCTGCTCGGCCTCCCCGCCGCCGCGAACGATGGCGACTACGACGCGGTGAAGGACATGTTGAAACCCGCGTCGCGCTGAGCTTTCCTCCCTCCCCTGCACCCAGGGGAGGGTTTGGGGCGGGGTTCGCTCTCCACGCTGTGCTACGGCATCGCGCCCCGGCTCATCGGCGCCGGCGGCGTCGCCACGTTGACCAGCGGCGGCAGGCGGAACAGCCGCAGCGCGATCAGCAGGCCGGCCAGCACCAGCGCGCCGACGAACAGCGCCACGCCATTCCAGCCGTGCGACGCGTAGAACAGCCCGCCGCTGGCGCCGGCGATGCTCGAACCCATGTAGTAGCAGAACAGGTACACCGAGGCGGCCTGCGCCTTCGCCGCGCCGGCCCGCCGCCCGACCCAACTGCTGACGATGGAGTGGCCGCCGAAGAAGCCGAACGTCACCGCCACGATGCCAAGGATGATCAGCGGCAGCGGCTGCAGCACGGTGAGCGCCACGCCGGCCAGCATCAGTGCGAACGCCGTCCACAGCACCTTGCGCCGCCCGAGCCTGCCGGCCAGGTGACCCATCCACGCCGAGCTGAACGTACCGACCAGGTAGATGCCGAAGATCAGTCCGACCGCCGCCTGGCTCAGGTCGTACGGCGGCGCCAGCAATCGGTAGCCGAGGTAGTTGTAGACGGTGACGAACGCGCCGAGCAACAGGAAGCCTTCGACGAACAGCCACGGCAGGCCGCGGTCACGGAACATGCCGGTGAAGCGCCCGGACAGCGTGCGCCAGCGCAGCGGCTGCGCCACGAAATACCGTGACGGCGGCAGCGCGCGCCAGAAGATCAGCGCAGCCAGCACGCCTATCACGCCGACCACCGCCACGCCGATTCGCCAGCCGAAGAAGTCCGCCAGCACGCCGCTGATCAACCGCCCGCCCATGCCGCCGACCGCACTGCCGCTGATATAGAGGCCCATGCCCAGGCCGATCGACTCGGCATCCATCTCCTCGCCGAGATACGTCATCGCCACCGCCGGCAGCCCGCTCAAAGTCAGCCCCAGCAGCGTGCGCACCAGCAGCAGCGCGGTCCAGTCCGGCATCACGGCGGTCACCAGCACCAGCAGCGCCGACGCCAGCAGCGACGCCACCATCACCGACTTGCGCCCCCACGCATCCGACAGCGCACCGGCAAACAACATCGCGAACGCCAGCACGCCGGTGGTCAGCGACAGCGACAGCGCCGCACCCGCTTCGCTGACCCCATAGTGGCGGCTGAACTCCGGCATCAACGGCTGCACGCAGTACAGCAAGCCGAAGGTGGCAAAGCCGGCTGCGAACAACGCCAGGTTGGTGCGGCGGAACGCGGGCGTGCCGTGGTGGATGGGCCCGTCTTCGGAATCGGTCATCGGCTCGCATTTCAACTCAAGGGGCGAGGCTCACCCGTCCGCGCCGAGTGTAGCTCGCGTCGAATCCGTGATCCGCCCGCTCAGCTCGAACGAGGCCCCGCATCGCGGGCGAAGAACGACACGATCAGGCCGAACAGCCACATCGCGAGCAGGTTCTCGGCGAGGGAGGGCGCGGTGAAATGCGGCTTCGCGGCCGCGGACAACGGCACCACCACGTACTCCATCACCACGAACACCACCACGCCATAGAGCAGGCCGGCCGCGATCCAGCGCCGGCTCAACCAGGACATCCGGCCCGCGGCGAACACGAAGATCGCCGCGATCAGCAGCGACATCGCCCACTGCAGCAGCAGCCCCAGCGCCGCGACCGGCAAGCCGCCCTGGAACGCGGCCCGACCGAGCAGACCGCTGGCGATCGCACGCATGATGATCAGCGGGTCGACCCGGTTGATCAGTGCGGCGGCAAGAATGTCGAGCGAGCCGGCGACAAAGCCGCCGTAGAGAACGGCGACCCACGACGGAGTACGGAGGCTTGTCGGCATGGGCTTCTCTGCGGTCAATCCGGAACGCTCCGGAATACGCCGCTGCAACCAGGCCTGCATGTGCCAGCAGTCATGCCTTTTCAGGCGCTGCGGTCGCCGCGCAGCGCGCGCACTTCCTCGTCATGCCCGGCCGCACCGCGTCCGCTGAACCAGCCGAACAACGCGATGCCGACGACGATCGCCAGCGCGCCGAACAGGGCGTAGCCATGCGGCCACGCCTCGCCGAGAAACAGCACGCCGAGCAGCGTGGCGAACAGCAGCTCCGCCGCCTGCATCGCCTCCACCGCGGCCAGCGCGGTCGGCTCGCTGCGCACCATGTCGGTGGCGCGGAAGAACATCACCGTGGCGATGGTGCCCGAGGACAGCGCCACGCCGCCGGCCAGCAGCGCCTCGCGCCACGTCGGCGGACCGACCGTGAACCACGCGACCACGGCGAACAGCAGCCACAGCGGCCAGCTGCACAGCGTCATGCCGAATACCCGCTGCACCGCGTTGAGCTGGCTGCCGTCCGGCTGCGCCTGGGCGCGCTCCAGGTGCAGCAGCAGCTTGCGGTTGCCCAACGGATAGGCGAACGCGGACAGCACCACCGCGCCGATCGCCAGCCAGTCGCCGGCATGCAGTTGGCCCTGCGCATGGCCCCATTGCAGTGCAAACACGCCGGCCACGATCAGCGCCCCGAGCGCCAGCGTGCGCCAGGCCAGCCGGCGCCGCTCGTCGCAATAAATCAGCGGCGCCAGCAGCGGCCCGGCCAGCACCGTGGTCTGGAAACTGCCCGCGATCAGCCACGACGGCCCGCTGCTGGCCGCCCAGGTCAGCGGCACGCCGAACAGCACGAAACCCACGCTGCTCCACAGCAACCACGGCCGGGCATGCCGGCGCAGTTCACGCGGCAACTCGCCCAGCCCGCCCTGCAGGGGCAGCACCACGGCAAGCATCGGCAGGGTCAGCAGGTAACGCAGGATCACCGCCCACGCCCAATGCCCGCCGCCGGCGACGAGGCTGCGGTTGAGCACGTAGGTGAGCGTGAAGAACAGCGCCGAGCACAACGCCAGTCCCACCGCGGCAAGAGCGTTCGAGCGCATCGCGACCCATCGGCGAAAGCGCCGAGTGTGGCAAATCGCACCGCGCTTGCGAAGCGGGCAAGGGTTCGATAATCGCAAACGTTGCCTGGAACGCCAGCCATCGCCGGCTGGCCTTCTAGGCGTTCAAGCAAGTCTGGCGGGAAGCCCTCTCAGTTCCAGCGGCCGTGGCTGCCGCCCAGGCTGTAGCGGCCGGCGCCGAGCAGCATGATTGCGAGCGCGGTGCCGAGGAACATGCCCTGCAGCTCCAGCGCCCAGCCGCCGGTATCGGCCAGCGTGGCGAACTGGCCCAGGTGCACCAGCCCGATCGCCACGAGCATGTTGATCACGACGATCAGCGCACCCACCCGCGTCCAGTAGCCGAACAGCAACAGGAGCGGCGCGACGACCTCGCCCACATACACTCCGTAGGCGAGGAACGACGGCAGGCCCGCCGCCGTCACCACGCTGACGATGTAGCCCGGCCCGTGGATCAGCTTGGACACACCATGGAACAGGATCAACACACCCAGCACGACGCGAAGCACCAGCTTGCCCAGATCGGTGGAACCTTGCATGGGAACTCTCCTGGCAGGGGTCGAGGAATATCGCCGGAAACGGCGGCATGCACTGCCAGCGCAATCTAGCCCAATCGCCCGCGCCCGGACATAGGCCCGATTCCGAGGCCGGATCAGCTACCAGCCAAGCGTGCCACCACGCCGCGATAGCGCGCCGCGATGCGTTCCTCGTCGCGATGACGGAAGCCGCGCACCTGCCAGCGACCGCCGACCATTACGTCGCGCACCAGCGGCGTGTTGCCGGCGAACAGGAAGCTGTCCAGCACCGAGCGCGCATCGCGTGCGGCGAGCAGCGGCGAGTCGTCGTCCAGCACGACCAGGTCGGCCCGCACGCCATCGCGCAGCTCGCCGACCGGCTGCCCCGAAGCCTGGGCACCGCCGCGCAAGGCGGCGCGCCACAGCGTCTCGCCCACGCTGTCGCCTTCATGCCGTGCCGCGATGTTGCGGTGACGGGTCGAAAGGCGCTGGCCGTATTCCAGCCAGCGCAGTTCCTCCACCGGCGAGATCGAGATGTGCGAGTCCGAGCCGATGCCGAGCGTGCCGCCGGCGTCCAGGTAATCGGCCAGCGGGAACAGGCCGTCGCCCAGGTTCGCCTCGGTGGTGGGACACAACCCGGCCACCGCGCCGCTGCGCGCGAGCTGCGCCGTTTCCGCCGCGGTGAGGTGGGTGGCATGGACGAGGCACCAGCGGGCGTCGACGTCGGCATGGTCGAACAGCCACTCCACCGGCCGCGCGCCGCGCGTGGCCAGGCAGTCCTGCACTTCGCCGATCTGCTCGGCGATGTGGATGTGGATCGGGTCGGTGCCCGCCAGCGGATGGCCCAGCACCTCGCGCAGCGCCGACTCCGGCACCGCGCGCAGCGAATGCAGGGCGATGCCGACGCACACGTCGTCGCTCTCCTGCCGGCGCAGCGTCTCCAGCAAACGCAGGTAGGCGTCGACGGCATGGCCGAAGCGACGCTGCCGCGCGCTGAGCGCACGGCCATCGAAACCGCCGCTGATGTACAGCACCGGCAGCAGGGTCAGGCCGATGCCAGCCTCGCGCGCGGCCTCGACGAGCGCCAGCGACATCGCTTCCGGCTGCGCGTACGGCACGCCGTCCGGCTGATGGTGCAGGTAGTGGAATTCGCAGACGTGGGTATAGCCGGCCTTGAGCATCTCGACGTAGAGCTGGGCGGCGATCGCCTGCAGCTCGTCCGGGCCGACCGTGGCGGCGAACGCATACATCGTCTCGCGCCAGCTCCAGAAGCTGTCGTCGGCCCTGCCTTTGCGCTCGGCGAGACCCGCCATCGCGCGCTGGAACGCATGCGAGTGCAGGTTCGGCATGCCCGGCAGCACCCAGTTGCCGATCAGCTCGCCGTCACGATCGGCCGGCTCGCGCAAGCGGCCGTCGGCGCCCACGGCAATCGCTGCGTCGGCGTGCCAGCCATCGGCGCGCCATAGCTGGCCTGCCCGAAATGGCCGAACGGCGGCGTGGATGCTCATGCAGGCGACTCCCGTGGACGATGCCGCGCAGTGTAACGGGTGGATGGAAGCGCCTTCACCCTGGCGTGTTTCGCGCTATGCATAATGGCCGAATGGCCAAGAAGACCCTCGAAAACACCCCGAAGCTGTTGCTGCGACAGGCGGTACTGGGCGACGTACCCCAGCTTGCCGACCTCACCGCCCGGATCTACTCGGACGAATGGGGCCACTCGGTGGAGATGCTGCGTTCGCAGCAGACGCACTTCCCCGAAGGCCAGTTCGTGGTCGAGTACGAAGGCGTGATCGTGGGCTACTGCGCCACGTTCCGCATCGACGAGGCCACCGCGCTGGCGCCGCATACCTGGATGCAGATCACCGGCGGCGGCATGGGCTCGCGGCACAAGCCGGACGGCAACTGGCTGTATGGCATGGAAGTGGTGGTGCACCCGGATTACCGTGGCATGCGCATCGGCCAGCGGCTGTACCAGGCGCGCAAGCGGTTGTGCATGGACCTGAAGCTGCGCGGCATCGTGTTCGGCGGGCGCATGCCCGGCCTGGCGAAGAACCTCGCGCGCTACGGCAGCCCCGAGGCCTACGTGCAGGCGGTGGTGGAAGGCAAGCGACGCGACCCCACGCTGAGCTTCCAGCTGTCGAACGATTTCGAGGTGATCGGCGTCCTGCGCGGCTACGTGCCGTCCGACCACGAGTCGCTGGGCTACGCGGTGCACCTGGTCTGGCGCAACCCGCAACTGCTCGACCAGCCGGACATCCCGCCGATCACCTCGGCACGACTGCTGCCCGATTCGGTGCGGGTGGCTTCGGTGCAATACCAGCAGCGCCGGATCACCTCGTTCGAGGAGTTCGCCACCCAGGTCGAATACTTCACCGACATCGCCGCCGACTACAGCGCCGATTTCGTCACCTTCCCCGAACTGATCACGCTGCAGCTGCTGTCGATCGAGAACACCGAGCTGTCGCCGGTGGAGTCGATCCGCAAGCTCAGCCACTACACGCCGCAGGTGAAGGAACTCTTCAGCCGGCTGGCCGTGCACTACAACATCAACATCATCGCCGGCACGCACCCCACCGAGCAGGCCAACGGCGACATCCACAACGTCTGCTACGTGTGCCTGCGCGACGGCTCGATCCACGAACGCGAGAAGCTGCACCCGACGCCGAGCGAGCGCAACGTGTGGAACATCAGCGGCGGCGACAGCGCGGCCACCGTACTCACCGACTGCGGCCCGATCGGGGTGATGATCTGCTACGACGCGGAGTTTCCCGAAGTGGCGCGGCACCTGGTCGACCAGGGCGCGCTGATCCTGTTCGTGCCGTTCTGCACCGACGTGCGCGAGGGTTACCTGCGCGTGCGCTACTGCGCGCAGGCACGGGCGATCGAGAACCAGTGCTACGTGGTGCTCTCGGGCAACGTGGGCAACCTGCCCGGGGTCAACAACTTCGACATCCAGTACGGCCAGAGCTGCATCCTCACCCCGAGCGACTTCGGCTTCGCCCGCGACGGTGTCGCCGCCGATTCGACCCCGAACATCGAGACCGTGCTGTTCGCCGACCTGCGCCTGGAGAGCCTGGCCCGCGCGCGCAACGCCGGCGCGGTGCAGAACCTCAAGGATCGCCGCTTCGACCTGTACGAGACGCGCTGGCGGCCGCGCTGACGGCTGCAACCGTGAAGGTGTGCTCAGGCGCCTGGAGGCCGGTTGAAAACGGGGCGAGCCATGATGACGTCACGCTGAGGATCGGTGCCCAAAGGAAAGACATGCTCGCCAACCTCGCCAAACCCGAATTTCCTATAGAAGGCCATGGCTCTCGGATTTCGTTCCCATACGCCAAGCCAGACCACATCGGATTCCCGATTTTCCATTTCCTTGATGCAGGTTGCCATCAAGTCGTGGGCAACACCTCTTCCGTGCCAGGACTTCGCAACATAAAGCCTTAGAATTTCCCCCGGGCTTTTCGCGGAGACGCAACCTGGCGCCTCGGACCAGCGAAGTTGCGCAAATGCGGTCAAATTCCCGCCCTCCTCGCAGACCAGGGTGACCATGCCGGCGTTCGAGATCTCCGCCAGCTGGACGGCTTCGGCGTAACTGGTGCGGCAATGAAGATCCATGTCCTCGGCGGCATTCACGCTGCCGAAGGTGTCGCGGAAAGTTTCCTCGGCCAACGCCGCCAGCCTTTTCGCGTCAGAAGGTTTTGCGTATCGAATGGATGGCATCGCCGGCTCCGAAATCACCTGGCATCGGCTGCATGCGCTGCAGCGCTCGCGGACACCGATGCAGGCTGCCAATGTTATCCGACACTTTCGGGGGTGGCGATGCGCCGGAAGATGCGCATCACCTGAGCGCAATTCGTGAACAGGCCCTGCTGGCGTCGATGACTCTGCGATAATCGCGCCATGTCCGCGTCCCCCGAACCCGCGTCGAAGTCGACGAACCCGCGCCTGCAGGCGCTGCTCGGTCATGAATTCTTCGCGCCGCATCACTGGAAGCGCCGGCTGGTGCTGTGGTCCGGCGCGGTACTGGTGGCACTGGCGGCGATCCTGTTCGCGAAGGCCAGCACCTGGTCCTACCATTTGTTTCTCGGCATCCTGAAGCACGGCAGCTGGATTCCGCTGGTCCTCACTCCGCTGGTGTTCGGCCTGCTCGCCTGGGCCACCGAAGGTCGCCTGCGCGCCGCCCGCGGCAGCGGCATCCCGCAGGTGATCGCCACCTTGCATATCGAGAATGCGGACTTCCGCGCGCGCATGTTGGCGTTGCCGATCGCCGTCGGCAAGATGGTGCTGACCCTGATCGCCCTCGCCGCGGGTGCCTCGGTCGGGCGCGAGGGACCGACCGTGCACGTCAGCGCGGGCCTGTTCTACTCGCTCGGCCGCCGCTTCGGCTTCAGCGACGCCAAGGCCGCCTCGCGCTTCATCCTGGCCGGCGGCGCGGCCGGCATCGCGGCGGCGTTCAACACGCCGCTGGCCGGCGTGGTGTTCGCGATCGAGGAACTCGCCGGCACGTTCGAGCACCGCTTCAGCGGCCTGCTGCTGACCGCGGTGATCATCGGCGGCGTGGTCTCGCTCGGCATCATGGGCAACTACTCGTACTTCGGCGAAGTCGAGGCCAGCCTGCCGCTCGGCCACGCCTGGCTCGCCGTGCTGCTGACCGGCGTCATCTGCGGCCTGCTCGGCGGCCTGTTCGCGCGGCTGATCCTGCTCAGCCGACGCGGCCCGCTGGCGCAGATCGGCCGCCTGCGCGCGCGCTGGCCGGTGTGGTTCGCCGCGGGCTGCGGCCTGGCGCTGGCCCTGCTCGGCACATGCACGCACAACAGCATCTACGGTACGGGCTACGACCAGGCCCGCGCGATCGTGCAGGGCGCCGCCAGCATGCCGGACCAGAGCTTCGGCATCGCCAAGCTGCTGGCCAACGTGGTCTCGTACTGGGCCGGCATTCCGGGTGGCATCTTCTCGCCGGCGCTGGCGGTCGGCGCCGGCCTGGGCCAGAACATCGCGCATTTCCTGCCGGGCGCGCCTGCCGGTGCGGTGGTGCTGCTGGGCATGAGCGCGTACCTGGCCGGCGTCACCGGCTCGCCGCTGACCTCGGCGGTGATCGCGATGGAACTGACCGATAACCAGGACATGGTGATCCCGATCATGGCCGCCTGCCTGCTCGCCCGCGCGGCGGCGTCGCTGTTCTGTCCCACCCCGGTGTATCGCGATTTCGCCGAGCGCATGGTGCGCGACTTCGAGCAGCAGGCTGCGCGTGCCGACCAGGCGTCCGCGGAACCGCTGCCCGCCGCCAGCGAAACCACGGCCTACACGGAGCCCGCTGCGCCTGCGGACCCGCCGCGCCCCAGCCAGCCATGACGGAGTGACAGCAATGACCGAACCCCGCTGGGACCACCTGCTGCTGAACGCCGCCCTCGCCACGTTTGCCGGCGACGAGCCCTATGGCCTGATCGGGCACGGCGCGATCGCGCTGCACCACGGCCGCATCGCCTGGGTCGGCCGGCAGGATGAGCTGCCGGATGCTCCGACCACCCTCGCCACCACGGTGGAGTCGCTGGACGGCGCCCTGGTCACGCCAGGGCTGGTCGACTGCCACACCCATCTGGTGTTCGGCGGCGACCGCGCCCACGAATTCGAGCTGCGCCTCAACGGCGCCAGCTACGAGGAGATCGCCCGCGCCGGCGGCGGCATCGCCTCCAGCGTCAATGCCACCCGCGCCGCCAGCGAGGAGCAGTTGTTCGCGCAGTCGCTGCCGCGCGCCCAGGCATTGCTGGCCGACGGCGTGACCACGCTGGAAATCAAGTCCGGCTACGGGCTGGATCTCGACAGCGAACGCCGCATGCTGCGGGTGGCGCGACGGCTCGGCCGCGAGTTGGGCATCGGCGTGCGCACCAGCTTTCTCGGCCTGCATGCGCTGCCGCCGGAATACCGGGATCGGCGCGACGATTACGTGGCGCTGGTCTGCGACGACATGCTGCCCGCGCTTGCCGCCGAAAAACTCGTCGATGCGGTCGATGCGTTCTGTGAAGGCATCGGCTTCAGCCGCGAGGAAACCCGCCGCGTGTTCGAGCGCGCGAAGCAGCTCGGCCTGCCGGTGAAGCTGCACGCGGAGCAATTGTCCGATCTCGGCGGCGCCGCGCTGGTCGCCGAGTACGGCGGCCTTTCCGCCGACCATCTGGAACACCTCGGCGAATCCGGCATCGCGGCGATGGCTGCCGCCGGCACCGTCGCGGTGCTGCTGCCCGGTGCGTTCTACGCGCTGCGCGAGACGCAGCTGCCGCCGGTCGCGGCGCTGCGCGAACACCACGTGCCGATCGCCATCGCCACCGACTGCAACCCCGGCACCTCGCCACTGCTGTCGGTGCGGCTGGCCGCCGGCATGGCCTGCACCTTGTTCCGGCTGACCCCGGAGGAGGCGCTGCGCGGAGTTACCGTGAACGCCGCGCGCGCGCTTGGCCTCGACGACCGCGGCACGCTGGCGATCGGCCAGCGCGCCGATCTGGTGGTATGGAACGCGCGCCAGCCGGCCGAGCTGTGCTACTGGATCGGTGGAGGCCTGGCCCGCAGGGTCTACGTGGCGGGCGAACTGGTTTCGCGGCGCAAACCGTCCAGGCGTTCGCCCAGCACCTCGTAGAATGCTGCCGGCAAGTACGCCTGCACCGGCACCCGCCACCAGTGTTGCTGGGCAAAACGGCGGCATTTGACCGCGTCCTTGTCGGTCATCAGCAGCGGCAGGCCATCCGCGAAATCCAGGTCCGCCGGAACGAAACCGTGATGGTCGGCGAAGGCATGCTCGATCACCTCGATGCCGGCGGCACGCAGGCTGTCGAAGAAACGCTGCGGGTTTCCGATCGCCGCCACCGCGTGGACACGCTGGCCGCGGAAGCTGGCCAGCGCCTGCGTGCGGCCGTCGTCCAGTGCGATCGCGTCGCCGCCGCGCAGTTGCATCGGGTATTCGCCCGCCTCGGCTGCGCCGCCGTTGCAGACGCGCAGGTCGACGCGCTGCAGGCGGTCCAACGGTTCGCGCAATGGCCCGGCCGGCAGCAGCCGGCGGTTGCCGAAGCGGCGGGTGCCGTCGATCACGCAGATCTCCACGTCGCGCGCCAGGCGGTAGTGCTGCAGGCCGTCGTCGGCGATCAGCACGTCGCAGCCGGCGTCCAGCAGCAGTTGCGCCGCCGCCGGACGATCGCGCCCTACCGCCACCGGCACGCCGCTGGCGTGAATCAGGCAGGGTTCGTCGCCGACCTGTGCCGGGTCCGGCGCTTCGCCGAGCAACAGCGGTTCACGCTGGCTGCCGCCGTAGCCGCGGCTGACCACGCCGGGCCGGTAACCGCGCGCGCGCAAGGCGGCGGCCACGGCGATCGTCAACGGCGTCTTGCCGGTGCCGCCGGCGCTGATATTGCCGATCACCACGACCGGTGCCGGCAGGCGCACGCTGCGCAGCCCGCCGATCCGGAACAGGCCGCGACGCAGCCGGGTCACGCAGCCGTACAACGCCGCCAGCGGTGACGCCCACCAGGGTACCCGGCCGTTGCCGTACCAGGCTGATTCGAGCGTGTCGATCAGCGCCATGGACGATCCTCAGTCGCTGCCGAGGCCGACGGCGTGGTCGTGGAACTGCATCCGGTGCAGCGCGGCATACTGCCCGCCCAGCGCGATCAGCTCGGCGTGCGTGCCACGCTCGATGATGCGGCCCTGGTCCATCACGGCGATCTGCTCGGCACCCTCGACGGTGGACAGGCGATGCGCGATCACCAGGGTGGTGCGGTCGCGCATCAGGCGCTGCAGTGCCTGCTGGATCAACTGCTCCGACTCGGTATCGAGCGCGCTGGTCGCCTCGTCCAGCACCAGGATCGGCGCGTTCTTGAGGATCGCGCGGGCGATCGCGATGCGCTGGCGCTGGCCGCCGGAAAGCGTGTTGCCGCTCTGCCCGATCGGCGTGTGGATGCCTTGCGGCATGCGCGCGATGAACTCCATCGCATTCGCCGCCTCGGCGGCGGCGATGATGTCCGCCTCGCTGGCGCCGGCCAGCTCGCCGTAGGCGATGTTGTTGGCCACGGTGTCGTCGAACAGCACCACGCTTTGTCCGACCCAGGCGATCTGCCGACGCAGCGAGGCCAGCGTGTATTCCCGGTAGTCCTCGCCGTCCAGCACGATGCGTCCGGCGCTGGGCTCGTAGAAGCGCGGCAGCAGGCTGGCCAGGCTGCTCTTGCCGCTGCCGGAGCGGCCGACCAGGGCGGTCACCGTGCCGGGGGCGCAATGCAGGTCCACGCCGCGCAGGGCCTCGAACTCGCCGCGCGGATAAGCCATGCGGACCTCTTCGAAACGGATGTCGCCGCGCGTCCGCACGATGTCCCGGCGACCCGCATCGGTCTCCGGCGGCATGTCGATGATCTCGAACAGGTCCGTGGCGGCGGACAGGCCGCGCTGGATGTTCGCCTGTACCGTGGTCAGCCGTTTCAGTGACGGCATCATGGTGCCCATCGCGGTCAGTACGGCGACGAACACGCCCGGCGAAATGCCATCGATCACCGATGGCCGCGTACCCAGGTAGACCAGCGCCGCCAGCGCACATGCCGCCACGGTCTGGATCGCGGTGCTCGACATGGCGTTGGTGGCCGCAATCTTCAGGTTGAGCCGCTTCGCGCGCTGGGTGACCTCGTTGAACCGGGTTGCCTCATGCGGCTGGCCGCCGTAGATGCGTACCTCGCGATGCGCCCCCACCGACTCCTCCACCGTGCCGGTGACCGAACCCATCATTCCCTGGATGCGCCTGCTGATCTGGCGATAACGGCGGCTGACGACGGTGGCGATCAACGCAATCGCCGGTACCATGACCAGCAACGCCATCGTCAGGTAGGCGCTGTAGAACAGCATCACGTACAGGCAGCCGATGACGGTGACACCTTCGGTCACCACGATCTTCACTGCATCGGTGGATGCCGAGGCCACCTGCTCGCTGGTGTAGGTGATGCGGGAAACCTGGTGGCCGGAGGCTTCGGCGCCGAAAAACGCCGCCGGCAGCCGCAGGTAGGCAGCGAACACGTCATGCTGCATCACCTGCACCACGTTGCGTCCGATGTAGGCGATGCCGTAGCTGCTGACGAAGGTGCCCACGCCACGCACCGCAAAGATGGCAATGATCCAGATCGGCATCCAGAAGATCAGGTAGGGGTCCTTGTGCGCGAACAGCTGATCGATCAGCGGCTGCAGCAGTTTGGTGAATACCACCAGGCCGCCGCCGTCCACCGCCATGCCGACCAGGGTGACGAGTCCGATCACCCAGTAACGGCGGGTGTAGCCAAGCAGGCGATGGTAGATGCGCCAGCTTTCGGCATCCCACACGCCGCTTTTCTGGCCGCTCACTGCTGACTACCCGGCTTGCTCGGCGTGGTGGCGATCGACAACCGGGTGAAGCCGAGCTGGCCCAGCGCGTCCATCGCGGTGACCACATTCTGGTTTGGCGTCATCGCGTCGGCGCGGATCGTCACCGGGCGCTCGCGGTCGTCGCCCGCATTGCGCGCGATGGTCTGCTTCAGCGCCTCGATGCCCTCGCCCATCACCTCGTCGCTGCCGACGTAGAAACGGCCGTCGTGGTCGATCATCACGGTCAGCGCCGGGGCGTTCATGTCGCGATCCTGCGTGCTCGCCTGCGGCAGGGTCACCTGCAGGCGCGAGTGCTGGATGAACGTGCTGGTCAGCACGAAGAACATCAGCAGGGTCAGCAGCACGTCGATCAACGGGATCACGTTGATCTCGAAGTCGTCGCCGCGGCGGTCGTTGCCGATACGCATCGGTGCGCCTCAGCCTGCGCTCGGCGCGGTCGGCGTCGGCGCGCGGCGCGGCCGCACGGGTGCCGCTGCCGGAGCAGTGGCCAGGGTCAGGTCGTCGAGCAGCGCCGTCGCCTGCTTTTCCATCTCCACGCAGTAGCCCGCCACGCGCGAGCGGAAGTAGCGGTGCAGCACATACGCAGGGATGGCCACGGTCAGGCCGGCCGCGGTGCAGATCAGCGCCTCGCCGATGCCGCCGGCCATCTTCGCCGGGTCGCCGATGCCGCCGGCCATCACTTCCATGAACATGCGGATCAGGCCGATCACGGTGCCGAACAGGCCCAGCAGCGGGCCGATCAGCGCGATCGTGCCCAGCGTGTTGAGGTAGCGCTCCATCCGGTGGATCACGTGGCGACCGGTGTCCTCGATGCGTTCCTTGATCAGCTCGCGCGGCTGCCGGCGCACGGTCAGCGCGGCGGCCAGCAGCTCGCCCAGCGGCGAACCGCTGGCCAGCGTGTCGAGATGTTTCGGATCGAGCTGGCCGGAACGCGCCCACTGGCGCACTTCATCGCCCAGGCCCGGCGGCAGCACCGATTTGCGGCGCAGGGTCCAGCAACGCTCCAGCACGATCGCCAAAGCCACCGCCGAACAGATCAGGATGGGCGCCAGCGCCCAACCGCCAGCCAACAGAATTTCCAGCACTTTTCGACCCCAACGCACGACCTGACAGGAAGCGCGCATGATAGCAGTCTCGTCCCGCTGTACTGCGGCATGCGTGGCATTCCCCGCCTGACCCGTCACTCGCGCCAATAGCGCGCCTGCCGCTGGCGCCAGCCCGGTTCGCGCCGCGGCGGCGCGTCGGCGGGGAAATCCAGCGGGATCGCGCCCTGCCGGGCCGTGCCGAACACCGGCACCTGGGCCTCGGCGTAGCGCGCCAGCACTTCCGGCTTCGGGTGGCCGAAGCGGTTGCGCCAGCCCGCCGACACCACGGCCAGCCGCGGTCGCACGGCGGCGATGAAGGCGGCGCTGGACGAGGTCTTGCTGCCATGATGCGGCACCAGCATCACCAGCGGCGGCCCGGGGCCGACTGCCGCCGCTACCTGCGGTTCCATCTTCGCGCTGATGTCCCCGGTCAGCAGCAGGCGCCCGCCACGCCCCTCGACCAGCAGCACGCAGGAGCTGTCGTTGTCGCGGTCGCCCGCGCCGCGTGCCGGGCTCAGCACGCGAAAGCGCACGCCATCCCATTGCCATGCCTGCCCGGCCACGCACTGCTGCATCGGCACGCGTATCCGCGACGGCTCGCCGGCATAGCGTTGCGCCTGCGGGAAAGCGTCGGCGACCACCTCGGCGCCGCCGGCATGGTCGTTGTCGCCGTGGCTGATCATCAGCATGTCCACCCGGCTGATGCCCAGCGCGTGGACCGACGGCAACACCACCGCTTCGCCCAGGTCGAAGCCGGATGGGTAACGCGCGCCGGCGTCATAGACCAGCACGTGATCGCGGGTGCGCAGCAGCACCGACAAGCCCTGCCCCACGTCCAGCACCCACACCCGGAAGGCGCCCTCCGCCGGCCGCGGCAACGGCGGCCACAGCAGCGGCAGGAACAGCAGCAGGCCGAACCCGCGCAGCGGCACGCCGCGCGGCAGGAACAGCCACAGCGCGCCGAGCACGGCCAGCAGCAGCGCATGCGCCTGCACCGCGGGCAGATACCAGTGTGCGCCGGGCCACGTCGCCATCTGTTCCAGCAGCCACCACTGCGCATGCGCGATCCGCGCGGCCAGCCACAGCACCGGCGCGGCCAGCGGCGGGCACAGGCCCAGCAACAGCATGCCGAGCAAAGCGCAGGGCACGATCACGAAGCTGACCACGGGCACCGCGATCAGGTTCGACAACGCGCCTACCAGCGAAGCCTGGCCGAAGAACCACAAGGTCAGCGGCAACAACGCCACCGTCATCACCAGCTGCCCGGCCGACAGCTCGTGCAGGAACGCGCGCAGGCCGCGGCCGCGCGATTGCAGGCACAGCATCAGGAACGCCACGCCGACGAACGACAGCCAGAAACCTGCCGCCAGCACCGCCAGCGGATCGACCAGCAGGATCGCGATCATCGCCAGCGCCAGCGATTGCGCAGCGCTGCTGCCGCGACGGCTGCAACGCGCCAGCGCCACCACCGCGATCATCAGCAAGGTGCGCACCGTGGGCAGGCCGAAGCCTGCCAGCGCGCTGTACATCGCGGCCACCAGCAGCGCCGCCGCGGCCTGCGCCTGCGGCCGCGGCAACCACAGGCCCAGCCGCGGCCACAACGCATAGGCCAGCAGCGCCAGCCACACGCCGAATACCGCCGCCACGCCGACGTGGAAGCCGGAAATCGCGATCAGGTGCGACACCCCGTTCGCGCGCGCCACCGCCCAGTCCTGCTGCTGCAGCCCGCGCGTGTCGCCAACCGTGAACGCCTGCAGCAGGGCCGCGTCATGCCGGTCGCGCACGCGCGCCGCAATGCCGCGGGCCACCGCATCGCGCACCCCGTCGACGCACCAGCGCGCGCCGGCCAGTGGCGCGTTGCCGGGATCGTCGCGCACATAGCCGGTGGCGACGATGCCGCGCTCCAGCGCCGAGCGTTCGCTGTCGGCACCGCCCGGATCGAGCAGCCCGCGCGTCCGCTTCAGGCGCAACGACAGGCGCCAGCGCGAACACGGCCGAAGCGGCGGCGCGCCGTCGTACCAAGACACCGTGACGCGACCGCGCAGCGCGACCGGCTGGCCGTCCAGCGTGACCTGTTCCACCCGCAGCGTGAAGCGGCTGGCATCCGGATGCGCCAGCGGCAGGTCGGCCATCGTGCCGACGACGACAAAATCACGCCCTTCCAGTGCCCGCGGCAACCGCGCGTCCATCGCCACGCCGCCACGCCACGCCGCCCACACGATGCCGAACAGCAGCCAGGCCAGCCAGCGCCAGCGCGGGCAACGCCAGGCCAGCAAGGCGGCCGCCAGCAGCAACAGGGCCAGGCTCCAGTGCGGCGGCAATCGCGGCAACCATTGCACCAGCAGCACGCCGGCCAGCAAGGCCGATGCCGCCGTGATCGCCCCCACTCGCGCCATGTCGCATGCCCCGTTCCATCCTGGAAGAGTCCGAGCCTAGCGTGACGGATGCGGCGATGAAGACGAAAAACGTGTAGGCGCGTGCCGAGGAGTGCGGAATCGATCCCCTCCCCCTGTGGAGCAGGGGAGGGCCAGGGAGGGGTGGCTCTTGACCTTTCCCGCAAGCTCGCACCACCTCCCCGCCTGCAGAGGGGCAGAGCGTCAGGCTTTCGGGCTTTCCTGCAAGACGCCGTTGTGCAGCACCAGGGTGCGGTCCATCTTCGCCGCCAGGTGCGGGTCGTGGGTGACCAGCACGAAGCTGGTGCCGATCTCGCGATTGAGTTCCAGCATCAGCGCGTAGACCTGCGCGGCGTTGGCTTCGTCGAGGTTGCCGGTGGGTTCGTCGCCGAGCACGCAGGCCGGCCGCGTCACCAGCGCGCGCGCCACCGCGCAGCGCTGGCGTTCGCCGCCGGACAGTTCGGACGGCTTGTGGTGCGTGCGTCCGCCCAGCCCGACCCGTTCCAGCAGGACTGTGGCCTGCTTCTGCGCTTCGGCGATCGCGGTGCCGCGGATCAGCAGCGGCATGCACACGTTTTCCAGCGCGGTGAACTCGGGCAGCAAGTGGTGAAACTGGTAGATGAAGCCGAGCGAGCGGTTGCGCACGCGGCCGCGCTCGGCGTCGGACAGCTTCGACAGCACGCGGCCGTCGACCTCCACTTCGCCGGCGGTCAGCGTGTCGAGCCCGCCGATGATGTGCAGCAAGGTGCTCTTGCCCGAGCCGGAGGCGCCGACGATCGCCATCGTCTCGCCGCGCTTCAGGGTGAAGTTGACGTCGCCCAGTACGTCGGTGCGCAAGCCGCCTTCGTCATAGGTCTTGGCGACATGGCTGGCGCGCAGCACGTTTTCGGTCGTGGAATTCATGACGGTCTTATTCATAGCGCAGCGCCTGCGCCGGCTGCGTGCGCGAGGCGCGCCACGCGGGGTAGAGGGTGGCCAGCAGCGAGAACGCGAAGGTCAGCAGCGCGGTCCAGCCGACGTCATGCCAGTCCAGTCGGCTCGGCACCTCGCTGATGTAATAGACGTCCGGCGACAGGAAGGTGACGTGGAAGGTGTGCTCGATCCACTTGATGATGCCCGGCAGCTTCCACGACAGCAGCGAGCCGAAGCCCACGCCGAAACCGATGCCCACGAAACCCACCAGCACGCCCTGCACCATGAACATGCCCATGATGCTGCGCGGGGTGGCGCCGAGCGTGCGCAGGATCGCGATGTCGGCCTGCTTGTCGGTGACCAGCATCATCAGCATCGAGATCAGGTTGATCACCGCGACCAGGATGATCAGCGACAGGATGATGAACATCACCATCTTTTCCATCGACAACGCGGCGAACAGGTTCGCGTTGGTGTCCATCCAGGTCTGCACGCGATAGACCTGGCCGAGCTGGTCGGCCAGTTCGCGCGCGACCGGACGGGCGTTGAACAGGTCGTCGAGCTTCAGGCGGATGCCGGTGGGGCCGCTGAGGTCGTTGAGCTTTTCCGCATCGCTCATGTTGACCAGGGCCAGGCCGGAATCGAACTGTTCCATGCCCAGCTCGAACGTGCCCACCACGTGGAAGCTGCGCATCCGCGGCACGCTGCCCATCGGCGAAGCGCGCAGCTGCTGCACCGCCATGGTGACGCGGTCGCCCACCGTGACGCCGAGCGTCATCGCCAGCTCGCGGCCCAGCACGATGTTCCAGCTGCCCGGGGTCAGCTCGCTGAGCTTGCCCTCGAGCATGTGCTTGTCGATGTCGACGACCTTCGGTTCCTGCGCCGGCTCGACGCCGCGCACCAGGGCACCGCTGGAGCGCCGCGCCAGCAGCATCGCCTCGCTCTCCACGTACGGCGCGGCGCCCAGCACGTGCGGGTTGGCCTCGGCGATCTGCAATGCACGCGGCCAGTCCTGCACGCTCTCGCCGATGCCGGACACGGTGGCGTGCGAGATCGCGCCGAGGATGCGCGAGCGCATCTGGTAGTCGAAGCCGTTCATCACCGACATCACGGTGATCAGCGCGATCACGCTGATCGCGATGCACACGATCGACACGGTGGAGATGAAGGAGATGAACTGGTTGCGCCGCTTGGCGCGGGTGTAGCGCAGGCCGATGAAGAGTTCGAGCGGTCGAAACATGGGCGGGTCGCTTGTCGGGGATCGCAGGGCGGGCCGCCCGGTCGTCCATTATCAGGTATTCGCTCAGACCGCGCTGCGTTGGCGAAGTTGCCGGCCGATCACAGGCGCGGCACGGCTTCGCCCGGCTGAGTCGTGGCCAGTCGCATGCGCAGGCGCCGGCGGATGTCCGCATCGCTGTTGTCCGGCCCCAGCAGCAGCACCTGCACGCCCCGCTCCGCCGTCTGCAGACGCAGCAGCACGAACGCGCCAAGCACCCGGAACGAGGCCAGCGTGGCCGGCACGTCCTCGTGATCGGTCAGGCGCAGCGTCCAGGCATCGTCGGTGCTCCAGCCGGCCGCCGCGATCGGGTTTGCGGCCAGGCGGCGAAGCGCATGCCAGGTCGCCAGTAACGCGGCTGTCGCCAGCAGCAGCCTCACCCAAACAGGCAGCGCGCTCAGCGCCACGGCAAGCACGGCCAGGGCGGCAACCAGGACCAGTGTTCGCCGCAACAGCCGCGACGGCCGGTACTCAAAGCCGATGGCGGGTGCGGATGTCATCGACGATCGCCTGCCAGTCCGCCCGCTCCGGGCGCGCGTGGCCCATCACCCAATCCCACAGGTCCGGGTCCTGCACGTCGAGCAGTTCGTCGAACGCCTGCTGCTGCGCTTCGTCCGCGCCGGCAAAGCATTCGTCCAGCCAGCCGCCGAACAAGGCATCCAGTTCGCGGGTGCCGCGGCGAGTGCGCCAGCGCAGGCGCTTGATGCGGGCTTCATCCATCACGGGGCTCGATCGGTATCCATGAATGCGAAGTGTAGCCGTTGCGCCAGAACGCGACAGGCCGCACGCGGCGGCCTGTCGTGGTCGAACCGTGCGCGCTGCGATCAGGCCGAACGCCGCTCCACCATCAGCTTCTTGATCTCGGCAATCGCCTTGGCCGGGTTGAGGCCCTTCGGGCAGGTGCGCGTGCAGTTCATGATGGTGTGGCAGCGGTACAGCTTGAACGGATCTTCCAGGTCGTCCAGGCGCTCGCCGGTGGCTTCGTCGCGCGAGTCGACGATCCAGCGGTAGGCCTGCAGCAGGATCGCCGGGCCCAGGTACTTGTCGCCGTTCCACCAATAACTGGGGCAGCTGGTCGAGCAGCACGCGCACAGGATGCACTCGTACAGGCCGTCGAGTTTCTTGCGCTCCTCCGGCGACTGCAGGCGCTCGCGATCCGGTGCCGGACTCTGTGTGCGGATCCACGGCTTGATCGAGGCGAACTGCGCGTAGAAGTGGGTCAGGTCGGGAATCAGGTCCTTCACCACCGGCATGTGCGGCAGCGGGTAGATCTTCACGTCGCCCGAAGCACACTCGCTGATGGCGCGGGTGCAGGCCAGCGTGTTGGTGCCGTCGATGTTCATCGCGCACGAGCCGCAGATGCCCTCGCGACACGAACGGCGCAGGGTCAGCGTGGGGTCGATCTCGTTCTTGATCTTCAGCAGCGCGTCCAGAACCATCGGGCCGCACGCGGCCAGGTCGACCTCGTAGGTGTCGATGCGCGGGTTCTGCCCGTCATCCGGCGACCAGCGATAGATGCGGAAGGTACGCGGCTTCTTCGCATCCTTGGCCGGATAGTGCTTGCCCGGCTGGATCTTTGAATTCTTCGGTAGCGAAAACTCTGCCATGTGCTGAACCCTTCGACTTTCTGCAGGAGGGCTTGCGCCCCGACCGTACAACCTGATGATGTGATGCCGCCTGCAAGCGCAGGCTCAGTAGACCCGCTTCGCCGGCGGCACGGCCTTGACCTCGTCGGTCATCGGATTCATGTGCACCGGGCGGAAATCGAAGCGCGACTTGCCCGCTTCGTCGACCCACACCAGGGTGTGCTTCATCCAGTTGACGTCGTCGCGCTCCGGGAAGTCCTCGCGCGCATGCGCACCGCGGCTTTCCGGGCGCTGCTCGGCCGAATGCATGGTGGCCACCGCCTGCGCCAGCAGGTTGGACAGCTCCAGCGTCTCGATCAGGTCGGAGTTCCATACCAGCGAGCGATCGCTGACGCCGACATCCTGGAACAGGTCGAACACCTCGGAGATCTTCTGCTTGCCCTCGGCCAGCGTCTCGCCGGTGCGGAACACCGCGGCGTCCTTCTGCATCGTGCGCTGCATCGCCATGCGGATCTGCGCCGTCGGCGTGCTGCCCTTGGCATGGCGCAGTGCGTCGAAACGGGCCAGCGACTTGTCCAGCACGTTCGTCGGCAGGTCCTTGTGTGCCGCGCCCGGCTCGATCAGCTCGGCGCAGCGATGCGCCACCGCACGACCGAACACCACCAGGTCGAGCAGCGAGTTCGAGCCAAGGCGGTTGCCGCCGTGCACCGACACGCAGGCCGCCTCGCCGATCGCGAACAGGCCCGGCACGATCGCGTCGACGTCGTCGCCGCGCTTCTGTACGACTTCGCCGTGATAATTGGTCGGGATGCCGCCCATGTTGTAGTGCACGGTCGGCAACACCGGGATCGGCTCCTTGGTCACGTCCACGCCGGCGAAGATGCGCGCCGACTCGGCAATGCCCGGCAGCCGTTCGTGGATGACCTCGGGACCGAGGTGCATCAGGTTGAGATAGATGTGGTCCTTGTGCTCGCCGACGCCGCGGCCTTCGCGGATCTCGATCGTCATGGCGCGGCTGACCACGTCGCGCGAAGCCAGGTCCTTCGCGCTGGGCGCGTAGCGCTCCATGAAGCGCTCGCCCGCGGAGTTGGTGAGGTAGCCGCCTTCGCCGCGCACGCCTTCGGTGATCAGGCAGCCGGCGCCGTAGATGCCGGTGGGATGGAACTGCACGAACTCCATGTCCTGCAGCGCCAGGCCCGCGCGCAGCACCATGCCGCCGCCGTCGCCGGTGCAGGTATGCGCCGAGGTGGCGCTGAAGTAGGCGCGGCCGTAGCCGCCGGTGGCCAGCACCACGGCCTGGCCGCGGAAGAAGTGCAAGGTGCCCTCGTTCATGTCCAGCGCCAGCACGCCGCGGCAGACGCCGGCTTCGTCGAAGATCAGGTCGATCGCGAAGTATTCGATGAAGAACGTGGCGTCGTGCGCCAGCGCCTGCTGGTACAGCGTGTGCAAGATCGCGTGGCCGGTGCGGTCGGCCGCGGCGCAGGTGCGCTGCGCGGTGCCCTTGCCGTAATGCGTGGTCATGCCGCCGAACGGGCGCTGGTAGATCTTGCCCTCGTCGGTGCGCGAGAACGGCACGCCGTAGTGCTCCAGCTCGATCACCGCCTCCGGCGCGTGCTTGCACATGTACTCGATCGCGTCCTGGTCGCCGAGCCAGTCGCCGCCCTTGACGGTGTCATAGAAGTGGAAGCGCCAGTCGTCTTCGCCCATGTTGCCGAGCGCGGCGGAGATGCCGCCCTGCGCCGCTACCGTATGCGAACGGGTGGGAAAGACCTTGGTGATGCAGGCGGCCTTGAGGCCTTTCTCGGCCAGGCCGAACGTGGCACGCAGGCCAGCGCCACCGGCGCCCACCACGATCACGTCATACAGATGTTGCTGAACCTTGTAGCTTTCCATGAAATCCCGGCCTCGCGTCTTGTCTTATGGGGTCAGCGCAATGCGCAGCACGGCAAGCACGCCAGCCAGCGCGCCCAGCACCGCGAGGAACTTGATCGCCACCATCAGCACGACTTCCTTCCAGCGGGTATGCACGTAGTCCTCGATCACCACCTGCAGGCCGAGCACGGCATGCCAGAACATGGTGAGCACGAACGCGATCAGCAGCAGTGCGTTCCACGGCTTCGCCACGGTGGCGCGTGCGGTGGCGTAGTCGGCATGCAGCAGGCAAAGCACGGTGACCACGAACCAGATGCCCAGCAGCACCAGCGCCGCCGCGGTCACCCGCTGGGTCCACCAGTGGCCCACGCCGGACTGCGACGAACCCAGACCGCGGGCGGTCTTCAACGGGTTGCGGCGGTCTTTCACGACGTCCTTGGCGCTCATGCCGCACCTCCGGCCATCCATACATAAGCCCACACCAACACCGTGAGCACGATGCTGCCGACGACCGACAGCCAGCTGGAGCGGATGAACTGGGGAATCTCGTAGCCGAGGCCGGCATCCTGCACCAGGTGCCGGATGCCGTTGCACAGGTGATAGAACAGCGACCAGCTCCAGCCGAGCAGCAGGATCAGGCCCACTGGACTGCCGATGACGCCCTTGAAGTGGTTGAAGCTCTCCTCACCCCCCGCCAGGTGCAGCAGGCCGCAAACCACCAGCAAGGTGCCGACCGCCAGCGCGATGCCTGTGGCACGGTGCGTGATGGAGGTCATCATCTGCACCTGCTTCTTGTAGATCTGCAGATGCGGGGAGAGCGGTCGTTGCGTATCTGCCATGGCGGCTATCCTGTGTGGAATCGCTGATGTCCATGCCGCACCTTCCCCTGTCCTGGTACGCAACGGCGACACGCGCCGTGCGGTCGTTCAGAAGTCGATACAGCGCCCGTTCTTTTCCCAATCACCATAACGCGTGGGATCGGGAGCCGGCCGCTTCCCCGGTTCCTTGTCCGCGACCGGGCCGACAGGCACGGCGGTTGTTTCCGTCGAAACGGAAGCAGGTGTGGACTCGGCTGGGAAGGAGGTATCGGACATGGTTTTTGTAAGCCGACAAAGGTTAATACTTGCGGCAATGCAGTACAACCATACGCCATGCTCCAGTGACGTCGCGACTGCCGTATCGCACTTGTGCCCGGCGCCACCTGCCCCCAATTCTGGCTGACTCATGCCGACATACCATCCTGCCGAAACCCTGTTGATCGAAGGCCCCGACGCGACGGCTTTCGCACACGCGCAGTTCAGCAGCGCAGTCGCCTCGCTCGCCACCGGCCAGTGGCAATTCAGCGCATGGCTCGACCCGCAAGGGCGCGTGCGCGCGTTGTTCCACCTGGCCCGTCTCGCCGATGACCGCTACCTGCTGTTGCTGCGCGGTGGCGTCGCCGCCGCGATGGCCGATGCGCTGCGGCGTTTCGTGTTCCGCTCGAAAGTCAGCGTGACCGCACTGCCGCTGCGCGCACTCGCGACGGGTCCGTCATTGCCGCTGAACGCCATCATGGATGACGGCGCAACGGTATCGCTCGGCTGCGCCACGCACAGCCTGCGCATCACCGCTTCCGGAAACGGCGACGATGCATGGCGCCTGCCGCAGTTGCGCGCGGGCTGGCCGTGGCTGCCGACGCAACTTCTGAATGAGCTGCTGCCACCGGCACTGTCGCTGCAGCGACTGCACGCGGTCGCCATCGACAAGGGCTGCTACCCCGGCCAGGAAATCGTCGCGCGACTGCACTTTCGCGGCGGACACAAACGACACCTGCATCGCGTCACTTTGTCGCAAGCAGCGAATGCCGGCGATGTGCTGCGCAGCGACGGACGCGAGGTCGGTTGCGTACTCGAAACCCTCACGACGGACGACGGCATCGAGGCACTCGTCGTATTGAGCGACGACATTGCAGCGCAAGCCAGCGACACCCATGCGCAAGCACTCGACGACAACTTCGTGATGGAACTCGTCACATCGTGGCCGGCATGATCGATACACGTCGCTGCGACGTAGTTCGTTCGTCATGGCATCTGTCAACGAATCGTGAGCGTCAGATAAACTTCGGCACCCCGGCACTTGCCAGCGGCAAATTCCGCCACTAGGCTCCGCCGATCGAATATCGCGACATCCGGAACACGGGGTGTCGATGTACGCGACGAACCGGAAGAATCCGAATCGGCGCGACCCGGCTGCAGCATCGCCGGATGGAACACCGCCTCGCAGCCAACGAGTGCGTAGTAGTCGAAGGCAACACGGCCGACGCGGCCGCGCAACGCCCGACAACAGCCAAATCCCCCGACCGGCCTGAACCGCCGTTCGACCCGCCACAATCCCGTGGCAAAGCGTCTTGGCCACAAGTTTCGGCCACGACGATTGATCCAGGTGGAACGGCCTGCCCGCCCGTCCACCGCAACGGCGCATGAAGCTGCGGTCTGCTTTACGCGTACAGCACGTTGGAGGCAGAACCATGAAACTTTCCATGCTGTTGTGGCTGACGACACTGATGCCCCAGCCCGTTGCCGACCAGGCCTGCCTGGCCACCACCGTCTACCTCGAGGCACGCAGCGAATCGACCAACGGCCAACTGGCCGTGGCGGAAGTGGCGCTGCGTCGTCGCGATCGCGGCCGCTGGGGCGACACCGTATGCAAGGTGGTGACATCGCCCCACCAGTTCGCGACGACGACCACGCCCGGCTCGTTCGAAATCACCAACCTGGAAGCCTTCAACAAGGCATGGCAGGTGGCCGGCATGTCGATCCAGAACTGGCAACTTCCTGTCGCACAGCGCCGCATGCTGGTGCCGCGCGCCGACCATTTCGCCACGACGGCGATCTCCCCCGCATGGTCGCGCAACCGCCCCAGCGTGACGATCGGCGAACATGCGTTCTACGCGGTGAACTGAGCCCACGCATCGACGATGGAATAAAAAAGGCCCTCTTTCGAGGGCCTTTCTCTTTTGGACGTCCAGACGTCCAGACGTTTTCAATCAGCGCGCGTAGACATGATCCCCGCGCACCTCGACGTAATCGCCGCTGCGGACGCCGGGGTTCTCGCGCTGGGTCACCGTGGCGTACTGGCCATCGTCCAGCCGCACCACGATGCGCCACGCGACGTCGTTGCCGCCGCTGCGCTTGCCGACCTGGTTGCCGACGACGCCGCCTGCCACCGCGCCAGCCACGGTAGCAGCCTTGCGGCCATCACCCTTGCCGACCTGATTGCCGAGCACGCCACCGGCAACTGCGCCGATGATCGCCCCCAGCGTGCCGCCGTTGCCGCCGCCGTCGGTGTAGACCTGCTGCACTTCCTGCACCACGCCGCAGGTCTGGCAGCGCACGTTGCGGTCGCCGTAACCATAGCCACTCTGCTGCCCCTGGTAGCCGCGATCGTAATTGCGGTTGTTGCCGTACGGTGAAGTGGCGCAGCCGGCGAGGGCCAAGCCGGCAGCCATCGCGGCAGCCAGGGCGAACTTGCTGGGCAGTGCGTTCATGAGGTCACTTCCTTTTCTGGTGGTCGTTTCAATGAGCGTCCGAGACAGCCGTCACGCCTTCCTGCACCTGCACTCGGTCGCCCGGATCGTGGTCCATGCGCACCGTGCGGGTGACGCCGTTGTATTCATAGCGCACGTCGTAGCCGACGATCTTGGTGCTGGTGTTGTTGACGGTTTCGCACTTGCGTTCCACCGACGAGGTCACCTGGGCATGCTGGCGGCTTGCCTGGATGCGGTTGCCGGCATAACCGCCGCCGACCGCACCGGCCACCGTGGCCAGCGTCTTGCCCTTGCCGCCGCCGACCTGGTTGCCGACGAGGCCGCCAACCACCGCACCGATCGCGGTGCCGGCGATGCGGTGTTCGTCCTTCGGCGGTGCGGTCTGCGTGACCGTCTCGTCATGGCAGACCTGCTTCGGGTGGTTTGCCGTCGAGCGCACCGGGTCGACGCTGACGACCTTGGCGTACTTGACCCCGGCGTCCGCGCTCGCGCTCGCATCGGCGGAAGCGCCGGAGACGCCCGCATCCGCATTCCGGTTGCAGGCCGAGAGGCCGACCGCGAGTGCCGCCGCGATGGCGATATTGAGTACATTGACTGTCAACCTGTTCATCACAACCCTCTCCTCTGTTTGTTTGGCGGCATTGCCGGGCGTTTGGTGCGCCCTCGCAATAACGTGCGTAGCCATTGAACCGTTGTCCAACTGAATCGCAGCTAGCTCACGCTCGTTACATTATCTTCACGTAGAAATCGCAGAACTCTCTGCCAGTCCACGAAAAACAAATCATGTCCCGACTCGTCGACAGTCACGTCCATCTCGATGACGACGCCTTCACCGGCGACCGTGGCGCGGTCATCGAACGCGCCCGCCAGGCCGGGGTCGGCACGATGGTCGTTCCGGCCGTCGATGCCGAAAGCTGGCCGGCCATCAGGGACCTCTGCGCCCGCCATGCCGGCCTGCATCCCGCCTACGGTCTGCATCCGATGTTCCTGCCCCACCATGCGCCGGAACATGTCGACGCCCTGTCTTCATGGCTGAACGAGAACCGTCCGGTAGCGGTCGGCGAGATCGGCCTGGACTTCCACGTGGACGGCCTCGATCGTGAACAGCAACGGCACTATTTCCTGCGCCAGCTGCAACTGGCGCGCGAACACGAGCTGCCGGTGATCGTGCATGCCCGCGGCGCGCTGGAGGAAGTCACCCTGACCCTGCGCCGCAGCGGCGGCCTGCGCGGCGTGGTGCACAGCTTTTCCGGCAGCGAGCAGCAGGCGCGACAATTGTGGGATCTGGGCTTCCACCTGGGCATCGGCGGCCCGGTGACCTACGAGCGCGCGCAACGCCTGCGCCGGATCGTGGCGCAGATGCCTATCGAGTTCCTGTTGCTGGAAAGCGACGCCCCGGACCAGCCCGACGCCGCCCACCGCGGCGAACGCAACGAACCGGCCCATGTCGCCGACGTGCTGCGCTGCATCGCGGCGCTGCGCGGCGAGCCGGAGGCCGACGTCGCCGCCGCCACCAGCGCCAACGCCCGCCGCCTGTTCCGGCTCGACTGACGCCCATGCCATCGGTCACTTGCAAACGACAATCGGGGTTTGCTACTTTTTACTTCATTGATGAAATATGAGTCAGTGAAATGGCACGTTTGACAAAGTGCATCGCGATGATGGACGAGGGTATCGGCCGGGTCAGCCAGATCATCCCGCAGATGCCCGCGCTTGAAGCGCGGCTGTGCCGGCTGATGCTGATGCTGGGCGACGACATCGAGGAAGAGCTCGAGTTCAAGCTGAAGCCGTACAAGCTCAATCACAGCGAATTCCTGACCCTGATGATCCTGTACAGCCGCCCGGACGGCAGCTCCACGCCAGGCGAACTGTGCGAGTACGCCACCCAGGGCGCCACCAACATGACCCGCATCGCGAATGCACTGGTCAAGCGCGGGCTGATCACCCGCGGCGCCAGCGAGGAGGATCGCCGCCGCGTGTTGATCCGCATCGCCCCGGCCGGGCGGCGTTTCGTGCAGAAGATGCTGCCGCCGATGTTCCCTCGCGTCGCCACCATGTTCGCCGGCTTCAGCGACACCGACAAACGCCATCTCGACCGCCTGCTGCGCAAGCTGGCCGGCAACCTCGATCAGCTGAGCGAAAACCGTCTCCCATGAAGGAAACTCCGATGAAACATGCCCCGCTCCGCGGTCGCACGGCACTGGTCGCCGCGACCCTGCTGGCGCTGGCAGGCTGTGCCGTCGCACCTGCCAGACTCGGCGAACCCGCACTGCGCGACGACGTGCCGCTGGCCGGCCTGCAGGCCCCCGTTCGTGCCGGCTGGCCAACCGCCCAGTGGTGGCGCCAGTACGACGACCCGCAGCTGGACGACCTGATGGATCGCGCCATGCGGCAGTCGCCGGACCTGGCGCTGGCGCAGAGCCGCGTGCGGAACGCCGAACAGTCGGCAAAGCTGGCAGCCGCGCAGCTCGGGCTGTCGGTCAACGGCAACGCGCAGGTGTCGCGCCAGCGAATGAGCGACCACGGCCTGATCCCCAGCCAGTTCCTCGGCTTCAGCTGGTACAACCAGGCCGACCTCGGTGTGCAGTTGCAGTACGACTTCGACTGGTGGGGCAAGAAGCGCGCGACGATGGAAGCCGCGCTGGATCAGGCGCATGCGGCCGAAGCGCAACGCAGCGCCGCCGCACTGGCGATCCAGTACGCCGTCGCCGACACCTATTTCGGCTGGCAGGCCGACCAGGCACGGCTGCAGCTGGCCGATCAGTTGCTGGCCACGCAACAGCAGTTCGCCCATATCGCCGAGCTGCGCGTGCGGCAGGGCGTGGACCTTCCCGACGAGGCGCAGAAGGCCCGGGTCCAGCTGGCTGCGGTGCGCGAGATGCGCGTGGCGCTCGACGGCTCGGCGAAGATCCGCCGCGCTGCGCTGGCCTCGCTGCTTGGCGTCGCGCCGGCCGAACTGCCCGAACTCCAGGCGCGGCCCTTGCCGGCGATCGAACGCGGCGTACCGGCGAACGGCGGACTGGACCTGATCGCGCGCCGCCCCGACATCGCGGCCAGCCGCTGGCAGGTTGAGGCGGCGCTGAAGCAGACCGATGCCGCGCGCGCCGAGTTCTTCCCCGACATCAGCCTCACCGCCCTGGCCGGCCTGTCCAGCATCGACATGGGCAAGCTGCTCACCGCCGGCAGCCGCACGTTCGCGCTGACCCCGGCGCTGCACCTGCCGATCTTCAACGGCGGCGCGCTCGAGGCGAACTACGGCGTGAGCAAGGCCCAGCTCGACGCGGCCGTGGCGCAGTACAACAGCACCGTGCTGGCCGCGGCGCGCGAAGTGGCGACGCAAGCCTTGAGTGCCGAGCAGGTCGCCGGCCGCCAGCGCGAGCAGCAGGCCCAGCTCGACGCCGACCAGCGCCTGCTGGCGAATGCGCAGGCGCGGGCCCGCCAGGGCGTGCGCGACCTGCGCGAAAGCCTGGGCGCGCACGCCGCGCTGCTGCAGCAACGCGATGCCGCGACCCAGTTGCAAGCGCAGGCACTGAGCACCGATCTGACCCTGATCAAGGCACTCGGCGGCGGCTACCGCGCCGCCGACGAAACCACCGCTTCCCCCTCCTCTTCTGTTACCGCCGGAGCTGCCCGCCATGAGCGCCACTGAATCCGCCAAGACCTCCGTCGACACCAACGACAGCGGCATGGCCGCCAAGGATCCGGGCAAGCGCCGGCGCGCGTTGCTGATCGTGGCCGGTGTGTTCATCCTCGCCGCGCTGCTGTGGTTCCTGCTGTGGTTCTTCGTGCTGTCGACCCGGGTGAAGACCGACAACGCGTACGTCGGCGGCAACCAGGTGGCGATTTCGGCACAGGTGCCGGGCACGGTGGTGGCGATCCTCGCCGACGACACCCAGCACGTCGACGCCGGCCAGGTGCTGGTGAAACTGGACGGCACCGACGCCGATACCCGGCTGGCGCAGGCGCGCAGCGCACTGGCGCAGGCCGTGCGCGGCGTGCGCCAGCAGACCAGCTCGGCCACCGGCGCCGACGCCCAGGTGGTCGCAGCCCGGCTGGACCTGAAGAAAGCCGAAGCCGACCTCAAGCGCCGCCTGCCGTTGATCGCCGCCCAGGCCGAATCGCCGGAGATCGTGCAGCATCTGCGCGACGGCGTGGCGCAGGCGCGCGCCGCGGTGAACGCCGCCGAGGCGCAGGCCGCCGCCGCGCACGCCGCCATCGAAGGCACCGACGTGGCGCAGAACCCGGTGGTGATGCAGGCCCGCGCGAACTTCCGTGCTGCCTGGGTCGCGGCGCAGCGCAACGCGATCTACGCGCCGGTATCCGGCTATGTGGCCGAGCGCAGCGTGCAGTTGGGCAACAGCGTGCAGCCGGGCCAGCAGCTGATGACCGTGGTGCCGCTGCACGACCTGTGGATCGACGCGAACTTCAAGGAAAGCCAGCTGCGCCACATCCGCATCGGTCAGCCGGCGACCGTGGTGTCCGACCTGTACGGCGGCGACGCTGAGTATCACGGCAAGGTGATCGGCCTGGGCGCCGGTACCGGCAGCGTGTTCTCGTTGCTGCCGGCGCAGAACGCCACCGGCAACTGGATCAAGGTGGTGCAACGCGTGCCCGTGCGCATCGCGCTGGACAACAAGGAGCTGGACAAGCACCCGCTGCGCATCGGCCTGTCCACCGACGTCACCGTCGACATCCGCCATGACCAGGGCAGCGTGCTGGCCAACACGCCGACGCAGCAGCCGGTGGCGCAGACCGACGTCTACGACCAGATGGCCAGCAAGGCCGACGCGGAAGCCGATCGCATCATCCGCGCCAATCTGTCCCACGCCACCGCCGCGAACTGAGCCGTACCATCATGGCCGCCACGCCGAACGACGCCGCACCCGACGCCCCGCTGAAGCCGCTGCACGGCGCCCCGCTGGCGCTGCTCACGATCGCCGTCGCGTTCAGCACCTTCATGGAGGTGCTGGACATGACGATCGTCAACGTCGCGGTGCCGCACATCGCCGGCAGCCTCGGCGTGAGCCCCAGCGAAGGCACCTGGACGATCAGCTCCTACGCGCTGGCCAGCGCGATCATGCAGCCGCTGACCGGCTGGCTGGCGCGCCGCTTCGGCGAGGTGAAGACCTTCGTCGGTTCGGTGCTGTTGTTCGTGGTCTTCTCGATGCTGTGCGGCCTGGCCACCAGCATGCCGATGCTGGTGATCGGCCGCCTGCTGCAGGGCGCCGGCTCCGGCCCGATGGTGGCGCTGTCGCTGACCCTGCTGCTGTCGAACTACCCGAAGGAAAAACAAGGCATCGCGCTGGCGCTGTGGGCGATGACCGTGGTGGTGGCGCCGATCTTCGGGCCGATCCTGGGCGGCTGGCTGACCGACAACTTCTCCTGGCCGTGGATCTTCTACATCAACCTGCCGGTCGGGCTGGCGGCGGCGGTGGTCACCTGGGGCCTGTTGCGCAAGCGCGAGACGAAGACCTACAAGGCGCCGATCGACATGGTCGGCCTGGCCTTGCTGGTAGTCGGCGTGGGCTGCCTGCAGTTCATGCTGGACAACGGCAACGACCACGACTGGTTCGCCTCGCCGATGATCCTCACCCTCGGCCTCATCGCACTGGTTTGCCTCACCTTCCTGATCGTGTGGGAACTGCACGCGAAGCATCCGGTGGTCGACCTGTCGCTGTTCAGGCAACGCAACTTCACGGTTGGCGTGATCAGCCTGTCGCTGGGCATGTTCGCGTTCTTCGGCATCAACGTGGTGTTCCCGCTGTGGCTGCAGGTCACCTTGGGCTATACCGCCACCTGGGCCGGCCTGGCTACCGCGCCGGTCGGTGTGCTGGCCTTCCTGATCGCGCCGATCCTGGGCAAGAACATGCACAAGCTGGACCTGCGCGCGGTGGTGACGTTCGCGTTCCTGGTCTTCGCCGGTACCGCGTACTGGTTTTCCACCTTCGACAGCTCGGCTTCGTTCTCCACCCTGGTGGTGCCGCGCTTCGTGATGGGCCTGGCGATTCCCTGCTTCTTCATTCCGTTGAACCAGGTCTACCTGTCCGGCCTGCCGGTGGACCAGATCGCCAGCGCCTCGGGCCTGTCCAACTTCTGCCGCACGATCGGCTCCAGCGTGTCCACCGCCATCATGGTGACGCTGTGGCAGCACCGCGGCGAAACCCATCACGCCACGCAGGCCGAGTACGTCAGCCCCGGTCATCCGGCCGCCACCCACTTCATTGATCAGCTGTCGCACGCCGGGCTGTCGCACACGCAGAGCCTGGGCCTGATCGACCAGTTGCTGACGCGCGAGGCGCTGACGCTGGCGGTGAACGACGTGTTCTGGGCCTGCGCGATCCTGTTCGTGCTGCTGATCCCGGTGCTGTGGTTCGCCAAGCCGCCGTTCGGCAGCGCCGGCGGCGCGGTCGGCCACTGAAAATGCTGCGGCCGGCGGCCGCAGCATGAAAACTCCCGGCCGACTGGTGCGGCGCAATATCTTCTGCTAGCGTTCGCCGCATGGCACAAACAAAACGCACCATCAAGAAGTATCCGAACCGGCGTCTCTACGACACGGAAATCTCCAGCTACATCACGCTGGAGGAAGTCCGCCAGCTGGTCCTGGACAACGAGGACTTCGAGGTCCGCGACGCCAAGAGCGGCGAGGACCTGACCCGTTCGGTCCTGCTGCAGATCATCTCCGAGCACGAGGACAAGGGGCAGCCGATGCTGTCGCCGCAGCTGCTCAGCCAGATCATCCGCTTCTACGGCGATTCGCTGCAGGGCTTCATGGGGCCTTACCTGGAGCGCAGCCTGCAGGTCTTCCTGGACCAGCAGACGCAGTTCCGCAGCCAGCTCAACAGCCTGATGGGGCAAACCCCCTGGAACACGCTGAACGACCTGACCGAACGCAACCTCGCCGCGTTCCAGGCGTTGCAGCGCGGGCTGATCGACACCGCCGCGCAGGTGATCCCGACTCCGGGCGCCGGCAGCCGCAGCGGCAAGAAATCCGGCTGATTCCAGCCCGGCCGACGGCGCGCATCGACGCGCCGCTCGCTTGTTTCCCGATCCGATCGCTGCAGCACAACACGTGCTGCCTTGCGGCATGATCAAGCCATTGGATGCACAGCCATGAGCCATTCCGCTCCACCCAAGCGCGTCGCCCTGGTCAGCGGAGGCATCGGCGGCCTCGGCACGGAAATCTGCCGCCAGCTGGCCCGGGCCGGTCGCCGGGTGATCGCGCTGGACCTCGCTTCGCGCGAGGAGCGCGTGGCCGCATTCCACGCTGAAACCGCCGACTTCGACGATGACATCGCATTCGAGCCGGCCGACGTCAGCGACTTCGACAGCTGCCAGCAGTTGATTGCCCGCATCGAACAGCAGCACGGCAACGTCGACATCCTGGTCAACGCCGCCGGCATCACCCGCGACGCCAGCCTGCGCAAGATGACGCCGCAGCAATGGCACGAACTGATGCAGGTGAACCTGGACGGCGTGTTCAACATGTGCCGCAACGCGATCGAAGGGATGACCGAACGCGGTTTCGGCCGCATCGTCAATATCAGCTCGGTCAACGGCCAGACCGGTCAGTTCGGGCAGACCAACTACTGCGCCGCCAAGGCCGGCGTACACGGCTTCAGCATGGCATTGGCGCGCGAGACCGCACGCAAGGGCGTCACCGTCAACACCGTCTCGCCCGGCTACTGCGACACCCCGATGGTCGCTGCCGTTTCCGCCGACATCCGCGCCCAGATCGTCGCCGGCATCCCGGTGGGCCGGCTCGGTTCACCCGCCGACATCGCCCGCGCGGTGGTCTTCCTCAGCGCCGATGACGCCGGCTACATCACCGGCGCCAACCTGCCGGTCAACGGCGGTTATTTCATGAGCTTCTGAGCCAACCTCGCCGAAAATCGCGAAACAGGCTTGGCCCCGGAGCCCCCCGGCAACGCCGATTCTAAGAAATATGGTCATTGACCGGCCCGGGGGCGAGGTCGTAGCTTCCTGCGATCCGGTTGCGGATCCGTCCTGGGGGGGACGTCCGCGACCGGAACGCAAGACGTATCACCACCGGGAAAACCCGCTGGGGCGTCTATCCAGTCATTTAGGGAGGGGAAACACTGATGATGCACAAACCACTTGTCGTTGCGCTGTTGGGTGCTATCGGCCTGGCTGCCATGTCCGACGCCGGTGCCGCCACGCACACGCGCGTCCAGGCCCAATCCATGGGCAAGATCGCGCCCGCAGCCCTCGCCAGCCGCATCGGCCTGGATGCCGACGCCTCGCTCTCGCCGCGCCTGCAGGCACGTACTGCCCACGGGACCCTCAAAACCCGCGAGCAGCAGACTTTCCGCGGCGTGCCCGTGTACGGCCGCAATGTCGTGGTGGAACACGACGGCAGCGGCAACGTGCTCGGCGTCAACGGCGAAATTTCTCGCGGTATCGGCCACGACATTGCTTCAGTCACTCCCGTCATCAGCGGCGCCCGTGCGACCGCCCTCCTGCGTGCGCACGCTGGCCTGCTGCCATTCGGCGTCGGTGTCAACGGCGTAAGGGACAGCGACATCCAGAACGCGAAGAGCGACCTGTACGTCTACGCCGAGGGCAACCGGGCACGCCTCGCCTACGTCACGTCGTTCTTCGTCGACCGCAATGGCGCCCCGACGCGTCCGATGGCGATCATCGACGCGAACACCGGCGAAGTGATCCAGCATTGGGAAGGCCTCACCACCAAGGGCAAGCCCGGTGGTGGCGGCGGCGTCACCGGCACCCCCGCTCTCGCCACCGGCGCTGGCGGCAACCTGAAGACCGGCCAGTACGTCTACGGCACCGACTATGCGGCGCTCGCCGTCATCCAGTCCGGCTCCACCTGCTACATGCAGAACCCGGACGTGAAGACCAACAACATGGCCAGCAGCACGCGCACGGGCACGCTGTGGAGCTTCATCTGCCCGAACAGCAGCGGCGATGCCGCAAACGGCGCCTATTCGCCGATCAACGACGCGCACCACTTCGGCAGCGTCGTGCACGACATGTACAACAACTGGCTCGGTGCACCGCCGCTGAGCTTCTCGCTGGTGATGAACGTGCACTACGGCCGCAACTACGAGAATGCGTTCTGGAACGGCTCATCGATGAACTTCGGCGACGGGGCCAGCTACTTCTACCCGCTGACTTCCCTGGACGTCACCAGCCACGAGATCAGCCACGGCTTCACCGAACAGAACTCCGGCCTGCAGTATTCCGGACAGTCCGGCGGCATGAACGAGGCGTTCTCGGACATGGCCGGCGAAGCGGCCGAGTACTTCGATCGCGGCCACAACGACTGGCTGGTGGGTGCGGAGATCATCAAGAACGGCACCGCCCTGCGCTGGATGTGCACGCCGACGCTGGATGGCCGCTCGATCGACAACGCAGCGAACTTCACCAGCTCGATGGACGTGCATTATTCCAGCGGCGTCTACAACAAGGCGTTCTGCACGCTGGCGAAGTCGTCGAACTGGAACACGAAAAAGGCCTTCGAGGTATTCGCGCACGCCAACGCGATGTACTGGACGGCCACCTCCACGTTCAAGTCCGGCGCCTGCGGCGTGGAATCCGCTGCGGACGACTACGGCTACTCGCGCAGTGACGTCGCGGCGGCATTCAACGCCGTTGGCGTGACCTGCCAGTAAGCAACAAGGAAGCACGCGGTCAGGGAAGGGCCGGCCCGCCAGGGTCGGCCCTTTTCGTTGCCGCCGGGAAACCGCGGTACCCATGCCGATTTCATCGGCGCCCGCATGCGAACACCTCGCCCGGCAACGCCCTGCGGCACGAAATGGATCGCCCGGGATTGCAGTCCTGCTTCGCTTGCGGAACAGTGGGCGGATTCCCCACCCGGATCGCAGCATGGCGCAGCAACCCATCACCCTCATCGGCGGCGGCCTGGTCGGCGCGCTGCTGGCGCAGCAGCTGGCCGGACGCGGCTTTGCCGTCGACGTCTACGAAAAGCGCCCCGACCCGCGGCTGAGCGGTTTTCTGGGCGGTCGCTCGATCAACCTGGCGCTGGCCGAGCGCGGGCTGCAGGCGCTGCGTACCGCCGGCCTGGCCGACGACGTGTTGCAGCGCGCGGTGATGATGCGCGGGCGCATGGTGCACGACCGCGACGGCAACAGCGGCCTGCAGCGCTACGGCGTGGACGACAGCGAGGTGATCTGGTCGGTCTCTCGCGGCGCGCTGAACATGCTGCTGCTGGATGCCGCCGAGGCAGCCGGCGTGCGCTTTCATTTCGGCCAGTCGCTGGTCGGCGCAGACTTCCGGCAGCAGCGCATCCGGCTCGCCGACGAGGCTGGCGTGGAGCGCGAACTGGATGCCGGCGTACTGGTCGGCGCGGACGGCGCCGGCTCCGCGGTGCGCGCGGCCATGAACGCGCATGCGCCGCTGGGCGAACGGATCGAGTCGCTCGGCCACGGCTACAAGGAACTGGAAATTCCACCGGCCGGCGAGTTGCCGGCCGCGGTGCTGCAGCTCAGCGGCGGCCACGACCAGTTCGCGCTGGAGCCGCACGCGCTGCACATCTGGCCGCGCGGCGGCTACATGTGCATCGCATTGCCGAATACCGAAGGCAGCTTCACCGTGACCTTGTTCCTGCCGGCGCAGGGCGCCGCGCCGAGCTTCGCCACCCTGCCCGGCGCCGGGGCCGCGGCCGCATTCTTCCGCGAACAGTTCCCGGGCCTGCTGCCGCTGATCCCGCGCTTCGACGAGGATTTCGACAGCCATCCGGTCGGCACGCTGTCCACGCTGTACCTCGAGCGCTGGCACCTGGACGGCCGCGCGCTGCTGCTCGGCGACGCGGCGCACGCGATCGTGCCGTTCCACGGCCAGGGCATGAACTGCGGTTTCGAGGACACCGTGGTGCTGGCCAACCTGCTGGCCGAGGCGCCGGACGACAGCGCCGAAGTGTTCGCCGAATTCCAGCGCGTGCGCCAGCCGAACGCCGACGCGATCGCCGCGATGGCGCTGGAGAACTACGTGGAGATGCGCGACTCGGTGGCCGACCCGCACTACCTGGCCAAGCGCGAGCTGGGCAGCGCGCTGGCCGCGCGCATCCCCACCCACTACATGGCGCGCTATCGCCTGGTGACGTTCACCCACGTGCCCTACGCCTACGCGCTCGAACGCGGCCGTGCGCAGGACCAATTGCTGGAACAGCTGCTGCGCGACACGCCGAGCGTGGCGGATATCGACATCGAAGCCGCCGCGCGGCTGTTCCAGTCGAAGCTGGAGCCGCTGCCGAAACTGCGCCATGGATGAAGCCCTGCTCGAGGCGTTTCGCGCCACCGCCTACCACGTCTGCCTGGACACCGTGACCTGGGCGACGATACGCGTGGATCTGCCCTTGCCGAGCCCGCTCGCCGACGTGGTCGGTGCGCGCCCGTGGGCTTTCGTCACGGCGTGGAATCCGCAGGCGCGCCGACGCCCGCTGGCAGAGAATCTGGCCGCACAGCGCGAACTGCTGGCCGCACTGCAGAAGCAGCCCGGCGTCGCCGTCCATCCGGCTCTCGGTGTGGGCACGTCCGGTTGGAGCGAGCCCAGCCTGTTCGTCGTGGGGGCGGGCGTCCATGCGCTGGACAAGCTGGCGAGGACCCATGGGCAGCTGGCCTACGTGCACGGGGAGGCCGGCAGCGCGGCCCTTCTGCGAGTGCTGGATTGATCCGCGCAGCGGCAGCGCGCCGCATGGACAAGCGCCATCGGCATTGCGGACAATCAAGGAAATGACTGCCGCCAGCACCGCTGCGCCCCTGCTCGAAGCGCGGGCCTTGAGTTTCCATCGCCAGGACGAACCGGTGTTCGCGCCGCTGGATTTCCAGTTGCGTGCGGGCGAACTGGCCCTGGTCGAGGGCGACAACGGCAGCGGCAAGACCACCTTGCTGCGCATGCTGGCCGGGCTGCTGCACACCGGCGCCGGCGAACTGCGCTGGCGCGGTGAATCGCTGCAGCGCGACCGCTGCGCCGGCGAGATCCTGTTCCTGGGCCATCAGCTTGGCCTCAAGGCGGATCTCAGCCCACGCGAGAACCTGCGCATCGCTGTCGGCCTGCATGGCGCTCGCGAGGGAGCCAGCGTAGCGGCGGTGTTGGCCCGGATCGGCCTGCGCGGCTACGAGGACGAGCCTGTGCGGCGGCTGTCCGCCGGCCAGAAAAAGCGCGCCGCGCTGGCCCGCCTGCTGTTGCTGCCGGCCACCGTGTGGCTGCTCGACGAGCCGTACGCGAACCTCGACCGTATCGGCATCGCGCTGGTGAACGATTTGCTGGAAAGCCACACCGATGCCGGTGGCGCGGCCATGGTCACCAGCCATGGCACGGTGAGTTTCCATGGCGGCGAGCCACGACGGATCCGCATGCATGATTGACCCACGGCACCCCATGCGTTGGCCCCGCCTCCTGCTCGCAGTGGCGGGAGCACAGCCATGAGCCGTCCGGACCTCGCCACCGCCTGCGCGGCCATGCTGCGGCGCGACCTCACCCTCGCCTGGCGCCGGCGCGGCGACATCGCGATGCCGGTGCTGTATGCGCTGATCGTGACCATGCTGTTCCCGTTCGCGCTGGGACCGGAGGACACCTTGCTGCAGCGGATCGCCGGCGGCGTGGTGCTGGTCACCGTGCTGCTGGCGATGCTGCTGGCGCTGGATGCGATGTTCTCCAGCGACATCGAGGACGGTTCGCTGGAACAACTGGTGCTTTCGCCGCAACCGCTGGCGCTGATGCTGGGCATGAAGATACTTGCCCACTGGATCACTACCGCGCTGCCGCTGATCGTGATCGCGCCGCTGATGGCTGCGATGCTGCACCTGCCCGGCGCGGTGATTCCGGTGCTGCTGCTGGCGCTGCTGCTGGCCACGCCGCTGCTCAGCCTGCTCGGCGCGGTGCTGGTGGCGCTGACGGCCGGCACCCGGCGCTCTGGTATGCTGCTCGCCTTGATGTTGCTGCCGCTTTGCGTGCCAGCCGTGATCTTCGCCGCCGGCGCCGTGGCGGCCGCCCAGCAGGGGTTGCCGTGGCTCGCGCCGATCGCCTGGCTCGCTGCCGCGCTGGTGCTGGCCGTGGTACTGGCGCCACTGGCCTGCGCGGCGGCCCTTCGCATTGCCCTGGACGCATAACTGGTTATGGCTAACTGGATCCCGCTCTGGTTGCACAAGCTCGGCTCGCCGCCGACGTTCTACCGCTTCGCCGGCACGTTGCAGCCGTGGGCAATGGGCCTGGCGCTGCTGCTCGGCGCGATCGCGCTGTACGGCGGCCTGGTGCTCGCGCCGGCCGACTACCAGCAGGGCGACGCCTACCGGATCATCTTCATCCACGTGCCGAGCGCGTGGATGAGCATGTTCATCTACGCGGTGATGGGCGTGGCCTCGTTCATCGCGCTGGTGTGGCGGATCAAGCTGGCCGAGGTGGTGGCGATGGAATCGGCGCCGGTCGGCGCGGCGTTCACCTTCATCACCCTGGTTACGGGCTCGCTGTGGGGCAAGCCGATGTGGGGCACCTGGTGGACCTGGGACGCGCGGCTCACCTCCGAGCTGGTGCTGCTGTTCCTGTTCCTCGGCGTGATCGGGCTGTACCACGCGTTCGAGGACCGCCGCCAGGGCGCACGCGCCGCGGCCTTCCTGGCGATCATCGGCATCATCAACGTGCCGATCGTGCACTTCTCGGTGAACTGGTGGAACACCTTGCACCAGGGCAGCACGGTCAACGTGTTCGGCCAGTCGAAGATGTCCGGCGCCATGCTGTGGCCGCTGCTGACCATGACCCTTGCCACCAAGTTCTACTACATCGCCAGCCTGTTCCGCCGGGCGCGCACCGACCTACTGGCGCTGGAAGGCGGCAAGGACTGGGTGCGCAAGATCGCCGAAGACGAGGCCGACCAATGATCGCCCTGCAGCACTTCCTGGCAATGGGCGGTTATGCGGCTTATGTATGGCCGGCCTACGCGGTGTTCTTCATCGTGCTGATCGCCGACACCCTCGCGCCGCGCCTGCGCCGCCGCCGCGTGTTGACGGAACTTCGCGCCCGCCTGGCGCGTCAGAGCGCGCGACAGGAACGCAAACCCCTTTCCACTCCACCATCCCCCTGACCGGGGCGGTCGATCGCCATGCCCATGAACCCCACCCGAAAACGCCGACTCACCATCGTGCTGTCGATCCTCGCCGCGGCGGCCGTCGCGGCCGTGCTGGTCGTGCTGGCACTGCAGAACAACATGAACTACCTGCTCACCCCGAGCCAGGTGCAATCGGGCGAGGCCGCCAGCTACAACACGTTCCGGCTCGGCGGTATGGTCAAGGCCGGTTCGATCCAGCGCTCCAGCGATTCGCTCAAGGTCACCTTCACCGTGGTCGACGCCGGCGGCGCGATGCCGGTGGAGTACACCGGCATCCTGCCCGACCTGTTTCGCGACAACCAGTCGGTGATCGCCACCGGTCACATGGACGGCGCCCGCTTCGTCGCCACCGAAGTGCTGGCCAAGCATGACGAGACCTACATGCCGAAGGAGCTGAAGGACGCCATGGCGAAGGCGCACGAAGGCAAGCAGGTTGAAGAAGCCGCTGCGGCGCAGGACAAGATGCCATGACCCCCGAACTCGGCCAGCTCGCGTTGATCCTTGCCATGCTGCTGGCGCTGGCGCAGAGCGTCTTGCCGCTGGTCGGCGCGTGGCGCGGCAATCGCGCGCTGATGGCGGTGGCGCGCCCGGCTGCGGCGGGTCAGGCGGTGTTCGTCGCCATGGCGTTCGGCATCCTGGCCTGGGCGTTCCTGCGTTTCGACTTCTCGGTGCAGTACGTGGCCGACAACTCGAACCTGGCGCTGCCGTGGTACTACCGCATCGCCGCGGTATGGGGCGCGCACGAGGGTTCGCTGCTGCTGTGGATCCTGATCCTCAACGTGTGGACGGTGGCGCTGGCCGCGTTCAGCCAGAAGCTGCCCGAGGTGTTCGCCTCGCGCGTGATCGCGGTGATGGGCCTGATCGCGGTGGGCTTCCTCGCCTTCATCATCTTCACCTCCAATCCGTTCGGGCGGCTGCTGCCGATGCCCGGCGACGGCGCGGATCTCAACCCGGTACTGCAGGACCCGGGCATGACCTTCCACCCGCCGATGCTGTACATGGGTTACGTCGGCTTCTCGGTGGCGTTCGCGTTCTCGATCGCCGCCCTGCTCGGCGGCGAGCTGGAGCAGGCGTGGGTACGCTGGGCGCGACCGTGGACGAACGTCGCCTGGGCCTTCCTCACCTGCGGCATCGTCGCCGGTAGCTGGTGGGCGTATGCCGAACTGGGCTGGGGTGGCTGGTGGTTCTGGGATCCGGTGGAGAACGCCAGTTTCATGCCGTGGCTGGTCGGCGTGGCGCTGATCCACGCGCAAGCGGTCACCGAGAAGCGCGGCTCGCTGCGCGCGTGGACGATCCTGCTGTCGATCTTCGCGTTCTCGCTGTCCCTGCTTGGCACCTTCCTGGTGCGTTCGGGTGTGCTCACCTCGGTACATGCGTTCGCCTCCGATCCGCGCCGCGGCGTATTCATTCTGGCCTTCCTCACCATCGTAGTCGGCGGCTCGCTGCTGCTGTACGCGCTGCGCGCACCGAAGGTGCTCGGCGGCAAGTCGTTCAAGGTCGTATCGCGCGAGACCGCGCTGCTGATCAGCAACCTGATGTTCGCGGTGGCCGCGGCGATGGTGCTGCTGGGCACGCTGTTCCCGCTGATCGGCGACGCGCTGAACCTGGGCCGGATCTCGGTCGGCCCGCCCTACTTCGGCTTCCTGTTCCCGCTGCTGATGCTGCCGGTGGTGCTGTTGCTGCCGTTCGGCCCGTTCCTGCGCTGGGGCAAGGGCGACGCGCCCGTGCTGAAGCAGTTACTGCTGCGTGCCGGCATCGCCGCGGCAGCCTGCGCGATCGTGGCGGCGTTCTTCGTCGACGGCCAGCCCAAGGCGATTGCCGGCGTAGCGGCGCTGGTCTGGCTCACCGTTGGCGTACTGCTGTACGCGCTCAAGCGCTGGCGTGAGATGCCGCGCGGCCGCCGTTACCCGGCCGAGATGGCCGGCATGCTGCTGGCGCACCTGGGCGTGGGCGTGTTCGTGGCCGGCGTGCTGTTGTCCGAGTCGCTCAGCGTGACCCGCGACGTGCGCATGGCGCCGGGCGAGACCCAGCACATCGGCAACTACGACTTCCGCTTCGACGGCGTGCACCACACGACGGGGCCGAACTGGACCGCCGACCAGGGCGTGGTCACGGTCACCCGCAACGGTAGCGAGACCACCGTGATGCACCCGCAGAAGCGCACCTACCCGCGCGGCCAGGTGCAGACGGAATCCGCGGTGGACGCCGGCGTCACCCGCGATCTCTACGTGGCGCTGGGCGAGCCGATGGACGCGAACAACATCGAGGGCGCCTGGGCGCTGCGGCTGTACTACAAGCCGTTCATCCGCTGGATCTGGGCCGGCGGCCTGCTGATGATGCTGGGCGGCCTGGTCTGCGCCACCGACAAGCGCTTCCGCATCAAGCGCAGCGCCAAGGCCGAAGCCGGCGCCGAAGCTGCCGACGGCCTGCAGATACAGGAAACGCGCGCATGAGTCGCCTGCTTCCGTTCATCGGTTTCATGCTGCTGGTGGGATTGTTCGGCTTCGGCATCTGGTGGAACACCCAGCATGACCCGAACGCGATCCCGTCGCCGCTGCTGGACAAGCCGGCGCCCACGTTCAACCTGCCCCAGCTGTACGAGCCGACCCGGATGGTCAGCAAGGCCGACCTGCTGGGCAAGCCTTACCTGCTCAACGTGTTTGCCAGCTGGTGCATCGAGTGCGGCGTGGAACACCCGGTGCTGACCGCCGAAGGCCCGACCCTGGGCGTGCAGCTGGTCGGCTACAACTACAAGGACGCGCCGGACGACGCCAAGGGCTGGCTGGCGAAACACGGCAACCCGTACGACCTGCTGATCGCCGACGAACCGGGCCACACCGCGATCGACTTCGGCGTGTACGGCGCGCCGGAAAGCTTCCTGATCGATGCGAAGGGCGTGATCCGCTACAAGCACATCGGCCCGCTGACACCCGAGGTGGTGGCGAAGGAACTCAAGCCGGCGATCGCGGCGATGCTGAAGGAGGCGCCGTGATGCGGCTGCTCCTGCAGATGCTGTTCGTGGCGTTGCTCACGTTTGCCGGCGTCGCGCACGCGCAGGCGATCGAGCCGATGCCGTTCAAGGACCACGCCCAGGAACTGCGCTTCCAGCACCTGACCCACCAGTTGCGCTGCCCGATGTGCCAGAACGAGACGCTGGCCGATTCCAACGCGCCGATTGCGCGCGACCTGCGCAACCAGATCTTCCAGATGATGCAGCAAGGCAGGAGCGACGAGGAGATCAAGCAGTACCTGGTCGCGCGCTATTCCAGGTTCGTGCTGTACGACCCGCCGCTGACGCCGGGTACCTGGCTGCTGTGGTTCGGCCCGCTGCTGATCCTGCTCGGCGGCGCCGGCGTGGTGCTGGTGGCGATCCGCAAACGCAGCCGCACCGGCAGTACCGCCACTGAAGCACCGACCGACAACGGGGACGACTGGTGAAGACCGCTTTTTTCATTGCCGCCGCCGCGATGGTCGCTGTGGCGCTGGCCGTGTTGTTGCTGCCGCTGGTGCGCCAGGGCCGCCAGTCTGGCCGGCCACGCGGCGTATTCGCCGTGACCCTGTTGATCGCGCTCGTGCTGCCGCTGGGCACCGGCGCGCTGTACCTGCTGGTGGGCACGCCGGCCGCGTTGAACGGGGTGACCGCCGCGGCCGCCGCGCCGATCAGCATGCAGCAGGCACTCGCCGAGTTGCGCACGCATCTGCAACAGCAACCGGACGATCTGCAGGGCTGGATGCTGCTGGCCCAGACTAGCAGCATGCTGCGCCAGCCAGCCGAGGCGCGCGATGCGTTCGATCAAGTGTTGAAGCTGGCCCCGAACAACGCCGAGGCGATGGTCGGCTGGGCCGAGAACGACTCGATGACGCGCAGCGACCATCGCATCGAAGGCCGCGCGCTGGAGCTGCTCAAGCGCGCCGTGCAGCTGCATCCGGACAGCCAGCGCGGCCTGTGGCTGCTCGGCATCGGCAACTTCCAGCGCGGCGAATACCGCGAGGCCGCCGCCACCTGGCGCCTGCTGCAGCCGCAGCTGGAGCCGGGCTCGAACGTGGCCAAGGCCGTCGCCGAACAGATCGCCGTGGCCGACGCCCGTGCCGGCGGCGCACCCGCCGCTGCGTCCAGCAGCGCCGCCACTGCCGCCCCGCAAGGCGCCACCCTGCAGGTGCAGGTAGCGCTGGCGCCGGCACTCAAGAACAAGCTCGCCCCCGGCGATACCTTGTTCGTCTACGCCCGTGCGGAGAACGGGCCGCCGATGCCGCTGGCCGTGGCCAAGCTCGATCCCGCCCAGTTGCCCACCACCGTCACGCTGAACGACGCGATGGCGATGACGCCGGCGTTCAAGTTGTCCTCGGTCGAGCGCGTCTTCGTCGGCGCGCGGATCAGCCACAGCGGCCAGCCGGTCGCCCAGCCCGGCGACCTGGAAGGCGATGCCGGCGTGGTCGCGGTGGACCGCAAGACGCCGGTGAAGATCAGCATCGACAAGGTGCATTGACCATGGGCGACGCGCGCCGCTATTTCGCCCTGCCCTCGCCGTTCCCGATGAAGCGCGGCGGCGAATTGCGCGGCGCGCACGTCGCCTATGAAACCTGGGGTACGTTGAACGCCGCCCGCGACAACGCCGTGCTGGTGCTCACCGGCCTGTCGCCCAGTGCGCACATGGCCTCCTGCGCGGAAGATCCCTCGCCCGGCTGGTGGGAAGGCATGGCCGGTCCCGGCAAGGCGATCGACACCACGCGCTGGTTCGTGATCTGTGTGAACTCACTGGGCAGCGACAAGGGCTCGACCTGTCCCGCCTCGATCGACCCGGCCAGCGGCGAGCCGTACCGGCTGGCGTTTCCCGAACTCGCGCTGGAAGACGTCGCCAACGCCGCGCACGGCGTCGCCAGCAGCCTCGGCATCAGCCAGCTGGCCTGCCTGATCGGCTGCTCGATGGGTGGCATGAGCGCGCTGGCCTACATGCTGCTGCACCCGGGCAGCGTACGCGCGCACATCAGCGTGGACACCGCGCCGCAAGCGCAGCCGTTCGCGATCGCGATCCGCTCGCTGCAGCGCGAGGCGATCCGGCTCGACCCGCACTGGAACGAAGGCCGCTACGACATCGACGCCGAAGAAGGCGGCAGCTACCCCGACATCGGCATGAGCATCGCGCGCAAGCTCGGCGTGATTACCTATCGCTCGGCGATGGAATGGAACGGCCGCTTCGCGCGGATCCGGCTCGATCCCGAGCAGCGCGAGGACGAGCCGTTCGGCCGCGAGTTCCAGGTCGAGTCCTACCTTGAAGGCCACGCCCAGCGTTTCGTGCGCCACTTCGACCCGAACAGCTACCTTTACCTGTCGCGCGCCAGCGACTGGTTCGACATCGCCGAATACGGCCATGGCAGCGTGCTGGAGGGGCTCAAGCGCATCCGCATCGAGCAGGCCATGGTGATCGGCGTGAGCACCGACATCCTGTTCCCGCTGCAGCAGCAGGAACAGATCGCCGAAGGCCTGCAAGCGGCCGGCGCCAAGGTGGAATTCGTGGCGCTGAATTCGCCGCAGGGCCACGACGCGTTCCTGGTCGACATCGACAACTACAGCCGCGCGATCGGCGGCTTCCTGAACAGGCTGGCGGCCGCATGAAGGCGGCGCTGCTAAGATAAGCCGCATCACGCATCACACCGAGATCATCATGCTTACCCTGGATTTCCCCGGCAGCCGCACCCTGATCGACGCGATCGACGCCGCCGTGGCCAAGCCGACCACCCACGAACTCACCGACAGCCTGCGCAACAGCCTGTGCAAGCTGATCCGCGAGAATGCGGTCACCCTGCCCGACTGCGTGTTCGAAGCGAACGCCGAACACTACGCCCGCCGCGAGCTGTACCGCAGCGAGGAGCACGGCTACTGCGTGGTGGCGATGACCTGGGGGCCGGGCCAAGGCACGCCGATCCACGACCACGACGGCATGTGGTGCGTCGAGGGCGTGTGGAACGGGGCGCTGGAGATCGTGCAGTACGAATTGCTGGAACACGACGCGCAGCGCTACTGCTTCCAGCCGGTGGGCTCGATCCAGGCCGGCGCCGGCTCGGCCGGCAGCCTGATCCCGCCGCACGAATACCACAGCATCCGCAACCCCAGCGACAGCGCGGTCACCGTCAGCCTGCACATCTATTCCGGCCCGATGACCCGCTGCTCGGTGTTCCAGCCGCTGCCGGAAGACCGCTGGTACGGCCGCGACGTGCGCCAGCTGGGTCTCGACCGCGTGCACTGAACCCGGCATAATCCCCTGCTCACACATGCCGGTGTGGCGGAATGGTAGACGCGGCGGACTCAAAATCCGCTTGTGGTGACACAGTGGAGGTTCGAGTCCTCTCACCGGTACCAATTGAGGGTTTCAGGCAACACCACCGAGACCCGTGAAACACCCGAAGCCCGCATAACAGCGGGCTTTTTCATGCCTGACGTGTCCCAACTAGTTCCATCCGGTAGCAGGGAATCCGTTGGTATCTGTTGGTATTTCCGTTGGTACCTGTGGCAGCATGGCGCCGCAGACAGGCCGCAGGCGCCCACCACGCCCACCACGCGCGCCTGGAGCAGCCGACAGATACCAACCAGAAGTACCAGCAGGAGCAGCACCGATGCTGACCGATACCGCCATCCGCAAGACCAAGCCCGCAACCCGCCCGCTGAAGCTCACTGACGGCGGCGGCATGTATCTGCTACTGAAGCCGGACGGCGCACGGTACTGGCGGATGAATTACAGGCACGGCGGAAAGCAGAAGACGTTGGCGCTTGGCGTGTATCCGACCGTGACCCTTGCCGATGCCCGCCAGCGCCGTGAGGATGCCCGCAGGCTACTGGCGAACGGCACCGATCCCGGCGAAGCACGCGCAGCCGCCAAGGTTGCGCAAGCCGTAGCTGCGGCGTTGACCTTGGACACCTTCGAGGCGGTCGCCCTCGCATGGCTGAAGAAGCGCGAAGCCAGCGGAGACACCGCTGCCACCACCATTGCCAAAGACCGCTGGCGGCTGGAAACGTACCTGTTCCCCACCATCGGCAGTCGCCCCATTTCCGAGGTCACCCCAAAGGAACTGCGGGAGGTTCTGCGCCCCATCGAAGACAGCGGCAAGGCAGAGACAGCCAGCCGGACAAAGATCACGGCCGGGCAAGTGTTCCGCTGGGCAGTGCTGGAGGGCAAGGCGGAGATTGATCCAACGGCGCCCCTTCGCGGTCTGTTCACCACGCCCACCCCGACTCATCGCGCGGCCTTGACTGATCCCGTACGGATCGGCGGGCTACTGCGGGCCATTGACGGATATACGGGACGGCTCACGACACTGACCGCGTTGAAGCTGGCTCCGCTGGTGTTTGTGCGGCCGGGTGAACTGCGCAAGGCCGAATGGTCGGAGTTCGATCTAGACGGCGCTATCTGGCGCATCCCTGCGCCCCGTATGAAGATGAAGGCTGCGCACCTTGTCCCGCTATCGACGCAGGCAGTCGAAGTGTTGCGCGATCTTCACCCGCTGACCGGTGACGGTACGCTGGTCTTCCCTGCCATCGGCAAGACCGGCCGACCGATGAGCGAGAACACCGTCAATCAAGCCCTGCGGCGCATGGGTTACGACAAGGCCGACATGACCGGCCACGGCTTCCGCAGCATGGCGGCAACGCGGCTCAACGAGATGGGCTGGAACGCTGACGCCATTGAACGACAGCTAGCGCACGCGGAATCGAACAAGGTGCGCGCAGCTTACACATACGCGGCGCAGTATCTGGATGAGCGCACCCGCATGATGCAGGCATGGGCTGATTATCTGGACGGTCTGCGTAGCGGCGCGAAGGTCGTGGCGTTCAAGCGGAAAGCGTGAGGGCCGTAGCCCTCCGCGTGTTTGCTGTCTGTCTGTTCTGATCTGTCGTTTTCGACAGTACGGGGCGGCGCGCACGTTCCACACCTGCCCGCGCTACCATCACCCGACAGAGGACATCACAAGGAGCAGTCGTGGGCTTATTCGGGGCAGTGAGCAGCACATGGAGCAAGGCGCAGGCAGCCTCCATCATTCAAGGGTTACTTGAGCAGCAGGTAACACACGGGATTGTCGAGCTTAGCCCGCTCGCTGTATCCAACCGTCTGGTGGCGAATGCCTGGGCGATCAATCCGGGCATGTTTGAAGGAAAAACAGGCCCCAAGCCGCACAAGGCCGCTGTTGCGGCTTTCGCCTTGGCCTTCGGCATCCTAGCGGAACGCCGCGAAGGCACCGAGCACATGCAAATCGCATACACCCTTGCGTTAGGCATAGTCATGGACGAGCTACGCAAGCATGCAGAGGCTTATCCATTCCACCACGTAGATTTCAAGCTCCTTGAAAAGGCTGCCGTAGTGTTGTCGGAAGAAGTGGAAATAAGAGAAGCCGCGCGCGGCCCTGAAGGTCTGTACGCCTGAATCATTGACAGACGGCGCACCAATCCGCGAAGCTACGCGCAGCTGTCGCACATTCGACAGCCGGGCGTGAGAACCCGAACAAGCAAGAGGCGCACAGCGCCGAATGGCGCTTTTTTCATGCCTGTTTTATGGCGGGCGTGTTGGGCAGCCTTCGGGCTGGCCGGTCTCCTTTTGCGCCGGTTTCTCACCCCGACACGTCCGCCGCCCACTAGACAGCGCGGCGGCCCCATCGAACCAAACAGGGCCACCCAACATGAGCAGCAACCTCACCGCTTCCGCTTCGCGCGCCGTCCCTGCCTTCGGCTTTGCCGATGGTGGCAGCGATACCACCCACCTGTTTCTAGTGAACCCCGCAGCCGCCCCGACCGCAGCTAACGACTTCGCCGCCAACACGCGTGCAGCGCTGAATAAGCTGCTAGATGACGCGATCTCTACAGACGGAATGGACAGCAACACGGCCCAGCTAGTCCAATACCTCATGGGCGCCATAGACGCAGCCACGGGCCACGCGGTCAGCGTCTAGGCACCCCGCAGGCGGGGAGGCCACCGTCTCCCCGCTGCCCCTTCGAGCCGCTACCATCCCCCGCAGGAACCCAAGGAAGCCCTAGCGATGACCACAGGCGACGACAAGGCCCGCGAGGAGTACGGGCGGCTGATGCGGGAGGTGCAGCTAGCGAACGTGCGGGAGACCCATCGGCTACTGACGAGCGCATGGCAACAGAAAGCGCCGGGCATAGCCGCAATGGCGCTGACCTTCCTGGCTGGCACCAGCGCGGTCCTGCTGCTGGTCGTTGCGGCTCGGCAACTGGCGCACTGACCGCCTCAGCACAAAGCGAACACCAGCGGCCCCATGCGGGCCGTTGTCGTTTCTGAAGGTGCCCGAGACGTTCCCCGAGGGCGACGACAGGCCCGTGAAGTGGCTGAAAGCGGCCGAGTAAAAGTAGGAACATAGGAGCAAGCAAGCTCACACCACCTCGCGCGCCAAGGCGGTCAACGCAGGCGCCCCATTGAAGCGCAGCGCAATGCTACGAGCGCGAGATAATGGCGTTGTTGACGGCCGCCAAAATGCGCGCGACGACAGCCCCATCCTGTGAACTGATCGCCCGAACCTCGCCGGATGAGCTGTGGAGGACGAGGTGGTGCATCGGCTTCTGTGATTTGGCGACCAAGATGCCGAGCACCAGCGCGAGTGCGCCCAAGCCGATGCCTACCGCCCAGCCGTTCAACAACGATACAAGCAGAACGAGGGCACCGAGAATCGCCCAGCCCACTCCAGTCGATTTGGCCGGCTCCACTACCGCTTTAACCGAAGTGACGCCGGCAATTGCGTAAGTTTGACCGTTCGAAACGAGCCGAGCATTCGTAACAAGCGTGTTGCCCTCAGAAAAGAACGTGCGCTCCGCGAGCGGCGCCAGTGGTGGCGGCATGACGTCTGACATATAACCCCCTGTGACAGTCCATTGTTTTGCTGGTCAAGCATACGACAACACGCAGCAAACGTCCGGTGCTGATGAGGCATAGACGCGCGCCTACAGACGGCGAAGCGGCTACGGACTCCACCACAGCCCCCTGAGCCTCCGAGGGGGTAAAAGTTGCAGCCTAGGAGGAAGGCCACGACTGTGCCGGCGCAGGTGCCGCGATGGGTAAAACCCGGAACCTAGGGGGAAGGAGGGGCACTCACTGATCCCGAACGAGACGGTAAAACCGGAAGCCTAGGAGAAGAAAGCCCACAGGCCGCGCAGCGGTAAAACCTGCAACCTAGAAGGAAGGGAAGAACCTTCACAGTACTTGCTGATCCCGAGCGAGACAGTAAAACGCACAACATGGGAGGAAGGCACAACGCCTAGCCTTCGCCGATGCAGCTGGGTAAAACAGGGAGCCTAGGGGGAAGACGCCACCCCATAGGCCCACAGGTGCCGTGGTGGGTAAAACCACGAACCTAGGGGGAGACGATTCCAGACAGAGAACCTAAAGACTCCTTAGGACTCCTCATGTCCTCTTTCGATCCCTTGTAAGCCTGCCGACACCCCACCGAACCCCGAGGAAGCCCCAGCGGCTCCCGCGGCGCTTTGCCGTGTCCGTCATCCGGGCATATCCACCACCACCGACCACAGAGACGGCGCAACCGTCGATAGCCTAGAGAGAGACAACCACATGATCGACTTCGATCCCGTACAGCTCGCCGCAGCCATTGCGCTGAGCGAGCCACTGAACATCCGCACCATCGCCTTTGACGTGCCAACCTTCGACCGCCTGAAGGACTTCCAACGGAAGCTGGAAACGCGACTCCGCAGGGACACCGGCAATGCCGAGGTGTTGAAGTACCTGATACACACGCACCCGGAAGTGAAGGCGCTAGGCAGTGACCGTTGACCAAGCACTCCAGCGGCTTCAGGCCGCCGAGGTGCAACAGCTGCCGCTTGCTTCGCTGAAAACAGACGATGCCCTTCAGCCCCGGATGGAACGTCTAGTGCCCTTTCGGGACCGTGCGCGCATCGAAGGCACCAGCACGAGGCACGCGGGCACCATGCGGCTTGTCCTTCAGGCAGCGCATACACAGCAGCTCGAACCCGTGCTAGTGGCCGACGTGGATGGCGGGCTGTTCGTGGTCGATGGGCACCACCGCCTGCGCGCTTACCAGCTGGCCGAGCGAGAGACCATTCCGGCCCGCGTGCTGCCCATGAAGCACCTGATGGCCGTGCTGGTTTCCAAGCTGGTCAACTGCGCAGACCGGGCAATGGAGATGCACCCGGAGCAGCAGCGGGATGCAGCATGGCAGTACCTGGCCGCAGTGACGAAGCGAGGAACCGCAGAGCTTCCCGCTGGTGAATCCTTGCGGTCGATAGCGGCCCGTTTTGGGATCGGGAAGGACACGGTTAGCGCCATGCTCCGCAAGTTGCCTGAAGTGAACCCGAAGGACTGGAGCAGCGCCGCCCATGATCCGGGTACTGGCTTTCCCCACTGGCGCTATGTGCGCGATGCCGGCGCAGGCTGGCAAGACATGGAACAGAAAATGACACCTGAGCAGCTGATACAACACGCAGCCGAGAAGGCAGCAAAGAAGATCGGCGCAGTGCTGGACAAGCTCACACCCGCAGCCGCAGCGCGGGCGCTGGAGATGCTGGCGAATGAGGCCAAGCTTGCCGCAACCAATGCGGACACGTTGGCCTTCCTCGCCGACATTGCCGAGCCGGATACCGGCGACTTCTGACCGTCCGTGCTGTCCTTGTCAGACAGCTGAAGAATGGCGCCAGATGGTCACCCATTGTCTGTTACCAAGCAATCTATCTAGACAGTGGCTGTCCTTGTCAGACACCCCGCAAACCCAGAGTAACCCCACCGGGCCACCATCGGCCCCTGTAGCGCCGCGCCTAGCGGCGTGGTTGTAGCCCGTAGCGGTCAATCTGCCGCAGCACGCCGGACACCCCACCACCACCACCACCCACAGATAGCCCACCCACTGCCCGCACTGCGGCCGGTGACGGACGGCTATGCCCTGAGAGACCGAGACTAATGAAGAAACAGAAGCAACAGACAGCACCCGAATACACCACCGACGCAGATGGTCAGCAACTCGCGCATGTTGCGCTGGCGAACACCGACCAGCGGGCCACCCTGTACGCCGATGATTACCGACGACTGATGGACGCGGGATTTTCCCAGCACTGGTCATTGAACGATAACGGCAACGGCAGCGCTTATGTGAAAGCGAACGGCCGGCGAGCAGATGGCCGGCAGACAAAACTGCGAATCGCGCGCCTGATCGCCGGAGCGGGCAAAGGCGAGCACGTACGATTTGCCGACAGCAATTCCCTGAACCTACGCACGGATAACCTACGGATTCAGCGTGCCCCCGCGCGGTACGGTTGCGGTGACCTTCTGCCTAACGCGGCTGCCGTGGATGCGGCACGCGAGCAACAGGAAGAGCAGGCACCAACTGCAACCACCCGCGCCTCTGTGCTGCCTTGGATTCGCCAGCGTATCCGCCGCCCCCATAACGGCGCCGCACGCCCGAGCGAGGCTCAGAAGGCACCCACGGTAGCTACAGAACCCCGACAGTCCTTCACGCCCCGCGTGGTGGACGTGGCAGTGCTGGGCCAGCGTGTGCGGCAACAGTTGGCCGCAAAGGGCGTGGAGGTGACCTCATGATTACCTTCAGTGCAGTACGGCCCGAAGCGATCCCCGAGCTGGCTGCGAGGTTGTCGCGGGAAGACCTCGTGGAGCTGGAGCGCCGCGGCTGGCAGTCAGCATCCGATGCGATCCGCGAGGCTGTAGCGGCTTCCGATGAAGCGTTCATGGCGGCATGGGATGGCGAGGTTCAAGCCGTGTTTGGCGTGGCTGAGTGGCGCGGAGAGAAGCCCGAAGGGATGCAGCGCGTGGGCATGCCCTGGCTGCTATGCGCAGCACCACCCCCGCGTATCCAGATGACGTTCATGCGGATGGCTGAAGAGGTAGTGGCCCGATGGTCGCGCACTTTTCCCGCCTTGGTTGCGTGCGTCGATGCCGAGCACGCACGGGCGCACCGCTGGCTAGTCAGCCTTGGGCTGAAACCTGTACTAGAGCAACAGCACAACGGCTTCCCGGTCGTCGGCTTCATGCGCTTCAACACCGGAGACCGCAACGATGTGTGAACCGGCGTCCATAACGATGGGAGTCATGGCAGTGCTTGCCGCGGGCGCATCCGTCTACCAAGCCAACCAGCAGAAGCACGCGCTGGAAGATCAAATGAAGGTTGCCCAGCAGCAGACCGACCAAGCGGCGATGGCACAGACCGATGATCGGATCAAAGCGGCCCGTGAGCAGCGAGCAGCAGCCCGCGCGGCCTCTGCGGAATCCGGCGCATCCGGCAATTCCACAGATGCGATCTTGAACGACATCATGATGCAGTCCGGTCGTGACGTTTCCCGCATCGAGAAGAACCGGGAGAACGGGCAGCTTGAAACGCAGCAGCAGGCGCGCAGCCGTACCGCTGAAATCAACGGGCAGCTTGTGACTGGTCTAGCGGGAGCGGCATCGCAGGGAGCGAGCGCGGGGAGTGCCATGTACACGTCGTACAAAAACTACATCCCGAAGATTCCCGACTCGGGCCAGCATGCGCCATCGCGGGTCACGCTGGATCGCCAGCAGTTCACCATCGGGAAGTAATGGGCACCGAGCAGCCAGCGGGAGTAGCGGAAATTTTCAGCACAAATTTCCGTCACCCCATCTAACAGTTCGGTCGAACGCGCTTCCCCCCGTGCCCCCGCGTCGAGGATCACGCGCCTGGGCGGCGTGACGTGAAGCAATACACGAAGCGCCGCCCTTCGATACCCATCGGCCCCAACGCGGGCACCACCGGCACCACTACACACCACAGGCACCGCAGCCAGTCCATCGGCTGCCTTGCCGTGCGTGAAGGAATGACAGCATGAACGTTGCAACACACAGCACCGCCGCACCCGGCTTGCTCCGCCTGCCTGCCGTGCTGGCGCTTGTCGGAGTCGGCAAGACCACGCTGTACCGGTGGGCGAGCAAGGGTATGTTCCCGCAGCCCCGCGCACTGACACCCACCCGTAGCACCGTGGCATGGTCAGCCGCCGAGGTACACGCATGGATCGCCAGCAAGCTGGCAGCGAATGATGGTACTTATGTTGGTACTTCACTAAACGATGCCGCGCAGGCCGCATAATTGCTAACCCATCGAGTCCTCTCACCGTACCAACGCAATGAAAACCCCGCCTTGCGCGGGGTTTTTCATGTCCCTCTACAATTCGCGCACCACGCGGAAGCCCACGCGGCCGCTGCGCAGGCTGCCGTCGGCGCCCTGGCGGTAGGCCGAGTCCACCTGGTCCGGCGAACTGCCCCACGAGCCGCCGCGCACCACGTGGGAACGGCAGCCAGGGTTGATCCAGGCGCTTCCGTCGTTTGGCGCGCGGACGTAGTTGTCGTGCCAGCAATCCTGCGCCCACTCGGACACGTTGCCGTTGATGTCGTACAGGCCGAACGGGTTGGCGGCGAAGCTCATCACCGGCGCCGGCCCCCAGTAGCCGTCGCGATAGTTGCGGAAGGCATGGCTCCAGCGCCGGCCGCTGTGCGAGCGGTCGCCGGAACCGGTCAGGTTCTCCACCGAACGGGTCGGCATGCCGTCGCCCCACCAGTACCGGGTGCTGGTCCCACCGCGCAGCGCATACTCAAATTCGGCCTCGCTGGGCAGCCGGTAGGTCTTGCCGGTGCGCTGGCCGAGCCAGTCGGCATACGCCTTGGCATCGTTCCAGGAAACGTTCACCACCGGCAGCTTGTCGTCAGCCTTGCGGCCGGCGTAGTCGTCCTGCCAGGTCGCGTCCGAATCGTCGCGCAGCGCGCCGCTGCGCTCGTCGTACACGCTGGCGCCGCCCAGCTTGATCGAGTCGGGCACGTAGCCGCTGGCGCGCACGAATTCGCGAAACTCGCCCACGGTCACCGCGGTACGCGCCATCGCAAAACCCTTGCTGATGGTGACCGTATGTTGCGGCGTCTCGGCATCGGCGTGGTCTTCCCCGTCGGCCGGTGCACCCATCTGGAAACTGCCGGTGGGAATCACCACCATCGCCGGGGCCTTGCCCGGCAGGTCGACGTAGCGATCGGTGAATACCTGGCCGGGCTTGTAGCTGGCGTACAGCCGCGCATTGGTCAGCTGTTCGTCGAACGCCGCCAGCGCCGCCAGACTCGGGTCGATCGCCCGCACCTGCGCCGCCAGCTTCGCTGCCAGCCCGACGTTGCCGGCATCCAGTGCCGAGTGCGCCTGTGCGAGCACACCGTTCGCACGCTGTTCGCGCATGTCGTCGACGCGCTTGTGCACATCGATCATCTGCTGCGAACCGGGGCGGATCGTCTGCGCCTCGGCCAGCTCCCGGTCCGCGCCGGAAAAATCGTTCTGCGCCACCGCCGCCAGCGCGCGGTCGAGCACCGCCCGCTGCACCTGGAAGATGCCCTGCTCGGCCACCGCATTCTGCGGGTCCAGCGTCTGCACCTCGCGGTACAGGTCCAGCGCACTGCCGCCCGCGGGCCGGTCGGCCCTGCCCTGCTGCAGCAGGCCGGCGGCCTTCGCCAGCATCGGCCGCACCTTCTCCAGGACCTTCAGGCTCGCTTCCAGCTGCGTCACTTCCGCTTCGGCATTCGGCAGCGCGCGCAGCGCGCCGAGCAGGTCCTGCGCCGCATCGACGTCGCCCACCGCGATGTCCTGATCGATCTCCGCCACCAGCCGCGCGCGCACGTCGAACAGGCCCTGCACCGCGCGACGGCTGTCCGGCTTGTCCTTCAGCGCCTGCTGGAACAACGCGGCGGCGCTGTTCCCGTCACCGACCAGTTGGCCGGCATGCAGCGCCTTGGTCGCGCGATCCAGCAAGGCCTTCACCTCGGGCGGGTCCGCACTCAGCTGCTCGGGCAGATTCGCATTCTTGCTGTTGCGCGCGACGATCACCGCCGTCGGTGCCAGCGTCAGCGGTGGTCCGGCGTTGAGCTCGCCGATCGCCGACATCCGCTCCGGCTGCAAGCCGCTGCCCGACGTGGCGGCGCCCAGCGACATCGAACGGCGCGGTGCCTGGGTCGGGTCGACATGGAACAACCGCGGAAAGAAGTGATACGTCAGCGCGAACCCCAGCACGATCACCCCGAGCGCTCCACCGAGAGTGCGCTGACGGCGCAGGGTTGCGTTGTTCGGCATAGATGGGCGTCCTTGGTGCGGCCTGTTATCGTGCGCTGCTCACCATAGGCACAAACCGCCGACAGGGCAATCCGCGCCCGCGCCTTCCAAGGAGTACCGATGTCACTGCCCGAAACCGCTGCCGCCGACTGGATCGACCGCCCCGATGCGCTGCAAGCGTGGCTGGCCGCGATACCCGCCGACGCCGCCATCGGCCTGGATACCGAGTTCATGCGCCGCAACACGTTCTACCCGCAACTGGCGCTGCTGCAACTGGGCTGGAATGGGCGCTACGCCCTGATTGATCCGCTCGCGTTCGACATCGGCGCGGCGCTGCAGCCGCTGCTCGGCGCCGGCCCGGCGGTCACCATCATGCACAGCGCCGGCGAGGACCTGGAAACCCTCGCGCCGCTGCTGCCGGACGGCCCGCACATCCTGTTCGACACCCAGATCGCCGCCGCCTTCGCCGGCATGGGCCTGGGCCTGAGCTACCGCGCGCTGGTCGCCGAGCTGACCGGGGTGGACCTGGACAAGGGCGAGACCCGTTCGGACTGGCTGCAACGCCCGCTCACCGACTCGCAGCGCAGCTACGCCGCACTGGATGTCGTGTACCTGAAAACCATCCACGAGCAGTTGGCCGAACGCCTGCAGCAGCGCGATCGCCGTGCCTGGCACGCCGAGGATTGCGCGCGCCTGAAGCAGCGCGCCAGCCACCGCGACGGCGACCCGCAGCCGCAACGTGCCCTGCGTGGCGCCGCCGACTGGCCGGCCGCGCAACAGGCCCTGCTGCGCCGCCTGTTGCTGTGGCGCGACCGCAGCGCGCGCCGCCTCGACGTGCCACGCCCCTGGCTGCTCGACGACGCCCTGGCGCTGAGCCTGGCGCAACAGCCGCCGGCCAGCCTTGGCGATCTCGAACAGCGCAGCCGTGGCCAGCGTGCGCTGCGCGCCGCCCAGCGCAGCGAGCTGTTCGAACTGCTGGCCCCCGCGGTCAGCGCCGAGGAAATCGCCGCCACCTCGCGCATCCCCAACCACCCGCAGGGCGAGGCGAAGAAAGCCCTCGGCGACATGAAACAGCTGATCGACACCCTCGCCGGCGAGCTCGACCTGCCGCCCGGCCTGCTGTGCCCGCGCAAGGTGCTGGAGGAATACGTGGTCACCGCCGAATGGCCCGACTTCCTCGAAGGCTGGCGCCGCGACGTGCTGCACGACCGCCTCAGCACACTGCTGCCCGGCTGAGCCTGGCACATCAGGTCTTGGCGAACCCCCAAGCACGCTGCTACCATTTGCGGCTTCCGTGGGGCGGTAGCTCAGCTGGGAGAGCGCCACGTTCGCATCGTGGAGGTCGTGGGTTCGATCCCCATCCGCTCCACCACGGATTTTACGATTGACGGGAAGCCGGCCTTGCGCCGGCTTTTTCGTGTGCGCAGGAAGCCTCGATCATCTCAGTGCGTGCTGCCGGCCCCTGCCCCGCACAGCTTCTCCATCAGCTCGACCTGCACGTTGCGGACGGGCTCACCGTCGGCGATGGATGAATGCAGGTATTCACCGTCAGGTTGCAGCAGCGAGGCGCTGGTGTTGTCGGTGAGGTAGAGCTCCAGCGCATGGCGCACGCGGTGCTGCAGTTTCTTGCCTTCGATCGGGAAGGCGGTTTCAACGCGGCGATCCAGGTTGCGTTCCATCAGGTCGGCGCTGGACAGGTACAGCTGCGGCTCGCCATCGTTGGCGAACCAGTAGGCACGGCTGTGTTCGAGGAAGCGGCCGATGACCGAACGCACGCGGATGTTTTCGGAAACGCCGGCCACGCCGGGGCGCAGGCAGCAGATGCCGCGCACGATCAGGTCCACCTGCACGCCGGCGATGCTGGCCTTGTACAGCGCGCGGATGATCTTCGGCTCGGTCAGCGCGTTGACCTTGAAGATGATCTGCGCCGGCTTGCCGGCGGCGGCGTGCGAGGCTTCCTGTGCGATCAGTTCCAGCAAGGTCTTCTTCAGCGTGAACGGTGCGTGCAGCAATTTCTTCATGTGCAGCACCTTGCCCATGCCGGTGAGCTGGCTGAACAATTTGTGCACGTCCTCGCACAGCGCCTCGTCGGAGGTGAGCAGGCTGTAGTCGGTGTACAGGCGGGCGTTGCCGGTGTGGTAGTTGCCGGTGCCGAGGTGGGCATAACGCACCAGCTCGCTGCCCTCGCGGCGCTGGATCAGCATCAGCTTGGCGTGCGTCTTGATGCCTACCACACCGTAGATCACCATCGCGCCGGCCTGCTGCAGGCGCGAGGCAAGCGTGAGGTTGGATTCCTCGTCGAAGCGCGCGCGCAGCTCGACCACCGCGGTCACTTCCTTGCCGGCGCGGGCGGCATCGACCAGCGCATCGACGATTTCCGAGTTCGCATTGGTGCGGTACAGCGTCTGCTTGATCGCCAGCACCTGCGGGTCCTTTGCCGCCTGGCGCAGCAGGTCGACCACCGGCGCGAACGACTCATACGGGTGCAGCAGCAGCACGTCCTGCTTGCCGATCACCTCGAACAGGTCTTCGGCGTGCTGCAGCGCTTTCGGCAGCACTGGCGTGAACGGCAGGTATTGCAGTTGCGGATAGCTCACGTTGTTGGCGATGCGGAACAACCGCGCCAGGTTCACCGGGCCGTTCACCTCATACAGTTCCGATTCGGTGAGACCGAACTGCCTGAGCAGGTGATCGGTCAGGTCCTTCGGGCAGTTGTCGGCCACTTCCAGCCGCACCGCGTCGCCGAAGCGGCGCGAATACAGCTCGCCGCGCAACGCCAGTGCCAGGTCCTCGACGTCCTCCGGATCGAGCGTGAGGTCGGCGTTGCGGGTCAGCCTGAACTGGTAGCAGCCAAGCACCTGCATGCCGGGGAACAGCTCCTCCGCATGGGCATGGATGATCGAGGACAGCAGCACGTAGTTGTCGCCGCCTTCGCAGATTTCCAGCGGCATGCGGATCAGCCGCGGCAGCACGCGCGGCGCCGGCACGATCGCCAGGCCGGAGTCGCGGCCGAACGCGTCCACGCCATCCAGCCGCACGATGAAGTTGAGGCTCTTGTTGACCAGCAGCGGAAACGGATGGGTCGGGTCGAGCCCGATCGGGGTGACCAGCGGCGCCACCTCCTCGCGGAAGTAACGGCGCACCCACATCTTCTGCTTGTGCGTCCACTGCGTGCGCCGCACGATGCGGATGCCGTGTGTGACCAGTTCCGGCAGGATGCGCTCGTTGAGGATCGCGTACTGCCGTGCGATCTGCCGGTGCGCGATCTCGCTGATCTCGGCCAACGCACGCCTGGGCGGGATGCCGTCCGGGCCGATCATCTCGTGGTCCAGCGCGATCTGCCCCTTCAGCCCGGCCACCCGGATCTCGAAGAACTCGTCCATGTTCGCGGAGAAGATCAGCAGGAACTTCAACCGCTCCAGCAGCGGCGTACGCTCGTCCAGCGCCTGGTCCAGCACGCGGATGTTGAACTGCAGCTGCGACAGCTCGCGGTGGATGTACAGCCGGCTGTCGGTGAGGTCCGGTCCCGGCGTCGACGGCGCGGCATCGTTGGCGGCTGGCGCGGCAGCGTCGGTCGGCAAGGTTTCGCGAATCAGGCGGCTGCTCATCGGTACACCGGGTCCGGCAAGGGTGGATACAGCATTCCCGCATGGTAGCCCGCCACGGACAAGACGGGGCGGGCATGGCGCCAGCAGGTCAGGCAATGCTCAGCCTGCGGCATTTTCCTGACCGCAGGATGACACTTGCACTGCCGCCGAACGATCGGCACATGCAGGCCGACGGTCGTTTGCCCTATGGTTGGCGCTCCCCATCGGTCCTGCCGCCGAGCCCGCCCTGTCGATCGAACGCCCCATGCAGACCCGCGTCGAAAGCGCCCCGCTCTCCCCTGCCGCCATTCCGTCGTCGATCGGAACACCCGCCACGGAGCGCACCCAGTTCGCGGTGCTCGGCGGGATCAGCTTCGCGCACATGCTCAACGACATGATCCAGTCGCTGATCCTGGCGATCTATCCGATCCTGAAGCACGACTTCCATCTCAGCTTTGCGCAGGTCGGCCTGATCACGCTGACCTACCAGCTCACCGCCTCGCTGCTGCAGCCGCTGGTCGGCACGGTCACCGACCGTCGGCCGATGCCGTATTCGCTGCCGGTCGGCATGGGTTTCACCTTGTGCGGCCTGCTGCTGCTCGCCGTCGCTCCGAATTTCCCGGTATTGCTGCTGGCCGCCGCACTGGTCGGCACCGGCTCGTCGGTGTTCCACCCGGAATCCTCGCGGGTGGCGCGGATGGCCTCGGGCGGACGGCACGGCCTGGCGCAGTCGCTGTTCCAGGTCGGCGGCAACACCGGTTCGTCGCTGGGGCCGCTGCTGGCCGCGTGGATCATCGTGCCGCACGGGCGCGGCAGCGTGGCGTGGTTTTCGCTTGCCGCGTTGCTGGCGATCGTGGTGTTGCTGCAAGTGGGCCGCTGGTACAGCCATCACCACATCACCCGCGGCAAGTCGGCGGCGCGGCACCTCGCGGTGGTGGCGCTGTCGCGCAAGCAGATCATCGGCGCGCTGGCGATCCTCGGCCTGCTGATCTTCTCCAAGTATTTCTACCTGGCCAGCCTCAGCAGCTATTACACCTTCTACCTGATCCACAAATTCGGCGTGTCGGTGCAGAGCGCGCAGGTGCACCTGTTCGTGTTCCTGTTCGCGGTGGCCGCCGGCTCGCTGATCGGCGGCCCGGTCGGCGACCGGATCGGGCGCAAGTGGGTGATCTGGGTGTCGATCCTCGGCGTGGCGCCATTCACCCTGCTGCTGCCGCACGCGAACCTGATGTGGACCGGCGTGCTGACGGTGATCATCGGCCTGGTGCTGGCCTCGGCGTTCTCGGCGATCCTGGTCTACGCGCAAGACCTGTTGCCCGGACGCGTGGGGATGATCTCGGGGCTGTTCTTCGGCCTGGCCTTCGGCATGGGCGGCATCGGCGCGGCCGTGCTCGGCGGACTGGCCGACGTGCACGGCATCGAATACGTCTACCGGCTGTGCGCGTACCTGCCGTTAATGGGGTTGATCACGGTGTTCCTGCCGAACCTGGAACGCCCGATTCGCGCATGACGCTGCCGTAGGGCGGGCACTGCCCGCCGGCTTTTCTCGTACGCAACGAGAGCGGCGGGCAGTGCCCGCCCTACGCGCCTTGCGTGCCGACGATGACCGGCTCCGGCTCCAGCCGCACGCCGAATTTCGCCTCGACATCGGCAATCACCCGTTGCGCCAGCGCCCACAGTTGCGGCCCGGTGGCCTGACCGTGGTTGACCAGCACCAGCGCATGGCGGTTCGACATGCCGGCGTCGCCTTCGCGCACACCCTTGAGGCCGGCGGCTTCGATCATCCACGCGGCGGACACCTTGCAGCGGCCGTCGGGCTGCGGCCAGACGGCGAGGCCGGGATGCTCGCGCTTCAGCGCATCGGCCAGCGCGGCCTCGACGATCGGGTTCTTGAAGAAGCTGCCGGCGTTGCCGATCACCGCGGGATCGGGCAGCTTGCGCGTGCGCAGGTGCACCACCGCCTCGGCGACGTGGAACGGCGCGGGCTTGTCCACGCCCATCCGCGCCAGCTCCTCGGCAATGCCGGCGTAGTCGGTGCGCAGCGGACGGCTGCGCGGCAGCACGAAGCGCACGGCAGTGACGATGTAGCGGCCCGGCTCGTGCTTGAACAGCGAATCGCGGTAGCCAAAGGCGCAGGTGGCATGGTCCAGCGTCACCACGCGACGTTCGCGCGTATCCCACGCCTCGACACTCTCGACGAACTCGGCGACCTCGCAGCCGTAAGCGCCGATGTTCTGGATCGGTGCGGCGCCGACGGTGCCGGGAATCAGGATCAGGTTTTCCAGGCCGGCGTAGCCTTGGCCCAGGGTCCAGCGCACGAAGTCATCCCAGCGTTCGCCGGCGGCCACCGCGATGCGCGCGCTGGCGCCGTCGCTCTCCACCTGCACGCCGCGGGTGGCCATCGCCAGCACGGTGCCGTCGAAGTCGCCGGTGAACAGCAGGTTGCTGCCCTCGCCCAGCACCAGCAGGCGGTCGCCGCGCAGCGCCGGGAAGTCGAGCAGCTCGGGCAGCTTGCTGGCGTCGCGGATCTCGGCCAGCAGCTTCGCCCGCGCATCGACACGCAACGTGTTGCGCGTCGCCAGCGCGGCGTTTTCGGTGAGCGTGTAACCGCCCATGTCCACGCGCTCGGCAGGCAGGCAAGTACGTTCAGACGGCATCGGCGGCCTCGCGCTGGCGGCGGATTTCATTCACGCACTCGGCGACCAACGGCGGCCCGCGATAGATCAGGCCCGAGTAGAGCTGCACCAGCGAAGCGCCCATCTCCAACTTCTCGGCGGCGTCGCTGCCGTCGAGGATGCCGCCCACGCCGATCAGCGGAACGCGGCCCTGCAGGCGCCGACGCATGCCCGCCAGCACCGCGGTGGAACGGTCGAACAGCGGCTTGCCGGACAACCCGCCGACTTCGTTGCCGTGCGGGTCGTCGGCCACCGCCGCATGGTCGATCGTGGTGTTGCTGCAAACCACCCCGTCGATGCCGGTGTGCAGCAGCACCTCGGCGATCGCGTCCAGTTCCGCCTCGCCCAGGTCCGGCGCGATCTTGAGCAGCATCGGCTTGCGCCGTCCGTGCTGCGAGCCGAGCCGCTCCTGCGCCTCGCGCAGCACCGAGATGAAGCGGCGCAGCGTGGCTTCCTCCTGCAGGTCGCGCAGGCCCTGGGTGTTCGGCGAGGAGATGTTCACCGTGACGTAGCTGGCATGCTCGTACACGCGAGTGAGGCAGAGCAGGTAGTCGCTGACTGCCTTCTCGTTCGGCGTGTCCTTGTTCTTGCCGATGTTGATGCCGAGCACGCCGTGATAGCTGGACTGCTGCACGTTGCGCACCAGCGCATCGACGCCGGCGTTGTTGAAGCCCATGCGGTTGATGATCGCCTCGTGCCGCGGCAGCCGGAACAGGCGCGGCCGGTCATTGCCCGATTGCGGCTTCGGCGTCACCGTGCCCACTTCGATGAAGCCGAAACCCAGCGCATCGAGCGCGTCCAGGTGTTCGGCATTCTTGTCCAGTCCGGCGGCGAGTCCGACCGGGTTCGGGAAGGTGATGCCAAACACCTTCGTCGGCAGGTCCGCCGGCGGCTTGGCGATCCAGTGCGCGAAGTTGCTGCGCTGGGCCACGCCCAACGCATACAGGGTGGCGCGATGCGCGGTCTCGGCATCGAGCTTGAACAGCAGCGGGCGCAGGATGTCGTACATGGATCAGGCCAGTTGGCCCGCGAAGATGCGGGTATCGTAATCGAAGCTTACCGTGCCGTTTTCGGCACAGCTGTCGAACAGTTCGCGCAGTGCGCGCAGCATCGGTTCGTGCCGGGGATGGCCTGCCTTCGGCGCATACGACGACGACATCAGGCGTCCGCGCAGGGCTTCGAAATCCAGTTGCTGCGCGTGTTCGAAACGGGCCGCACCGCGGAAGCCGGCGCCGAACCAGGCGCGCATGCGCGCGTCGTCGGCATAGCGCTCGGCCACGCTGGCGTAGTCGGTGCCGTAAGCCAGCAGCAGCGCCTCGTAGCCTTCCAGAAAACGGGTGCCGTTGAGTCGACGCGAGTTCCACCAGATCGCCGCCAGGCCGCGCGGACGCAGGATGCGCGCAAACTCGCGTCGTGCCGCGTCCTCGTCGAACCAGTGGAATGCCTGCGCCACGGTGACCAGGTCCACGCTGGCGTCGGGCAAGCCGGTGGCGTCGGCGCCGCCGTCGACCGCATCGAAGCCCGCATACGCCCGCAGCCAGTGTTCGGCCGCGGTGCGCATCGGCGCATTCGGTTCCACCGCGGTCACCCGGTAACCGGCGTCGAGGAACAGCTTCGAGGAGATGCCGGTGCCGGCACCGATGTCCGCCACACGCCAGCTGCTGTCCACGCCCTGCTCGCGCTGCAGCCAGTCCAGCAGTGCCACCGGATAGTCCGGCCGGTAGCGCACGTAGTCATCCACGCGATCGCCGAAGCGCGCGGTGGATGGCAGGGAAGCGTTCTCGTCAGCCATGGAGCATCTGTCCGCCGTCGACGACCAGGGTATGACCGGTGATCCAGCCCGCCCACGGCGAGGCCAGGAACAGCGCGGCGTGGGCGATCTCTTCCGGCTTGCCGAAGCGGCCGAACGGAATCTTCGCCAGGGTGGCGCGGTAGAGCTCCGGCTGTTCCAGCTTGCGGCGCTCCCACAGGCCGTCGGCAAACGCGATCGAGCCCGGCGCGATCGCATTGACGCGGATGCGGTGTTCCGCCAGCGCCAGTGCCTGCGAGGTGGTGTACTGGCTCAGCGCCGCCTTCACCGCTGCATACGCCGCACCGTTCGCGCGCGGGCGGAAGGCGGCGATCGAGCTGGTGTGCAGGATGCATCCGTGCGGCGCGGCCTTGAGGTGCGGCAGGGCCGCGCGCGACGCGCGCACCGCCGCCATCAGGTCCACGTTGAAACCGGCGATCCATGCCTCGTCGCCGTCGTCGAAACCGTAGCCGCTGGCGTTGTTGACCAGCACGTCGATGCCGCCGAGCGCGCTGGCTGCCTCCGCCACATAGGCCTCGATGGCGCGGGCATCGGCCAGGTCGCAGCTCTGCGCGTGCGCCAGCACGCCGTGGGCGGCGAGCGCCTGGCGGGTTTCCTCCAGCGCCGCCACGCCGCGGGCGCAGATCGACACGGCCGCGCCGGCTTCGGCAAAACCCAGCGCGATGCTGCGGCCGATGCCGCGGCTGCCGCCGGCGACGACGACGCGATACCCGTGGAAATCGAAAGGCATGCGCGGCATCAATGCCAGTTCGAGAAGGCGAAGCCGAAGATCAGCGCAGCGATGAGCACGAACACCGCCAGCACGCACAGCAGCAGTTGCACGTAACCGAGCACCAGACCGGCCACGGCCATGCCGTCGCCCTCGATGCGGGCATCGGACGGACTGCGGCGAATCTCGCTGCGCGCCAGATGGCCGCAGATGATCGCCACGATCGCGCCCACGAACGGCAGCACGCACCAGGCCAGGATGCCGAATACCAGGCTCACCACGGCCAGCGAACTGGTGCCGGTGCCCGGGCGGTAGGACGGTTGATAGCTCATCGGATCGCTCACTCATGTCGAGGTGGTGGATCAGCGCCGTCATGCATCGCCGTCGGCTGCGGGTGGCGAACCGCCCGCAGCCGGTTCATCAGAAGTCGAACTTGATGCCTTGCGCCAGCGGCAACGCGTCCGAGTAGTTGATGGTATTGGTCTGGCGGCGCATGTACACCTTCCAGGCATCCGAACCGGACTCGCGGCCACCGCCGGTTTCCTTCTCGCCGCCGAACGCGCCGCCGATCTCCGCACCGGATGTGCCGATGTTGATGTTGGCGATGCCGCAGTCGGAACCCGCCGCCGACAGGAACTGCTCGGCCGCCTTCAGGTTGGTGGTGAAGATCGACGAGGACAGGCCCTGCGGCACGTCGTTCTGCAGCGCAATCGCCTCGTCCAGCGTCTTGAACGGCATCACGTAGAGGATCGGCGCGAACGTCTCGGTCTGCACCACCTCGTCGGCGTTCTTCAGCCCGGTGACGATGGTCGGCAGCACGAAGTTGCCCTTGCGATCGGTCAGCGCCTTGCCGCCGGTGGCGACGGTGCCGCCAGCCGCCTTGGCCTTCTCGATCGCGGCGAGATAACCCTGCACCGCTTCCTGGCTGTTCAGCGGGCCCATCAGCGTGGTGGCCAGGGTGGGATCGCCGATCTTGCCCTCGACCTGCTTGTACGCCTTGACCAGGGTGTCGACCACGCTGTCATGAATCGACTCGTGCACGAACACGCGGCGGGTGGTGGTGCAGCGCTGGCCGGCGGTGCCGACCGCGCCGAACACGATGCCCGGGATCGCCAGCTTCAGGTCGGCCGTCTCGTCCACGATGATCGCGTTGTTGCCGCCCAGTTCCAGCAACGAGCGGCCCATGCGCTGGGCCACCCGCTCGCCGACCATGCGGCCGACCTTGGTCGAGCCGGTGAAGCTGATCAGCGGGATGCGCTTGTCGTCGACGAACGCCTGCGCCAGGTCGCTGCCGGCGTCGTTGAACAGGAAGAACAGGTCGGGGAAGCCGCCGGCCTTCAGCGCATCGTTGCAGATGCGGATCGTGGCGATCGCCGACAGCGGGGTCTTCGGCGACGGCTTCCAGATGCAGATGTCGCCGGCAATGGTGGCCAGCATGGCGTTCCACGCCCACACCGCGACCGGGAAATTGAACGCGCTGATGATGCCGACCAGGCCCAGCGGATGGTACTGGTCGTACATGCGGTGGCCCGGGCGCTCCGAATGCATGGTGTAGCCGTACAGCATGCGGCTCTGGCCCACCGCGAAGTCGGCGATGTCGATCATCTCCTGCACTTCACCGTCGCCCTCGGGCTTGATCTTGCCCATCTCCAGCGCGACCAGCGAACCCAGCGCGTCCTTGTGCTTGCGCAGCGCCTCGCCGCACAACCGCACGGCTTCGCCGCGACGCGGCGCCGGGGTGGTGCGCCACACCTTGAACGCTTCCTGCGCGCGCTGGACGATCACCTCGTAATCGGCGGCGCTGGACGCATGCACGGTGCCAAGCACCTCGCCGGTGGCCGGGTTCACCGGCTGCAGCGCGCCGGCGTCGGTGGTCTTCGACCACTCGCCTTGGCCGAGGTAGCTGCCGGACTGCTCGCCATCGAGGCCGAGCGCGCTGAGGATTGCATGGGACATGGATGTCTCCTGGACTTGCGGCGCCTGCGGGGCACCGTGAAGGGAAAGTGGCAATTGCCCATTCTAGCAGGGGTGGGTAAGTGACTCCCTCCCCTGCGTTGCAGGGGAGGGCTGGGGTGGGGTCGCTCTTGATCTTGGATTTCCGGCACTCCAACGCCCCTCGCCAGCCTCCACTGCAAGCAAGGGAAGGGCAACACAATCGCACCGCCGCGTGATCCATGCGAAAATCCCGCCGCTGCCCTCGTAGCTCAGTTGGATAGAGCGGCCCCCTCCTAAGGGGCAGGTCGGACGTTCGAATCGTCTCGAGGGCACCAGTTCCGTCATGCGAGGGCCGGCCATGCCGGCCTTCGTGTTCAGGAACTGCACGACAGCATCGAGCAACCGGCCTTGTGCCGCGCCCAGTCCGGGCGCTTCTGCGCGAACGCCTCGCGGCCGGGCTGGTCGTCGTAGGGATGGCGCATCACCTCAAGCAGTTCGGCGATACCGCTGGGGTCACCCTGCTCCGCGCGGTCGATCGCCTGCTGCGCCAGGTAGTTGCGCAGCACGTAGCGCGGGTTCGCCAGGCGCATCTGCTCGCGGCGCTGGGCCGGCGACAACGGATCATCGGCCAGCCGCGCCACGTAGCGGGCCAGCCAGTCGCCGAGCGCCGGCTCGGCCTCGCGCCGCTTCGCCTCGTCGTAAAACGCCTCGCCGAACGGCGCCAGCGTGGGCGCCTGCACGTCCACCGCGGCCAGTGCGCGGAACCACAGCGTCATGTCGATCTCGGCCTGCTGCATCAACGATTGCAGCGACTGCATCAGCGCCACGTCGTCGTCGCGGCATTCGGCCAGGCCCAGCTTGGCGGCGATGTTGGCGCGGTCGGCGGTGGCATACACGGCGGCGTAATGCTGCAGTCCTGCCTCCAGCGGCCCGATGCCATCGAACAGCGGCGCCAGCGCACCGGCCAGGCAGCTCAGGTTCCACCACGCCACGTTCGGCTGCTGGCCGTAGCGGTAGCGACGGCGCTGCGCGTCGGTGGTGTTCGGCGTCCAGTCCGGATCGTAGTTGTCGACCCAGCCATACGGGCCGTAGTCGATGGTGAGGCCGAGGATCGACATGTTGTCGGTGTTCATCACCCCGTGCACGAAGCCCACGCGCATCCAGTGCGCCATCATCGTGGCGGTGCGCTCGCACACTTGGGTGAACCACGCCGCATAGAGCGCCTCGCCCTCACCGTCGAGTTCAGGGAAGTCGCGGCGGATGGTGAACTCGACCAGCCGGCGCAGCAGCGCGATGTCGCCGCGCGAGGTGGGCAGCTCGAAATTGCCGAAGCGGATGAACGATGGCGCCACGCGACACACGATCGCGCCCGGTTCCGGCGCGGCGTGGCCGTCGTAGAACATGTCGCGCACCACGGCCTCGCCGGTGCCGACCAGGCACAGGGCACGTGTGGTCGGTACGCCCAGGTGGTGCATCGCCTCGCTGCACAGGAATTCGCGCACTGAGGAACGCAGCACCGCGCGGCCGTCCGCGCCGCGCGAATACGGCGTCAGTCCGGCACCCTTCAGTTGCAGCTCCCAGCGTTCGCCGGCGGCATTGATCACTTCGCCCAGCGAAATCGCGCGGCCATCGCCGAGCTGCCCGGCCCAGTTGCCGAACTGGTGCCCGCCGTAGTTCGCCGCATACGGCTGCATGCCGTCGAGCAGGGCGTTGCCGCCGAACAGCTGGGCAAACTCGGGCGTGGCGACATCCGTCGCGCTGAAACCGAGCGTCGCCGCCATCTCGGCCGAATGCGCCAGCAGCCGCGGCGCCGCCACCGGCGTGGGATCGACCCGCGAGTACAGCGCGCCGTCGACCTGGCGCAGCCGCGCGCCCTGCTCCGGATCGCCGGGCAGCTCGCGCACGAACGCATTGTCGAAACGAAGATCGAACATCAGGCTGCCTCGAAGGACTGCAGCCTATATCCGGGCGCCAACGGCGCGATGCAAGGCCGGGCCATGCAGTGCGGCGCGCTTTCTCCGAACGGCGCTAGCGCGCCACGGCCTGCCCACGGTGCGGCGGACGATGGATCGCCTTCAGCCGCTGGTAGACGGTCAGCACGGCGGTGCCGTAATCCCTGGCCAGGGTCGGCGTGTGGCTGTGGTAGTAGCCCACGCCGAGCACCCGGTCGCGGGTCTGATGCATGCCGTCGCGCAGGATTTTCGCCGCCACGGTGATGTTGGTGCGCGGATTCAGCAGCGTCAGCGGATCGCGCACCGCGTCCCGGTGCATCGGGTAGTAGACCTGCATGATGCCGACATCCTGCACGGCCGAACCGAACTGGCTCGCCGCCGCCATCGCCAGCTGCACGTCATGCCGCTCGCCGCGCACCAAGTGGTCGTCGACGCGGAACAGCCACGGCGTGGGCGCAATCTTGCCATCCGGGTACAACGCCTTCGATTCCACCAGGGCGACGCTGTACAGCAGCAGCGGATCGACGCCGGAGGCCTTGCCGATCTGCGACCACAGGCTCTGCCGCGAAGTGATGTCGAGGTCGGACTCCTCGATCGGCATCATCAGGTCCATCGTGCTGACGTCGGACAACAGCTTGCGACCGGTTTCGGCCGGCTCGGCGTGGGCTGCCGGCGCAACCGTTGATGCGCTTGCCGGAGCCGACACCGGCGCAGGCCCGGCCGGCAAGGACAGTGCACGCATGACAGATGCGGGCCTTGCCGATGTGGCAACCACCGCCCTGGCTGGCGTTGATCCCACGCCGGGGTGCGGCATGCCGATGCGCAGCAATACCAGGGCAGCGCCTGCGATGGCGCCCATGGCGACGCCTGCCGCAAGCCTGCGCCGAGGCGCCCTCGCCCATCCCGGCCACGACGGCATGCGTGCCCGCGCCCACGGCATGATCCGGGCGTCGACGAGCCGGCGCAAACCGGCGACTGCGCTCACGTGCCATCCATCCAGCAGCCAACGTTCCGCTGCCGGCCGCAGCACGCTGGGGGGCAGTCGGCTGGGCACGGCCCGTGAACGGATCCAGTGCGCAGGTGCCGGCATCGGAACGGCCGGGGCGACCGACCGGCGGCGGGCCGACGCGCCTCCGGATTTCCAGCACGCCGGCGCCATCAGATAGACGCGGCCCGGTTCCCGAGGAGTGCCACGCGCTGTCACGGGGTCGGTGACCGGATGCTTGCCCGAGCCGGCTCCCGTGCCCGCTTCGGCAGGGGCCGGTTCCCGCGCCGGCCCATCGCACGCGACCATGCCACCCTCGACTTCGGAGTACCCGCGGCTGTCGCCGTGCAAGGCATCTGCGGTCGTTGGTGTCAAACCATCCACGAGCGAATCCTGTTCAAGGCACGGCCGCCGCCGATCCGGGGGGCCTGGTCGGGGCGGCGAACTCCCCGTGTCGAGGGTCGCCATTAAATCAGGTTTGCGAAGGCGGTTCCCGTATCGGCACCTGAACGTCCCCGCGCCCCCCGACGCAAACCCGCCAGGCATCGGCACGGCATGCACAAGCCAGTGCGCCAGCCAGCCGCTATAGTCGGCTGCCGCACCCTCGGCGAAAACCGCATGAACCCGACGTCTGCCGATCACCTCAACGCCGACGCGCTAGCCGAGGACGCGCCCTACCTCGCCGCCACCACGCGCTGGCTGGAGCGCGCGGTGATCGGGCTGAACCTGTGCCCGTTCGCCCGCGCGCCGCACGTGCAGGGCAAGTTGCGGCTGCGGGTGAGCCATGCGCGCGACACCGACGCGCTGCTCGACGACCTCTGCGGCGAACTGCAGTCGCTCAATGCGCTGACGCCCGACCAATGCGAGACCGGCCTGCTGATTCATCCGTTCGTGCTCGGCGACTTCCTCGACTACAACGACTTCCTCGACGTGGCCGACGCCGCCGTGCAGACGCTGGGGCTGGAAGGCGAATGGCAGGTGGCCAGTTTCCATCCCCGCTACCAGTTCGCCGACAGCGCGCCGGACGACGTCGAGAACTTCAGCAACCGTTCGCCGTATCCCACGCTGCACCTGCTGCGCGAATCCAGCATCGAGCGCGCGATGGAGACGATGAGCGACACCGACAGCATCTATCGGCGCAACATCGAGACCCTGCAACGGCTGGGCCCCGCCGGCTGGCAGGCGTTGTGGCGCGACGGCACGGATTGAATACATCAAGCCGACCCGGAGTTCACATTCGCGCGGGACGAAGCTGTCATGCTGGGGAGTGAATATCTCCCCCGACCCCTACGCCGAAAGCGTCGACCCCAGCGTGCAATGCACGACCTGCGAAGCCGTGTGCTGCCGCCTCACCGTGGTCCTGATGCCTGAAGACCATGTGCCCGCATGGCTGGTCGCCCGCGACGAATACGGCATGGAAACCCTGGCCAAGGGCGAGGACGGCTGGTGCGCCGCGGTCAACCCGAACACCTCCGGCTGCACCATCTACGAGGACCGCCCCACCATCTGCCGCAAGTTCGCGATGGGCAGCCCGAGCTGCCGCGACGAGCGGCACAAATGGTTCGGCGCCACGATTCCCACGGCGGTGCACGTGCTCTAGTTGCGCTCGTGACCGAGGCTTCGTAGGGCGGACAGCGTCCGCCGCTCGCGTCACGCCAAAGTGGAAAAGCTGGCGGGCAGTGCCCGCCCTACGGCGCGAAAATCGATGCGATCTCGTCAGCGTCGAGTGCGCGCCATTCGCCCAGCGGCAATGCACCCAGCGCGAGGGCACCGATCGAAACCCGCTGCAGCGTCTCGACATGATTGCCCGTGGCGGCGAACATGCGGCGCACCTGGTGGTAGCGGCCTTCGGTGACGCTGAGCCGGGCGTGTCGCGGGCCCAGCACCTCAAGCGCGGCCGGCGCCAGCGGCTCGGTTTCGGACTCCAGCAGAAGACTGCCGCTGGCGAACAGCTCGCCTTCGTCGCCGCGCAGATCCTGCGCCAGGGTCGCCTCGTAGACCTTGGTCACCTGCGCCTTCGGCGAGATGATCCGGTGCAGCAGCGCGCCGTCGTCGGTGAACAGCAGCAGGCCGGAGGTGTCGCGGTCGAGCCGGCCCACGCTGGACAGGGCCGGCGAGCGCACGTTGTAGCGCGGCGGCAACAGGTCGTACACCACGCGGCCCGGGTCCTTGCGCGAGCAGGTGACGCCGAGTGGCTTGTTCATCATCAGGGTCAGGCCGGGCGGCGGATCGAGCGGCTCGTCGTCGACGCGGATGGTCTCGTACGGCACCACGTCGTCGGCATACAACTCCTCGCCGTCCGCATCGGTGATGCGCCCGGAGCGGAACAGCTGGGTCACGTCCTTGCGGCTGCCGTAACCCAGGTTCGCGATAAGCTTGATCAGTTTCATCCGCGCACCCCAACCGCCTCGATCACCTTGAATCCTTCCCGCACGACCAGCGCGCGCACCTCATGAAAACGCGAGGCCAGCACGGCCTCGTAGGGCAGATGCCGGTTCGCCACGATGAGCAGCCGGCCATCCGGCAGCAGCGCCTCGGCCGCGCTGACGATGAACGCGCGGCCCAGTTCCGGCAGGTCGGCGCGCCCCTGGTGGAACGGCGGGTTGCTGACGATGGCGTCGTAGCGCTGCGCCAGGCCGCGGGTGACGTCGTGCCAGTAGAGCGTCGTGGCCAGCTCGCGCCCGCATTCGCGCTTCGCCCGGGCCAGGTTGGTCCGCGCCGGCTCCAGTGCGCGCGCTTCGGCTTCGTACAGGTCGAGCGCGTCGACCCGTGGGCAACGCGCGATGACCTGCGTGGACAGATAACCGTAACCGGCGCCGAGATCGGCCACGCGACCGTGCAGGTTCGCCGGCAGATGTTCCGCCAGCAGTGCCGAGGCGCGGTCGATGCGGTCCCAGGCGAACAGGCCGGGGCGGCTGACGTAGCCGTCGACGATCGTGCGCGGCGCATCCAGCCCCAGCCATTCGGCCAGCAGGTCCTGGTCGACGTCGGCCGGCTGCGGCGTGCTCCAGAACGCGCGGCACTTGTGCTTGGACAGGTGCTGCACGGCGCCGGCCAGTTTCGTCAGGTCCGCCTCGCCCGACTTCGCGCCTTCGGCATTCGGCATCGCGGCCAGCACCGTGCCGCCTGGCGCCAGGTGCCGCAACGCGCGGGCGAACAGGGCGCGTGCCTCGTCGCGCTGGCGTGGCGGCAGCAATAACACCAGCGGAAATTTTTCATCGGCCGCCGGTTCGCCCACGCGCAGGCCGTTGCGACCCAGTTCGTCGGCGAACGGAAGGAAACCCTGTTCGCACAACCAGCCGGGCTGCGCCATCTCGCGCAGACGCATCCCGGCGCGGGCGCGCAGGAACAGTGCGCGGCCGTCCGCCGGCAGGCGCAACTCACCCACGTCGAAGGGCACGAACAAGGCCGCCAGCGCCGCATCCGGCGCGGCCGCGAAAAATCCGCCAGCAGTCACGTCATCCCTTCCACCTTGAAACAGTGGCGGCATTGTACGTGGCGGCCGGCGGAATCCGTGCCGCGCGGGCTCAGCCGCTGTGCTGGCTCACCGCGTCCATGGCGCGAGCGGAATACACCAGCGCCGCACCGGCATTCATCGCCACGGCCACGCCGAGCGCCTCGGCGATCTCCTCGCGGGTCGCGCCATGCTTCAGCGCCTCGCCCACGTGCACCGTGATGCAGCCGTCGCAGCGGGTTCCGCATGCGGGCGGTTTTCCGGCGGCAGGAAAGCGGCGGAGCCTCCGCGACCTGCCGCCGGAACGTCGCCTGGTTATGCCGTGGCCGATGTCCGTCCCAGCCTGGCCACCCAGCGATACAGCGCCACATTGACCGCGACGAAGGCGATGCCGCCGATCCAGATCGCCGCCGTGCCGAAGCCATCGCCGACGAGCGCCAACGGCGCGCCCTTGCCGGAGAACACCACGATCGCCGCGATGATCACGCCGATGATGCTTTCGCCCACGATCATGCCGGAGGCCAGCAGCACGCCGAGCTGCTTGGTCGACTCGGGTTTGGGGCCGCGCTCGGCGCGCTTGTCGAAATACCAGCCGACGATGGCGCCGACCACGATCATCAGCGTGGTCGACGTGGGCAGGTAGATGCCCAGACCCACCGCCAGCGGCGGCAGCGCGGCCGATTTGGTGGTGCGGCCAAGGACGGCATCCAGCACGATCAGCGCCACGCCGATCGCACCGCCCAGAATGATCAGGCTCCAGTCGATATTGCCCTGGATCACGCCCTGCGCCAGCGCCGAGATCAGCCCCGCCTGCGGCGCGGCCAATGCACGCGCCGGATCGACCCCGGGCATGCCGGCGAAGCCGTACGCCTCGTTCAGCAGGTCCAGCACCGGCGGGATCACCGCCGCGCCCACCAGTACGCCGACCACCAGCGCCACCTGCTGCTTCCACGGCGTGGCGTCGACCAGCTGGCCGGTTTTCAGGTCCTGCAGGTTGTTGTTGGCGATGGTCGCCACGGCGAACACCACCGAGGTGGCGAACAACGCGAACGCCACCAGTCCCTTGCCGGCATCGCCGGCCAGTTCCGACTTCACGCCTGCCACCAGCAGCAGCAACGCGGCGATGATCACCACCAGGATGCCCACGCCCGACAGCGGACTGTTGGACGAACCGATCAGGCCCGCCATGTAGCCGCACACCGCCGAAACCAGGAAACCCATGATCACCACGAAGACCAGGCCACCGATCACCAGCAGCCACAGGTGCGAGCCCAACCCGGTGACGATGCTGAAGTCGCCCAGCAGCCAGCCGATCGGCAGCAGGCAGAGCAGGCTGATCAGGCCGACGATGCCGATCGGCATGTCGTGCTCGGTGCGCGGCAGCGTGTCGCCCTGGCCGGCCTTGCGCGCCCGCGACGACGCCATCGCCGAGGAAAGTCCGCTGATCACCGGCTTGACCAGTTTGGCCAGCGTCCAGATCGCCGCCACGCCGATCGTGCCGGCGCCGATGAAGCGCACCTTGGTGCCCCATGCCGCCTGCGCCATGTCCGCGGCGGCGCCGGTGGCTGCCGCCAGCATCGTGTAGTGCGGCACCGCCCAGCCCCAGGCGATCAAGGCGCCGAGCAGCATCGCCAGGCCGACCCACAGGCCGACCAGATGGCCCACCGCCAGCAGTGCGAACGACAGGCTGAAGTCATAGCCGCTGGCCCCGCCGCGGTCGCCCACGTGGAAATACTGCGCCACGCTGCCGACGAATACCTTGGTGGCGACCACCACCGCGAACACCGCCGAGACGATGGTGCCGGCGGCGACGGCGAACAGACCCGACTTGCTGCTCTCGGCCGACGCCGCGACCGCGTCATCGCCACCGCCCACCTTCAGCACCTCGGCACAGGCCACGCCTTCCGGGTACGGCAGGTCGGAATCGGTCACCAGCGCGCGGCGCAACGGTATCGTGTACATCACGCCGAGGATGCCGCCGGTGGCGCAGATGCCGAACGTCACCCAGAACGGAAAGCCGGTCCACCAGCCGATCATCACCAGGCCGGGCAACACGAAGATGATCGCCGACAGCGTGCCGGCCGACGAGGCGACCGTCTGCACGATGTTGTTCTCCTGCATCGTGGAGTCCTTGAACCCGCGCAGGATCGCCATCGAGATCACCGCCGCGGGGATCGAAGTGGCGAAGGTCAGGCCGGCCTTGAGGCCGAAGAACACGTTCGCCGCGGTGAACACCAGGGTGATCACGATGCCGATGATCAGGCCGCGTACGGTCAACTCGGTGCGCGGCGTGGCGCTGGACAAAGGTTTTGCACTCACGAATGGCTCTCCCCCGGATGGATGCTGCGGTGGAAGATAGCGTGGAATGGCCGTGGATGGTTATCCCTTCGGCCGAACGGCGCCGTCACGTCACAGCGCCAGCCGGCTCTCGAAATGCCGGCGTTCGCCGGACAGCGGGTCGACGAAAGCCAGGCTGCGCGCCAGCAGCTTCAAGGGGTGTCGGTAGTCGTCGACGGATTTTTCGGCCAGCGCCGGATACAGCGTGTCGCCCACGATAGGCGCGCCCAGCGCGGCCATGTGCAGGCGCAACTGATGCTTGCGGCCGCTGACCGGGAACAGCGCGTAACGCCACACGTCTTCGCCGCGCTCGATCGGCTCGATCCGCGTCTCGCTGTTCGGCTCGCCGTCGACTTCGCGCATGCGGAAGAACGGTTCGCCCGCCACGATGCGCGAACGTCTCGACAGAGGGAACACCAGCGAGGGCAGCGGCGGCGCCAACGCGTCGTAGCGCTTGTCGATCCGCCGTTCGCGGAACAGCGCTTGATACGCCGCGCGACTGGCCGGGTTCGCCGAGAACAGCACCAGCCCGGCCGTGGCGCGGTCGATCCGGTGCAACGGCACCAGATCGGGATTGTCCAGCCGATGCATCAGCCGGCGCAGCAGGGTCTGCTCGACGAAGCCGCCGGCCGGGGTCACCGGCAGGAAGTGCGGCTTGTCCGCCACCACCAGGTGCGCGTCCGCATGCAGCACGGTTTCGACGAACGGAATCGGCCGCTCGGCCGCCACCTCGCGGTAATAGTGGATGCGCATGCCCGGGCGATACGGCGTCTGCGGCGTGATCGCGATGCCTTGCCCGTCCAGCACGCGCCCGCGCGCGATGCGGTCCAGCCACTGCACGCGATCGATCGCGCCGAACTGCGCGCACAACCCGTCGAGCACGGTGGCCCAGGCACCCGGCGGCAGGTGCACGGTGCTGGCACGGGGATCGCGGTTGAACGCTGGAGTGGCTGGGTCCATGACAGGCAGTGTACGGCGTCCGGCGAGGCGCCCTCCTTCGGCCGGGGCCGCCGCGCCCACGTGCGCGTAGAATGGTCGGCTGTTGTCTCAAGGCATTCCCATGGCACTCAACTCCACCATCTACAAGGTCGAACTGCAGATCAGCGACATGGACCGGCATTACTACGCCACCCACGCGCTGACCCTGGCGCGACATCCGTCCGAGACCGAGGAACGGCTGATGGTGCGACTGCTCGCGTTCGCGCTGTATGCCGACGAGCGGCTGGAATTCGGCAAGGGCATCAGCGACGAGGACGAGCCGGCGCTGTGGCGCAAGGCGTACACCGACGAGATCGAGCTGTGGATCGAAGTCGGCCAGCCCGACGAGACGCGCATCCGCAAGGCTTGCGGCCGCTCGCGCCAGGTGGTGGTGATCAGCTACGGCGGCAACGCCGCGGAGATCTGGTGGAACAAGGTCGGTTCGGCACTCAGCCGCAACAGGAACCTCACCGTGCTCGACATCCCTGTCCGCACCGTGGCCGAACTGGCCGCGCTGTTGCAGCGTGGCATGCGCCTGCAGGCGCTGATCCAGGACGGCCAGCTGCAGCTGATGAACGACGCCGACGCGGTCGCCGTCGATCCGCTGCGGCGCATGGCACCCACCGAAACCGTGGGCTGAACGCTCATGTCGGCGAACGCCGTGGATGGATCGCTGCGCCGCGTTGTCGGCATCGTGGCCCTGCTCAACCTGGGTTACTTCGGCGCCGAGTTCGCGGTGGCGCTGGCGATCGGCTCGGTTTCGCTGTTTGCCGACAGCGTCGATTTCCTGGAAGACGCCTCGGTGAACCTGCTCATCCTGATCGCGCTCGGCTGGAGCCTGAAAGCCCGGGCGCGCGTGGGCATGGGGCTGGCCGCCATTCTGCTGGTGCCCGCACTCGCCACGCTATGGGCGTTGTGGAGCAAGTTCCAACTGCCTGCCCCGCCGGCGCCGCTGCCGCTGACGGCCACCGGCCTGGGCGCGATGCTCGTCAACTTCAGCTGCGCGATGCTGCTCGTGCGGTTCCGTCACCACAGCGGCAGCCTGACCCGCGCCGCCTTCCTGTCGGCGCGCAACGACGTACTCGCCAACATCGCCATCATCATCGCCGGCGCCGCCACCGCGATCACGCATGCCGCGTGGCCCGACATGGTCGTGGGCGCAGGCATCATGCTGATGAACGCCGATGCGGCGCGCGAGGTCTGGCAGGCCGCACGCAGCGAACATCGCGAGGCGGCCGGCCCGCGCGCGTGAACCTTGGCCGGCGCATGACGTCGCGACGCTGCACCCCGTTTGCCCGATAATCGCCGATTCGGCCACATCACCCCACGGAGTCATCTCATGCGCTGGTTGCTGCCCTTGTTCGCCGTCTTCGCCCTCGCCGCCTGCAGCACGCCTCCACCGGCGCACGCCAGCGGACAGGTGGACAAGCTCACCGTGATCGACCAGAAGGTCGGCACCGGTGCCGAAGCGAAGGCCGGCATGGATGTGCTGGTGCACTACACCGGCTGGCTCTACGACGAAAACGCGAAGGACAAGCACGGCGCCAAGTTCGACAGCTCGCGCGATCACGGCGCGCCGTTCAACTTCACGCTCGGTGCCGGCAGCGTGATCGACGGCTGGGACCAGGGCGTGGCCGGCATGCGCGTGGGCGGCAAGCGCACCCTGCTGATTCCCGCCGCCCTCGGCTACGGCGCCCGCGGCGCCGGCGGCGACATCCCGCCGAACGCCTCGCTGGTGTTCGACGTGGAACTGATCGACGTCAGCGCGCCCTGAGGTCTTGCAGGGTGGGCAGTGCCTGCCCTGCGCTTCCTCGTCAGGCTTCAATCTTCCTGCGCCGCCGCCTCGCGCCCCTGCTGGCGGATGATCGCTTCTTCCCGCGCGTCGATGATCGACTGCATCACGCTGTCGACGTCGGCGATGCTTTCGTCGAACTCGAAATGGCCGGTGAGCTCGCTGTCCGGGTGCAGTTCGCCCAGTTCGTACAGCGCCCACATCTCCTCGCCGTAGTGGGTGTCCAGCAGCTCCGGCGCGAAGCGCGACAAGCCGATCGTGATGTTGCCCACGTCGCGGCGCAGCATGGTACGCGCCGCATTGTTGCCGGCGGCGCTGACCACCTGCGGCAGGTCGATGATCACCGGGCCGTCCGGCCCCACCAGCACGTTGTATTCGGACAGGTCGCCGTGGATCAGGCCCACGCACAGCATGCGCGCGACCTGCTGCATCAGGAAGCGGTGGTAGTCGCGCGCCGTGTCCGCCGACAGTTCCACCTCGCCCAGTCGCGGCGCCGAATGGCCGTCCGCATCGGTGACCAGCTCCATCACCAGCACGCCGTTGAAGTAACCGTGGGGTTTCGGCACGCGCACGCCGGCGGCGGTGAGCTGGTACAACGCGTCGACCTCGGCGTTCTTCCAGGCGGCCTCGGCCTCCTTGCGGCCGAACTTGGTGGCCTTGCCCATCGCGCGCGCCTGCCGGCTGCCGCGCACCTTGCGGCCTTCCTGGTACTGCACGCGCGCCTGGAAGCTGCGCTGCGCCATGTCCTTGTAGACCTTGGCGCAGCGGACGTCCTCACCCGAACGCACGATGTAGACGGATGCTTCCTTGCCGCTCTTCAGCGGTCGCAGCACCTGATCGATCACGCCTTCGTCGATCAGGTCCTGCAGGCCCTTGGGGGTTTTCATGCGTGGGAGAGCTTCAGGGTTTCGTGGGATGACGCCCATTATGGCCGATCGGCGACCTTGCCCGGGCTTTCGCGGCGGTGGCGTTCAGTTCGCTGCCGACAGCCGATCGCGCACCGCTGCCGCGATCTCGAACGAAGACCGCCGCGCGGCGTGCTCGAACACGTTGGCGGTGATCAGCAACTCGTCCGGCCGGTGCCGGGCGATGAACGCCTCGATACCGTCCTTCACCGTATCGGCAGCGCCGACCACGGCGCAGGCCAGCGCACGCTCCACCATCAGCTTCTCCGGTGGCGTCCAGTACGACTCGATGTCGTCGATCGGCGGCGGGATCAGGCCGGGCCGGCCGCGGCGCAGATTGATGAAACTCTGCTGCTGGGTGGTGAACAGGCGCCGCGCCTCGGCATCGCTGTCGGCCGCGACCACGTTCAGGCCGAGCATCGCGTACGGCTGCTGCAGCCGCGCCGACGGGCGGAAATCGCGCCGGTACAGCGCCAGCGCCTCGTCCATCGCATCCGGCGCGAAGTGCGAGGCGAACGCAAACGGCAGGCCGAGCTGCGCCGACAGCTTCGCGCTGAACAGGCTGGAGCCGAGCAGCCACACCGGCACCTCGATGCCGGCGCCGGGTACGGCGCGCACTGGCTGGCCGGGCTTGGCCGGCTCGAAGTAGCCGAGCAGCTCCAGTACGTCATGCGGGAACGCGTCGGCGCTGTCGAAGTAGCGACGCAACGCCTTCGCAGTCGGCTGGTCGGTGCCGGGCGCGCGGCCCAGGCCCAGATCGATCCGCCCCGGATGCAACGAGGCCAGCGTGCCGAACGCCTCGGCCACCTGCAACGGCGCGTGGTTCGGCAGCATGATGCCGCCGGCGCCGACGCGGATGGTCGAGGTGCCGCCGGCCACATGACCGATCAGCACCGCGGTCGCCGCGCTGGCGATGCCCGGCATGTTGTGATGTTCGGCCAGCCAGTAGCGCCGATAGCCGAGCCGCTCGGCCAGTTGGGCCAGGTCCAGCGTGTTGCGGAACGCCTGGCTCGCGTCGCTGCCTTCGGTGACCGGCGCCAGGTCGAGGACGGAAAACGGGATCATGTCGAGCTCTCGCCAAAATGGATGGCCACGATGTGGGGGCTGCCGCGCGGATTGCCACCGGTACCTGCGCCTACAATGACCCACCTCCTTCCCACGGCACCCCGATGACCGACCCCGTCCGCCTCGCCAAACGTGTCGTCGCGCTGGCCCAGTGCTCGCGGCGCGAGGCCGAGCAGTACATCGAGGGCGGCTGGGTGCGGGTCGACGGCGTCGTGGTGGAGGAACCGCAGTTCATGGTCGACGCGCAGCGCGTCGAACTCGATCCGCAGGCCAAACTGGCGCCCGCCGAAGCGGCCACCCTGGTGTTGCACAAGCCGGCCGGCTACGACGCCGGCAACGGCCCGAATCCGGCCAGCGCACTGGTCACCCCGCAGACACGCTGGCCCGACGACGGTTCCGGCGTACGCCCGTTGAAGCGGCATATGCAGCGGCTCACCACGCCGTTGGCGCTGCCGACCCAGGCCAGCGGCCTGCTGATCTTCACCCAGGACTGGCGCGTCACCCGCAAGCTCACCGAGGACATCGACCGGATCGAACAGGAGTTCGTGGTCGAGGTCAGCGGTGCATTGATCCCGAACGGATTGGCCCTGCTCAACCACGGCCTGCGCTTCAACAACTACGCGATGCCGCCGATCAAGGTCAGCTGGCAGAGCGAGCAGCGCCTGCGTTTCGCGTTCAAGGTGTTGCAGCCGAGCCAGATCGAGCCGATGTGCAACGCGGTCGGCCTGAAGGTGCTGGCGATGAAATGCCTGCGCGTGGGTCGCATCCCGCTGGCGAAGCTGCCGCCGGGGCAATGGCGCTATCTCGCCCCGCACGAACGCATCTGACCCAGGCTGCCGGCCGCCTTACCCCCTGGCCGGCGGAACGGCTTAGACTTGCCTGTGCGTCACAGTCACCCACCACACCGCGGAGAACAGCATGAGCAAGGGTATGGACTCGAAGAAGAGCGAGAAGAAGAAGCCGGCCAAGACCATGAAGGAAAAGAAGGCCGCCAAGCAGGAAAAGAAAAAGAACAAGTAAGCCCAGGCCCTTACGCACCGCGACACGGAGGCAGCCCCGGATCACGGCCGGTTGCCCGGCGATGCTGCCGGCCGTACCGGCAGACCGGAACCGGCTGCCTCCCCCTTCGCTAAACTTTCCCCGCCCGCTGCCGATATTTCGAGACGGGTCGCCCGGGAGCCGGCGCGCCGGGACGAGGGGCACGGAATATGGGGAACATGTGGCGGCGCATTTTTCGCAGCCGGAAACCAACGGTGTCAGCGAATCGCGCGCAGCCAGCCGCCCTGACGTCCGTGCGCGCCCCTCCGATGGCGCCCGCCGCTCCATCGGCACTACCGCTGGCGGAAATCGAGGGTCGGTTCCATCGCTTCGTACTCGGTGTTCCCGACAGCGAAGCCGATGGACTCAGCGCTTTCGAGCTCGCCACGCTCAAACGGCTGGAACTGCTCAGCACTCGCTTCGACATGCGCAGCCTGCCCCGCCTGCCGACGGTGTTGCCGCAATTGCTGCGCGCCCTGAAGAACGACAACGCCGGCGGCGGCGAGCTGGCCAGGCTGATCGGCCGCGACCCCCTGATGGTCGGCGAGATCATGCGGGTCACCGGCAGCGTGCATTACCGCGCGGCGCAGCCGATTACCAGCCTGCAGCAGGCGGTGGTGGTGCTGGGCCAGGACGGTTTGCGCCGGGTCCTTACCCAGCACGTGATGAAACCCATCCTGCAATCCAATACCGGTGCGCCGGGCCACGCTGCCGGCGAACGCCTGTGGCATCACGCCGAGCGTTGCGCCCATGCCTGCGCCTGGCTCGGCAGGAACAACGGCTGCGACGCGTTCGAGGCCTATCTGGCCGGTATCGTCTCCCACACCGGCGACGGCGCCGTGATACGCCTGCTGGATCTACTGAAGCCCGCCGGCGACACCGTGCCGCCATCGCCAGGCTTTCTCGCCAACTGCGCCAGGCTCGCCGCACGGCTTTCGCTGCAGGTTGCGCAACACTGGGAGCTGCCGCCGCGCGTGATCGATGCGATGACGGAATGCCAGGCGCCGGCAGCACCGGCGGCCTCGGCATTGGGCAAAGCGCTTTCCGTAGCCGATCGGTTGGCGATGGCCCAGCTGTTGATCGAACACGAACGGCTCACCGACAACCCGGACCTCAGCCAAAGCTGGCCCGGTGTCTTCGCGCCGCCCCTGATCGCGCGTTGCCAGCAGGATCTCCGGCGCAGCTTTCCCGTATCGAAAAGCACCTGAGCGGCCCGCAGATCCCGCCCGGCTATTCGCCGCGACGCAGCAGGGTCAACCCGATCAGCCGCGACACCACCAGCGCGACGTACATCACTCCCACGAACATCTCCAGGCTGGCCACCGCACGGGCATGCACGGTGATCGGAATGACGTCGCCGATGCCGGTACTGGACAGCAGCGCGAAGCTGAGGAACAGCAGCTCGGTCCAGCTGCGCGCCTCATGCGGGTCGACCGCAGCGGAGAAGCAGCCTGGCTGCAGGGTCTGGCACAACACGAATACATAGGTAAACGCCCACACCAGCAGGGTGAACGTGGCGCCAGCGGCAAACAGTTCGTCGGTGGTGGCGCGGCGGTCCGCCAGCATGTAGCTGATCAGGCACCCGGCCGCGTAGAAATAGAACATCGCCTCCAGCGCTGCCCACCACGGCCGCAGTTCCGGCATGTCCATGGTCAGGTCGAGCACGTTGAACAGCACCGCCGGCAGCGCGATGCAGGCGCTGATCCAGGCACGCCCGCGCGTGCGCCGCACCATCGAGATCGCCAGGCCCAGCACCAGCACGCCGAACGCGCCAAACAGCGCCCGCGCCGGGCGCGTGTGTTCGATGAACGGATACAGCAGCAGGCCGATCAACTGCACCAGCAGCAGGATCGCCGAAGGGTGCCGGATGATCCGTACCAGCCAGCGCAGGTGGGCAAAACGGATCATCTTGCCCGTGGCCGTGGTTTCATCGCTCCCGCCCATGTGTCCATCCTCCCGTCGATCGTTGCAGTGCAGGAATCCGCCAGGCATCCCTTCGCCGTTTTCATCATGGCAGATCGAGGTGCATGGGCTGAACGACCAGGCCGGTACCGCTGACCTTCAGCGGCCCGCTGGGCACAAAACCAAAGTGCAGGTACACCGGTACCGCCATCGCCGAGGCATTCAGGGTGAAGCGGCGCGTGCCGGCGCGGCGCACGGCATCAAGCATGGCGCGCTGCCACAGCCGGTGTGCGATACCGTGACCGTGCATGCGGGTCGTGACGAAGAACTGGAACAGGTGGGAATCCTCGCGCATGGCGGCCACCCCGACCAGGCGCCCGTCGTCGCACCACGCCAGGTGGAAGCGCTGGCCGGCCAGGATCTTCTTGCGGATCACCCGTGCGCTCATGCCCAGCAACAGCGGCGGCGCCGCACTGGCCGGTTGATCCGGCAAGATCCAGCGCCGCGTCACCCGTCGCGCCAACACGCCGATCACGATCGCGTCCTGCGGGCCGGCGAGCCGATAGTGGATGCGCATCGCCTGGGCTCACTCCTGCGCGTGAAACACCAGGCTGCAGAAGGTCATCGCGCCTTCGGCTTGCCGCAACCCGGAAACGTCGACGGCCGTCATCTGGAAACCGGCGTCGAGCAGCCACCGGGGGCGGAACTGACCTCACGGGTCACGGCGATCCTCATGACTCCTCCTCGGCGGACGCAACTCAGGGATGACGGGTACGCCACGCGGCCAGTGCGGCCTCGTAACGCTCGAGTGCTTCCTCGTAGACGTCATACACGCAACGCACGCAACCTTCGCCGCAGCAGTCGGCGGCGTCCGGCTCGGTCGGTCGTACCGGCGGCGGGTCGTCCGGATCAGGCGCGGACAAGGCAGCGGGGTCAACGGGATTCACGGCACTCCTCGGCATCGTGAGCCAGATGTGGATCTGGCTGCATGGATAACCCGATGGTGCCGCCAACCGCCGTCGCAGCTCAAGCGGGCCGCGCGACGCATGCGCGCAGCCCGCCGGGATGCGGGCGGTTATTTCGCCGGCTTGCGGAAGCGGTAGATGAACTGGTCGGTGTGGCCGCGTATCGACTTGTCGAACACCTTGATGTCGTGCGGGTCGGCCGGGTTGCGCAGCGCGTCGCTCTCGCCGTCGAACACGAAACCGGCCGCTTCCACTTCCTTCTTCACCACCGCCGGATCGATGCGGTGCAGGGTGTCGGTATCGGCAAGGCCGGAGCCGGCCGGAGCCGCATGGTCGATCACCACGAACAGGCCGCCCGGCTTGAGCGCGTCGTAGACCCGCTTGTCGAAGCCGGCCATGTCCACCGGCCCCATGAACGGGTCATGGTAGTCGTGGTAGTTCTGTGCGGTGAATACCAGGTCGACCGGCTCCGGCGCGCTCAACAGCGCCGCCGGCTGCTGCAACAGGGTGACATTGGCGTAATGCGGCGTGGCGGCCAGCTTCTGCCATTCCGCAAGGCTCTTGCTGGAGTACTTCGCCATCTCGCCCGGCCAGACCGTGTAGACGTGTCCCTGCGGACCGACGATGGCGCTGAACACGCGCGTCCAGTAGCCGCTTCCCGGCACCAGCTCCAGCACCTTCTGGCCTGGCTTCACTTCGGCGAACATCATCACCGCGCCGATCTTGCGGTGGGCATCATCGGAACGATCGGCATGGCGGGCCGGATCATTGATCGCTTTCTGCACCGCGGCGGAAACCGCCTCTTCGTGCGGGTTCGCGGCCTGGGCCAGGGCCACGGCAGGAAAGGCGACGGCAAGTAACACAGCAAGGACAGTGGGACGCATGGTCGTACTCCTCAGTGAGCAAGGGTTCCCGGATTGTGCTCCCGAATCGCGGCGATGGCCCTGTGCCGCTTGGCACGGGGCACCACCGCGGTTCATGCTGCATGCTCGGCCGCGGCCATGCCACCCCGGCTGGCCCATCCGCGCACGTTCCGGCGTGCTGCCACGCGACAGCCTGCGCGTGCCCGTAAAAACAGGCAGACGACCTCCCGAACACCGTATCAGGAGAACCCGATGCCAAGCCGCCCCCTCTTCCCCGTGCTCGGCCTTGCACTTGGACTGTTCCTGCCCGGCCTGCCGGGCCATGCGCAGTCGGCCGCCCAATGGCAGGCGGAACAGGTCGCCGCTTCGCAGAAGTCCGAGCAGATCATGCGCGAAGCCAACAAGCACAGGAGCCTGCTGGCCCAGTACCAGGTGATGCGCTATCCCTACGCCACCAACCCGGACCCCGCCTTCCACATCATCTTTGGCCAGTACCTGAGCTGGTACCAGAGCTTCATCGGCGACTATCCGGACGCCGCAGCCAGCTTCTCGATCAAGCAGCCCGCGCAGCCGGACGACCGCCCCTCGCCGCTGGACAACTCCGACTACCGTGCCAGGCCGGCGCTGGAGGCGATTCCCGAACTGGCCAGGAACTACCGCGCGGTGTTCTTCAACGAGGCGCACAACGTACCGCTCACCCGCACGCTGACCGTGCAGCTGCTGGGCAAGCTGCGCGCGGAGGGTTTCGACTATTTCGCCGCCGAGACGCTTTACCAGACCGATACTGGGCTGCAGGCGCGTGGCTATCCGGTCGCCGACAGCGGCTTCTATACCCAGGAACCGATCTGCGCCGAGATGGTGCGCACCGCCCTGAAGCTGGGCTTCAAGGTGGTCGCCTACGAAGCGCTCTCCGATGCCGGCGGCGATGCCCGCGAGGCCGAGCAGGCCCGCAACCTCTATCGCCAGGTATTCAAGAACGATCCGAAGGCGCGGCTGGTGGTCGACGCCGGTTACGCGCACATCCAGGAATCGGGCGCCTATCTGGGTGGTTCCACGATGGCCCAGCACCTGCACAAGCTCAGCGGCATCGACCCGCTCACAGTGGAGCAGACCATGCTGTATCCCCATCCGTCGGCCAGCGACGACCACCCCGACTACGCCGCGGTGATGCAGCAATTGCAGCCCAAGGCACCGATCGTGTTCGTGGGCAGGAAGGGCCGGCCGTGGTCGCTGCGCCCGGGCTATGACGTCAGCGTGTTCTTCCCGCCACAGGCGCTCAACCGCGGCCGACCCACGTGGCTCGATCTCGGCGGCAGCCGCAAGCCGTACCTCGTTAGTGGCGAACGATGCAACCATACCTATCCGTGCATGGTCGAGGCGCGTTATGCCGGCGAGGGCAGCGACGCGATTCCCGCCGATCGCCTGGTACTCGACCCGGTCCCGTTGAACGCGGTCACCAGCGACCGCATCAGCAACGGCCTGGTCGAACCCCGCAGCGTGCTCTACCTGCGCCCCGGCAAGTACAGGCTGACCTACACGGATGCGGATGCGCGCCTGCTCTTCGCCCGGGACGTCACCATCCGGGGCAGGAATGCGGCCCGGCTATCCGACCTTGCCGATCCGCCTCAGCCGGCGCCGCCGGCGGAATCCGCCACCACCATCCAGGGGGAATGACCCAAATGATCCGATACGCGATACGGCCTCTGCTGACCCTGCCCTGCCTGCTGGCGACCTTCGCCGTCGCCGCCGCCAACGCACCCGGCCACGCCGATGACGGCCCCCTGTTTGGCTTCAGCGCCACCGCAGCGACCACCGAACAAGACCTCGAACGGCGCTTCGACGCCCAGCTAGATCCCGCTGAGCTGCGCAGCTGGCTCAAGCAGATGTCGTCGCAGCCCAACCAGGTCGGTTCGCCGCACGACAGGGCGAATGCCGAGTTCATGCTGGCGAAGTTCCGCGAATGGGGCTGGGATGCGCACATCGAGACCTTCGACGTGCTCTACCCCACGCCGAAGAAGGTGGCGCTGGAACTGCTGGGGCCGAAGCCCTATACCGCCATGCTGAAGGAGCCGGCCATCGCCGGCGATGCCACCTCCAGCCTCGCCGGCGCCCTGCCGCCCTACAACGTCTACGGCGCCGATGGCGACATCAGCGCACCGCTGGTCTACGCCAACTACGGCATGCCGGACGACTACAAGGAGCTGGCGCGGCGCGGCATCGACGTGCGCGGCAAGATCGTGCTCACCCGCTACGGCGGCGGCTGGCGCGGGCTGAAACCGAAGCTCGCGCAGCAGCATGGCGCGGTCGGCTGCCTGATCTACTCCGATCCGCATGACGACGGCTACGCCAAGGGCGACGTCTATCCGCAAGGCGGTTGGCGTCCGGCGCAAGGCGTGCAGCGCGGTTCTGTGGCCGACATGCAGGTCTATCCCGGCGATCCGCTGACCCCCGGCACGGGTTCCATCGCGGGCGCCAAGCGCCTGCCGCTGAAGGACACGACGACGCTGCTGAAGATCCCGGTGCTGCCGATCTCCTATGCCGACGCCACACCGTTGCTGCAGGCACTGACCGGCCCGGTGGCGCCGGCCGGCTGGCGCGGCGCACTGCCGTTGACCTACCACGTCGGCCCGAGCACGGCGAACGTGCACATGACCGTGCAATCGAACTGGGGCCAGCAACCGGTCTACGACGTGATCGCCACGATCAAGGGCTCGACCGAACCGGACCAGTGGATCGTGCGCGGCAACCACCATGACGGCTGGGTGTTCGGTGCCTGGGACCCGCTGGCCGGCAACATCGCGCTGATGGCCGAGGCCAAGGCCATCGGCGGCCTGCTCAAGCAGGGCTGGCGGCCGCAGCGCACCCTGGTCTACGCCAGTTGGGACGGGGAGGAACCGGGGCTGCTCGGCTCCACCGAATGGGCCGAGACGCACGCCGCCGAGCTGCAGCAGAAGGCCGTGCTGTACGTCAATTCCGACACCAACGGCCGCGGCTTCCTCGGCGCCGGTGGCAGCCACTCGCTGCAGCACCTGGTCAACCAGGTGGCCGCCGGCGTGACCGATCCGGAAACCCACGTCAGCGTGCGCGAACGCCTGCGCGCGCACATGCTGGTGGACGGCAGCAACAAGGACGCCAAGCCGGAAGCCAAGACCATCGCCAAGCTGGCGGCGGCCGGCGGCGACCTGCCGATCGGGGCGCTGGGCTCGGGCTCGGATTACAGCGCGTTCCTGGAACACCTCGGCATCGCCTCGCTGGATCTCGGCTTCGGCGGCGAGGACGACAATGGCGGCATCTACCACTCGCGCTACGACTCGTTCGACCATTACGTCCGCTTCGGCGACCCGAGCTTCGAATACGGCGTGGCGCTGGCCAAGGTCGCCGGCCACGTCGTGCTGCGCACGGCCAACGCCGACGTGCTGCCGCTGCGCTTCGGCGACTTCAGCCGCACGCTCGACCGCTACGTCGGCGAACTGCACAAGCTGGTGGACAGCACCCGCAAGGCCACCGAACAGCAGCACAAGTTGCTTGACGGCCACGCGTTCGCACTCGACGCCGACCCGATCCGGCCGGTCGCTCCGCCCGCGCGCGACTCCGACATGCCGGCGATCGACCTCGCCCCGCTCGACCGGGCGGCGAAACAGCTCGCGCAAAGTGCCAAGGCCTACCAGGCCGCCTACGACAAGCGTGCCGCCGCCGGCTTCGACCTGGCCGCGGCACAGCGGCAGCAACTGGACCGCTTGATCGGCAGCATGGAGCAGCGTCTCACCGACCCATCCGGCCTGCCTGGGCGTGCCTGGTTCAAGCACATGATCTACGCCCCCGGCATGCTCACCGGCTACGAGGTGAAGACCGTGCCCGGCGTGCGCGAGGCGCTGGAGTCACGTCGATGGGGTGAAGCCGATCATTACGCCGTGGACACCGCGAAGGTGCTTGACGGCTATCGTGCGCAGCTCGACCAACTGACCGCGTTACTGAAACGGTAATCGCAAGCCGTTGCGTCACGCTCGATCAGGGGGCGGCCCGTGCTCCGTGCCCCCTGACCGATTGATTGCCCCCGACCCTGCTGATCGCTATAAATGGCACCGGGGATGCGGCTGCACGCAAGGTGCAGCCGCGAAATCACGACAGGGGAATTCAGATGATGGACGTGCGACGCTGGATCGTTGCGGCCTTGCTCCTGCCGCTTGCCGCTGTGTTGTACGCCCAGCCGGTTTCGTTCGCCGAGCTGGCGCGGCATGCCCAGTACGAGGACGTCAAGATTTCCCCGGACGGGCAGTATCTCGCCGCCACCGCCGTGGTGAAGGGGCAGACCGTGCTGGCCCTGATCCACCTGTCCGACATGAAGGGCACGCTGGTTCGTCCGCGCGAGGAAAACGATGTCACCGATTTCTGGTGGGCGTCGTCCACGCGGGTGCTGTACTCGGTAGGCATCCGCATCGGCGGTTACGATGCACCGCTGGCGACCGGCGAACTGTTCGCGGTCAGTGCCGATGGCAACGGCGCCGATACGCTGTACGGCTTCCGCCGAGCCGGCATGAGTACCGGCTCGCACATCCAGCATGCCACGGCTGAGTACGGCACTGCCCAGTTCATCGCCACGATTCCAAACGATCCCAACCATGTGCTGGTGGCGATCAGCTCGTGGTCGGGAGACGGTAATGAGCTGAGCCTGCCGACCGCCTACCGCATGGATGTGCGCAACGGCAACAAGAACCGGCTCATCGTCGCGCCGTTGCGCGGCGCGCAATTCGTTGCCGACCACCAGGGCAGGATCCGTTTTGCCGTGGGCTGGGACAACGACGGCAATACCAAGGTCTACCTGCACCCGCTCGATGGTGACGGCTGGCAGTTGCTGCCGGAGGAAAGCAAAAACCGTTCGATCCCGATCGGGTTCGACCGCGACGACACGGCGGTCTACTTCACCTGCCCCGCGCCTGGTGCTTTCGGCATCTGCCGATGGGATCCGGCGAATCGGTCCCAGACAGTCGTGTGGAGCGACCCCACCGTCGAACCGGACAGCCTGCTACAAGGCCTGGCAGACGACAGCATCCTCGGCGTGGGTTTCATGGACGGCCGTACCGGCACCGCGCTGTTCGACAGCCAGTCGACCGACGCACAGGTCCTGCTGACCCTGATGAAGCAATTCCCCGGCGAGAGCGTGCGCTTTGTCTCGGGTACGCGCGACGGCAGCCAGAGCGTGGTGCTGGTGGAAGCCGACGTCAACCCGGGAACGTTCCTGCTGTACGACGCGAAAACGCGCAAGCTCACGCCTCTGCTCGCACGCATGTCGTGGATCAACCCGGAACACATGGCGTTCAAGCAGCCATTCGATTTCGACGCACGCGATGGCATGAAGTTGCACGGTTACCTGAGCTTCCCGCCCGGCCAGGAGAACGCGAAACACCTGCCGATGGTGGTGCTGGTTCACGGCGGGCCATTTGGCATACGCGACCGCTGGGAATACGACACCCTCGTGCAACCCCTGGCAGTCCGCGGCTATGTCGTGTTGCAGGTGAACTATCGCGGCTCCGGTGGCTACGGTTACGACTACGAGCATGCCGGCTGGCGCCAGTGGGGCGGCAGGATGCAGGACGATGTCACCGATGCCACCCGTTGGGCGGTTGCGCACGGTATCGCCGATCCGCAGCGCCTCTGCATCTACGGCGCCAGCTACGGCGGCTACGCGGCGCTCGAGGGAGCGGTGAAAGAGCCCGACCTGTACAAGTGCGCGATCGGTTACGTGGGCGTCTACGACCTGCCGTTGATGTACCACCGCGGCGACATCCCGCAGTCCAGCTACGGTGAGGAATATCTCAAGCGGCAACTGGGCGATGACATGACCGTGCTGGCCCGGCACTCGCCGATCAACCAGCTGGACGCTCTCAAGGCTCACGTGATGCTGGTCGTCGGCGGCAAGGACGAACGTGTGCCGCCGATCCAGGGACTCGGTCTGCACCAGGCGTTGGCGAACCGGCACATTGCGCACGAATGGCTGTTCAAGGCAAATGAAATGCACGGGTTCTACGACGAGGCGCACATCGCCGAGCTGTATACCCAATTGGTGCAATTCCTCGGCGCGAACATCGGACCCGGCGTGACGCAATAGCTCAAGCGCGCATCGAATGACGACTGATCGACCATGATCCTGTCTGCAAAGCGGCAAGGACATGGTGAAGATCCATGCTGCATGCTCCTGGCGCGCCCACCCAACTGATGGGCTACGCGTTTCCGCCCATGTTCTGGCAGAGTGCAGCGATCTGTCGTCTGCCGTCCCAGGGGAATCCATCATGCGTGTATCCGTTCGGCTCTCGCTTGCCACCCTGCTGGTGCTCGGCACGGTCAGTGCCATGGCATCGATCGCTGCGGACGATGCGGCGATCACCGCGTCGTCGTTTGCCCGCGACACGGCCCAGCCGGTCGACCAGGCGTATACGGCGCAGATCCTGAAATTCACCACCGACCCCTCGTTCAATTCGCCGCTGACCGACTACCTGCCCGCCTCCGCCAGCGTGCCCACGCCGGACAAGGTGCTCGACCACATCGCCGGCGCACCGAACTACCTGCCCCATGTAGCCGACGTCCATCGCTACTTCCGCGCGCTGGCCGCGGCCAGCCCGCGGGTGAAGGTGTTCTCGATCGGCAAGAGCGAGGAAGGCCGCGAGATGATCGCGGTGGCGATTGCCGACGAAAGCCTGCTGGCCGACCTCGACGCGAACAAGGCGCGCCTCGCCAAGCTGGCCGACCCGCGCCGCATCGGCATGGACGACGCCACTGCCGACCAGCTGATCGCGCAGTCCACGCCGGTCTACTACATCACCGGCGCCATCCACTCCACCGAGACCGGCTCGCCCACCGCGCTGATGGAACTGGCCTATCGCCTTGCGGTGGACGAGGCGCCGTACATCCGGCAGATCCGCTCGCACGTGATCACCCTGATCACCCCAGTGGTCGAGGTCGACGGCCGCGACCGCATGGCCGACCTGTACAACTGGCACCTGGCGCATCCAGGCCAGAATTATCCGCGGCTGCTGTACTGGGGCCATTACGTGGCGCACGACAACAACCGCGACGCGATGGGCATGTCGCTGAACCTCACCCGCCACGTGGCCGACACCTTCGTCGGCTGGCACGCGCAGGTGCTGCACGACCTGCACGAATCGGTGCCGTTCCTGTACGACAACACCGTGGGCGACGGCCCGTACAACGCGTGGATCGATCCGATCCTCACCGGCGAGTGGCAACAGCTGGGCTGGGACAACGTGCAGCAGCTGACCCGGCTCGGCATGCCCGGCGTGTTCACCCACGGTGACTTCGACACCTGGAGCCCGGGCTACCTGATGTTCATCGCCGCCATGCACAACGGCATCAGCCGCCTGTACGAAACCTTCGGCAACGCCGGCGCCGACACCGTGCAGCGCATCCTCGACCCCGAGGAATACCAGCGCACCTGGTACCGCCCGAACCCGCCGCTGCCGACCGTGCTGTGGTCGCAGCGCAACAACAACAACTACCAGCAGACCGGCCTGCTCACCGCGCTGGCCTACTTCTCCGGCAACGGCCAGCAGTTCCTGAAGAACTTCTACCTGAAGAGCAAACGCTCGATCGAGAAGCCGCAGCAAGCGGGTCCCGCCGCCTACGTGTTTCCGGCCGACGACAAGCGCCCCGGTTCGCGCGCCCAGCTGTTGCGGGTTCTGCAACTGCAGCACGCGGAGATCAGCCGCACCGGCGCGCCGGTCACGGTGACACTGCCCAAGCAGGATGACGGCAAGAAGAAGGCCAAGACGCAGACCTTCCCCGCCGGCAGCTATGTCGTGCGCATGGACCAGCCGTACTCGCGCATCGTCGATACCTTGCTCGATCGCCAGTACTGGTCGCCGAAGGACCCGCAGCAGCACCCCTACGACGACACCGGCTGGTCGATGGGCGACCTGTTCGACGTCCAGGTGGTGCGGGTGACCGACACCGCGATCCTCAAGGCGCCGATGAGCCTGCTCGACGGGCCGATCGCCGTGCCGCAGGGCCTGGCCGCGGTCGACATGCCGCCTACGAAACTGCCGCGCATCGCGCTGATGCACACCTGGCTGAGCACCCAGACCGAAGGCTGGTGGCGCATGGCGCTGGACAAGCTGCAGGTGCCGTACGACTACATCAGCACCCAGGACGTGGCGAAGGCCGGCGACCTGCGCGCGAAGTACGACGTGATCCTGTTCGGCCCGGTTGGCGATGCCAGCGCACAGCAGATCATCGACGGCCTGCCCATGTGGGGCAATCCGCTGCCGTGGAAGACCACCGCATTGACGCCGAACCTGGGCCATATCGACGCCACCGACGACATCCGCCCCGGACTGGGCGAGACCGGCGTAGCCAACCTCAAGCGGTTCGTGCAGGCGGGCGGCTTGCTGATCACCGCCGAGGACACGGCGAAGTTCGCCATCGATGTCGGTCTGGCGCCGGGCGTGTTCATCACGAAAACCGACAAGCTGAAAGTGGTCGGCAGCGTGCTGCAGGCGAAGTTCGTCGATCGCAGCGGCCCGATCGCCGCCGGCTACAGCCGCGACGAACTGGCGCTGTACAGCGCGGCCGGCCAGTCGTTCAAGGTGTCCAACCTGGTCACCGGCGACAAGGGCCTGCCGACCGCGAAGGATTTCCAGCGCCCGACCGGACGCGGCGGCCCGCACGACCCGGACACGCCTGAAGGCCGCGCCTCGATCGCCGCCGCTCCCCTGCCCGACGTCAAGCCATGGCAGCCGCTGCCGCTGAACGCCGAGCAGATGCGCAACAACCCGTGGGTCATTCCCGCCGACCAGCGTCCGCGGGTGATCCTGCGCTACACCGACGCGAAGAACCTGCTGATCTCCGGCCTGCTCGACGGCGGCGACGAGATGGCCGAACGCGCCGCCGTGGTTGACGCCCGCTACGGCAAGGGCCACGTGCTGCTGTTCGCCAGCAACCCGATCTGGCGCGGCGAAACCATCGGCGGCTACCCGCTGGTGCTCAACGCCATCGTGAATTTCGACAAGCTGGATACGCCGCCGGCGAAACCCTGAACCCCGCTGATTTGCACAACGGGATTCGATGTGTCGCCACTCGACTGCAACGGCACCGCTCCGAGGCGTGTTGTGGCCGAAATTGACGTGGCAATCTATTCGGCATCCAGGATGCAAGTGCCGGCCGATGCCACTCGTGTATCACCAGGTATTAGACATGCACCAGCACCGGAAACCAGCACGAGCGATATGCGGAAACCGATCTATACCATGGCGTGTGCCGCGGGCAGCGCCTGTCACCCAGCCGATCGTCCCCCGCCCCCGATCGGGGCACAGATAACGGGCACTCTCGCTACCATCCATGTCGATACGCAGGTAGAGTTGCCCCACGCCCGGGGAGAGTGCACGGATGAAACAGTGGCTGGTGGGATTGTTCTGTGTCCTGATGGCATGCGTGGCAGCGGCCAACGATCTTTCTGCAGTGCGCCAGCGGGCCGAAGCGAGCATGCTGATTACCGGAACTGTTGTGGTCAAGCCGGACGGCAGTGTCGGCAGCTATGCCATCGATCGCGCCGACAAGCTCCCTCCGGTCGTCATCCAGGTCATCCGGCAAAACGTACCCGACTGGAAGTTTCAGTTCGAGGACAAGCAAGCTGCAGCAGTGAAGGCAAGCATGAGCCTGCGCATCATCGCCCGGCGAATCGACGACCAGCATGACTCCGTCAGCATATCCGCCGCACAGTTTGCCGAGGAGCACCAGGCCCCCGGCGAAACCATCAGCTACAAAACGAGAGCGCAGCCGGTCTACCCGCAAGAGTCATTGGATGCAGGGGCCACTGGCACGGTGTATCTGTTGCTGCGCGTCGGCAGGGACGGACTTGTCAAGGACGCCGCAGCCCAGCAGGTCAACCTGACGGTCTATGCCAGTGACAGAAAAATGAAATCCCTCCGGAACGATCTGGCCAAGGCAGCACTGAAGGCGGCCAGGCGATGGACGTTCAATATCCCAACGACCGGCAAACATGTCGCGGACAACTACTGGCTGGCATCGATACCCGTCAACTTCAGCATCAACAACATGGGTATCGAGAGGCGATATGGCAACTGGCAAGGCTACATTCCAGGCCCACACGAGTTAATCCCGTGGCTGTCTGACAAAAAGCTGTTTTCACAGGCTGCGGATGCGATTCCTGACGACAGCATTTACCAGATCAACCAGGACCTGCAACTGGCCACCCCGCTCAGCGGAACCTGATTTTTCGCACGGGAAGCCGAAATCTCCCGATGAGGTCATTCCGGCGAAAGACGTAATCACTCGACCACCACGAACACCCTCGGCTCTGACAACCTGCCGCACTCCATTGGCGCAGTCGTCGTCATTTTGAGATGCCAGCCTTCTGTCTGGCCGGCGCCATCATCGTCTCTCGCTTGGCCTTGAACGGGTTGTCGGCGTACCACTGCGGCCACACTCCCGCATGGCTGAGGTGCTGGCCCAGCTCATACAGCGCCTGGGTATCCTCAAGGATGCCCTGCAAGTTCCAGTGCGGATCGAACACGTCGTTCGTCGTGTGGTAGCGGTGCGCCGTATAGTCGTCGGCCGCCTTCTGGCCGGCGGCCCTGCCGCCATCGAGCAGGTCGAGGCCCGAACTGGCCAGCATCGCCGGCACGCCGGCCCGCGCGAAGTTGAAATGATCGGAGCGGAAGTAGAAGCCATTCTCCGGCGTGGCCTCCGGCGAGATCACCCGGCCCTGCTTGCGCAATACGCCGGCGAGCATGTCCTCCAGCTCGGACTGGCCCTTGCCGATCACCGTCATGTCGCGTGCAGGGCCGATGATCGGCAAGGCGTCGACGGCGATGTCGGCCACCGTGCGGTCCAGCGGAAACACCGGCTTCGCCGCGTAGTACTGCGAACCGAGCAGGCCTGATTCCTCCAGCGTCGGCATGAAGAACAGCACGCTGCGCTCGGGCGGCCGCGCCTGGTGCGCGAACGCGTCGGCGATTTCCAGCAGCATGCTCAGGCCGGTGCCGTTGTCGATCGCGCCGGCATAGACCTGGTGGCCCTTGCGGGTCGGGTCGGTGCCCAGGTGGTCCCAGTGCGCGGTATAGACCACCACCTCATCGGGCTTGTAGCTGCCCTCGACCATCGCCACCACGTTCTTCGATTCGATGTGGCCGATCTTGTTGTGCAGGGCGATCGAGGCCGTCGCGTGCAACGGCACCGGCTCGAAGCCCGGCTTTGCCGCGGCCCGTTCGAGCTCGGCGAAATCGAGGCCGGCGGCGGCGAACAGCCGGGTGGCCGCGTCACGCGTCAGCCAGCCGGCCACCGGCAACCGTGGCGATGGATCGACACTGCCCGGCAGGCTCAGCTGCGGCCCGACCGAACCGTTCTGCAGTACGCTCCACGGATAGCCGGCCGCGGCGTCGCTGGTGTGCACGATGAAGCAGGCGGCAGCGCCCTGCAGCGCGGCCTCCGCGTACTTGTATGGCCAGCGGCCGTACCAGGTCATCGCGCGGCCGTTGAACAGCTTCGGATCGCGGCTGGCGAAGCCGGGGTCGTTGACCAGCACGATCACCGTCTTGCCCTTCACGTCGACATCCCGGTAGTCGTTCCAGTGCCAGGTGGGCGCATTCGCGCCGTAACCGAGGAACACCACCGGCGAGTCCTTCAGCGCGACCTCGGGTTTCGCCTGCAGGGTCTGCGCCACCATGTCGGTGCGGTACGCCAGCTTCAGCGGCTTGCCGCGGGCGGTGACGTCCAGGGTGACGTCGGTATTCAGCAGCAAGGTGGAGTCGGCCGGCACGGTCTGGTACCACGAGCCGTGGTTGCCCGGCTGCAAACCCATCCGCTTGAACTCGGCCACCAGGAAATCGGTGGTGCGTTGCGCGCCGATCGTGCCGGGTTTTCGCCCGCCGAACGCGTCGGAACTGAGCGTCTTGTCGAAGCGCGCGAAATCCGCAGCGTTGATCGACGGCGACCGCTCGACCCTCGGTCCCGTTGCCGCCTGCAGCGGAAACACGATCAGGCCCAGGGCAGCCAGCAAGACAGAACTCCTGATGCGCATCGGAACACTCCCCACCGGTGAAATCGACCACCTTTGTAGCGCGCGCCTACCCGGCTGTCCATGCAGCGGGTCCCGCCCGCGATCGCCTGCTGCAGCGGCAAACGTGCAAACGCGGCCACCGTCCTGGCACGAAGATGTTGGCGCCGGCGTGAGGGCGGCAGACTCTCACGCGTCCGCACGACATTCAGCCGCGCATACCGGCCTCGAAAAGGCTGACCCGGTTGCGCCCCTCGTGCTTGGCCTGGTACAGGGCGCAGTCGGCATCGATCATCAGTTGCCGCAGCTCATAACCGGAGGTGGCCGCGGCGGCCACGCCAAAGCTGGCCGAGATCGGTATGCCGGGCGCATCCCTGGCGCCCGAAACGGCGGCGATCGCCGCGCGCATCTGCTCGACCCGCGCCAGCACGTTGTCCAGCGTGCACTCGGGCAACAACATGCCGAACTCCTCTCCGCCGAGACGGCCGAACACGTCGGTGGAGCGCAGGTGCGCCAGGCAGGCATCGACCGCGCGCCTAAGCACACGGTCACCCACCGCATGCCCATGGGTGTCGTTGACCGCCTTGAAGTGATCCAGGTCGATCAGCACCAGGCAAACATCGCGCGACGATTTGCGGCAATAGCGCAACTGCCGCTCGGCCTCGTTGACGAAGTGCTGCCGGTTGAAGATGCCGGTAAGACCGTCGCGCCGCGCCAGCCGCATGAAGCGCAATTGCGAACGCTTGATGCGGTATGTCCACAATGCAATGGATGCCAGCACCAGCAGCAGCAACGCGATGTACAAGCGGCTGGTTTCCACCGCCTTGCGGTCCAGCTCTCCCTGAAGGGTGAGAATCCTGTTCTTCTTGTCGAGCCCGTCGATCTGCAGTTTCTTTGCCAGCATCTGCTGCTTGACGATCTGATAGGCGAGCGCTTTCGCGCTGAGCCGGCTCTGATAGTCATCATGGGCAGCTACGTATTTTTCAAGGTATGCCAGGGAGCCCTTGCTGTCGCCCAGTTCCTTGTCGACTTCGTAAAGCACCCGATAAGCATTGGTCGTCGACTCCGAATACTGCCGGTTGGCATTCGTCACCAGGGCGTCATTGGCAAACTTCACCGCCGAAGCAAGGTCGCCGCTCTTCCAATAAGCCGTGGCCAAGGAAGCCTCGAACTGGGAAACCTGGGGGGGAAAACCTGCTTGCAACACCTTGGGGTAGCTCGCTCGCAACACACGGATAGCCGACTCAGTGTGCCCTTGCCGCAGGTCGAAGCTCGCCAGCAAATACTGAAAACTGAGCGCAAACAGTGTATCGCCGGCCTTTCCACATGCCTCCATGCCCTCGTGAAGTTGATCGGCAGGAAGCTGTGCACTGCCACTTTCAAACAGCGCATCCGACTTGTAGAACCAACCCCGGCATGCACTTTGGGCGTCGGTACTTTCCTTGATTATTTGATTGGCATAGCGAACGGACGAATCGTATTGACCTGCCTCGTTGTACAACTGCGCCGCAACACCGAACCCCTGCATTCGGACGTCGCCTTCCTTCATGGTAGGTAACTGGTCAAGCAACGGATTGAGCCTGGCAAAAGCCTCCTCATACCGGGATTGGGTCACCAGTAGGTCGATCACCGTGGCGCTGGCGCGAAACGCCAGAACAGGATCCACAGCTTGATCGGCGATCGCCTTCAACGATGGCATGGCTCCTTCATAGTTGCCTGCAAAGGCGATCTGCCGTGCCATAAGGTAACGTTGATGCAGCTTCTGCTGCGGCGAAAGCCGCATCGCCATTTGATCGAGTCGCCCCATGAGCTCATCGAACTCGGCTCGATTGGAGGGTTGCGCACTTTCGGCCTGTTTTAGCAATTGCGCAGGATCGTTGGATACGAGCGCGGTCGCAGCAGTCGCGCACCCAACAGACAAGAACAGGAGTCCGCAGGAAGAAAACACTCGTCTGCATCTGCCTGCCTGGTTCATGAGTTATCCAGTGATCACAGGACCAGGAGTGGCAAGTCGTGAAGCCAGGCCTTTACTCTTCACCCTTTCCCTTATCACTATCATTCTCCTTGTCCTTCTCCTCTTCATCATCTTCGCAGCTGCCGTCGCATTCTTCCTGTTCCCCGTCTGGCTTGGCTGGGTTGATCAGGCAACAGAAGGGACCCTGTCCCAGCAGCGCCTGCAGACCCGGTTCATTCCTGGCAAGGATCGCCACCCGCAATTCCGGATCAATCTCTGCGCCGGCCAGCGCAAGCCCCACTTCATCCTGCGATGCATGACGCAATTGCGCGTCCTGCCCCATCCTTTCCAGAAAATCGATCACATCGAACATCGGCCACTCCCCTCATCAGAACGATTGATGGCCGGCGACCCAATGATGGCCACATCAATCTGTCCTGCAGGTCTCGTCCCCCACTACCCCATGCCCTGCCCGCTGCAAGCAGCACCCCCACCACAACGGGCCGAAAATACACCATCCCTTCGACGGCGCGCATGACGAACCGGCTTTTCTTGGCCAGTCATAGGTAACCCCGAGCTGCCACCGGTCCCGTCGTAACCCTTTCCAGTACAAGACCCGTTGTCCGAGCTTATCGGCACATTCGACCCGTCGATCCCGCCCTCGGACGGATAACACTTCCGTCACCGGACTTTTCGCATGGCTCCAGCGATAGCTCGACTCGGCACCGAAAGCCATACCGCCCCTTGTGATCGACCTGCATGGAGCCATGGCCCCCAGGCAGGCAGACAAACGGAGGTCACTACACCCCGTCGGTCACCGCGCCAACGGCACTCAGGTGTGGTTTTGCGCGACCGTCGCTCACGCTGACCCGGTTACGGCCTTCGCGCTTGGCCTGATACAGCGCGTCGTCGGCGTGGATCAGCAACTGGCGTAGTTCATAGCCGGAACAGGTGGTGCTGGCCACGCCAAAGCTGGCCGAGACGCAAATGTCGGGAGCATCGTCGTCACGAGCCACCGCCACGATCGCCAAACGGATCCGTTCAGTCCGGCCCAGCACCTGCTCAAGCGTGCACTCAGGCAACACAATGCCGAACTCCTCACCACCCAGACGGCCGAAAATGTCGGTGGAGCGCAGATGCGCCTGGCAGGCTGCCACAGCACGTTTCAGCACGCGATCGCCCACCGCATGCCCATGGGTGTCGTTGACAATCTTGAAGTGATCCAGGTCGATCAGCACCAGACAGGCTTCCCGCCCGGATTTTCGGCAGTACTGCAACTGCTGTTCGGCTGCATGGACGAAGTGCTGCCGATTGAATATGTCCGTGAGTCCGTCACGACGTGCCAGGCGCATGAAACGCAGCTGCGAGCGCTTTATGCGGTAGGTCCAGAAGCCAATGAAAGCCAGCACGGTGAGCAACAGCAGAATATACAGACGGCTCGTCTCGGAAGCCTTCTTGTCGAGGTTCCGCTGGAGCTGCAGAATTTGATTCTGCTTGCTCAAGGTATCAACTTGCAGCTTCTTAGCCAGCAGTTGTTGTTGCACAGTCTGATATGCCAACGCCCTGGCATTCACCGCGTTCAAATAGCCCTTGTTGGCATCCATGTACTGCTCGTGATAGGCAAGTGCAGCCTCCATGTGTCCTTGCTGCTTCTCGGTCAGATACAAGACTTGATAGGCAATACTCAGCGACTCGGCAAACCTGTTGATTTTGCTCTGGTCGACTACTGCAAGTGCATACTGCCGAGCCAACGTTAGACGGTTGGTTTTTCTATACGCCTCCGCCAATGATGCGTCGAACTGGGAGATCAGCATCTGATATTTGGTATGTTGGACATCGGCGTAGTTGCTCTTCAATATCTGGAGAGCAATATCAGTTTGACCTCGCTGCAGAGCCAAGCTCGCTTCATAGAACCTGATTCCATTGGCATAAACCAGGTCACCCACCTTGGTGCAGATGTCGATGCCCTTCTGAAACTTGCGATCGATATCTTCCAGTCTATCGCTCTTGTACAACGCCGCGAGTTCCGCGTGGCTAGCAATACAACTGTATTCACCAATTTCCGGAGTCTCTTTGAACAGCTGATCGGCATACGTAAATGCCAGATCGTACTGCCCGGCCTCTTCGTACAAATAGGCCGCAATGACAAGCGCCTGCCTGCGCGCGTCGGGATCGGTAATCTTTGGCAGTTCAGCAAGCAACAAACTTTGCCGTTGAAACGCCTCTTCGTACCGCGATCGCTCCGCCAATGTATTGACGAGCAATACCCCGGCCCTGAAATGAAGGGTCACGTCCGTGGAGTGATTCAGAAGGCCCTTGAGAAGGGAATCCGATAACTTGTAGTCGCCTCGGTACGCTGCCCCCCAAGCCTGCAGGTAACGAAGATAGTCCAGCTGATCGGGTGGCAAGCGCGCGCTGTCATTACCCAAGACATCGAGTATTTCGAGAAATTGCCCCTGATCCGACAACTTGATGCTGTCCGCTTGCCTGAGCAATGACACGGGATCATTGATAGACGCGGGTATGGCCGCCATGGCCATACCCGCGAATGACAACCCAAGCAGGATCCATCCCAGGATCATTCCCCGACGCTGCGTGCCGGACGTGAACACTGAACTTAGTCCGCGAAATCTGACACCGAACGTTCCTCGCCATCATCGGGGGAGGGGGTTTCTCCAGAATCATCCTCTTCCTGCTCTTCCCCTGGCGCCAAGAAACCACAGACAGGTGCAACCCCCATCAGAGCCCCCAGCTTCGCTCGGTCCCCGCCACAAATCGCACTCTGCAGCATCGGGTCAAGGCCAGCCAACATCAGCGCAAAATCGGGTGAGCCCTTTGTTGCGCAATTCAACTGCGCGTCCCGCCCCACCTTTTCGAGAAACTCAATGACATCGGACATACAACCCCCTGATTGCTGACGTAATCAGCGTCCCTGGCAATGCGGACCCTCTTTCACTGCGCGTCAGCGAATCCGTCTCGCCTCAAGCACGCCGCTCTTCGTAGTGTTCATCTTCGTCGTTGATCCCCGGAACCAGCAAGCACCGTACCTGCGCGGGAACCAGCAAGCAGCATACATTCTGCGCCCCCACCAGCGCAGTCAATCGTTGCTGATCCCTGGCCAGCACAGCTTGCTTGATATCCTGATCCAGCTGGCTATTGACCAGCATGTGCTGCATTTCCCCGTTGGAAGCGTAGCGCAGATTGGCATCCTGACCGATGGTTTCCAGGAAATCGATGATATTGGACATGGCGTTCTCTCCTCGAGTGTACGGTTGGTTGGAATACGCAGGCTGCCCGGCCATAGGAACGGGGTAAGCCCGTCCGATTACCGGCAACTGCAAGCCTGCGCCAAACCATCCTAGAGACGCCGCCAACACCAACTTGTCTACCTGCTCACAGAATATCCACTTGGGCTGTGGCCTCCGCCCGGTCCAGCTCGGCCAGACGCGCACGGATTTCCGTATTCGGCTGCAGCGGACCTGCAGGGGGCACGACCACCGTATCCTCCATCTCGACCTTCGCCTGCGGCAGGTCGCCCAGCCGCACCCGTTCGATCCGCGCCTGCTGGATCGGCAAGGTGGCGCTGCGGTAGATGGTGATCTCGTGATCGAGCGGGTAGTCGCGCGCCAGCACGTCGACCAGTACCTGCTTGTACGCGGGGCCCGTCGAGAAGCGGGCCAGCGACTGATCGCCCACCAGGCCCACCTGCCACAGCACCAGATAAGCGGTCGGGTCGATCCGGCGCCGGTAGAACAGCAGCTGGCTGGCCTCGAAGTGCTGGCAGCCGTAGCGACCCGGGTCGATGCCGAGGTCCGCGTAGAGGCAATCCTCGGCGGAAATGCCCGGCTCCATGTGCGCGGGGTAACCCTCGCTGCGGGCCACCTCGATCGACTTGTGCGGCGCCCAGGCGAACACGCCGGGATGGCCGTAGAACACCCCGCACACGCGCTTGCCTGCACGCACCTCGGTGAGGATGGCCTCGACCATCTCGCGGTAGGTCTGCATGCGCGACTTGCCCTCGTGGTAGTACGGCTGCAGGCTGCGCACGTCCGGATGCATCTTGTTCAGCCACAGCTCGACGATGCCGTCGGAGAGCCCGGCGAACACCACGTCCGCCTGTTCGATATGGCTGCGCGCCAGCGGACCGAGGTGCGAGCCCAGGGTCATGCCGAGGCCCACGCAGACCAGGCTTCCGGGTGAACGTGCTGCATCCATGGTGATCGCTCGTCTTGGCAGGAGGTGAGCGGCATTATTCACCCGCTTTGAACGGCTGCGCCAGTTCAGCGATTCGAGGCCGGATCGGACTTTGCCGGGAACGCCTCCATCAGCGGCCGGATCAGGTCCAGCGGCAGCGGAAACACGATGGTCGAGGACTTGCCGTTGTTGGACATGTCGGCCAGCGTCTGCAGGTAGCGCAGCTGCAAGGCCTGCGGCTGCTGCGACAGCATCGCGGCGGCGTCACGCAATTTCTCGGCAGCCTGCATCTCGCCCTCGGCGTGGATCACCTTGGCGCGGCGCTCGCGCTCGGCCTCGGCCTGACGGGCGATCGCGCGCACCATGGTTTCGTTGAGGTCGACGTCCTTGATCTCCACGTTGGCGACCTTGATGCCCCACGGGTCGGTGGCTTCGTCGAGGATGGTCTGCAAGGTGTGGTTGATCGAATCGCGCTGCGACAGGATCTCGTCCAGCTCGTGCTGGCCCAACACCGAGCGCAGCCGCGTCTGCGCCAGCTGGCTGGTCGCCTGCAGGAAGTTCTCCACCTGCAATACGGACTTGTCGGGTTCCACCACACGGAAATAGACCACCGCGTTGACCCGCACCGAGACGTTGTCGCGCGAAATCACGTCCTGCGGCGGCACGTCCATCACGGTCACGCGCAGGTCGACGCGGATCATCCGCTGCACGAACGGCACCAGCAGCACCAGTCCGGGGCCCTTGGTCCCGGTGTAGCGGCCCAGGGTCAGGATCACCCCGCGCTGGTACTCCGGCAGGATCTTCACCGCGGAGAACAGCAGCAGCGCGCCAAGAATTACCAGTACACCGACGAATCCGAACATGATCATCTCCTGCCTTTCATGAAATTGCCGCGCCGGTTCATGCCGGCTCGACCCGCAACAGCAACCCCTGCCGCGACACCACGCGCACCCGCGCACCCGCCGGCAAGGCGGTATCGCAACGCGCGCGCCAGCGCTCGCCGCGCACCATCATCCAGGCCTCGCCGCCGGCTTCCACCGGTTCCAGCAGTTCACCGATGTCCATCTGCATCGCTGCATCGCCGGTGACCGGCCCGGCCCGGCGCGAACGGAACACCAGCCACACGATCAAGGCCAGCAAGCCCGCCGCGCACACCGCGATGCCGGCGATGACGCCGAGATTGACGCCATAACCGGGCACCCCGGTATTCATCAGCATCACCGAGCCCACCACGAACGAAACCAGTCCGCCGACGCCGAACGCACCCACGCTGGGATTGACCGCCTCGGCCACCAGCAAGCCAACACCCAGCGCCATCAAGGCCAGCCCGGCGTAGTTCACCGGCAGCAATTGCAGCGCGTACAGGCCGACCAGCAGGCAGATGCCGCCGGCAATGCCCGGCAACATTGCGCCGGGATGCATGGCTTCCAGCAGCAAGCCGAAGATACCGGCCAGCAGCAACAGATAAGCGATGGTGGGGTTGGTGATGATCGCCAGGAAGCGCGTGCGCGCACCCGGCGCATACTCATGCACGGACGCGCCCTTGAGCTGCAGCGTGACGTCGCGATCGCGTACTTGCACCTTGCGCCCGTCCGCCTTGTCCAGCAGGTCGGCCACGTCTGCCGCCACGAAGTCGATCACATGCTGCTGCGCGGCCTCGCTGGCGGTCAGCGTGGCCGCGCCGCGCACCGCCTGCTCGGCCCATTGCGCGTTGCGACCTCGCAACTGCGCCAGCGAGCGGATATAGGCGATCGCATCGTTCATGACCTTGTGCGACTCGGCATCGTCCCCGGCACCCGGCTCGTCCTTGGCGGCAGAACCCGCTGCCGCCGGCTGGTCACTGGCCTTGGGCAGCGGCACCGGCCGGTCGCCGCCCAGTTGCACCGGCGTCGCCGCGCCCAAGTGGGTGGCCGGCGCCATCGCAGCGATCTGCCCGGCATACAGGATGTACGTTCCTGCCGACGCTGCCCGCGCACCGCCCGGGGCGACGTACACCAGCACCGGCACCTCGCAGGACAGCATGCTGGCGATGATCTGCCGCATCGACTCGGCCAGCCCGCCGGGCGTGTCCAGCCGCAGCACGATCGCCACCGCGCCATCGGCCACCGCGCGCTTCGAGGCGTCGTCGAAGTACTCCGCCGCGGCGGGGCCGATCGGGCCATCCAGGGTGATCTGCGCCACCATGCCATGGGTCGCCGTGCCGCCGGCAACCGCTGGCTCGACGGCAAACGCCGCTCGCATCGGCAACGTGCAAAGAACCGCCACATAGACCAGCCACAGCCAGCGCCTCATCTCACCGACCTCCGCATGACATCAGCGATGATGCCGCCACTGTAACCCGGTCGAGGTTCAAAAACCGATCATCGACCAGGACGGCGCAGCAAAGGTCTGGCCGATGCGCAATGATTCATCATGGGAAGTCTCTTCATCGTCACGAGGAACAAGCTCATGCCGAAAGTCGATACCGCCAAGGTCCCCGAACGCCAGGGCTCGGACTATCCGGCACCTTACGGAGAACCCGTCAGCGAGCGCATCCGGCAGGCGCTGGGCCGTGCCGGTGGCCTGACCGATTTCGGCGTCAACCTGGTGCACCTGCCGCCGGGGGCGTGGTCGAGCCAGCGCCACTGGCACAGCCACGAGGAGGAGTTCGTCTACGTGCTGGCCGGCGAATTGACCCTGGTTACCGAAGCCGGCGAACAATTGCTGCGCGCCGGCGATGGCGCGGCCTTTCCGAAAAACGTGCCCGATGGCCACCACATGATCAACCGCAGCGAAGAAACAGCCGTCTATCTCGACATCGGTACCCGCTGCGACGACGACACCTGCCACTACTCAGACATCGACCTGCACCTCGAGCCTGGCGTCGATCACTATTCACACAAGGACGGCACGCCCTACCGCTGATACGCCCTCATTGTCCCCCGGACGTCTTCGGAGGATTAACTGCCGGCGATTCACCAGCGTAATCCCGCCGCGGATCTCCAGCATAGGGTGATATCTGGCACTTTACCTGGGTGTGTATGTCGTCACGGCAAGCCTTGGAGCCGAGAGTACTCAGATAACTCACGTACTCTCCCTGCGAAAGCCGATGATCGTGATTTGCATCATATTGATCGAAATGCGCCCGCAGTTCAGGCAGATCCTTCGGAACCTCGGAGCGGCTGATGGCCCCGTCGCCGTTCTTGTCGACATTCGTGAAATAGAGCGGCGAATCGGCAGGGTTCCCCGCGACGGCATCCTGTGCTGAAACAGGTGACGACAACGAGGCACCACCCACCGCCAAAATCATGCAAAACGTCGCAAAGCCGAACTTCTTCATGATTCACTCCATCGAGTCAATGACAACACAGACATCAGTCCTGGATTTGTACTATTCCGCACGCCTACCGCGTGGCGAACGACACATACGCAACACCATCGCCGGCCCCTTCAACAGATGACGGCCGGCCCAGCATACCCCACGGCAAGTGAGACACAACATAGGGTTTCGCGGCTATCGGGCAACCGATACTTTCGCCATCACTAAGACACACCCGCGAACGGTTCAACTGTCCTACAACGCCCACTCCGCCAGCACCTGATAATCCTGCTGACCGACCACGCTGTGGACCAGCGCAACGCGTTCGACCCGCCATGCCACGGGTTCGATCGGCGTGACATCCAGCAGCACAGCATGGCTGTAGGCGACGGTGACATGCGGCGTAAAGCTGCGTGCGACATGGCGGCCCTGCCCGGCCAGCACGAGCGCACGGCGCAGGTCCTGCCATAGCTGCTGCAGCGGCTCGGGCACGCTCGAGCTGCGCAGGATGCAGGGCGGTTGCCGGCCGCGGAAGCTGGCCGCTTCATGCAGCACCCATTCGAATGGCGCCATGCGCAGCTCGGTCGCAGCAGCCATCGCTGCATCGACCACGTCCTGCCGCAGTAGTGCGTGGTCGCCGAGAAAATGCAGCGTGGCGTGATAGCGCGCAGGACTCACCCAGCGCGCGCGCAGCCCCGGATGACTGGCCTTGAACGCCTGCGCCGCTTGCGCCAGCCGTGCACGCGTCGCGGCATCCGGCAGCAGCGCGAAGAACAATCGGTGCACTTCGGCAGGCCGGGCATCGGCCGTTCCGAGCAGGTCGAGCTGAGGTTGGTCGGAAGGCGTGGGTCGAATGGCCATCGTGGCAGATCGAAAGCTGGGCGCGCGAGTCTACCCGGCCGTGCCCGCTGGCGCCGGATGCAGATCCTGCCCGGTCAGCTGCGTGCGGATCGCGCGCAGCTTGGCCTTGATCTTCGCCTCGTTGGCGGGCCCCACGCGCAACAGCAGCTTCTGCCCGGTGGAGCGCGATTCCAGCGCGGGATCGGTGTAGACGTAGAACGCCTTCGAGCGCACCACGGTCGGTGGCTGGACCGGTTCCGGCGCGGCCAGCAGGTCGTCGATCACCACGATCAGGCGGTCGTTGAAATAACCCTTCGGGTAGCCCAGTTGGCGGTATGCCTGCTGGAACAGCGGATAGGCGTGCACGTACCAGGCCACCAGCGCCTGCGGATCGACGGCGTCGACGATCTGCATGTACGGCGCGTAGCGGGCAACGTTCCGCTCGCCGGTCACCGTGCCACCGTTGGCTTCATCGACGATGAACGCACCCTTCGGCACGCGCGCCGGCAGCGTGAACACGGCCAGCCCGTCGTGACGCGGCAACGCATCGATGGTCGCCACGATGCGCGCGATGACCTGCTGGCGCACCAGCAGCGGGGACAGGTCGTTGCCGCCGGCTACCGCGGCGAGTGCGGCGATCGTGCTGGCGTCGCTGTCGTCCAGTGCCGGCAACGCGCTTGTGGAAGCCGTCGCCGGCGCGATTTGCGCCTGTTCGATCGGATGCTGGATCGGCGCGCTGGCGGCGCTCGCGGGAGCCGATGCCGACGCAACGGGTGCGGTGGTCAGCGGTGGGCCTGGATGCATCGCCTTGCGTGCCAGGTACACACCCGCCACCACGATGGCCAGCACCACCACCACCGCCCCGATCCAGCTGCCCGCCGATGCTCGTCTGCTCACGATCACTCCCGTTCTACCATCGAATGCCTGTGTTGGACTTGTCCACGCCCGATTCGTTCATCCAGCCCGATCGAGCCGGCCTCTGGCAACACCCTACCGACATTGCAGGTAAGCTGGCCAGGCTTCCGCTTCTCCCCAGCGCCTCGCGGCGAGTGCCGCTGCGCTCCCACCCACGTTTCATCCCGCCTGCCGATAGCCGGGACGATACCCTACGGGAGCCCTTATGCCGGGATATTCCACCCGCGAACTTGTGGTCCGCCTCGGTGGCCACGACTACCGCATCCGGGCGCTGAGCGACCTGCAGCAATTCGCCGACCCGCACCAGCTGGCCAACCGCATCGGCATCTCGTCGGCGCTGTGGAGCCTGTTCGGGCAGGTATGGCCGGCCGGTCGGGTACTGGCCGAGGCGATGGCCACCCACGACATCGTCGGCAAGCGCATCCTGGAACTCGGTTGCGGGCTGGGCCTGTCCAGCCTGGTATTGCAGCAGCGCCGCGCCGACATCACTGCCAGCGACCATCATCCGCTGGCCGAATCGTTCCTGTGTCACAACGCCACGCAGAACCAGTTGGCGACCATCGTCTACCGCGACCTGCGTTGGGAAGTGCCCGATGTCACGCTGGGGCGCTTCGACCTGATCATCGGCAGCGACATCCTTTACGAAAGCGGCCACGCGGACTTGCTTGCGGCGATGGTCTCGCGCCACGCGCTGCCCGATGCCGAGGTGCTGATCACCGATCCGGGCCGCGGCAACAGTGCGCCGTTCACCCGCGCGCTGGTTGGCCAGGGCTTCGCCGTCACCGAACTGCGCAGCCGTTTCGACGCGGCCGACGTCGCGCCGTTCCGTGGCCGCCTGCTCAGCTACCGGCGCGGCGCCGTGATGGCGAACGGCACGCCGGTGCGATCCCATTGAGTCGTTTTTGATAACAACTATGTCACGCGTCCGCAACATGATGGCGACAAGGATAGATACTGCTCGTCCGCTTTGCCCGCGCGGTACGCCTGCCCCCCGAGAACGCCGTCCGCGCGAGTGACGTCACGCCGGAACACGGAGGGAGACCTCATGAAAACCCGATGCGTATTCAGCACACCCGATCTGGCCGCGGCACGCGCCGCGATGACCGCGGCACGCGAGGCCGGCATCGACGACAACGACATCTCGCTGGTCGCCCGCGAGGACATCGAGCTGGAAAAGATCCCCGACCACCTGATGCAGGGACGCAATGATTTCTACCCCGCCGCCGTGCGTGGGGGCATCTGCGGCGGCGGTACCGGTCTGCTGCTCGGACTCATCGCGGTTGCCGTGCCGCCGCTGGGCGTGACGCTTGCCGGCGCTGCGGCGATGACCATCGCGGGCGCCGCATTCGGTACCTGCATCGGCGAGATGGTCGGCTTCGAGGTGCCCGACGTGGTCAGCCGCAAGTTCAAGGACGAGATCGCCGCCGGTCGCATCCTGGTGGTGATCGACGCCAGCAAGGACAAGCTCGGCGTGGCCGAACCCGCGGTCGCGCGCACCGGCGCCACGCCGCTGCCGTTCCGCGCGCATACCGCGCTGACCTGACAACCCGCTCAGGCTTTCAGCCGGTAGCCGCTGCGGAAGATCCACCACACCGCTGCAAGGCAGATCGCGAGAAACACCAGGGTCATGCCCACGCTGACGCCCACGCCGACGTCGGCGACGCCGTAGAAACTCCAGCGGAAACCGCTGATCAGGTACACCACCGGATTGAACAGGGTGACCTTCTGCCAGAACGGCGGCAGCATGTGGATCGAATAGAAACTGCCGCCGAGAAAGGTCAGCGGCGTCACCACCAGCAGCGGCACCAGCTGCAGCTTCTCGAAGTTGTCCGCCCAGATGCCGATGATGAAACCGAACAGGCTGAAGGTCGCCGCGGTGAGCAGCAGGAACGTCAGCATCCACAGTGGATGCTCGATCTGGAACGGCACGAACAGCCGCGCGGTGACCAGGATGATCAGGCCCAGGATGATCGACTTGCTCGCCGCCGCGCCCACATAGCCGGCGACGATCTCGAACGGCGACACCGGCGCCGACAGGATCTCGTAGATCGTACCCACGAACTTCGGGAAATAGATGCCGAACGAGGCATTGGAGATGCTCTGCGTCAACAGCGACAGCATGATCAGCCCCGGCACGATGAAGGCACCGTAGCTGACCCCGTCGATCCCTTTCATGTGCGAACCGATCGCCGCGCCGAACACCACGAAGTACAGCGAGGTGGAAATCACCGGTGAAACGATGCTCTGCAGCAAGGTGCGCCAGGTGCGCGCCATCTCGAACAGATAGATCGCGCGAATCGCGTAAATGTTCATGCGCGCTCCCTCACCAGGCTGACGAAGATGTCTTCCAGCGAACTCTGGCTGGTCTTGAGGTCCTTGAAGTCGATGCCCGCCTCGCCGAGCCGGCGCAGCAGCATGTCGATGCCGGTGTGCTCGCCCTGCGCATCGAAGGTGTAGACCAGCTGCCGCCGATCGGCCGACAGTTCCAGCGGGTAATCGGCCAGCGCCGCAGGGATGGTTTCCAGCGGATCCTGCAGATGCAGGGTCAACTGCTTGCGGCCGAGCTTGTTCATCAACTCGGCCTTGTCCTCGACCAGGATCAATTCCCCCTTGTGGATCACCCCGATCCGGTCGGCCATCTCCTCGGCCTCCTCGATGTAGTGAGTGGTCAGGATGATGGTGACGCCGGTGGCGCGCAGCGCGCGCACCATCGCCCACATGTCGCGACGCAGCTCCACGTCGACGCCGGCGCTCGGCTCGTCCAGGAACAGGATCTGCGGCTCGTGCGACAGCGCCTTGGCGATCATCACGCGCCGCTTCATGCCGCCGGACAGGGTCATCAGCCGGCTGTCCTTCTTGCTCCACAACGAGAGGTCCTTCAGCACCTTTTCGATATGTGCCGCGTTCGCCGCCTTGCCGAATAGCCCACGGCTGAAACTGACCGTGTTCCACACTGTCTCGAATGCATCGGTGGTCAGTTCCTGCGGCACCAGACCGATCTTCGCGCGTGCCGCGCGGTAGTCGCGCACCACGTCGTGGCCGTCAGCCAGCACCGTGCCCTCGCTGGGATTGACGATGCCGCAGATGATGCTGATCAGGGTAGTCTTGCCGGCGCCGTTGGGGCCCAGCAGGGCGAAGATCTCGCCTCGGCGGATCTCCAGATCGATCTGCTTCAGCGCTTGGAATCCGGAGGCATACATCTTGCTGAGTTGACTGACGGCAATGATCGGCTGCACGCGAACTCCTGGGGGATGACGGCGGGGAGCGCCGATGGTATGCCCATCCGCACCGTTGCAGCCAGCCCGATGCCGTACTCCTGCCGTGACCTTCCTCGGAAACTCGTTTCCCGAACACGCGTGAACCCGACTTCCGAAAAAAAGAAAGCCGCCGGACAAAACCGGCGGCTTTCGAAACGACTGCGTCAGGCTGCCCCGACGCTTCTCGAGTTACAGCGAGAAGTCGTAGGTGACACCGAACTGCACGTAGCGCGGGGTCTGGAACGCCAGCGGACGCTGGTAATCGTTCGCAGGATCCTCGCCGCCATCGACCTGCGACAGCGTCTTCTGGCTGTTGAACAGGTTGAACACGGTCACCGAGAACGCCAGGTTCTGGTCCGCGCCAGCCCACAACGGGCGGTACTGCGCGTTGAGATCGGCCTTGAAGGTCCACGGCAGGCGACCACGCGAGCCACGAGGTGCCGGCTGGTTGTTGCACTCGAAGTACGAAGCGCCGTACTGGATCGCATCCACCGGATCGAAGCCAATGCAGTTCATCGGACGACCCGAGGCAATCGCCACGTTGGCGCCGAGCAACCACTCCTTGTTGAGCTGGAAGAAGCCATAGGTCTTCAGCTGATGGGTGCGATCGTTCGGCAACGGGCCGTTGGAGTACTGCATGATTTCCGGCGCATCCCAGTCCTGCGTCACCGACGGATCGAGCTGGCCGATGTCCGACTTCAGCTGACCTTCGGAGTTGCCGTAGCTGCGCGAGAAGGTGTACTCCATGCGGGCAAACCAGCGCTCGTCGAAGTGGTGCTCCAGGTACAGATCCAGCGAGTAGTACTTGCGCTTCAGCGGCGGGAAGGCCACGCCGGCCGGCGTGGTGAAGTCTTCCATGGTCAGCTTGAACGGCACCAGGTTACCCTGCCCGTCCACGTCCACCAGGAACGTGTTCGGAACGCCCGGGTTGAACAGGTAGCAGCCGGGAATGCTGGCGTTGGTGATGTCGATGTTGTTGCGCGCAGCGTATTTCTCGAACGGACGCGAATCGCAGAAGTCGTCGATCGAGCTCTTCAACTTGCGCATGGTCGCCTTGGCGCCGAAGCTCCAGTCGTTGTTGATCGCCTTGTCGAAGCCCAGGATGTACTCGTCCTGGTAGTACGCCTTGATGTTCTGCGCCGCGACGGTACGGGGGTTGAGATCCGTTCCATCTTCGCCGTTGAGATAAATCTTGCTGCCAAACGGCACAAGGTTGAGCGGTTCGCCATTCGGGCCTACACCGTTGTAGGTGTAGTACTGGCTGGAATACAGAGACGCCGATGCGCCACGGATGGCCACATTGGACGGAATCGCCAAGTGGTAGCGACCTGCATTCGCATACACTTTGAAGGTGGAGTCGCCAAACACGTCCCAGGTTGCACCTAGGCGAGGAGCCAACTGGTGACGCTGCTTGACATAGACGTCGCCGGCACCGTTGATGTTCTTGAACTGCTCGTTGCGCAGGCCAAGGTAGGCCATCCAGCGATCGCTGACCTGCCAGCGATCCTCGATGAATTGCGCTTCCTGTTCCACCTTGACGGACGCGCCGGTGATGAAGGTGCGGTTCTCCACGTAATACTGGGTCCCGGCTGGCACTGTAGCGTCCGGGCGCCCGGGGAAAACACCATCTGCGCGGACGTTACGGTAACGCCAGCGGTAGCCGCCTTCGTACTGGTTGCCGCTGGTCGACTCCAGCGTCTGGGTATCCAGACCAGCGCGCAGGTCATGTGAGCCCAACTGGTATTCCACGTCGAGGCGCCAGCCATGGGTCTTGTCGTTGGCTCCTGGGCCAAGTACGGTGCCACCGACCAGACCGCAGCCGACGATCGGGTTGGTGATGCCGGTGCGGGAGTCGGTAATCCACGGGCAATTCGGGTTGGTCGCATAGGCGAGCGTGCGCCGATGCGTGGTCTTGCTGGTGCCATACAACGCGTTGACGGTAAGGCTATCGGTGAGATAGCCGGTGTACTTGCCGACATAAACATCGCCACCCGGTGCGGAACCAGCCAGGGACGCGGCGTTCTTCAGCGTGTCCGTACCGATCAGGTCGCCACGCGACTGGTTCGCATAGCTGTACTTGTACACCGTGCGGTCGGTATCGGTCTGGTCCGACAATCCGGTGAACTGCAGGATATGGTTGTCGGTGATGTTCCAGTCGATCTTGGCCAGCCACTTCTTGGCCTTGGACACCTCGTCGGTCGACTGCGGCGTGAGGATGGAACCAGTCGACTTGCCGCTGGTGCGGGTGAAGTCGGCCGCCGCGTACAGGAACAACTTGTCCTTGACCAACGGGCCGCTGACATAGCCGGTGTACTGCATCGCCGTGCTCTCGTTGTCGCTGCGGTTCTGGTAAAGCTGACCATCCTTGCGATGAATGCTCTTCGGCGTGGAGCGCAGCGCATCCGGCGTGGCGTGCAGGCCCACACCCGCCTTCCAGGTATTGCCGCCGCTCTTCGTGACCACGTTGATCACGCCACCGGTGGAGCGTCCGTATTCCGCACCGTAACCGCCAGTGTAGATCTGCTGCTGATCGATGGCATCGTATGGCAGGCTGGTGAAGCCGAGGCCGGTCAACGCGTTGGTCACTGCGTAACCGTTGATGTAGTACTGGTTCTCCGACGCCGACGCACCACCGAAGGAGGCGACGTTGCCATAACGCGAATCACCCTGGACCGTACCCGGAGCCAGCAGCGCCGCAGCGGTGACGTCACGCGCCAACGGAAGCTTTGCCAGTTGCTCGGATGTGAGCACCGTGCGCGAGTCGACCGACGATACGTCGATGGCCGGCAACGCCGATCCCACCACCGTAATACCTTCCAGTGTCTTCGCGCCGCCTTCACTGGCGGCTGCGTCGAACGACACATCGGTACCCGAACCCACGCGAACCTGCACGTTCTCGCGGCTCCCCACCACCTGGCCATCACGCTTCAGGGTGACGGTATAGGTGCCCACAGGCAGCGACGTCGCGCGGTAGCGGCCATTGGCTTCCACCGTTATGTCGCGGCTCTGCCCGGTGTTCACGTTCTGCAGATGGACTGTTGCTCCGGGAACGTCCCCGGCATTGCCGAAAATGACACCCGAAGCATTCGACTGCGCCATGGCGACTCCGCCAAGGCTCAGGCTCAAAGCTACCGCCAGCGCCGTGTGGCGCCACAACTTGGTACGACCATACCCAACAACACTCATGATTTCTTAACTCCCCGGTGAAATGAAGCATTGGATGCGTGACTTGGCGAGTCACTGCAGTAAGCGCCGAAAGAGATCACGTCCCCTGACCCCTTCGGTGCGTTCGAATCGTAATTTCAAACGCACGTCGAATATACGCTACCTCTGCACGTATGCATAACATTTTTTAAACCTTATATTCCATTATTAATCAATTACTTATGTAAATTCTCAATCAATGTTGAGACGCGTGGATGCCCGTTGGAACATGCGAATCTGCGTCCGGGGTGCGTTTTTCGCATCCCGGAATAGTAAGTTTTTGCGCCTTCGCTGGACTCAATTTTCATGGATGGCCGCTCAAGTCCATCGCCGTGACCCTGCCACCTACCACACCAGCCGACACGGCTTGGCGAGGTTGGACCGTTACCGCGATCAGGCCTGCCGGAACACTTCGTGGTGCTGGTCACCCACTTGCTTCCCATGCAATCAAGCCCCGTCACGCTTGGCGTTCCCGTAGTCGACAACGGACACGACGACGTACCATGCATGAAACCGATGGAGTCAGACCATGCGCATGTTTCGCCGGCTGTTGATGGCCGCGCTGCTGGCCGCTGCCCTGCCGACGGTGGCCGCCACCTTGCCGAATCAGCCCGTGCCGTCGCTCGACATCCATCGCTACGCCGGCCAGTGGCACGAGATCGCGCGCCTGCCGATGTATTTCGAGCGCAAATGCCTGGATGCCGTCGTCGCCACCTACACGCCGAATCCCGACGACACCGTCCACATCCACAACGCCTGCCGCACCAGCAAGGGTCGGATGTCCGTCGACGGAGTGGCGCGGATGAAGGACAACCAGCCCGCGGCGCTGGAGGTGCGCTTCGTGCCCGCCTGGCTGACCTGGCTGCCGATGGCATGGGCCGACTACTGGGTGATCGAGGTGGACGCCGACTACCAGTGGGCCGTGATCGGCAGTCCCGGGCGCAAGCACCTGTGGATACTCGCGCGCCGCCCCACGATGGATCGCGCGCTGTTCCAGACCCTCAAGGAACACTCGCGCCAACGTGGCTACGAGGTCGACCAGCTGATCATGACCGCGCCGCTGGATTGAGCGCCAAGTGCATCACGAAAATCAACGGACGAAGCCCACGCCTCCGTCGACCGGAAAGATCGCGTTCCCCCGCAGGCAATCGGTGTCACTCGGCGCATGCAAAGCCTTGTCGATTCATGCCGGAACACGCGGCGATGCGGCACCCGGCCTGCAGAAACGGCCACCGTCAACGCGACAAGCCGGCCTTGTCAAAGGCTACGCGCTGGCATGCCTGCCGAGTGAAGCTCCGGCGTGGGATACCTGCTACTTCACGTTGCCCAGCGGGGTCGGCGCGCAGCCCGTCTTCTGCACGGTGTAGCTGGTCCCGGCGATACGCCAGCCGCCGGGGCCGCGCACCAGGCTGAAGCTGTCGATGCCGCAATGGGACAGTTTGCCGTCGAGGTGGAAATCGTACGGCGCCCATATCTGGGCGAGGTTGCCCTGCACCATCACCTGCGCCTCTCATATGCGCTCGCGGAATACTTCCTTGTGCTTGCCCAACGTCTCCAGGTAGCCGGTGTCGGGCTCGATCTTCACCGCGCCATCGGGCAGCACCACCACGAAACTGGCACCAGGAAGGATCAGCCGGCGCGAGGCGTCCACGTCATGCTTCGCCATCGCAGCGAACAGCGCGTCCACCGCGCCGAGCGCTTCACGTTGTGGTGCGCTGTAGGTGTCTTTCGCCTGCACATTGCTGCCGGCCAGCACGGCGAGTGCGGCGATGCCCAATGTCGCAAGGCTTGTCATCCGAAGGTTCATGCAAGGGCTCCATGGTGGTTTTTCAGCAGGTCATCGCCATCAGGTCATCGGCACGTCGGCCCGGCCGGCGTGCTGTATCGGTTTCGCGGCCGGTGCCCGCAGCAACTCTGCCGTATCGAGCAACTGCACGCCGGTCGCCTGGGCCAGGTGCCCGCGCAGCCAGTAGCCATGCTCGGCACCCACGAGTACCACGATGCGCTTGCCCGGGTTCTCTTTCGCGGCCTGCAGGATGACGGCGAGGAACTGCCGGTTCCAGCGTTCCCAGCCGATGCGTTCGCCGTCGCCGACCATCGCCTGCTGCAGCTCGTGCTTGGCGCGCAGTACGGCATCCGTCACCGCGTCGTTGACCCGTGCGGGCGACGTCCAGTACGTCTGCAGGCCGATGTAGGCGCCATCGCTGTAGCGCGAGAACGCCTCGGCCTGCTCCGGCTCCCGTACGCTGAAATCGTGGCCCGCCTGGATGTACGGCGTGAGGATGTCGCTGTAGGTGGGTTCGGCCGGCTCCATCGCATACACGCGATAGTGATGGCGGTCGATCAGCGGATAGACGACCCGGGGATATTCCTGCTTGGTCGCCTCCGCCGGGCGCCGCTGCAGGTCGTCCGGCTGCAGTTCGACGCACAGCACTTCGGGCTGCAGCCGCTCGATGACCTGGCCCAGCGTATCGAACGAATAGGCCGGCGTGGTCGCATGCAACTGGTGCAACGTGGCAAGCACGGCCACCTCGGCCGGCGGAACCTTCGCCGCCGCCAGAGCCGGCAATGCCATGGCCAGGACCAGCAGAAACCGCCTGAACATCACTTGCCCCTCGCCCGATGCATACGCGCTACCTTAAGCCAGCGACCACGGCTTCACCCGTGCCGGAAGCCATCCGGTAAAAATAGCTTGCAATTGAATTGTGCACTATATATGTTGCGCAACCATGAGCACGTCCCGCACATCGTCGACGCTTGCCGCGAACGCCACGCCCCGGCTGGACGCGCAGCTGTGCTTCGCCCTGTACTCGGCCGGGCTGGCGATGAACAAGGTTTACCGCAAGCTGCTCAAGTCGTTGGACCTCACCTATCCGCAATACCTGGTGATGATGGTGTTGTGGGAGGACGAAAGCCTCAGCGTGTCGGAGATCGGCGAACGGTTGTTCCTCGATTCGGCCACGCTCACCCCGTTGCTGAAACGGCTGGAAACGGCGGGACTGGTGACGCGGCTGCGTTCGCGCGACGACGAGCGCCACGTGGTGATTTCGCTGACCGCGCGCGGCAAGGCGCTGCAGACAAAGGCCGGCAAGGTGCAGGAGTCGGTGTTCTGCGCCACCCGGTGCACGCCGGACCAGTTGATGCACCTGAAACGGGAACTGCAGGACCTGCGCGGCAAGTTGTCCGACAGCGTCTGACCAAGTCGTTGAATATTTTTGCCTAATTAAATAGTGCACTATCAAATAGCCAGCAATACATTCACCGCCACACCCCACCCACCTGAAAAGGAAACACCCATGTCCATCGAAAAAGTCCTCTATCGCTCCAAGGCCACGGCCACTGGCGGCCGCGACGGCCGCGCCACCTCGTCCGACAACGTGCTCGACGTCAGGCTGACTACACCGAAGGAACTCGGCGGCGCCGGTGGCGACGGCACCAATCCGGAACAGTTGTTCGCCGCCGGCTACTCGGCCTGCTTCCTCGGCGCGATGAAGTTCGTGGCAGCCCAGCAGAAACTGCAACTGCCGGCCGATACCCAGGTGACCGGCCAGGTCGGCATCGGCCAGATCCCCACCGGCTTCGGCATCGAAGTCGAGCTGACCATCTCGATCCCCGGCCTGCCCCGCGCCGACGCCGAAGCGCTGGTGCAGAAGGCGCACGTCGTGTGCCCGTACTCCAACGCCACTCGCAACAACATCGACGTGACGCTGACCATCGCCTGAGCGCACGCTCCTGCGCCGGGCCGCCCGACCGGCCCGGCGCAGGCACCTGGCGGCCGTCGCGAGCGGCGCCGGAAGCGCGTGTAGACATTTTCCGCACGGATTCCGGATAGGCTTCGAACCGGCATCGCCGCCTCGCCAGGCAACACGCTCGAACAGATCGAATGAACCAACCGTCTTCTCCGCTGGAATCGGGCGCCGGCCTCCCCTTCAGCAACGTCATGGACCTCCTGCTCGACGCGATCTGCGTAGTGGACGTCCAGGGCCGCTACGTCTTCGTCAGTGCCGCCTTCGAACGCATCTTCGGCTACACGCCGGAAGAGGTCATCGGCCGGCCGATGATCGAACTGGTCCACCCCGACGACCGCGAGCGTACCCTGCAAGCGGCGAACGAGATCATGGCCGGCCAGCCCAAACCGCATTTCCAGAACCGCTACGTGCGCAAGGACGGCCGGGTCATCCACATCATGTGGTCGGCGCGCTGGTCGGAGGCGGACCAGGTGCGGATCGCGGTGGCGCGCGACGTCACCGAGCTCAAGCGTGCCGAACTGATGCAGGTGGCATTGCACGCCATTTCCGAGGCGGCGCACTCGGCAGAGGATCTGCTGACATTGTTCCTGCACATCCACCAGATCGTCGGCAAGCTGCTGCCGGCCAGGAATTTCTTCGTGGCCTTGTACGACGCGCAGAAGGACGAGCTGAGCTTTCCCTACTTCGTCGACGAGTACGACCAGCCGCCCCCGACGCAAAGCCTGGAATCGGGCACACTCACCAGCGAGGTGATCCGCAGCGGACAGGCGCTGCTGCTGACGCCGGATACTCGGGTGGAACTGCCCGCGCGGGTGCGCCCGATCGTCGGCCGGGATTCGCTGGAATGGCTCGGCGGACAACAGGGCGTGATCGGCGCGCTGGTGGTGCAGAGTTACTCCGGCGAAGTGCGCTACACCCAGCAGGACAAGGCGCTGCTGCAGTTCGTCTCCACCCAGATCGCCGCGGCGATCGAGCGCAAGAAGAGCGAAACCCGGCTGCAGTACCTCGCCCAGCACGATCAGCTCACCGACCTGCCGAACCGCGAACTGTTCCACGACCGGCTGCGCACCGCATTGGCCAGAGCCCGGCGCGATGGACAGCGGCTGGCCGTGCTGTACCTCGACCTGGACCAGTTCAAGCCGGTCAACGACAAGCATGGCCACGACGTCGGCGACCTGCTGCTGCGCGAGGCGGCCGCGCGCATCAGCCAGTGCGTGCGCGACTCCGATACGGTCGGCCGCATCGGCGGCGACGAATTCGTGGTGCTGCTCAACGGCATCGACCTGCCCGAACACGTCGTCACGATCGCCGCGAAGATCCATGCCGCGCTCAGACAGCCGTTCGAACTGGCCGGCTGCCGGCTGCAAGTGTCGGCGAGCATCGGCATCGCCCTGTACCCCGATCACGGCGAGGACGGCAAGCTGCTGCTGCGGCATGCCGACGACGCGATGTACGACGCCAAGCGGCAAGGCGGCGACCGCGCGCTGATGAGCGGTGCGCCATAGCGGCCCGGCGCCGGTGCCGCGCAAAGACCAGGCCAATGCAACGCGACCAACGTTGGCGCAGCCATCCGCCCTGCTGATAGGCTCACGCGTACCGCGGCCGTGGCGGCATCGTCGCCCCGCGCTGCTTTCCCGCCACCGAACTGAAGGCCGACCTGCCATGACGCGCCATGTCCACGGCTGAGTCTCCCGGCGGCATCGCTTTCGCGCTGGTGCAGGCGGGCAAGCGCTACGGCAAGGTGCATGCGCTCGAACAAACCAGCCTGGCCTTCGCTGCCGGCACCACCAGCGCACTGATCGGCAGCAGCGGCTCGGGCAAGTCCACCGTGCTGCGCCTGCTGCTCGGATTGGAGTGGCCGGACCATGGCCACGTCGAAGTCGACGGCAAACCCCTGCAGCGCACCGACGTGCTGCAGCTGCGCCGGCGAGTGGGCTACGTGATCCAGGATGGCGGCCTGTTCCCGCATCTCACCGCACTGGGCAACCTGGCCCTGCTGCCGCGCCACCTCGGTTGGAACCGCGAGCGGATCCAGCAGCGCGCGGAACAACTCGCCGCGCTGACCCATCTGCCGGTTGGTGTGCTGGAGCGCTACCCGGCCGAACTGTCCGGCGGCCAGCGCCAGCGCGTGGCGCTGATGCGCGCCTTGATGGTCGACCCCGACGCGTTGCTGCTGGACGAACCGCTGGGCGCGCTCGATCCGGTGGTGCGGCACGAACTGCAGGACGAGCTCAAACAGATCTTCGACCGGCTCGGCAAGACCGTGATCGTGGTCACCCACGACCTCGCCGAAGCAGCCTGGTTCGCCGAACGGCTGGTGCTGCTGCGCCGAGGCGCCGTGCTGCAGGACGGGACTTTCCACGACCTGCGCGACCGCCCCGTCGACGCCTTCGTCAGCCGCTTCGTCGAGGCGCAGCGACGCCTGCCGGAGGCCCCATGATGCGCTGCCTGCTGCCCGCACCAATGCTGCTGGGCGTTTGCCTGCTGCTGGGCGCGTGCCTGCTGCTGGGCGCGTGCCTGCTGCCCGCGTCGGCACAGGCCGCGCCGGTGCGCATCGGTTCCAAGCAGTTCACCGAGTCGGTGATCCTGGGCGAACTGGCGCTGGCCGGCGCGCGCGAGGCCGGCATCGATGCGGTGCACCGGCGCGAACTGGGGGGCACCAGCATCCTGTGGCGCGCCCTGCTCGAAGGCGAGATCGACGCCTATCCCGAGTACACCGGCACGCTCACCCAGGAACTGCTGAAAGGCGTGCCGGCGAATGCGGACATCGCCACCTTGCGCGCGCGGCTCAAGCCGCTGGGGATCGGCATCACCGACTCGCTCGGCTTCAGCGACACCTATGCGATCGGCATGCGCGACGATGAAGCCGCGCGGCTGGGCATCAAGGACATTTCCGACCTGCTGCGGCATCCCGACCTGCGCTTCGGCTTCTCCAACGAGTTCATGGACCGCGGCGACGGCTGGCCCGGCCTGCGCCGGCGCTACGGCCTGCCGCAGACGAACGTGAGCGGCCTCGACCACACGCTGTCGTACCGCGCGGTGGCCAGCGGCGCGGTCGATGCGATCGACCTGTACAGCACCGACGCGGAAATCCCCTACTACCACCTGCGCACGCTGCGCGACGACCGCCGCTACTTTCCACGCTACGAGGCGGTCTACCTGTACCGGCTGGCGCTGGAGCAGCGTGCGCCCGCCTTCGTCGGCGTGCTGCACAAGCTCACCGGCAGCATCGACGAGGAGGCGATGCGCGCGATGAATGCGCGGGTGAAACTGCGCGGCGTCAGCGAAAACGTGGTGGCCGCCGACTTCCTCGGCATCCATGCGGACGGCCACGACGGCGGACTGTGGCCGCACCTGCTCCAACGCAGCGCCGAGCACGTCAAGCTGGTGGCGATCTCGCTGGGACTGGCCATGCTGCTGGCGATCCCGCTGGGCATCCTGGCGGCCCGCTTGCGACGCCTGGGCCAGTGGGTGATCGGCCTGACCGGCGTGCTGCAGACGGTACCCTCGCTGGCGATGTTCGTGTTCATGATCCCGCTGCTCGGCATCGGTACCTGGCCGGCGATCGCCGCGCTGTTCCTGTACAGCCTGCTGCCGATCGTGCGCAATACGCACGCCGGCCTGGTCGGCATCGCGCCGGAATTGCGCGAATCCGCCGCCGCACTGGGCCTGCCGCCCGGCGTGCGCCTGCGTCGGGTGGAACTGCCGCTGGCGATGCGCTCGATCCTGGCCGGCATCAAGACCGCCGCGGTGATCAACGTGGGCACCGCCACACTGGCGGCATTGATCGGGGCCGGCGGTTACGGCCAGCCGATCCTCACCGGCATCCGGCTGGACGATGTGGGGCTGATCCTGCAGGGCGCGATCCCGGCCGCCATGCTGGCACTGCTGGTGCAGGGCCTGTTCGAGCTTGTCGAGCGCTGGTTGACGCCACGCGGGCTGCGGCTCGAAGCGCGCCAGTAGCTCCGTCTCAGGCCTTCTTCAGGAAACACACCTTCAGCACCAGCCCCTTGATCTTGTCCGAACTGCCTTCGATGTGCTCGTCGTCGCCATCGACCAGGCGGATGTTGCGGATCACCGTGCCCTGCTTCAGCGGGATCGACGAGCCCTTCACCTTCAGGTCCTTGATCACCGTCACCGTGTCGCCGCTGTTGAGCACGTTGCCGTTGACGTCGCGCACCACCAGCGCGGCATCGGCCGCATGCGCGCCCGCCGCGATCGGCCACTCGTGGCCGCAGTCGGCACAGACGTAGTTGTCGCCGTCCGGGTAGGTGTTTTCCATCGCACACAGCGGGCAGGTGGGAATATCGGACATCGGTCGATCCTGGTCGTTCCATCAAGGGAAGCGGAGATTATACGGGCGCGCGGCGCGTGCCTTCACGCGGCCGACATCGGCATGGCGTTAAATCTACGCGCACCGCCACGGAGATTCGCCATGCCTGCCCACCAGGTTCTCGCCACGGTTGCCGTGAGCGACTTCGCTGCCTCCAGCGCCTGGTACGCCCGCCTGTTCGGGCGCGTTCCCGACAACGGCCCGAACGCCTCCTGCGCCGAATGGCAGATCGCCCGCTGCACGCGGATCCAGGTACTGCCCAGGAATGCACTGGCCGACGCAGGCCAGCGTGCCGGCGCGGCGCTGGGCATCATGGTGGACGACCTCGACGAGATCCTGCTCGGCCTGCAGGGGCGGCAGATCGACGTACCGCCACCGCAACTGGCGACCCACTACGTGCGCTTCGCCCCGATATGCGACCCGGATGGCAACCTGGTGACCTTCGTCGAGTCGGCGACCGCCTGAGCCGAAGGCGGGCCGGCCGTTCGCCGACCCGCCCGCCGGTTCGCGCCGGTTACTTGCCCAGATCCTGCAGGAAGCGCTTCGTGTATTGCAGCGACGTGGTGCCGCTGACCGAGTTGCAGATCGGCGAAGCCGTTCCGCCGCCGCCCGCACACGGCGTGTCGCGGTCGAGCGACCAGAAGTGCACGCCGGCCATGCCCTGGCCCACCGCGTACTGGATCACGGTATCGACGTCGGCGATCGTGAACACCTCACTGCTGACGTCGTTCACGCCGATCATCGGGGTCAACTCGATCCGGCTGGCCGGGATGCCGTAGGTATGCTCCAGGTTCAGCGCCGCCTGGATCGCGGACTGGCCCATGTTGCACTGCCCGTTCGACACCACGCACACGCCCGGGCTGGCCGAGCCGAAGTCCATCACCATCAGGTTGATCGTGTAGTTCGGCAGGTTCGCCGCCTTGACCGCGCGCACCACCATGTCGCCGACGCCATTCAAGCCGCCGTAGCTGCCGTCCGACGCCGCCAGCGTGGCCAGGGTGAACGAGAAGCGCAGGTTCGGGTACAGGCTGTGCGCGTATGCGGCGTTGGAGATCAGGTTGTTGATCTGCGTCTGCGTCTGGCCGCCCTCGATGTCGAAGTCCAGGCCGACCATGTACGGCGACGCATAGCGCGAAAGGAACTGCGCCATGCCGGCCGGCGTCGAGCAGGTGAAGCTGCCTGCCTGGCCACCGGTGGAGATCACGTAGCTCACCCCTGCGTTGACCAGCGGCTGGATGTTCGCACTGGCAAAGCTCGCCGCCGGGATGCCGCCCCAACTCTCGCTGCCGCACTCGCCGGAGGCGAACGCCAGGGTGACCGCACCGAGGTTGGGCAACGCGGTGGCCACCAGGCTGCCGCTGCCCACCAGCGGGATCGGCGTGCCGGTGACGGCGGTGCGCATCACGTTGGTGTTCCAGTCCAGGTTGATGGTCACGTCCTTGTACGGGCTGAACAGGAAACCCGCGGCGGGTGGATTCGGATCGCCGGGGTCGCCCGGATCACCGGGATCGCCCGGATCCGTGCCATCGCAGGCACCTTGCGATGTCCACGGCTGACCGGTGCCCACCGCGCCACTGTGGGTGGCCGGGTCGTCGCCCTGGGTCCACCAGTTCGCCTTGTAGTTCACGCCGTTCTCGCTGACGACGCTGCCGCCGCCATAAGCGGTCGTTGCGTTCCAGGCCGCGTCGCAACCGCCGGAGGCCGGCGGCGGATCGGTCGGCGGTGGCGTCGAGCCGCCGCAGGCGCCTTGCGACGTCCACGGTTGGCCCGAGCCGCTGGGCCCGCTGCTGGTGGCTGGGTCGTTGCCCTGCGTCCACCAGTTCGCCAGATAGTTCGTACCGTTCTCGCTGGCGACACTGCCGCCGCTGTAGGCGGTCGTGGCGCTCCACGCTGCGGCGCAGGCCGGCGCGGATTGCGCATACGCCGCCTGCACCGGCATTGCCGCCAGCAAGGTCACCGACATGCCTGTCCCCACTGCACTGCCCAGCGCACTCAAGGCCAGGCCTGACCACACAGCCGATCGTTTCACAAACATGGAATCTCTCCTGATTGGAATGGCATCGCTACGGGTGAGTTGCAGGCGAATGCATGGCTGCGCTCCGATCAGCCGTGTGGTTGGGGACCCGGTCGCCTTTCCGCCTCCCTGCTCGCTACCGCTTGTCATGGTTGGAACGGTCCCGTCTTAGATTTGAATGACAACGTTGTCTATAAGCCTTTTTCCAAACTGTGACGGCTGGCACGCAAGGTATTCACTGGGACATGAAGCGAACGATGTCATACGCAGCGTGCTGCGACGCAGTATCAATGCCTGCGGACAGGGCGAGGATGACAACGTTGTCCAATCGGCTCGGCGCACAGTCTCCGTACGCGCCTGCAACAAATCGCCCGGCCCGCTTCGGCTATCGTGTCCGTTCCCCGAAGCGAGGTATCCGAAATGCTCCGTTCGCTGCTGTTGTCGCTGGTACTCGCCATGGCCGTCGGCAGCGCGACGGCCGCCGCGCCGGAGGAAGCCGCCATGGCCGGACTTCCCCATGTCGCGTTCCCGGCGCCGCACCGCGTGGCGTCCGGGCGACTGCAGGCGGGCGACATCGCCACACTGAAGCATGCGGGCATCCGGCAGGTGATCGACCTCAGCCTGGACAGCGAGACGCCCGGTTTCGACGAAGCCGCCGCCGTGCGCGCAGCCGGCATCGGCTACCACAACCTGCCGATCCGCGGCGCCGGCGACCTGACCCGCGCCAGGGTCGCGCAGTTCGACCGCCTGCTGCGCGACGCCGGCGACCAGCTGACCCTGGTGCATTGCGCCAGCAGCAACCGGGTGGGTGCGATGATCGCCCTGCGCGCTGCGCTGATCGACGGCCGGTCGAGCGAAGCGGCGCTGGCCGAAGGTCGCCGCTGGGGACTGAAGAGCCTGGAGCCGGCCGTGCGCGAACGGCTGCAGGCGTGGTCGGGCGACGGATCGGACGCCGCCGCGCCGACCGCGCGCTGAAGTTCGACGCCAACGGCACAGGTGCCGTGCCGCTTGCCGCGCGAAAGCCGATGTGCAAGTTGGGGTACCATGCGCGCCTGCTTGGCTATCCCACGGCACGGACCTGGATTCGACCCCCGCATCGCCGCCCTCCTCCACGCCGCTCCCCCTGCGCGCCGTGCTGCTGATGCTGGGCAGTGCCAGTTTCTTTGCCTTGATGGCAGTGTCGATCCGGTTCGCGTCCGCCCAGTTGCATCCGTTCCAGATCACCTTCTTCCGCAGCACCTTCGGTGCGCTGTTCGCGCTGCCGCTGCTGCATGTGCACGGCTGGCAGTTGCTGCACACGCCACGCTTCGGTTTCTACGTGATGCGCTGCGTACTCGGCATGGGCGGCATGCTGGCCGGCTTCTGGGCGATCGTGAACCTGCCGCTGGCCGAAGCGGTGGCGCTGTCGTATTCCTCGCCGTTGTTCGTCACGATCGGCGCGGTGCTGTTCCTCGGCGAGATCGTGCGCATGCGCCGCTGGAGCGCGGTGGTCGCCGGCTTCATCGGCGTGCTGGTGATCGTGCGGCCCGGCAGTGCCGCGTTCACCGCCGGCAGCCTGGTCGCCCTGCTGGCCGCGGGATTGACCGGCGCGGTGACGATCAGCATCAAGTCGCTGACCGGCAGCGAACCGGCCGACCGCATCGTGCTGCTGACCACCCTGCTGTGGGTGCCGCTGTCGCTGCCCGCCGCACTGGCCGTATGGCAATGGCCGCACGCCGGCATCTGGCCGTGGCTGGTGCTGTCCGGCGCACTCGGCACCGGCGGGCACTACTGCTGGACGCGCGCGCTGCGGCTGGCCGATGCCTCGCTGCTGGCGCCTTTCAGCTACCTGCAACTGCTGATCGTGGCGGTGCTGGCCTGGTGGATCTTCGGCGAAGGCGTGGATCGCTACACCGTGGCGGGCGCGACCATCATCATCGGCGCCAGCCTGTACATCGCCCACCGCGAACACAGCCTGGCCCGCCAGCGGCGCCGGCAGGTCCCGGCGGCGAACGCCGAACCGCCAATCTGACAGCGCGGGTCATGCCTCGTCGGGCAGGTCCGGCAAGCTCGCCATCTCCGCCAGCATGTCGACCGGCTCGGCCACGGGCGGCGCCGCCAGTGGCCAGCGGCCGATCACCTCGTACCTCGACTCGCCGAAAAAGCTGCGGATCAGCGCGAATTCGGACACCCACCAGTGAATCGTCGTGATGGATTCCTCGATCGCATCGACCGCATGCCCATGCAGCATGGTGACATGCGGCAGGAAACTGGAGACCCCGCTGACCTGCAACCCCATGCGAGCCTGCGCAGCCGCAATCGCCTTGCGCAGGGCCAACGCCGCCTCGGTGGTGGCGGCATCCGCACACAGCACGAACGGAAACTGCCCGTCCCTGGCGCTGAAGCGCATCGCCGAGTCCAGCGCCGCCATGAATCCCTGCGCGCGAACTTCGCCGGCGGCAGCCAGTAACGCCTCCTCCAGCGGCTGCCGCAACCGTTCGGGCTTGCCCATCGGGCACAGCGTCATATGCAGGCTATCGATGCCGACCGGCGACCCGCCAACCCGGTGTGACTTGCGGAAACGCTCGGCCACGCCGACGATCGCGGCGCGTGCCGGGGTATCCGGCAGCAACGCAAAAAAATAGTTGATGCCGGCGGCAAGCTCGGAGGGGTTCGACAAGGGGGAAATGAGCTGTGCCTCCATGCAATCACGCCAGTGGCCGGTCGCCGGTGCCCCACGATACCCGAGCCGGCCCGGCCGATGGGGTCCGAGCTTGCCGCTTGTCGACGGGGCACACAAGTACTCGCCCTCGAACGCGCGCGTTGCTGACCGGTCCCGGTCCCGAAACAGTGCGGCGGGTCACCCCGGCGCTGATGCAGATGAAGGGGATCGACGCGAATAGGCTGCAGCCGGCGGCCGGGTGTCCGCTAGCGCAGCTGGCTGTCCTTGCTGCCGCGGCGGTTGTACAGGCTGGCACTGCGCTGCTCCGCGTCCTGCGCTTCCTGGCAGGCCACGCACAGGCGCACGCCGGGCACGGCCTTGCGCCGCGCCGCGGGAATCGGCGCATCGCATTCCTCGCAGTGCGTCAGGCCAGGGCCTTTGCGCAACTGCTGGCGCGCCCGTTGCACCGCATCGTCGACCGTGGCGTCGATCTGATCCTGCACGGCGCCGTCACCTGCCCAACCGGTTGCCATGGCCTACCTCCGCAAGACGGGAATGTGGCGCTGCGCGCCCAGTGCGTACTTGCCCGCAAACCCTCGATACAAGCTAGTTCATACAACGACTTGGGTTCGCCTGGCATCGGTTTCAAGCCGCCCCACTGCGCTTGCCAACCCTCTTCGCAGGCAGAGCGGCGCGGTATGAATCGAAACGGCGGCTTGCGCAAGCTGCGTCGATTCGCGGCATGTCCAGCGGCAGTCGAAGTGCCAGAATGGGCCTTCACCCGCCCAGGAGAATGCACGTGAGCACGCCCTCGCCCACCGGTAACGAGCAGCCCGCACTGCGCAGCGACGACAGTGTCGCCAAACAGCTGTTCCTGGGCAACATCGTGGAGGAAAACCTGTTTCCCTACCCGCAGATCCGTGCGCGCGACAGGGAAATGCTGGGCGCGATGACCGACGCGATCGACCAGTTCCTTGCCGACAAGACCGCGGAGCTGAAGCAGTACGACCGCGATGCCGAGCAGCCGGCCGAGTTCATCCAGGCGCTGCGCGAGATGGGCCTGTTCGGCCTGATCATTCCCGAACAATTCGGCGGGCTGGAACTGTCCAACGGCGCCTACGCGCGCGTGCTGGGCCAGACCAGCAGCCACGACAGCTCGGTCTCGCTGACCATCGGCGCGCACAGCTCGATCGGCATGAAGGGTGTACTGCTGTTCGGCAGCGACGCGCAGAAGCAGCGCTACCTGCCGAAGCTGGCCATGGGCGAGATGATCGCCGCGTTCTGCCTCACCGAATCCGGCGCCGGCTCCGATGCCGCCTCGATCCGCACCAAGGCCGTGCGCAACGATGACGGCAGCTGGACGCTGAGCGGCGAGAAGATCTGGATCACCAACGGCGGCATCGCGGATTTCTACACCGTGTTCGCGCGCACCGACACGCCCGAGGGCAAGATCACCGCGTTCATCGTCGAAGCCGTGTGGCCCGGCGTCAGCCACGGTCCACACGAGGACAAGATGGGCATTCGCGCCTCAAGCACCACCACGGTCGCGTTCGCCGACGTGCGGGTGCCGCCGGAGAATGTGCTGGGCCCGGTCGGCAAGGGCTTCAAGGTAGCCATGAGCATCTTGAACAGCGGCCGCACCGGCCTGGGCGGCGGCGCGGTCGGCGGCATGCGCTCGCTGATCCGCCTCGCCAGCGCGCAGGCGAAGGAGCGCAAGCAGTTCGGCCAGCCGATCGCCGAGTTCGGCCTGGTGCGCGAGAAGATCGCGCAGATGACGGTGGATTGCTTCGCCGCCGAAAGCGCGGTGTGGATGGTCGCTCACCTGATCGACGGCGGCGGCAGCGACTACTCGGTCGAGGCGGCGATGAGCAAGGTATTCGCCAGCGAGGCGGTGCAACGCGCGTCGTACGAGGCGCTGCAGATCGCCGCCGGCAACGGCTTCATGCGCGAGTTTCCGTACGAGCAGATCACCCGCGACACGCGCATCCTGTCGATCTTCGAAGGCACCAACGAGATCCTGCGCCTGTACATCGCGCTGTCCGGCCTGAAGGGCGTGGGCGCCGGGTTGAGCGAGCTGAAGGCCGCCGTGGGCGACATCTTCAACGACCCGATCAAGGGCTTCGGCGTGCTGGGCACCTACACCGGCCGGCGCATGCGCGAGGCCACCGGCTACGGCATCGACCGCATCGTCCACGAGCTGTCACCGCGGCTGCGCAAGGTCGCCGCCACCTATGAGAAGTACACGGTGGAACTGTCCAAATCCGCCGACGCGCTGCTGCGCCGCTACGGCAAGAAGGTGGCCGACCAGCAGCACGCGCAAAAGCGCCTGGCCGACATCGCGATCGACCTGTTCGTGGGCCTGTGCGTGCTGTCGCGCGCCGACAGCCTGGCAAGGCAATCACACCCGGCTGCCGACGAGGCGATCGGTATCGCCGAGATTTTCGCGAAGCAGGCGCGCCGGCGCATGGCGCGCAACGTGCGCGGCCTGGAGCGCAACGAGGACGAGGCGATCGAACGGCTGGCCGGTGCGGTGCTGGCGAACGATGGCTACATGTGGGATGTGATCTAGACGACACCCAGCGACGCACCATCCCGGCAGGAGAACACACGCATGACGATACCCACGGTCCACGCCAGCACCGGCACCACGCCCTACACGGTCAACTTCACCGACGACACCGGCCACGCCTGGCTGGCCGACGAGCCGGCCGAATTGGGTGGCGGCAACGCCGGCCCGGCTCCGCACCGGCTGCTGCTTTCCGCGCTGGGCGCGTGCACCGCGATCACCCTGCAGATGTACGCGTCGCGCAAGCAGTGGCCGTTGCAGCACGTCGGCGTCGAGCTCAAGTTCAATCCCGACGGCACGCCCGAGTCGGGCAACGACATCACCCGCGTGATCACCCTGCAGGGCGAGCTGAGCGACGAGCAGCGCGAACGCCTGCTGCAGATCGCCAACGCGTGCCCCATCCACAAGGTGCTGACTGGCGAAGTGCGCATCGCCTCGCAGCTGGCGGCGACGTAGCGCCTCGCCACGATGCGCGGGCAGCGGCCTACGCCGACCCGCGCCGCAACAGCCGCAACGGCGCCGGGACACCGCCGCCATCGGCGGTGAGGCCGGACATCACCAGCCGCTTGAACGGTCCCAGCCGCGCGCCGGCGCCCAATGCAAGTTTGCGCAATACCCGTGCCGGCCGGCGGTCGTCGGTGTACAGACCGGCCAGCATCTGCGTGGCCAGGTACAGCGGCCGCGTGGCCAGGCGATGTTCGCGTTCGTAGCGTTGCAGCAGCGCCGGGCTCCAGATTGGCCGCCCCACGTTCGAAGCCGCGCGCAACTCGCGCGCCAGCGTGGCCTGCCCGAGCAGGCCGAAATTGAAGCCATGGGCAGTCACTGGATGCATGCCCACCGCCGCATCGCCGATCAAGGCAAAGCGTTCGGCCACGAAACGTTTCGCGTACACCCCGACCAGCGGATAGGCGCAACGCGGGCCAGCCACACGCATCGTGCCCAGGCGCTGCTGGAAACGTTCGGCCATCGCCGCTTCCAGCGCCGCATCGTCCAGCGCCAGCAAGGCCTGCATCGCCTGCGGGCGCAGGGTCAGCACCACCGATGACGTATGCGGGTCGTGCAGCGGCAGCAGCGCCAGGGTCTGGCCGACGCCGAACCACTCCCACGCCACCTGCTCGTGCGGCACGTCGTGTTGCATGCGCAGCACCAGCATGGTCTTGCCGAAATCGTGCATGCCGGCGGCGATCCCCATCGCGCGACGCGTCTCGGAGAAACGGCTGTCCGCCGCCACCACCAGTTGCGCGCGCAGCGTGCCGCCGTTGTCGAGGCCGACCTCGGCACCATCGACGCCGGTGCGTATCGAGCCGACCCGCGCGCCGGTGATGCGCTCGACTTCGGGCAGGGTCATCACTTCGGCATACGCGGCGCGGCGGATCGCGTGGTTCGGCAGCAGCCAGCCCAGCTGCGGCTTGCCTGCCTCGTCGTGGCGGAACATCAGGCCGTCGCGGTCGTCGCCGTCGAGCACCATCGCGTCGCGCAAGGTGCCGATCTCCTCCTCGCGCAGCCGCCCCCACAGCGCCAGTTCGCGTATCAGCCGCTGCGAGTGATGGGTGATCGCGATCTCGCGCCCGTCGTCCGCCGGCGCCACCAGCGCCGCCGCCTCCTGCCGCTCCACCAGCGCGATGCGCAGGCCGCTACCGGCCAGCGACCGCACGAAACACAGCCCGGCCGGGCCGGCCCCGATGACCACGATATCGAACGACATGAACAGAACGCTCCGGGGGAATGACCGTCGGCAGGCGGCGGGCGTGGCATCGGCCCGCGCCGACGCCGGCCGGGAAAACCGTAGGTCGATGCCGCGTCAGCCGCCGCAGCCGCCACAGCAGATCGACGGCAGTTGCACCACCTGCTCCGGTGCCACCGGCCAGCCGACCTGGCGCAACACCTCGACCAGGTCTGCCGCCGTCGCCGAGGCGGATACGCGCAGCACCAGCCCACTCATGTCCAGATCGGCCACCGCGGTGGGGTCGACATTGAACAGGGCGTCCTGCACGACGGCTGGATCGGGAGCGGCATCTGTCAAGGCAATATGGAATTCCATCGGACTTCCTCGTTTCACGGGCACCGTATCGATGCCGTCGACACGATGTTCGGCCGGCTCGCCAGCTGCCGCCTTGACCCCGGTCAAGTATGAGCCGGACCATGTCGATCCAGCCGACGGCCATTCGTCGCATGGACAACCTCCCTCGGAAGGCAATCCGCCATGCCACTTGAGCTCTACGCCCACCCGTTCTCCTCCTACTGCCAAAAGGTGCTGATTGCGCTCTACGAGAATGGCATCCCGTTCGAATGGCGCCTGCTCACGCCGGATGATGCGGTCACCGACGCCGAGTTCACCGCGCTATGGCCGATCCGCCGCTTCCCCTTACTGCGCGACGGCGAACGCACGGTGATCGAATCGAGCATCATCATCGAGTACCTCGACCGGCATTACCCCGGCAGCGCGCCGCTGATTCCCGCCGACGCCGACACCGCGCTCGAGGCGCGCACGATGGACCGCTTCTTCGACAACTACGTACAGACGCCGCAGCAGAAAGTCGTGGCCGACAGCCTGCGCCCCGCCGCCGACCGCGACCCCTACGGCGTCAAGGAGGCGCGCGCCAGGCTCGACATCGCCTATGCCTGGCTGGACCGGAAGCTCGCCGGCCGCACCTGGGCCACCGGCGGCGATTTCAGCCTCGCCGACTGCGCCGCCGCGCCCGCGCTGTTCTACGCCGACTGGACCCATCGCATCCCGGCGGGCTACGCCAACGTCACCGCCTACCGGCAACGCTTGCTGGCACGCCCCTCGTTCGCGCGCGCGGTGGACGAGGCACGGCCGTACCGTTCGTACTTCCCGCTCGGCGCGCCCGATCGCGACTGAGCGAAATCGAAGGAGACCGCCATGAACCATCCACCCATCGTCACCCGCGAACAATGGCAGGCCGCGCGCCGCGCCCTGCTCGTGGAAGAGAAAGCGCACACCCGCGCGCAGGATGCCCTGAGCGCCCGCCGCCGGCGCCTGCCGATGACGCGCGTCGACGACGGCTACACGTTCGGCTCGCCCGCGGGCACGCACACGTTCGCCGACCTGTTCGAGGGCCGGTCGCAGCTGATCGTCTACCACAACATGCTGGCGCCGGATTCGGACCACGTCTGCCCCGGCTGCTCGTTCTACTGCGACCAGATCGGCAACCTGGCGCACCTGAACGCACGCGGCGTCACCTTCGCCGTGGTCTCGCGCGCCCGGGTGTCCGAGATCGAACCCGTCAAGGCACGGCTGGGCTGGAGCTTCCCCTGGTACTCATGCTTCGGCACCCGCTTCCACGAAGACTTCGTGACCGCCGAAGGCGCACCGTTCGGCCTGTCGGTATTCCTGCGCACGGACGACGGGATCTTCCAGACCTGGTTCACCACCGGCCGCGGCATCGAGCTGCCCATCAGCACCTTCGGCCTGCTCGACGTCACCCCGTGGGGCCGCCAGGAAGTCTGGGAGGATTCGCCCGCGGGCTGGCCGCAACATCCCACCTGGAGCCAGGTGAAGATCCACGACCAGTACTCTGCCAGCAATCCCTAATAACCCGCCCTGGAACACACAGAGCAACCGATCCTGTGCGCGATGTCACGCACAGGATCTGTTCCAGAAAGGCGACCTCACCTCGGACCCACGATCGCAGATGCTGCCGTTGGTCATGCACAGCGCTGCCGACGCGTTCGACCGAAGAATTACTCGGCGGGCAGAACCGCGGCCCGGCGTGCCTGGCGTCCCTTCCACAGGTAGCCGATGGCCAGCAGCACGAACCACACCGGACTGGCGATCAGGGCTTCGCGGGTATCCGGCTGCAGGCTCAGCAGCACCAGCACGAACACGAAGAAAGCCAGGCAGACGTAACACATGAACACGCCGCCGGGCATCTTGTAGATGGATGCCTCATGCAGCTGCGGGCGCTTGCGCCGATAGGCGATATAGGCAAACAGGATCAGCGACCACACGAACATGAAGAGCACCGCGGACAGCGTGGTGATCAGGGTGAACGCGGTGACCAGATCGGGGATCAGGTAGATCATCGCCGCGCCCAGCAGCAGGCAGAAGCAGGAGAACAGCAGGCCCAGCGACGGCACCGCCGCCCGCGACAGCCGCGCGAACGTCTTCGGCGCGTGCTGCTCCTCGGCAAGGCCATAGAGCATGCGGCTGGTCGAGAAGATGCCGCTGTTGGCCGAGGACGTGGCCGAGGTCAGCACCACGAAGTTGATCAGGCTGGCCGCGGCCGGGATGCCGGCCAGCACGAACAGCTCCACGAACGGACTCTTGCCCGGCTCCACCAGGCGCCACGGCGTCACCACCATGATCGCGACCAGGGCCAGCACGTAGAAGATGATGATGCGCACCGGGATCGAGTTGATCGCCTTGGGCAGGTTGCGCTTCGGATCGGCCGTCTCGGCGGCGGTGGTGCCGACCAGCTCGATGCCGACGAAGGCGAACACCGCGATCTGGAAGCCGGCGAAGAAACCGCTCATTCCCTTCGGGAACACGCCCCCGTCATTCCACAGGTTGGCGAACGAAGCCACGTGCCCCGACGGCGAGCGGAAACCCCAGGCCACCAGCGCGAAACCGGTCACGATCAGTGCGCAGATCGCGATGATCTTGATCAGCGCGAACCAGAACTCCATCTCGCCGAACAGCTTCACCGTCACCAGGTTCAGGCTCAGCAGCAACAGCACACACAGCACCGCGGGGATCCACGGCGCCAGCCCCGGAAACCAGAACTGCGCATACGCCGCAATCGCGATCACGTCGGCGATCGCGGTGATGATCCAGCAGAACCAGTAGGTCCAGCCGCAGAAGAACCCGGCCCAGGGCCCGAGCAGGTCGGTGGAGAAGTCGATGAACGACTTGTACTCGAGATTGGACAGCAGCAACTCGCCCATCGCCCGCATCACGAAGAACAGCATCACGCCGATGATCAGGTAGACCAGCAGGATCGACGGCCCGGCCAGGCTGATCGTCTTGCCCGAGCCCATGAACAGGCCGGTGCCGATCGCGCCGCCGATGGCGATCAGCTGCAGGTGCCGGTTGGAAAGGCTGCGCCTCAGGTGGTCCGGGTGTTCCAGCGATGCGGTCATGCGGCGCGCCTTTGCGTTGGGAAGGCGCCAACATACAGAAAAGCGCACGCCGCATCCACGCAACGCACAGCGCGCCGCCTTCCGTCAGCGCCTCGCTAGCCCTGCCCGCGTGGCTTCGCCGGCAGGCTGCGGAAGTAGGCGTACAGGGCGCCGACCTCCTCGTCGGTGAGGAAGCGGGTCACCCGCACCGGCATGTAGTCGGTCTTCAGGGCCCGGCCACCCGGCGCCACGCCATCGCGCAGCGCCTTCTTCAGGTCGGCCTCGCTCCAGTTCACCAGGCCGCTCGGGTCCGATGTGAGGTTGGCGGCGTCGGGCCAGTCCGGCGGCGTGCCGGGGATATGCCCGCCGGAGAAACCCTTGCCGTGGCAGCCGGCGCAGGCGGTGGCGAGGTAGGCGCCGTAGGCGGCGGTGGGACCGGCCACGGGCGGCTCGCTCCGCTGCACGGCATGGTCGACGATCTCCGCCGGCAGCAGCGGCACCTTGCCAGCCACGAACAGCACGCGTCCCAGTGGGCCGACCCGGTTCGCCGGCGGCGTGCGCTCGACCGCCGGCACGCTGTGCAGGTAGGCCAGCAGGTCGCCCAGATCCTGATCGCCGAGGTGGCTGAACTCCTGCGCAGGCATGAACAGCAGCGAGCGCCCGTCCGGCGCCACGCCGTGGCGGATCGCGCGCACCCGGTCGACGTCGGTGAGCTTGCCGCCCGCCCCGCCGGGAGTCAGGTTGGTGCCCGACAGGCGGGCGAACAGCGGATCGTCGATGAAGGTGGCGCCGCCCAGGTCGGCGCCATGGCAGTCCTTGCAGCCGCGGATCGCGGCCAGGTGGCTGCCGCGCTCGACCGCCGCCGCATCGGTGGGCACCGCCGGCACCGGCGGGTCGATCCGGTACACCTTGGCCATGCGCCGCTCACTCAGCCCATAAGCCGAAAGCAGCACCACCACCAACAGGACCAGCACGCCGGCCGCCAGGCGGCCGAGCCACTTCCAAGCCTTGCGCATAAAGCCCCCTTCCCCATTCCGCGATGCGGAGTGCGCAGGCTAGCGCGATGTCAGGTGCCGCGCCATCGGAATCCGCGGTACTACCCCTGCGTATTCGGCAGGACCACCTGATGCCTTCCGTACAGGTCCAACGCTGAAGACAAACAGCACGCGGAACGCGCGTGGCGTTGACGGGAAGTCTCTTGCGGCTTATCGGGCGGCAGAGAGCGCACTGATCGTGACGTAATACCCGTCCGGATCCCGCAGCGAGAACTCCCGGGTCCCCGTGTTCGGGTTCACCTGGGGCTCTTCTTCGAGCCGAGCGACGAGGGTGCGTGCCCTCGACAACGCCATGTCGAAATCATCGACACGGAAAAACAGGAGGAGGCCGTTGCCAGGCTGCGCTCGATCGGGGCTGGTCAGGGAGGGATGCTCGTGGGCGCCCCACGCGTGAAGGCAGAGCAAGACCGTTCCATCCGAGTCGAGGATCTGGCCGAAATAATCGTGAGCGGGAGCCGTCTTCGGCAAGCCAAGTAGCGACTGGTACCATTTGAAGCTGCCAGGCACATCGCCAACCCCGATGATCGTCCACGTGCGCCTCATGAAGATCCTCCTGCGACTGAAAATGCGGGTGCCACAGAGGGCGAAAACGCCCTTGCCGCGCTCCCTCTACGCCCCCTGATTCCACGCCACCTGATTGCGCCCCAGATGCTTGGCGCGATACAGCGCGACATCGGCGGCGCTGATCAGATGCTCGAAGTTCGCATCAGTGGCGGCGGCGCCGCCGACGCTGGTGGTGATGTTGATGGTGCGGCCGTCGAACGCCGCCGGCTCCGCCGCCACGGCGGCGCGCATGCGTTCGGCCAGGATGCCGGCTTGCGTGGGCTCGATCGCGGGCAACAGCAGCACGAACTCCTCGCCGCCGTAGCGCGCGAACAAGGTGTCGCGCGTCAGGCCCATGCTGCGGATCACATCGACGAAATGGCTGAGCACCGCGTCACCCGCGGCATGGCCCCAGCTGTCGTTGATCGTCTTGAAGTTGTCCAGGTCGAACATCAGCACGCTGCAGGCCTGCCCGCGCGTGCGGCAGGCATCGACCAGGCGGGCGCCCGCTTCGATCAGCGCGCTGCGATTGAGCAGGCCGGTGAGTCCGTCGGTGCGCGCCAGCCGACGCAGGTCCAGAGTCAGCCGCTCCGCCAGCATCAGGGTGAACCCGGTGCTCAGCAGGAACGAGGACAGGATGCCGAACAGGTAGTTCCAGGTGGTAAGCAGCTCGTCGAGCCGCGTGTGCGCGAGCAGGTGCGGAAACAGCACGACCACCGAACGCAGCAGATAGAAAACCGCGTCGATGATGAAAATCAGCGCGGTGAAGCTGCAGGTGTTGCGCATGTCCCGCGGCGAGCGCCACAGCAACACCCAGACCATCCACACGTCCCAGACCACGCTGTACGCCCCGAACATCAACGCCGATGCCGTCTGCGAAGGCGGCAGCAGGTAGACGTGGACCTGATTGGCGACGAACAAACCCACGACCGCCATGGGCCAGCGCCAGCGCAGCGGATAGCGCAGGTGGATGGCGATGCCCATCAGCATCAGCGCATTGGCCAGCGCGATCAGGCCGCCGCCCGCGACCGTCGAAAGCAGGCTGCCGTTTTCGTTGAGGCCTTGCGCGAGCGCGGCGACGGTCAACACCCAGAATGCGCTGGCCCAGATGCGCAACGCCGGCAGGCCGCGCAGCACCAGCCCGAGCAGGGTGAAACTTACCGAGATGGCGATGCCGATGGCCGCGCCGATGACACCGAGCGTAAAAAGATCGAAATGCATGCCCATTCCCGTATGCAGACCCGAAAGCCAGGGTCAGCGTGCGGGTTCCATGAAGCGCACGCGGGACTTTCGGGCTGACACGGCTTTCAAGGTAGCACGGCTGTCGGGGCCAGCTCGACCGCTTACCGATTCAGCAGCGCATTTCCGCGACATTCAATTTCGGCTGGCTCCAGATCCTGCTTCCAGGTCAGGAGTACCCAGACATGACCGAAGGGATCGCGCACGCTGGCGGAATTGGCGCCATAGAACAAGTCTGTAGGTGGCTGAATTTCTTCGGCGCCGGCTTCGACTGCGCGCCGCAGCAAGGCCTCGTTGTCATCGGAAAAAATATGGAGACTCGCCGTGCAGCGGCCAAGCGCCCGTGGCTCCGCGTAGAGCTTGTCGTCCGGGTCGCCAATCATCACCAGCGAGCCGCATACCGAGATCTCGGCGTGCAATATCTTGCCGTCGGGACGGTTGACCCGTAACAACTCAACCGCACCGAACGCCCGGTCATAGAAGGCGATGCCATCCGACGCTCCATCGACATAGATGTGAGGCACGACAGTGTTCCGATAGCGGGTCGGTCGTTCGATCATCTCGCCCTCCTGCACTAGATCATGGGTTGATCAGATTCGTTCCAGGCGAAGGAGGTGTGACGCTGGAGTCAAGCGTTGCGCGGCTCATCGCGCGCCCGTCTGGACGAACTGTTGGGCGCCAACTCGCCGATCTCCTTTGTCATGAACACGCTATTTGGGTCGGGTTTGTAGTTCCCAAAGGGAGCGCATGGCTGGAATCCATTTGCCTCATACAAACGCCGTGCAGCAGCAAAAAACTCCATTGAACCTGTTTCCAGACTCAGCCTCGAATAGCCACGAGCGATGGCCTCCTGAATGAGGTGTTGAAGAATTCGAGACGCCACACCTTGCCGCCGGTGCAATGTGGCGGTGCGCATGGATTTGACCTCTGCGTGTGACTCCGTCAAGTGCTTGAGTGCACCAAACCCGGCCAGCACCGGCCCGTCCCAAGCGCTCCAGAAAGTGATATCCGGCCCACGCAGGCCATTGAGGTCCAGGGCATGCCGGCTTTCTGGCGGAGCAGTAGGCGCGATGGATTCGAGGTGCTCGCGCAGCAAAGCACGAACTTCGGAGCTTCCCAGATCGTCAAGGTGGATGTCGAAAGAAGTCATCTTGGCATTAACGCTGGAGTTAGGCGGCGCGTATCCGCCTACGAGATCAAACTGAGCAAAGCGCAGGACATTGGAGCCGACAACAAGCCGGCAAAGTATCGGACGTACAAGTTGGATGGCTTTGGAATGAATGCTAGCACCGCCCACACTATCGCAAGCGCTAGGTAAACAACAAAGACATCATCCACACAGCAGAAAAGGGAAACCTGCCGGAAGGCTCTCCCGTTTCGAAAAAATACGATCCCGCCATGAGGACGTAAGCGACCAACAAGGGTGTCACGGCTCCCAGCAACAAGGCAGCGAACTTCCGCATTCCGGGCGCGAACGCCAAGGCGATGACCGCTGCAACAGGCACGCCAAGCTCGAACGCCGCAGCTCCACGGTCAAGCAGGTCTCAGAGATGTCCATTGCTCTTGTGGCCTGAGGCTGTGGCTAAACAACGGCGAAGTCGACTGGTCAGGCAAGCTGTTAGTCGCGATAGGCGGACCAAGCAAGCCAAATGAAGCCCGCACAAACCACTGACCAGAAAAAGATGGTGAACCAGAATTGTGATGCCTGTGATGCGTCGTGATACACAACGCCCGCTATGAGGTCTGCTCGGCTAAAGCCGGGCAAAGAGCCGCCCCTGAGACCCGACACGATCAGGGCGCCAGATACGAGTGCGCCGATTACGCCGATGAAGATCTTGAAGTAACGTCTAATGGCATATTGCATATGCACTCCCTTGACATACCTAACCCTGGAGTTAAGCGACGGCGCAGCCGTCCGCCTTGAACGCGTGGTTAGGCGCGCGGCCCGCCACGTTTGCCGACCTTACCTAAAATTGTCAGAAGCAAACCAACGACGCCTGCTGCAAGAGCCCATATGCTGCTGATGCCAGTTTCATCGTGGAGCTGCCATAAGACCAGTGCGCCGACGAAGACGAGCAAACCAACTACCTCAAGTCCACCTAACGGTCGATTACCGATCTGATAGTACCTACCATCATCGCGGTTGATCCTTTGTCTGAGCTTGGCTAGGAAACTCATTTTGAGGGTACGCCTAACGCTGGAGTTGAGCGGCGGCGTAGCCGTCCGCCTTGAACGAGTTTTAGCCGAGGCGCTACGGCCCCCAATAGTCGAACCTAAAGATGCTTTGCGCGGGAATGGAAAATGAAATTTCCCCACCACATTTGATGACATGATCTCCGGGCTCTATTTGACCACGTGCACCTATGGGGTAGGCCCAAATCTTGCCATCAACTGTCAGCGGACCACATTGACCACCATTGTCGTCGGCCACAACCAGATAGGTGCGGCCATCTGACGAGGGCGTGACAGAACCCCGAAGGTCACGGTGGCCGCAAGCGGCACAACCAATTGCCAGCAGAGCTAGAACGAACTGGCGACTCATGGCCATGGGCTTCCTTTGCCGGCTAACGCTGGAGTTAGGCGCCGGTACGGCATCCGCTTGGACGAAATGTTATGCCTGCCGCGATGCAGAAGACTAAGCCCGAAAGCAGGCCTAACGCGCCAGACAACAGGATGCTTACCCCCGCTGGGTGGAATGTGCGGGCCAGTTAGCCAGCCAAAAACTGGTATGGCAACAATTGCTGCAAGGACTGCACCGATGCAAACAAACGAAAATGTGAGAGCACCACGCGCCCTGAGCCACAGCACGTAAGGAAGCCCGATGATGAGCATGGCCGCGTAGGTAACCGGGAGGGCAAAGACAAAGAAGCCGAGCAGAACGGGCCAGCCCTTGAGCCCGCTAACACCCTCTGTGAAGAGGACGGCAAAAATTGACCAAAGCACAAAAGCGAGCGGAACAGCCCATGGCGTAACCAGCACGGCAAACCAAATGGGGCGACGGTGTTGGCTCATAGAGGCATAACGCTGGAGTTAAGCGGCGGCGAAGCCGTCCGCCTTGAACGAGTGGTTAGAGCTGCGCCCGTTCAACTTTACGTTTGTTGAAGCGACGCACCGCTCTAGTGATGGTGTATGCGATGAAACTTGGAGTTATTGTCACGCCCCCAAAGAGCCACGCAAGGAACTGTTGGGACGAATCCGAGTGCGCAAAATGCAAGCAAGTTCCCCCGAAAACCACGAGCCAGACGATGGCTATCCCCGTAGCCCACCACAACATTTTTTTGAAAAGTGCTCGACCATTTGGGGCGCTGAGTTTGGTAGCTAGAGTGATCTTGTGTGTGACGTCATGGACAGCGTAAGAAAAGCGAGTGAGGAACGACCAGCTCAACAATCCGATGGAGGCTCCGAGGAAAAAGGCGAAGAAGTTCATAGGCTCTAACGCTGGAGTTAAGCGGCGGCGGAGGTGTCAGCCTTGGACGAGTAGTTAGATTTCCTTACCCGAGACTGCACTGTGAGGCTCTCCTGACAAAGGTAGACCACAATTCATGCAGCGCTGGGCAAAGGGATTTGACCACGAGGGCATGCAAAAAGTGTTGCCACATTTTGGACAGTTGCTGAAGGCGCTCAACACGGCGGAATACAGAAGCACCGCCGCGTAGCAAGCCGTAACCACGCCCGAAACGTTGCCGGATTTAAACACAAGCGATGTCAGCCCCATGACTGGCAGGAAGCCAAGAAGCAGCACCAGCACACGTCGCCGCCTTGCACGTATGCGTCGAAGCCCAGCATCAATGTTTTGGTTGGAGCCGATTGCCATGGCTAAATCTAACGCTGGAGTTGAGCGGCGGCGAAGCCGTCCGCCTTGAACGAGATGTTAGGCGGAACGCGGCCACCACCAGAAATAAAGAGGTGGTGACAGTCCTATGCCGAAATCTCCCTCGCCCTTGGGGATTCCCCTAAGTCCTGCTTCAAGCTGCCGCAAAAACTTTCCGCCCACGGTGAGGGTAGCTGGCTCAAGCTCAAGGGGAAACTGCCAAGTGTCTTCCGATGTGCATTGAAGGCGCCATTTGGCTGGGGCGGACCACAAGGCATCCCCTTTCTGGAAGTTGGGTACACGCAGCACCGCGGGCGAAGGCGGCATGACAGCAACCGTGCGATAGGCACCAGGGGTGCCGACAAGCAACTGCAGCAGAGCTAGAAGCGACGAGATGCCGTCGCTATTGGCGGTGATGTGCCAGCCGCCGAACTTCTTGGGGAACTCTGTGTATCTCCAGAGCGAGACGGTGCCTTCTTGCTTCCAAGAGGGATGGTCCTTCATGTGCCGCCTAACGCTGGAGTTGAGCGGCTGCGTAGCCGTCCGCCTTGAACGAGATGTTAGGCATCACTTGCCCCACGGAATCATGAACAGCCCAAACACAATCAATCGGGCTGCCCAGCCGAAGAATGCTTTCCAAGTCTGTGCGGTGGCCTTCTTGCGTCCGGCGGATGAATATAGCAACGCTGCAACTATTGCGAAAAGATCGGCAAAAATAAAACTGAGGATAAGCACCAGTGCATTTGCAGGAAGTTGAGCGTGAGTTGTCTCAGCTTCATCTTTTTCATGTAGTGCTGCGGCAGCATGGGATGCAAGGGGATGGTTTGGTCCATCCACTCCGCGGCCATGAAGTTCCTCGCGAGCGAGATAAACTGCCTCCTGCGTAAAGTCTGCGGATTGTACGAAAGCGATTCGCACCAACTCATCCACTCCGGCATCTTTGTATCGAGCCATCGCGGCCTTAACATCAAATTTCATAGGCTGCGTCCCCTTGTTTGTGAAGCCTAACGCTAGAGTTAAGCGGCGGCGTAGCCGTCCGCCTTGAACGAAATGTTAGGCATCATGGCGCTTCGATTGGGCATACAGCTGGGCTTGCAACATATACTTTTGAGTTAACGCGCATAACGCCGTCTCGGTAGGCTTGGATGTTGTCGACAGCACCAGCTTCGACAACGGTGAGCAAATTTGTCTCTTTGCAAAGCTCCAACTCTACGTAAGAACCAGCTGGACCGCTGCTACCTGCAAAAGTGACAAAGACCAGATGCCGGTCGTGAGCAGCGATAGCAGATGAGACCAGCCCATGAGCAGCGTCCGTGTAGCCACTTTGAGCTGGATGTTGCCGATTGAAAGCGCTTAAGTACGCACGAGAAAGATCGATTGCCAAGCGCTGATCGTAGTGAAATGCATCAGTTGCGTAAGCGCTGATACTGATGAAAACCATAAGGGCTGCAAGGAGTCTCTTCATGAGGTCTAACGCTGGAGTGAAGCGGCGGCGAAGCCGTCCGCCTTGAACGAGATGTCAGACGCCTACGGTGAGCTCTGCGCGCTAGCCGGTTGCGAAGCAGCCTCACGCGCCTTGGCTTTGAGATAGAAGGCTGTCGCAAATAGGGACTGCTGCTCCTTCTCGGAGGTGTCTTTTTGTAGAAAGATGACCTCGCCATCGCTGGAAACTTGAGCAGTTCCGTCTGAGGGCTTAGCCAACATTACAATTTGAAGAGTCGTGGGGTCGGAGTCTTCGTGGAAGGTGTTCGGAGTGGCTCCCGAGCCGTCAATCATCACGACCTTGGAATGGACGGCTATATCTTGCATAGCGGCCTGAAGTTCTTTCGTGACGGTTACTTCCCCGGCCGAAGCAGCGAAGGCGTAGATGGCAGCAGCAGCTACGGTTATTTTGTTCAAGTGACGCACGTTATTCCCCTGTGTCTAACGCTTAAGTTGAGCGGCGGCGAAGCTGTCCGCCTCGAACGAGTGGTTAGGTGGCACCGATGTATGGCGACCATCGGCGAATTTACTCAGGATACGCACGACTGATGATGTCTTTGAATGTTAGACCGTCCAACTCTTTGCGACAGCATCTGATGCTGGCTTGACCACCGAGGTTCTTGGTTAAGAAGGGTCGTCCAGGAATTGGCTTGGTTGAAAGGCAGCCAAGTGGAGCGAGAACAATAAGCTCTGCCAAGCTCAGACGCAGGCGGTCTTGCGATGAAATGGACTCAACGAGGTGGGCATGGCTGCGATCGAACGCAGCGTCAGAACTGCCGTCGATTGTTGGTACAGAATTGCAGGCGGCGATGCCAAGCACAACCAACAGCGCGGTAGAGCGTTGTGTGAATGTACCCAGTAATTTCACGTGCCACCTAACGCTTGAATTAAGCGGCGGCGCAGCCGTCCGCTTGAATGAGATGTTAGACGGTTGCGACGAGGTGCGCTTGGGCGAGGCTGTTGGCCTGGACGAGCGAAGAACGATGAGCAACCGACCCCCACAAACTACCAGCTCTGAAAGCTGAGGACTTGCCGCGACGTTGCGCGAAATGCTGCTGCGGCGACGGACGACAAGCCAGTGCGAAGCTGGGCGAAACACATGCAACGAAGAACCAACACGAGCTGCCGACTAAGCGGCGGCGTAGCCGTCCGCCTTGAACGATTTGTTAGGCGCCGCCGAGAGGCCCGATTTTGACAGCGCCGGTGGAACAAGATAGCTCGTATTTTTTGCCAGCGATGAATTTGTGCCTGATGCTGGGAAACCCATCTACGTACATCCAACCGGGGCATAAAAAGGCAATCTTGTGGTTGCCAGATGGAAGGAAGAGCTCGTATCGCTGGCGGGCAGCTACAGCGTGCCCGTCAACGGCGAAGATGCCACCCAAACGGTTGGGCTGCAAAGCTTCGGTAGACCCTTTGAGGATGAGGCTGGCGGATGTCTCCATTGGCTCATTTTGAAACGGAGCGCTGGAGCAAGCTGTAATGGCGATGACGAAGGGGAGAAGGATTTGCCGCATACGCCTAACGCTTATTAGACCCCAAATTAGGTCATATGCACGGATGGTCGGCGCTTTCGCCGGTCTTCGTCAAGCGCACAAATCTTATGGCCCGACAAGAGGTTGCCGGATGGCGAGGGGCGTTTCAGATGGGTGAGGATGGCTTTGCATATCCCGCGAAATCGAGGCGCCAAGTCTTGTGTCCGCGAAAACCCGGTAATAAACCGTATGATGAATGGTGCGTGGGTGCCGTTGTACTGCGTGAGACTCCCTGCGTGTTGCAGTTGAGACCTTGCAGCCCGCCGGCGAAAGTGTTGACGTAACTGCAGACCGGTTCGATCGCTTTGGCATCCCCGCACTAGCGCAACTTCACCCACTTCGGGCCGATGCCACGTACGGGTTGAACAGGCCTACCATGCATGCCCGGGGTAGTAGCGCTGCATCATGCGGGCCACGTAGTCGACCAGGTTCGGATGCGCTTCCACGGCTCGCCGCAGGGGCGTGTCGAAGAACGGTGTGGCGACGCAGGCGAGCATGCCAGCGGCGGTGGCGTCGACGCCGCTGGGGAAAGCGCCCATGAAGAAGGGCTGGTCGCCGAGCAGCTTTGCCAGCGCGTCGATCGAGCGCGTGCCCAGTTCGGCGATCTGCGCCGGCGGGTGGCGCCCCAGGCCTTGCGCATGCAATTCGGCCGTCTTGCGCGCCTGCATCTCCTGGCGCATCCGCGCGCGATCCGCTTCCGGCGCGCTGTCGGCGAAGTGCGCCGGCCCCTTCGCGAAGTTGTCCGGATCGATCCAGCGGAACCAGACCATCGCGAAATACAGATGATCCTCAAGCAGGCGCTCGATCGTCCAGGCCTGGGCTCGCTGACGCACATCCAGCTCCGCGTCCAGATCCACGGCGTACTTGCGTTCGAGGTGTGCCCGGATGAAGGTCGAGTCGCTGATCACCACGCCATGGTCATCGATGAAGGGCAGCTTGCCGTTCGGTGCCTGCGGCGGAATCGCCGAAGCGCGGTCGTAGGCCACCCCGGCCATCTTCAGCTGCACCTCGGTCTTGATCACGAACGGGCTGGTATCGGGCAGGCCGAAGCCCGGGCGGGTGGCGTAGAGAGTGAGACCCGTCGATGACATGCGCGCACCTGGTAGCGAAAGATGCGCAGAGCTTGATGCCGGGCTGCTGCCAACATCGTGTCAGCAGAGATGGCCCTGCCCTTCGGGCAGGATGCCTCGCATCGTCAGCGGCGTGAAGTCGTCGGCCTTGCGGGAGGCGTGCAGGCTTTTCGTGCCTGCACGCCACGCTGCCGCCGGGCCATTACTGGCCGGCGAAGCGCCCGTAGGGATTGATCGAGGTGGCGTGCCACCACTGTTTTTCCGGGCCGAGGATCTGGATCTCGAAATGCAGGTGCGGCGCGTCGGCGCTGGCGTTGCCGGTGCTGCCGACGAAGCCGATCGGATCGCCCCGGCGCAGGATCTGGCCTTCGGCCAGGCCCGGCGCATAGCTGTCCAGGTGCGCGTAGTAATAGATCACCTGGTCATGTGGATCGAACTGGTACACCGTCAGCCCGCCCGGCTTGCTGGTGAACAGCTTGACCACGTGGCCGTCGTTCGCCGCCACCACCGGCGTGCCGCGCGCCGCCATGATGTCGATCGCGTCGTGCACGCGGCCCGTACCGCGCGCCTGGGTAAACGTGTCCACCAGTTCGCTGGCCTGCACGCCGACGACCGGTATCAGCAAGCCGTTCACCGCGGATGGATCCGGCGTTGCCGGGCCGACCGAAGCGGCAGCCGCCGGCGCGGCGCTGGACACCGCGACTTCGGGCAGGTTGCCGACCGGCCACGGTTCGACCGATGCGGCTGGGGCCGCGGGAGTGGCACGTTGCCGCGATGTGGCCGGTGCCGGGAGCGCCATCGTGGCGGGCACTTCGCGTACCTGGCTGCCCTGTCCAAACAGCGTTGCGGGCCACCGCCCGGCCAGAGGGAGCATCGCCGCGGCACCGCATGCCGCACCCAGCAGAAAGACGAATGGCCAGCGCATGCTCACTCCTGCAAGGTGACGACCATGCCGGGCTTCACCGCCTCCGACACTTCCTGCGCGCTCCAGTTGGTCATGCGGATGCAGCCATGTGACTGGGTCTTGCCGATCTTCGACGGCTCCGGCGTGCCATGGATGCCGTAATGTTCCTTGGAGATATCCACCCACACCACGCCGACCGGGTTGTTCGGGCCGGCGGCGAGCGTGGCCTTGGTATCCCTCGCGTCCGCATCCCAGAACAGCCTGGGGTTGTAGCGAAACACCGGGTGCCTGCCCACGCCCTTGATCTTCCAGTTGCCGAGCGGCAACGGGTCATGCTCGCTGCCGGTGGAGGCCGGGTACTGCGCCACCACCTTGCCGGCCTCGTCCAGCAGCGACACGGTGGAGTCGGACTTGTCGACCACCACTTTCGCCACCGGCGGCATCGGGGTGCCGGGCCGCACGTCCGGCACCACCAGCTGTTCGCCGGCACGCGCAAAATCCTTGTCCGGGTTGAGCAGGCTGAGCAAGGCCGGGCTGGCGTGGAAGCGCTCGCCCAACGCCTCGATCGGCGAGGCATAGCCCAGCGCGTCGAGTTTCGCTTGCGCCAGCATGCCCGATGGCAGCGGCCGGAACGGTCCGGCCACATCCGCGGCGCTCAACGTCACGCTGACCAGGACCGGCGCCCTGTCGCTGTCCAGCGCGGCCCAGGTCGGCGCATCCATGCTGCCGCTGACCTCGAGGCCGCGGCTGGCCTGAAAGCCCGCAATGGCCCGATGCAGGTTGGAGCCGTCGATGGCGTCGATCTCGCCCGGGGAAAAATGCGCACGCTCCAGCAGGATCTGCGCGCGCAACACGGCGGCGCCCTTGTCCCCCGCTTTCACCGGCACCGTCAGGCCGGCATCGTTGACCAGCCCGGGCGTCAGCACTTCCGGCAACGCGCTGGAAGCAGTGGGGGCCTGCGCCATCGCCGTGGCCGTGGCCAGCGCGGAAGCAAGCAACCAGATCGTCGTACGGGCGATTTTCACGAAGCGGTCTCCTGTGGGGGATCGAGCATGCATGACGGTTTGTGAAGAAAGCCGGGGTGCGGCGAGCTGCGGTTCATCCGGGCTTGCAGCTGCGCTTGCATGGCGATGTCGCCACCGGCGCTTCCCTTGTCGATTCCGTGCCGGCCCGTTCGTCATACGAAGAGAAGCCCACCAAGGAGATCGTCCATGCCCCATACGCATACGCCACCCCTCGTGCCCGCCGCCGAACTGGCCGGGCGCAACCGCATGCGCTTCCCCAACGAAAGCGACGACTACCGCCGCGCGCGCACCGCCCTGCTCGCCGAGGAGATCGACTTGCGCCGGCACATCGAGCGCGTTGCCGAACAGCGCCGCGCGCTGCCGCCCGGCGGCGAGGTGAGCGGCGACTACCGCTTCCAGGGCGAACATGGCCCGGTCGATTTCGCCGGCCTGTTCGGCGACAAGCAGACCCTGGTCGTCTACAGCTACATGTTCGGCCCGCAGCGCGCACGGCCCTGCCCGATGTGCACCTCGCTGCTGAGCGCGTGGGACGGCGAGGCACGTGACGTCGACCAGCGCGTGGCGCTGGCCGTGGTCGCGCGTTCGCCGATCGAGCGCCTGGTCGCGTTCAAGAACGAACGCGGCTGGCGCGACCTCAAACTGTATTCGGACCTCGACGGCGCCTACAGCCGCGACTACTTCGCCATCGACCCGGATGGTGGCGACGGCGACCAGGCCGCGCTCAACGTGTTCACCCGCCGCGACGGCGCGATCCGCCATTTCTGGAGCGGCGAGATGGGCTTCGAGAGCGCCGACCCCGGCCAGGATCCGCGCGGTGCGCCCGACCTGATGCCGTTGTGGACCATCCTCGACATGACGCCCGAGGGACGCGGCACGGACTGGTATCCGAAACTCGAGTACTGACCGCAAGGGGATGGAGACCCGATCGCCTCCATCCCGCAGCAGCGATGCGCGGGTTCACGGCTTGGGCGCGCACCCCTCATCCACCGGGCGCACTTCGCACTCGATCTCCCACTCGTCGCCGTGCACCTTCAGGAAGCGCGAGGTCAACTCGAGCGCCTCCTGCATCGAATCCGCCTTCAGCATGGCGTAGCCGCCGATCACTTCCTTGGTTTCGGTGAACGGGCCGTCTGTGGTCTTCAGCTTTCCATGCGACAGGCGCATGCGCGCGCCCTCGGCCGTCGGCCTCAGCCCCGCGGTATCCAGCAGCACGCCAGCTGCGGTCATCTCCGCGATCAACTTGCCCATGTCGGCCATCAGCTGCTCGCTGGGCCGCTGTCCCGAGCTCTCGTTGATCCGGATCATCGAAAGAAATCGCATCGTCGCCTCTCCTGTGGTCGTGGCGGAGCCGTGCGACCGGACGATTCCGGCCCGCCCAGCGTGCCCCTGTCATGGCGACGAACGACCCGGGACCGGATCGACACGGTCCGTGCACTTCTACGGAAGGGGATTCCGCGTCGTCGCCCCGGCACCCACCTCGCAACGGCCATCGGCGCAATGCTCCGCCGCGGGCGCGGCGTCGGTCGCTTCCAGGCGCTGCTGCTCCAGCTCCGCCAGCAAGGTGCCGATTTCCGCGCCAAGCAGCAGGTCGTCATGCACGCCGAATACCTGGCGGCGCAAGCGCCCCTGCGCGTCGATAAGAATCGTGGTCGGCGTGCCCTGCATGGCGTACGCGCGCATGGTGCAGGGAATCGGATCGCCCGCCGGGCCCGGCGCGTCGATGCCGACTGGAAACGGCACGCGATACTCGTGCAGGAACGCGCGCAGCGACTCCGGCCCCATCGCCGCGTGATGCTCGAACACCGTGTGCAGGCCGACCACCGCCAGCGGCGCACCCTCGAACAGCTTCGCCACGCGCTGCGCCTGCGGGATGCCGTGCGCCACGCAGCCCGGGCAGAGCATCTGGAAGGCGTGCAGCAACACCACGCGCCCGCGGAAGTGCCCGAGGCTCAGCGGCTCGGCGGTATTCAGCCAGGCGCTGGCGCGCCACTCGGGGGCCGGTTCCGGCGTCATCAGAAATCTCCGTCCTTGATGTACGGGTAGGTCCACAGCGTCATCTGCAGCAGACACGACTTCAGCCATGCGGCGTACATCTTCTCCACGTCCCCGGCCGCGTGCCCCTTGCTGGCGAGAAACGGCCTGAGCGTGAAGGTCACCGGATAGATCAACGGAAACAGGTCGCGAAATGGCACGATGGCGGTCGAGGCGGCGCCGTCGGTGTGGTTCTTCTTCGCGCGGTGGTGGCGCAGGCCGATCTCGTGCTGGTAGTCGAGCCAGCGCTGGTCGTACTCGGCGGCGGCCGTGTCGAGAATCCACTGGCCGAAGCGCTTGCGCACGGCGCCGAGATAATCGCCCAGCGGCTTGCCGTCGGCCCGGTCGGTGAAAGACGCCAGCAGGTGCGGCTGCGAGCCGACGAAGCCGTACCAGACGTCGAGGATCGCCTCGACCTGATCCGCCACGATACCGCGCGAAAGGCGCAGATACTTGACGTCCTCGTCGTCGAACAGGATGCTCCTCTTCATCAGCTCGAAGTCGCCGAGCGTCACCGGAGAACGCGCGATCGCACGGGTGCCGAAGGTGTATCCGGGAATGGCATGGGTTTCTTTCATGGCCTGTTTCCTCTCGTTTCGCCAGGTTCGGCGCGCGGGCCTGCGCTCCGTGGCCACGGACTCTAGCGACGGCAGCGGCGTGCGTCAGGAAGGCACTTTTCGGTAAGGTGGTTACGACATGGGCGAACACGAACCTGCAGCCAGCAGGCGGCCGGACACGGCGGACGCCGCTCCCGCACCCGTTCCCGTCGCCTCGATGGTCGAAAGCATCGTCGGCTGCAAATGGTCGATCCGGCTGCTGCAGCTCTGCGCGGAAGGAAACCATCGCCCCAGCGCGCTGCTGCGCGCCTGCACGGGGCTCTCCGCCAAGGTAATGAACGAGCGCCTGCGCAAGATGACCCGCTTCGGCATCATGCATCGCACCGTGCACGGCGAAAAGCCGCCGGTCGAGGTGGAATACCGGCTGACGCCGTTCGGCCGCCGCTTCATGGGCATCCTCGAAGAGGTGCAGCGGCTGCAGCAGGCGGTCGAGTGCGGGGCGATCGGGGAAGCCGGCGACGCCGCGGAAAAGACGCGGCGGGGAAACGCCTGACCTCCCGTCGCGATCCCTTCGCAGCGCACCAGGCTCAGCGCGGCAACGCGGCCTGGCGATCCTGCAGGTAACGGCGCACGGCTGGATCGCCGGCAAGACCGATCGCGACGTCGAAGGCGTGCCGCGCATCGTGGCAGGCGTGCGCCCTGGCCAGCAACGCCGCCCGTGCCGCCCAGTAAGGCTGGTAGTCGACGAGCCGGCCATCGGCGGCGAGCGCGTCCATGATCTCGAGCGCAGCCTCCGGCCCCTTCAGCTCCGCGATGGCCAGCGCACGGTTGAGCGCGACCACCGGCGAGCCGCAGAGCGCCAGCAACGCGTCGTAGATCTGCACCTCCGGCGTCCAGTCGGTACGGCTGTTGCGGCAACGCTCGACATGCGCCGACTGCAGCGCGGCTTCGAGTTGGTAACGGCCGATACGGCCCAGCCTGCTGGCGCGCGACAGCAGAGCCTCGGCTTCGTCGATCATCGCCGCATCCCACAGCGCGACATCCTGCTCGGCCAGCGGCACGTAGTCGCCTTCCGCCGTGCGGCGCGCGGAACGACGTGCTTCCGCATGCAGCATGCAGGCCAGCAGGCCCAGCACCTCCGGCTCCTGCGGCAGCAACTCGGCGACCAGCCTGGCGAGGAACAACGCCTCCGCCGTGAGGTCGCGGCGGATCGCGTCGGTGCCGCCGGGATCGCTCCAGCCTTCCGCGAAGGCGGCGTAGATGGCTTCCAGCACCCCGTCCAGCCGCCCGGCCAGTTCGTCGCGCGTCGGCACGACAAAGGGAACGCCGGCCTGCCGGATCTTCTGCTTCGCCCGCCCCAGCCGCTTGCCCATGGCCGCCGGCGAGGCGAGGAAGGCGGCGGCGATCGCCTTCGCATCCAGCCCGAGTACCGTCTGCAGCATCAGCGGCGCGCGGGTGCCGGCATCGATGGCCGGATGGGCACAGGCAAACAGCAGCGCGAGGCGCCGATCCGGAATGGCCGCGTCGTCGCCTTCCGCCGACGCGCTCTCGCCGATCTCCGCCAGAACCTGCAACTGCACGGCCACTGCTTCGCCATGGCGGTGATGCCGGAACCTGTCGACCCCCTTGCGTCTGGCGACGGTCAGCAGCCATGCCTCCGGATTCGCGGGGCAGCCGTTGCGCGGCCAGTCCGCCAGGGCCGCGGCAAACGCTTCGGACAAGGCATCCTCGGCCGCCGCCACGTCGTGCATGGCAGCGGCCAGGAAGGCGACGAGCTTGCCGTAGCTGCGGCGGGCCACCGCATCCGCCGCACGGCGTGCCTGCGCGGTGCGATCCAATCTACATGCTCCAGACCGGCCGCACTTCGACAATGCCGTGAGTGGCGGCCGGGCAGCGCGCCGCCCAGGCGAGCGCGGCGTCCAGATCGGCCACGTCGATGAGGTAGTAGCCGGCCAGTTGCTCCTTGGAGTCCGCATAGGGCCCGTCCAGCACCTGCGACTTGCCGTTCGCCACGCGCACGGTGGTCGCGGTCGCGCTGCCTTGCAGGCGGTTCGAGCCGACCAGCGCGCCCGCCGTCTTCAACGCCTGCGTATAGGCCCCGTAAGCCGCGACGCCCTGCTCCTGTTCGGCCGGCGACATGCGCGCCCAGCCGCCTTCCTCCGCATACAGCATCAATAGATATTGCATCGTGATTCTCCGTTCCGGGTGATCGGCGGGCAGCATGCTCCGCCGTGCCTATGACGCGTGGGGTCCCGCGATTTGGACAAGACCGGTCCTGCAGGGCGATGGCGGTGCATCCGGCCCGTCGCCCTACCCGTCCGGTGCGTGCACTTCCGCGATCAGCGTGGGGAGGAGTTCCGACACGGTCGGGTGGATCGGCACCGTGCGCTGCAGTTGGGTGGCGGTGGCGCCCACGCTCATCATGTCGATGATGCCGTGGATCGCCTCGTCGCCTTCGACGCCGAGAATCGCGGCGCCGAGGATCGCCTTCGTTTCGGCGTCGACGATCACCTTCATGAAACCCTGCGTCTCGTCCTTTTCCACCGCGCGGCCGACCCGGCCCATCGGCCGCTTGCCGACCAGGAACGGGCGCCCGCGCTTGCGCGCCTGCGCCTCGTTGATGCCGACGCGGCCCAGCGGCGGGTCGATGTACAGCGCGTAGCCGCTGACGCGTTCGCTGAGCCGGCGGTGCTCGCCGTCGAGCAGGTTCGCCGCGACCATCTCGAAGTCGTTGTACGCGGTATGCGTGAACGCGCCGCGACCGTTGCAGTCGCCCAGCGCCCAGATGCCGGGCACGTTCGTGCGCAATTCGTCGTCGACGCTGATGTAGCCGCGCGCATCCGCCGCCACGCCGGCCTTGTCGAGGCCGAGGTCGCCGGTGTTCGGTACGCGTCCCACCGCCACCAGCACGTGGCTGCAGGCGAGCCGTTCGCCGTCGACCGTCACCGCGAGCGTGCCGCCTTCGCCCGCGAACGCGAGGTCGGCGACGCCGGTGCGGATGTCGATGCCTTCGCCTTCCAGGATCTCGCGCACTGCCGTCGACACGTCCTCGTCCTCGCGCCCGATCAGGTACGGGCCTTTTTCCACCACGGTGACGCGGGCGCCGAAGCGCCTGTACATCTGCGCGTATTCCAGCCCGATGTAGCTGCCGCCGACGATCAGCAGATGCACCGGCACGCGGTCCAGACCCAGGATCGAGGTGTTGGTGAGGTACGGAATCGCGTGCAGGCCCGGCATGTCCGGCACCGCGGCACGGCCGCCGACATTCAGGAAGATCTGCGGCGCGCTGAGTCGCTCGTCACCCACGCGCAGGGTTTGCGCATCCTCGAACTGCGCATGGCCTTCGATCACCGTGCAGCCGTCCATGCCGTCCAGCCACGAGCGCACGCCGTGGCGCGCGTTGGCGATGACGGTATCGGCACGCGACTTCACCTTGGCCATGTCGATGCCCACCTCGCCCGTCAGCACCACGCCGAAATCGGCCGCGCGACGGGCGATGTGCGCGGCGCGCGCGCTGGCGACCAGGGTCTTGGTCGGCATGCAGCCGGTGTTGACGCAGGTGCCGCCGAACAGCTTGCGCTCGACCAGCGCCACCGACCGGCCGGCCTGGGTCAGCCGGTTCGCCAGCGGCGGGCCGGCCTGGCCGGCGCCGACGATGATGGCGTCGAACCGGCGGCTCATGACGCGGCCACCGCAAGCGGCAGCATGCTGGCGATCGAGAACGCAAACGGATAGAAGGTCATGCCGTTACTCCCGCATGGATGAACTACGCGGTGTCCATGGTGCCATTACCAAGCATCACGGGCGCGCGAATTCCAGCAGGTCGGCATGGACCCGTTCCTTGCCGGCGATGCAACAGCCTTTCAGGCGGGCGGCGAAATCGGCCAGCGCACGGACCTGGCTCATTTCCGCCTCCGCACACCAGCGCTTCAGTTCTTCCAGCAGGGCCTGGGCGTCACGGCCGTTGCGTTCGGTCAGCCCGGCGAGTCGCGCACGGAACTCGCATACGGTGGACAGCCGGAAACGCTGGTGCAGGAACGCGGAGAGCTCCCCGCGCAATACCGGGTCCAGCCAGCGCCCTCCGCTCGCCAGTCCCCGCCGCAGCCGGCGTGGCAGCCGCCCATCGACCGCGCGTTCCGCGCGCAAGGTCGGGGCGATCACGCCGACGACGTAGTCATGCAGGATGCGGCACCGCTGCGCCAGCAACGCCTTGACCGTTTCCGCATCCGGTTGCTCCACGTGGGCACGGAAACCGAGTGCCGGCGCGACCCGCCGCACCTGCGCCAAGCCCAGCCGGCGCAGCAGGCAGATCAGCATCCAGCCGCCATCGAATTCGAACCTGCGCTGCGAGAATTTCGCCGAGCTGGGAAACGCATGGTGGTTGTTGTGCAGTTCCTCGCCGCCCACGATCAGCCCCCACGGCACCAGGTTGGCCGAGGTGTCGGCCGTCTCGAAATTGCGGTAGCCGCACCAGTGGCCGAGGCCGTTGACGACGCCGGCGGCCCAGAACGGGATCCACGCCATCTGCAGCGCCCAGAGCGCGATACCGACCACGCCGAACAGGCCAAGGCTGATCAGCGCCAGCAGGGTCGGCCCCGCCGCCGACCAGCGCGCGTAGAGATGGCGTTCGATCCAGTCGTCGGGCGCGCCGACGCCGTAGGTCGCCAGGTCGCCCGCATCCGCGGCAGCCTTCTTGTAAAGATCCACGCCGCGCCACAGGACCGCACGGATGCCGTACACCTGCGGGCTGTGCGGATCCTCGGCGGTCTCGCATTTCGCATGGTGCTTGCGATGCACGGCGATCCATTGCCGGGTCACCATGCCCGTCGTCAGCCAGCACCAGAAGCGAAAGACGTGCGCGACGGCCGGATGGAAATCGACGCCGCGGTGCGCCTGGCTGCGGTGCAGGTACAAGGTGACGGCGGTGATCGTCGCCTGCGTCATGACCACGAAGTAGATCAGCCAGGCCATCCACGATGCCTGGGTCAGTCCGCGCGCCGCATAGGAAAGCAGGTCCAACATGGATTCCTCCGGAACCGCCCGTGCCGGGCGGAACTCCATGCCTTCTTGTAACGCGTACTACCGAACGTGCCCGGCAAATTTCCGTGAAGCCGCCGTCCTTCCATCGCCGCCGCGACACCCATGGAGGGACCCGGCCTGCAGCTCGCCTTCGGCCAGGAGCATGACGGAGATTGCGCGGAGGCGGGCTTTGCACACCCGAGCCACATGGCCCGCTGCGTGCGCCGCGTGCTGGGGCTGAGCCCCACGCAAACCGCGGGCCGCTCGGCAAGGCCTCCTGGTTAGACGGTGCTCGCCGGGTTGGCCTGCGCGAAAGCAACGAAGCCCTCCACGAACTGGCGCAGCGAGTCATGGGTGCGTGCATCGACGATGGCGCCATCGGCATCGAACACGCTGCCCGCACGCGACACCATCAGGCGACCGCCGGTCCAGAGTTCCGCACCGAGCGTGCGCAACACCGGCAGCCAGGCGTTCTGCGAAAGGATCGTGCCGAAACCGCCGGGCGACGCACCCATCACCGCCACCGGCTTGCCGGCGAACACGCGCGGAATGTCGGCCGGCGGTCGCGTCAACCAGTCCAGCGCATTCTTGGTCACACCGGGAATGCTGTTGTTGTATTCCGGCGTTGCGATCAGCAGGCCGTCGGCCGCGGCGATCGCCTCCTTGAGCGCCGCGACCGCAGCCGGAACGCCATGCGCGGCTTCATCGTCGCCGTTGTACAGCGGGAACGCGGCGATCGACATGATCTCCAGCCGGCTGTCGGCCGGCATCATCGCACCGGCGGCACGCAGCAGCGCGGCATTGAACGAACCCTTGCGCAGGCTGCCGGAAAAACCCACGAGAACGGCCATGTTCCACCTCCCCAAACAGTCATGACGACGGGAGCGGCAAGGGTAACGCGGAAACAGGGACCGCCCATGCTCGGGGACCGACCTGCAGGCACGCGCCGGCGCCTGTGCACGCCCATGTCCGCACCACCGTCCGGCACGCGGTGTCCGGACAACGCGGCGACCGTCCGCGGACAGTCGAACCTGGGCCGGAGCAGGCGGGGAATGGCCTGGAAATGCGGGTTTCCACGCTTTGGCAGCGTTGGCACGCCACTTGCCATACACCTCTTGAAAGCTTCATTTCCTCACAGCCGGAGAACGACCATGAAATTCGAAACCTTGATGCTGCAGACCCTGTTCAGCGCTTGCGCCCTGGTTTGCCTGCTGGCGATGGGCGCCATGCTGACGACGAAGGTGCCGGTGTCCGTAGCCGCCAGCCACGCACCGGCAGCCAAGGTGGTCAGTTCGGCCGGCTAGGCCGGGCACGCCCTCCGCGGCAAGTCGCGGAGTTCCGAGCCCAGGGGCCGAACGAGATCGGCTCCTGGCCGATGGGCTCTCTCAGCGCACATGCAGCCAGTGCACATGGACACCGTTGGCCTGATCCTCGGCACGGTATCCTTCACGTCCTTCCACGACCACTCCCCACACCACGCGGACGCCCTCGCCCAGGTAGCAGTCCACTCGCACGTGTTCGCCCTGCGCGATGGGGAAGCAGGTTTCCAGCACCATGGCCTGGTCGCGTTCCCAGACCAGCAGCGCAGGCTTGCAGGCGGCAGCACCCCAGCCGATATGGATCTGCACCTCTTGCGCGGGATAGACACCGCGATTGTCGAGCTTCCATTTCTCGGTCTTTCGCAACAGCGATTCCAGGTGCGGATCGTTCCAGTCGACACGGTTGGCTGGCTTCTGCGCAGGCGGGCTGTAACGGTTCATTGCGCAAAGACTCCCGGGGATGATGCAAGCAACGCAGAAGGCGGCGGCGTGTGGATCCCGGCACCCAGAGCGACTCAATGGCTATCGGCCGCGCCGGAGAGTTCTGAAGGAAACAGGCCATTCGATGGCGCATCTTCGGATGGCGTTTGCGCGCGCGGGCAGTGCGGGGCTCCGGCCAAGGTTATGATCCACCCGGTTTTTGACGAGAATTCCCGACGTGCCACATTATTCCGGCCCGATACTCACGCGGCCCACCGCCCAGGCGCTGTTGGCCGCACGCGATGCCGGCACAGGCGAATGGTCCGGTTCGCTCGACCTTGGCCGCTCGAACGGCCACGCGTCACTGAAATCGGACGCCTGGCAGTGGCGGGACCAGCGCTACCCGTATCCGCCCACGCTGAAGGACCGCACGATTTACTACTGGGATGGCGACGGGTTCGCACCGGTGTCGCGCTATGCCGGCTCGCTGATCAAACTGGTGCCCACGGAATGGGGCGCGCCCACGTTCGAGATCGACGGCATCAAGATGCTGCCCACCGCGAAGGAGTCGCCGGTGGCGGATGCGCGCCACAAGGTGGCGCTGGTCGAGCCGCACGGCAAGGTGGTGCTGGATACCTGCGGCGGCCTGGGCTACTTCGCCGCGTGCTGCCTGGAAGCCGGCGCCGCGCGCATCCACTCGTTCGAGAAGAACGCCGACGTGCTGTGGCTGCGCACGCTCAACCCATGGTCGCCGGATCCTGATGAGCTTGACCCGGGCGCGCCCGCCAGCGGCGGCCGCCTGCAACTCGCCCATGCCGACGTGTCGCAGGCGATCGCGCAGATCGCCGACGCCTCGGTGGACGCCGTGCTGCACGACCCGCCGCGCTTCGGCATCGCCGGCGAGCTGTACTCGCAGGCCTTCTACGACCAGCTGGCGCGTGTACTGCGCAAGCGCGGCCGGCTGTTCCACTACACCGGCAGCCCGAACAAGCTCACCAGCGGCCGCGATGTGCCGCGCGAGGTGGCCAAACGGCTGGAGAAGGCCGGCTTCAAGGCGCAGCTGGCGCTGGACGGCGTGCTGGCGACACGGCGCTGAAGAGGGCCGACCGGAAGGCAGCTGCGAACCGGTCCGGCTCTAGGCAAAACGGGCGCGATGGGCACCACCCATCACGCCCGTCATTTGGCGCTTTGTCGCGATTTCAGAGTCCGATCGCCGAGATGCGGGTCGCCCAGTTGCCGAGTGCAGCGCGCGTGCCGCCGCACTGGAACAATGGAGCCGTCAGGTATTCGGCCAGGGTGCACGTCTGCGCGATGTACTCCGAGGCGGTCCAGATCGTGTTGCCGTCGGCCGCAGCCGCACCGTAGTCGCCCCAACGGGGCCGATCACCGGCAAGGTAAGGGATGCCGGTAAAGCCGTCCCACGGGCCTGCGCCTGCTGCCGCGACATGGACATCGCCGGCGCCCAGCTTCGCATCCAGGCTGGCGTAGCCGGCGCTCGGATGGTCGTTGGGGCCAACGACAGTGAACGCGATGACGCCACGTCCGCTTTGCGTGACGGCCGCCGCGCCGTAGGTCAGATTCGCATCGGGCAAGGCCAGCGTGCCATTGACGGAAACGCCGCCGGACTTCGGATTGATGACGAAGTAGTTGATGCCCGAGCCATGGCTGCCATTGGCCAGCAGGACATCGGTGTCCAGCGTGCCCCACAGTTTGCCGTTGGCGTAGCTCACCTGCTGCATGCGCGAGTCGTTCACCGCCATGGGGCGTGGCGTCGGGTAGACGATATTCGGGTAGCCGAGATACGTCGGTGCGCAACCGGCCAGGGCAAAACAATCGCGCAGGGGTGCACTGCCCGGCTTCTGCTGGGCCAGGCTGCTCGGCACGGCATAGGTCTGCACGGTCAGCGGCGAGACGCCCAACACCAGGGTCGTGGGCGCGGTGTCGATGGCCTGCGTGTTCGACACCGACCACAGCCAGATCGTGTTCGAGATGCCCGAGTCGTAGAACACCGCGTCCGAACTGAGCAGGTATTCGGTTCCGCCCAGCGTGTCGACATACTGCCCCCCGGACGAGATGGCCGGCCAGACGGTGAACGCGGGCGCCGGAACACTCGGATCGCCGCCGTTGAACAGCACCACATTCGGTGAGGCGGCACCCGATGCCAGCGCCTGCTTGGAGATGGCGTAGATCTGCGCGCCGTAGAAGCCGGAGCCGAACAGCGCGAACTCGTTGGTGGTCAGGAAGATCGCATGGGCGTCAGCGCCGATGTGGGGATAGTCGCCCAGGCAGAACCCACCCGTACAACCGTGATCCGGGGTGCCCTGGGTGCCGTTGTTCTGCACCGGCAGGTGGTAGATGTTCCAGGCACCGGTGGGGTTGGCAGTCTGGCTGACCGCGATGTCCAGGTGATTGGTGCCGGCCAGGGACGACGTCGTGCCGATGCGATCGAGCGTCAACACGACCTGGAACCAACGCTGCGTGCCTGCGTCGTAGTAGCAGGACGGGTCGGTGATGCTGGGCCCGTACGCACCGGTGGTGCGATTGATCGCTGCGGGGTAGCCGTAGAACGTGTTGAGATCGACGGGGCCGACGAGTTCGTTGCCGGAGCCGTCATAGATCGCCAATACGTCGTTGACGCTTTCCATGACGAATCCGTTGCCGGCGCACAACCCCTGATCGGGCGGTTCCACCGAGAACTGGTTGCCGCCATTGGCGTAACGCTGGTCGTGGAAATTGAGGCCGTCGAAGCCGCCCAGCAATTGGGGGTTCGACTTGGCACGCCGGGCATTTCCGATCCGGTTGCTGCCGGCGTGACCGCGGGCGATGCTGCGATTCACCACGGGCTGTGCTCCGAGTTCATCACCATCGCCAGAATCGGCATCCCCGGCGGTCATCGCCGGGTCCTGTTCCAGGGTTGTCAGCGGCGCGCCCCCTACCGGCGTGGTCGTTGGCACCGTGGTGCCCCCTTTTTGCAGCTTGAGCGTCGTTGGAGTGGCGCCCAAGGCGCACGTAGCGAACGCCATGCCCATTACTGCGATGAGCAGTCGAGTCTTCATATCATCGGTCTCCCGTTCGTTTGATAGGTGACCGCGTCCCCTGAGACGCCGGTATCGGTCGCGCCGATGAGCGTCCACGCAAGTACGCATATTGACATATGCGCCGGCATACGATACGCGCGTGTCGGCGAAGCCGCCATAGGTCCGCAGGACCGAGGTCCTGCTCGCCCAAACCCCGACAAGTTCCAGGCCACGATGGGAAAGGTCCTGGCCCACCCTACCCCGCCGGAAGACGATCGCGCCGGTGCACTCCAGCACCATAAAATTGCCCTACTATCAAGCGGTGAGCACACCAACTCTTCCATCATCGAACGACGCGCGACCCGGCAACCTGGCCTGCGTCGGCATGGGCATGACCCTGGGGTCCCACCTCACGCCATTGGCACGCAGCCACATCGAGCAGGCCGACGTGGTGTTTGCCGGGCTTTCCGACGGCGTCGTGGAGCTCTGGCTGGAACGCATGCACCCGGATGTACGCAGCCTTCATCCCTACTATGCCGAAGGCAAGTCGCGAATGAAGACCTATCGGCAGTGGGTCGACCTGATGATGGCCGAGGTGCGTGCAGGCAAACGTGTTTGTGGAGTGTTCTACGGTCATCCCGGCATCTTTGCCTGGTCGCCGCACAAGGTCATCGAAGTTGCCCGTGCGGAAGGCTTCGAAGCACACATGGAGCCTGGCATCTCCGCCGAGGACTGCCTCTATGCCGACCTGGGCATTGATCCGGGCCGCTTCGGCTGTCAGCACTTCGAGGCCAGCCAGCTCCTTTTCTACGAACGGCGCATCGACCCCTTCGGTTACCTCGTGCTGTGGCAGGTCGGGCTGGTGGGCGACTGGTCGCTGACGCGCTTCCAGACCGGGCCCGAATACCGGCAGGTGCTAGTGGATCTATTGAACCTGGATTATCCGCTCGACCATGAAGTGATAATCTACCGCGGGGCAACGTTACCGATCGAGAAACCGCGCATCCGTCGTGTCGCCCTGCGTGATCTTCCCAATGTCGGATTGACCGCCGAGGAAACAGTCGTGCTACCGCCGGCCCAGGCATTGCGGCCGAATATCGCCATGCGAGAGCGACTGGAAGCATTGGACAAGTTGCGCAAGGAAGGCATGCCGGCGTGAAGTGGGGGAACGCCAAGAGATGGGAATTTTTCTGCGGTGAATACGGCAATCATGGAACGCGTAGGCACTGACGACGGCTGTTAGCGTGCCTTGATCATGGCTGATGGCCGTACACCGCCAATTTGCCAAAGCTGTCGGCTTGTCGCACGACAAACACACAAAACGGGGGAAACACATGACGGACACGATTGAATTGCTGGAGGCCATCGGTCGGGATGCCTCGCTGCGCCATGCATCGGCCGAGGATTTGACAGGCATGCTGGAACAAGCACAAGCATCTGGTGCACTCAAGGCTGCTGTGGCGTCCGGCGACCGAATGCTGTTATCCGAGGAGCTTGGCAGCAAACCTCTAGCGCCGCCTCAAAGTACCCTTGGTCCAGCTCACGAAGATGAGCCAGAGCAGGATGACAACGAACCACTGGATAATCCGGCTTCCGACCACCGCAAATCCTCACCGCATCCCTAAACGAGCCAGCATGCTTCGGCTGCCCAGCCGCTTCTGGTCATGGCCTGTAATGATAAGCATGGCCATGGGATCACTCGTGCCTCATTGCCATGCCACGACGTCCGCATCGGATCCAGCCATACTTCTCGATCAGGCTGAAAGCCTGCAAAGGAAAGATCACTCCCGGTTTGTGCAAATACTTGCGCAAATCCATAATGAAGTTCCTCACCTGACGCCGGAAGAGCGATGGCGTTTTAGTTATCTCGATGCGTGGAAAAACGCATTCGAGGGAAATTACTCCAAATCCGAAACCCAGCTTCACAAGGTAATCGATCACGCCGATAGCGCGATCTTGGTCGCCAAGGCATCTGCGCTGCTGTTGACCAACTTGGGAATCAATCGGCGTTATGAGGAGGCCTTTACGCTGGCCAATCGCCTGACAGCCGAGCTGCCTCAGATCAGGGACCCAGGGGCTCGCTACCTGGTTCTGATGAATCTTTCGCAGATGCTGGATTTTTCTGGCCAAACAGATCTCGCCCTCAAGTACGCACGCATGATGGAGGATTCCATACCTCCCGGCGAGACCCGTTGCCTTCCCCTCAACCTGCAAATCGCGGCGCTTTACAACAGCAAGCAACTGACCTCCGCCGACCCAAAACTGCAACAGACCGTCGACGTCTGCACAGCGGCGCAGCGCCCCGTCGCCACCAACAGCACCTGGTTGGTTCTGAGCAGCCTCTACCTGGACGAAAATCAACCGCGCAAGGCCATGGAGCTGCTCGACAGGATCGGCCCCAGCGTCCGCACCAATCAGTACCACGACCACATGCTGTCGGCGCAGGTGGAGCGGGCACAGGCCCATGCCAAGCTGGGCAACGACAACGAGGCCAGGAAAGCCGCGCTTTCCGCCGTCGCCATGAGCCGCCCCGGTGACATCAGCGAATGGCTGATGGTGGCCTATCAGTTGCTCTACCAGATCGAGAAGAAGCAGGGCCACAGCGCCGCCGCGCTCGCCTACTACGAGCACTATGTCGTCCAGGACAAGGGTTATCTCAACGATGTCAGCGCCAGGGCGCTGGCCTACCAGGTAGCCCAGCAACACATGCTTGTGCAGAGGCTCGAAACAGAAAAGCTGAGCAAGCAGAACAACATCCTGCGATTGCAACAGGCACTGGACACCAAGGCCGTCGAGACAAGCCGGCTTTATATCACGCTGTTGCTCGTGATCCTGGCATCCATCGTGCTCTGGCTGTTCCGGCTCAAGCGCTCGCAGCTTCGCTTCATGCGACTGTCCCATCGCGACGGGCTCACCGGCATCCTGAACCACCAGCACTTCATCACTGAGGCCGGTCGTGTCCTGCGCCTGCTGGAGAAGAAGCTCGGCCACGCCTGCCTGATATCCATCGACCTCGATCACTTCAAGCGGGTCAACGATACCTATGGCCATGCCATGGGCGACGTCGTGCTGAAGCTTGCCGTGGCCATCTGCCAGCAGCACCTGCGCCCCAGCGACCTGTTTGGCCGCCTGGGCGGCGAGGAGTTCGGCATCCTGCTGCACGACTGCTCCCGCAAGCAGGGACTGGACATCGCCAATCGCATCCGGATCGCCATCGGAACGACACCGATGGAACAGGACGGCAGCGGCGTATCGATTTCCGCCAGCGTGGGCCTGGCTTCCACCGACACCTCCGGCTACGAGCTGCAACGCCTTTGCAAGGAGGCCGATTCAGCGCTCTATCGTGCCAAGCGCGCCGGGCGCAATCGCGTCATCGCCGATACCGAAGACGGCAATCTGGTCGAAGCCTGAAACGGCGGACAACGGAGCCGGCAATCGTTGAACGTGCGCAGCGCAGCGGCCATCCGCTGTGCTGGTTCGTCGGGTGCGAAGTGGTCGCTGCCGGCAAGCATGCCGACAGAACCGGCCGCAGCGTGAAGCCGTCGCGCCGGACGGGATTCAACTTTTTTCCCCGTCCCGTTTCTCGTCCCTGCGCCCGGCCAGGACCAGGCGCAGAAAAGTTTCGTGCTGGTAGCGGCTCATGCGCAACTTCTGGCCGGTATCCATCGTGACCACGTGGTAACCGTTGAACCATGGGTGGATGGCCTGGATGCGGCGTACGTTGATGATGGCGGAGCGGTGGACGCGCGCAAAATGCCGCGAATCGAGGCGTGCGGCGAGTGCGCTCATAGTCTCGCGCATTTCATGGACGCCGTCGGCAAGATGGATCTGCACGGTATTGCCGTTGGCCTTGATCCACACGATGTCGTCGACGTCGATGAAGGTGATGCGCTCGTCGATACGCACCGGGAGGCGCTGCAGGTAGTCGTGGCGCTGACGCAATGCGTCGAGCGCCTGCAGGATCCGCGCCGAGGCAGCCCCATTCACGCCCTCGCCGAGGGACAGCCGCGCCTTCACCCGGCGCAGGGTGTCCGCGAAGCGCTCGCGGCTGAACGGTTTCACCAGGTAGTCCACCGCATTCGCTTCGAACGCCCGCACCGCATACTGCTCGAAGGCGGTGACGAACACCGTCATCGGCATGCGCCCCGCACCGATGGTCGCCACCACGTCCATGCCGTTGATCGCGGGCATCTGGATGTCGAGGAAGACCAGGTCGGGCGACTGGCTGCGTATCGCCTCGACCGCCGATGCGCCATCGCCGCACTCGCCCAGCAGCTCGATGTCGGGGTCGTCGCGCAGCAGGCGCACGACGGCACGGCGCGCGATCGGCTCGTCATCCACGACCAGGGTGGCGATGCTCATGCGGAAGCGACCTCGGGCGCGTCGTCCGCTTCACACATCTCGCGGAACGGCAGGCGCAGCCGACAGACCACACCCTGCGGCCAGATCATCTCAAGACGCACTTGCGCCACATCGCCATATAGCTCGCGCAGGCGCAGCTCCGTGTTCGACAGACCGATGCCGTGCCCTGGCGCCGAGGCCGGTCCGTCCTCCAGCGTGCTGTTGCGATTGCGCACGTCGATGCACAGGCTGTCGCCCTCGCGCCGGCTTTCGACCTCGATGCAGTCCACGCCGACACGCTGGCTGATCCCGTGCGAGATGGCGTTTTCCACGATCGGCTGCAGGATCAGGCTGGGCACGGCGCAATCCAGCGTATCCGGAGCCACGTAGATCTGCGTGGTCAGTCGATCCTTGAAGCGCGTGCGCTGGATGCCGAGATAGAGATCCAGCAACACCAGCTCCCGCCGCAGGCTGATCTCCTGGCCGTCGTAGTCCTCCAGGAACGCACGCAGCAGATCGCTCAGGCGCAGCAGCATGTCCTCGGCCGACAGCGTGTCCTCGTGCAGCAGGGTCGCGACCGCGTGCAGCGTATTGAACAGGAAATGCGGCTGCAGCTGCGTCTTGAGCACCTGCAGCCGCGACTGCGCGAGTTCCGAAGCCAGCCGGCTCGCTTCCAGTTCGCGGCGCGTTTTCTCCTCGTGGAACTGCATGGCCCGCTGGATCGCGAAGAGCGCCCAGTACGTGAACAGACCCGTGGCGGCATGCTGGTTGACGAAGAACCGCAGCTGCTCGACGAACCCGCTCGGCTCGAACACCGTCGAGACCGCGGCGCCGATCACCAGCGCCAGGAAGGTCATGTTCACGCTGGCCACCAGCTGCGCACCAAGGCCGCCCAGGCGCAGCGGTGTCTGGATCGGAAAGCGCACCGCCAGGCGAAACACCGTCGGCGCAAGCGCAGCCCACGTGTACCACTGGATCATCGACCAGCGCAGGTAATCGAAAGCCGACCAGGTATGGCCGGTGAGCGTGTCGCGCATGAATTCCTGCACCGCAAACACCACCACCACGGCGCTCCATAGGCCGAGGTAGCGGACCAGGCCAATCCGGGTATTGCCGAGGCGAACCATCATCGCGGGGTGTCCCGTAGGTCGGAGTGGTCATCCTAGGCGCAGTGCACGACGCTGAAAAGCAAATGCGCGGCGTCTCTACGATTCGCCACCGCGTCGCAACGATTCGTCCCGGAAAGCTTTCGCGGGGCACTGCCGATCCGGCCAGATCACGCTGCCGAGCTTGTGCGCGATACCGCGCGCAAGCCACCGGCGACACTTCTTCCCCGCCGGAGCCACGCCATGAGTCCGACCCGCGCCATCGCCTTCGCCGCCCTGCTCGCCATCGCGCCTGGCAGCATGCTCGCCGCACCCGCGCCCAGCGCCGCCCACGCCGACGCCGGGCGCAAGTCCACGCGACATTTCAAGCTCGTGAACGCCACGTTCGACAGCGTGATCGCGCTTGCCATCGCGCCTCACGGCAGCGATGCCTTCCACGACGTCGCACTCGGTGATCCGCTGCAAGGGGGACTGAGCTCGATGACCGTCGATGTCCCCGCCGGCGGATGCCTGCGCGACCTCCGCGTGACCTTCCGCGGCGGACGCATCCTGCTTCTTCCGTACATCGACGTCTGCCGCAGCGATGGGCTGCGGCTGACGCCAGGGTGACGGCGCCAGCTTCAGTCCCCCGACCCGTAGCCGAACCCTCGTGCCTGGTCGCCTTTACCTGCGCGCCGTGATGATCTCGCTCAGGTAATCGGGCGTACCCTTGACGCGCACCAGATGCGGGTACTGCAGGCCCTCGTGGTAATCCACCGGCACCGTGCGATAGGTGCCCTGGTATTTCAGCAGGAGCTTGATCGGTGCCTTGCCGGTCCTGGCCGCCGTGATCGCCTGCTTCAGCACATCGCCGGAATAGTCCTGGCCATTCACGGCGACAATGGTGGCGCCCGTGCTGACTCCGGCCTTGAACGCCGGGCCATCCCAGCGCACGTCGTTGATCTGGCCACCCTTGGCCATCGTCAGGCCGATCGACCAGGCGAAGTTGTACAGGTGGCGCGAGGATTGCGGCCGGCTGTTGTACTGCTTCTCGTAGGCGCTCTCCTTGTCGGTGTAGACCAGTTTCCAGCCGGTGCCCTCGATGCCGTCCAGCAGCGGCGGCTTGCGCGCATCCACGTGCGCGCGCAGGAAACCCGCCCAGTCATAAGGGGCCACGTCGTTCAACGCCGCCACCACATCGTCGAAGGTGTAGGTTTTCGTCACGTAGCTGCCGTTGTCGACGCCGAAGAACGCGCGCGCGAAATCGTCCAGCGACTTGCGGTCGTGCGTCAGCGCGCGCAGCCTGGCGTCCACCTCCAGCCACATCATCTGGCCGGCGCTGTAGTACTCCTCGCTCATCTGCCAGCTGCGATACGGCAGGCCCGAGCGGCGCGCGGCGGTCGGGTCGTTGGTGGTGTCCTCGAGCGTGCGCCACCGGAAGCCCTCGCGGTTGCGGTCGTAGTTGGCCGCCACCATCGCCAGCGCGTCGCGGAACTGTTCGGGCGTCCACAGGCCGGCGCGCGCGGTCAGCACGTAGCCCCAGTACTGCGTCTGCCCCTCGTACACCCACAGCAACGAATCGCCCATCGGCACGTTGAAGTTGGGCGTCCACAGGTCGACCGGACGGCGGAACTTGCCGTTCCACGAATGCGCGTACTCGTGCGCCAGCAGGTCGCGGCCCGGCGCGTTGTCGTCCCAGGCGGTGAAGTAGTCGGCATCCATGCCGTCCTCGCTGGACTGGTGGTGCTCCGTGCCGTTGCCGCCCAACTGGTCCGACAGCGAGAACAGGAAGTCGTAGTGGTCGTAATGGTGCGAGCCGAACAGTTTGGTCGCCTGCACCGCCAGCGCGCGATGCACGTTCACCTGTTCGGGCGTCATGGCCAGGTACTTCGGCGCGTCGGCGACGACGTCCAGATGCACCGGCGCCCCGCCGGGCGGCGTGAGATCGACACGCTTGAAGTACTGGCCGGCGTAGATCGGCGAATCGACCAGGTTGTTGAAGGTCACCGGCTTGAAGGTGGTGGTGTCCCCCGACTGCGAGCTCGTCTCCAGTGCGGTGCCGAGCTGCCAGCCATGCGCCAGCGTCACGCTGGGCGCGAAGGTGATGCCGCGCGTGAAATGGCCGGCCGGATACAGCGCCACCTTGCTCCACTCCATGTCCATCATGCGGTCGGTGATCTCGAACCCGCCGTCGCGGGGCGACAGGTACTGGAACTCCGCATCGATGCGTGACACCCCTGCGGGCACGTCGAGATGGAACGCGTATACGTCGTACTTGTCGCGCGTCCATGCCAGCGGCTTGCCGCCGGCGCTGAGCGTGAGGCCGGCGAGCATGGCAATCGGGCCGGTCGGCGAGTGGTCGCCGGGAATCCACTGCGGGTACAGCAAGGTCAACGCGCCGGCCTGCACCGGAATCGTCTCGTGCACGCGAAAGATGCCCTGCGCGGTGTCGCTGGCATCGACGTGCAGAGCGATCGTGCCGGGGTACGGCACGTCCTGCGGCGGCGGTACCTGGGCGCTGCGCATCTCCTGCGCGCCCGCGACACCTGCCGCAAACACCATCGATACGGCCAGGACAAGACGCACCATCGTGCGGCGCGCGCCCGCCGGCAATGCGGCGAAAAAGGGAACGAACATGCGGGACTCCGGCAACCAGACCAAGGGTCCCTTCAACTTAGCACCACGGCGCGACGCGTGGACGAATGGCAGAACGCGCAGAAGAATACCGGCAAGACGGTGGTGGCAATCGCCTACCACGTAAAGGCAAAGGCATGGCTCGCGATCACGAACAGCCCTGCTCCGATGGCGACGGCCCCGCTGGCCCGCGCAACGCGCTCACCGGCCGGTGCGAGACGCTCGAGCGTGATCGCCGCCGTCACGGCGGCCATCGCCTGCAGGTCCATGACCCCAATGACCAGGAGGACCGCGGTCGAACCGGCGCAACAGAGATTGCAGTGGAAGCCAAGGCGCAGGCCGAGACGCCAGGCCATGCCGACGTTGACCGGCAACCTGCGGTCGTGCCCCGGCGCATTCCGGCAGCAGGCCAGCTGACGCGCTTTCCACGCAGTGAACTGAAGGGCGCCGGCGATAAGGACCACCCCGCCGACGGCGATCGGCACGCCGCGCGCCAGCGCCGGCTGCTGCATCTCGATCGTCGCCAGCGCGGCGCCCAAGGCAAAAGCAGCCATGCCGAATACTGTCCAGACCGCGAAGTAACCCACACCCACGATCGTGGCCAGACGACCGGGACGCGCGTTGCCCGTCCTGCCGATGGCCTGGCGGCAGCGCCACAGCACCTGGGCCAGGGATGGCAGCATCATCGCCACCATCATCACCACCCACATGCCCAGAAACGCCGCCGTGGCGCTGGGCCAGGTCTGCCCCGGCATCCGCATCCACGTCATCGACATCGTCCAGCCGCCGGGCATCGGCATCCCGCCCATCGTCGACATGGACGTGCAGCGGGCGATCGTCACCGCGGCGCTGGCGGCGAACAGCAGCGTCGCCACGCCGAAGAAGATTCGCCGCGAAGCTTGCTCGATGGCCATGCCGCGCGAGACATCCACACCTCCGGTTGCACCGACGATATCCATGGCCGGGCTCAGCGTGTGGCGTATTCGTCGTGGCGGCGCCACCAGATGCCCGCCTCGTTGCGCCCCAGCGGCGCGCGGTCGAGCCACTGGTACGCGCCCCACAGGCCGTCCAGGCCGCGCGCGTAGGTGGAGTAGGTGTGATAGATCGCGCCGTCCTCGAGCACGAAGGCGCTCATGCCTGGGCGGTCGCGCACGTAGGTGGCTGCATCCGTGCCGCAGGTGGCCGCAAACTCGTGCACCGGTTCCGGGAGTTCGGCGGCGACGATCGGGTGGCCGCCGCGCCGGTAGTTGTATTCGACGCCGCCTGCGCGCTGCTGCGCTTCGGTGATCGAAACGTTGAAGTCGTAGTTGAAGTCGCCGCCGTGCGATGACGCCCACGGGAACGCCCAGCCCATGCGCCGCTTGTACGCTTGCAGCTTGGCGAGCGGCGCGCGCGACACCGCCGTCAGCGCGACGTCGTGGTTGGCCAGGTGGACGGCGAAGCCGTTGAAGCCGTCGGCGATCATCGAGCAGGACGGACACCCCGCCGTGTAGTCGGGCCCGAACATGAAGTGGTAGACGAGGAGCTGCGAGTGCCCCTGGAAGAGGTCCTCCAGCGAGGCGCTCCCTGCGTCGGTGTCGAAGTGGTACGCCTTGTCGATCCGGACCCACGGCAGCGCCTGCCGCCGCCGCGCCAGCTCGTCGCTGCGCCGCGTGTGCTCCTTCTCCGCATCGAGTAGCGCCATCCGCGCGGCGAGCCATTCCTGCCGCGTTCCGGTCATGTGCTTGGTCATCGCTGCTATCTCCGCCTGGAGACGACCCGGCGGTCGTCGGTCATGCGCTAGATTAGGCACCGGGTTTCCAGCGGCGGGAGTGACAAGTGTGGCGCGATTGACATGAGCTCGTTCCCGTGGACTCGCTGATCACCGCCGCCGCGCGCGCACTCGCCGCAGGCGACCCCCTCGGCGCACTGAAGCGGGTCGCCCTGCGCGACGATCCGCCCGGCCTCGCGCTGCGAGGCATCGCGATGGCGCAGCTCGGCGATCTGGTTCGGGCGAAGGCGCTGCTGCGAAAAGCGGCGCGTGCCTTCGGTGCGAAGGAAGCCGTGGCGCGCGCGCGATGCGTCGTCGCCGAAGCCGAGATCGCACTGGCCTCGCGCGAACTGGGTTGGCCTGCGAAGGCGCTCGACGCCGCGCGGGCGACGCTCGAAGAACACGGCGATCGGGTGAACGCCGCGCACGCGCGCTATCTCGAAGTCCGGCGCCTCCTGCTGATCGGGTACCTCGACGAAGCCGAACGCATGCTCGGCGGGCTCGATCCCACGTCCCTGTCGCCTGCGTTGCAAGCCGTCCACGAACTGGTGGCGGCAGGGATCGGGTTGCGGCGCCTGCAGACGAAGGCCGCGCGTGCGGCACTCACCCGGGCCGCGCGTGCCGCGCAACATGCACGCATTCCCGCGCTGACGGCAGAGGTCGAAAACGCCTTCTTGGTCCTGGACACGCCCGCCGCGCGCCTGGTCGCAAGTGGCGGGGAACGATTCCTCCGGCTCGCGGAGGTCGAAGCGCTGCTGGCATCGAATGCCTTCGTCGTGGATGCCTGCCGCCACGCCGTGCGCCATGCGGGCACGACGATCCCGCTCGCGAAGCGCCCGGTGCTGTTCACGCTCGCCCGCGCGCTGGGCGAAGCGTGGCCGCAGGACGTGCCCAGGGACGCGCTCGTCGCGCACGCATTCCGCTTGAAGCTCGCCGACGAATCGCATCGCGCACGCTTGCGTGTCGAAATCGGGCGGCTGCGCGCCGAGCTGCGCCCGCTGGCCGAAGTGAACGCGACGAAGCGGGGGTTCGTGCTGGTGCCGCGCCATGCACGCGAAGTCGTCGTGCTGGCCCGGCCGGTCGAGGAGAAGCATGCGACGGTGCTCGCCCTGCTCGCCGACGGCGAGTCGTGGTCGAGCTCGGCCCTGGCGCTTGCCCTCGGCGCCAGCCAGCGTACCGTGCAGCGGGCACTCGACGCGTTGGCGGCTGCAGGCAAGGTGCAGTCGTTCGGTCATGCACGGGCGCGCCGCTGGACGACCCCGCCGGTGCCGGGATTCGCGACCACCTTGTTACTCCCCGCCCCGCTGCCGGGCGACTAGGATGGAAACATGCATCGAACAAAAGCCGAAGTCTTCCGTGAGTACGGCCCCTTTCCCGGTGCCGACAACGTGCATGGCGTCACCTACGACGGCCACAACGTCTGGTTTGCGTCCGGCGACAGGCTGAATGCCTTCGATCCGGCGAGCGGGAAGCCGCTGGACTCGATCGACGTCGCCGCACATGCGGGAACCGCCTTCGACGGCGAGCACCTGTTCCAGCTTGCCGAGGATCGCATCCAGAAGATCGACCCGCAGACCGGCCGCGTGCTCGCCACGATCCCGGCGCCCGGCGGTGGCGGCGACTCGGGACTCGCGTGGGCCGAAGGGACGCTGTGGGTGGGGCAATACCGGGACCGGAAAATCCATCAGATCGATCCCCTGACCGGGGCGATTCTTCGCACCATCGAGTCCAACCGCTTCGTCACCGGGGTCACCTGGGTCGACGGCGAACTCTGGCACGGCACCTGGGAAAGCGACGAAAGCGAGTTGAGGCGGGTCGACCCTCGAACCGGAAAGGTTCTGGAGAGTCTGGAGATGCCACCCGGCGTCGGCGTGTCGGGGCTCGATTCCGATGGCGGCGATCAATTCTTCTGCGGCGGCGGAAACAGCGCGAAGGTGCGCGCGGTTCGCCGGCCGAGGCGAGCCGCGGCGGACCGATAGGCAAGCAGGTTGTTCCGGATGCCGGTTGGCCGTACCCGGTCAGATGTATCGGAACAGCGGCGGAAAGACGATCACGACGACCATCGCCCACGCGGCATAGATCGGCAGGTAATCCGTCTGCCACCGCTCAAGGCGCGCGAATGATCCGCGGCCTCGCAGAAAGCGGATGTAGAGCACGGCGGACCATGCCAGATTGGCCAGGAGAATCACGTTCTCTCCCAGCGCGGCCACGCGATTCGGCGTGAATCCGAATTCGTTGATGCGCGCGGCGATGGCCCATAGCGCGAGCGCATTCGCCAGCAACGCGCCGACCACGAGCACGACCTGCACCACGTCGAAGGCGCCGGGAGGCGACTGCGGGTCGCGGGCGGAGACCGAATAGAGCAGCAGGCCGAGGACCAGGACGAGCAGCAGGTCGAAGGCGATCAGCACGTTCCGCTCGATGTCGACGCCGTGCCCGGTCCACAGCACGGTCCCCAGGAACACCGCCAGCACGGCGGCGAAGATCGGCGTGAACAGGCGAGTCAACACGGGTGCCATGTTCTCGATCACGCTCTGCTTGGCCTCCACCAGCCACGCGGCGACCAGCACGGCCGCGGCCGCCCCGCACGGCAACAGCCAGGCGCTGAAGAAAGGCTCGGCCTTGACCCCGATCGCCTCGAACATCATCACCATGAACGCCGTGAGCACGGCGCCGCCAAGGGCGATCAGGACGTAGTAGATGAACAGCTCGCCCGAGAAGCGAATGAAGTCCATGCGCCCGCTCCCCTGACGCCAGCGGCCGCCGGCGTACACGATCCCCACCGCCAGCCACAGCGCGATCGGCAGGTGCAGCGCCGCCAGCCTCTCGCTGGCGCCGCCCGGCATGAAAGGATAGACGTTGGCGAAGACCGCCGCAGCAACGAATGCCGCAGCCAGCCAGGACAGCGTCTTCGTGCCGAGCTGCCGTTTCCACACGAAATAACCGGCCAGGAAAGGCAGCACGAACAGGCTGAGGTTGCGGGCGTAGAAGCCGACGTCCTGTTCCAGCTGCAGCCCGAAGAGCACCGGCAGCTTGATCGCCACGGCCGCCGCCAGCGCGAGCCCGAAAGCGACGATGGCATCCGTTCGAGTGCGCGCCCGCGGACCATCGGCTTCCGACGGGACGACGACGAGCTGCTTCCACAGGCGCTCCGAATGCTCGCGCGCGAACTCGCGCGAGAGAGCGTCGAGGTCGCCCATGCGCTTGACCGCCACCAGGAACGCTTCGTCGGTGGCGAGCCCCGCGTCGACCAGAACCGCGACCTGCTCGCGCAGATGGTCTTCCAGCTCCGCGACGTCGACGGCGTGGATCGCCTGCCGGCGGTGCAGGTAGTTGCGCCACTGGTCGATCTGCGCTTCGAGCGATGCGTGATCCGAGGCGGCCATGGTCAGGCTCCTTGTGGCGATAACGCGGCAGATGCCGGGCGGATCACCGGACCGGCGACGGAGAGCGCCTTCCAGATGGACCGTAAGGTCGCGTCCACCGCCTGCCATTGCCGGCGTTCCTCCGCGAGCTGGTCCCGGCCGGCGGCTGTGATCCGGTAGTACTTGCGACGACGGCCGCTCTCGGCGATTTCCCATCGCGCCTCGATCTGGCCGAGCCGCTCGAGCCGATGCAGCACGGGGTAGAGCATGCCGTCCGTCCACTCCATGTGTCCGCCCGACAATTCCCGGACGCGCTGGATGATCGCGTAGCCGTAGCTGTCCCCCTCGGCCAGGATCGCCAGCACGATCGGGGTCGAAGAGGCGGCTATCAGGTCCTTGTTGATCGCCATGGAGGTCCCGTGTTGCGCGGTGCGGATGGACTCATTCGCGGATACATGGCCACACTATACATTGGTGTGCTATGTATGCAACGGGGTCACGCCCATCGAGCGACCGTCCGTGCCGGTGGCTCCGCGCCGGCATGGCTGCATCGATGCGATGCCGGCAACTAAGCCGGAGAAAGCCAAAGGGCCTGCAATCGCCTTATGGTAGTTTTCCAGACTTGATGGCATCGCCGTCCCCGACAGACCTTCGACGCACGGGGTATCCGCAGCAATGAAGTCGGCGCATCGCAAGGCGATCATCGCCGGCATGTGGCTGGCCGCGACGCTGTTGCCGATGGGCGCGCTCGCGGATGCCCTCCTGCACGTCGGCAATCTCGATACGCATCTTGTCTTGCAGGCCGGGCCGTCGGCGCCGCGCTTGCTTCGTCTGTCCGGGGATACGGGGCCGGCGTGGACCGGCACCGTCGCTGTCACGCTGATCGACCGGGCCCGCGTGAATGGCAAGGAAGCGCCGCTGCATTGGCGATTCAATCGCGCAGCCAGCCGCGTGCGAGCGGATTCGGTGAGCCTGGTGTACGAGACGGGACATCCGCACCTGCGGCTGACCTGGGAGTGGCACGCGCGTGCACCGCACGGGCCGCTCGAACACTCGATACGGATCGAGAACCGGACCGCGCAGGAACTATGGATTCCGCTGCAGGACAGCTTTCGCTTCGGCTGGAAGGTGGCGGCGAACCGGGCGCTGCAGCAACTGTGGATCGACAAGGGCGCCGGCGAGGCGCCGCCCGTCGGCACCCACCTGCAGGATGTCGCCGAGGGCTATCGCTGGCGCGGCACATCGAGCAGCTATGCGCATCCGCCCAAGGGTGAGCCCCGCGAGATCATTCCGTACATGCTGGTGCGATCGCCGGCGGATACGGCGACGACCGGCTGGTATCTCGGCGTGGAATTCAGCGGCCGCGTCGCGATGCAATTGCAGCGGCGCGGCGACATGCTCGAGGGCCGCGCCGGGCTCGATCCCGAACCCGGCCCGTTCCGCACGCGGCTGCTGCCGGGCGCCAGCTTCACCACGCCCACCGTATTCCTCGGCGCCAGCCGCGGCAGCGTCGACGACGCGGGCAATGTGCTGCGGCGCTGGGTCCGTCGGGTGCTGAACGATCCGCGGACGTTGCGCGACCCGGCCTATCCGCTGCTGACCAACAACAGCTGGGGCAGCGGCATGGCGATTGACGAGAGCCAGGCGCGGCGCATGATCGACGATTCGGCCGCCTTGGGTTTCGAGATGTTCCACCTCGACGCGGGCTGGTTTCGCGGCGTCGGCGATTGGGTGCCGGATCCGGCCAAGTTTCCGCACGGATTGGCCGCCCTTGCCGACGATGCCCATCGGCACGGCCTGAAATTCGGCCTGTGGGTGGACTGGGCACAGGCCGGCGACAGCACGCGGCCCGAGGCGATGAGCGTCATCCATGCCGCCACGCGCGACTGGCTGACCGCCGATCCGCCGCCGGGCTGGAAGCCCGGCGAGTTCAAGGGCATCACCATCGACATCGGCCAGCCGGCCGCCGCCCGCTGGGTCTCGAACGAACTGGATCGGATGGTGCGTGACTACCACCTGGACATGCTGGAACACGACGGCTACGTCATCGCCCAGGGCTGCGACCGCGCCGACCACCCGCACGCGACCTGCGATCCGAAGGACGTGCATCGCTACGAGGACCAGGGATTCCTGTGGCAGGACGGCCCCAACTCCACCGACGTCAGCTATCACGCCGCGCGCGCCTACGAGAACATCTACCGTGCGCTGCGGCGCAAGCATCCCGGCCTGCTCCTGGAGATCTGCAACGACGGCGGACGCATGGTGGATTTCGGCAGCGCCTCGGTGGGCGACTACTTCTCGATCGTCGATGCCTATGATCCGCTGACGAACCGGCAGGCCTTCTACGATGCCAGCCACGTGCTGCCTCCGGCGATGCTGGAAACCTATGTGGCGCAGTGGCCGACGCCGCGCATCGAGAATTTTCGCTACATGCTGCGCAGCGGCATGATGGGCTGGTTCACGCTGATGCTGGATACGACGAAATGGAGCCGCTCGCAGCACGACACCGCCATCGAGGAGTTGCGCCTGTACAAGACCGTGCTGCGCCCGCTGATCCGCGAAGCCGACCTGTATCACGTCGCTCCGCGCCCGGACGGCAAGGGCTGGGACGGCATGGAATATATCGATGCCCCACGCGGAAGGGGCGTGCTGTATGCCTTCCGCGGCACCGATCGCGGCGACACGTCGCATACCTTCGTGCTGAAAGGCCTGCAGCCGCAACGGCGCTATCGCCTGCATTTCCACGACGGCAGCGCAGGTGACAAGGTCCTCCGCGGCAGCGCGCTGATGCGCACCGGTGTCGAGGTAACGCTGCCGCTGCCGGATTCGTCGGAACTGGTGTTGCTGCAGGCGCTGTGAGCCGGGCTCAAACGCGGGAGTGCTGCGCGCCGCGACCGAGGTGACGCTCCGTCGGCGGTGCACTTTTGTTCCGTGTTCTGTCCGTCGGGATCGCCTGGGCGGGCATCCGCTGGATTGCTACACTCGGAACATGCACAAGAGCCAGGTCCTGACCGCCATCCTGGTGCTGGCCGCGGCGCTGCTGCCGGGCTGCACGCCGCCCGCCGCGAGCCGGCCGGACCGCGCAAGGGCAACCGTGAGTTCGCGGCACGCACCGCGGATCCTGGTGTTCACCCGCACGACGGGTTATCGCCACGCATCGATCCCGGTCGGCGTGCAGACGCTGCGCGAGCTTGCGCAGGCGGAGGGGATCGCGCTGACCCGCAGCGAGGACCCTGCCCTGTTCGACGACGCCAGCTTGGCCCGCTTCGATGCGGTGGTGTTTCTCAGCACCACCGGCGATGTGCTGGACGACGCCCAGCAGGCGGCGTTCGAGCGCTACGTCGGCAAGGGTGGTGGTTACATGGGCGTGCACGCTGCCGCCGATACCGAATACGACTGGCCCTGGTACGGCCGTCTGGTCGGCGCCTGGTTCGACAGCCATCCGCAGGGGCTGCAGACCACCCGGGTGCGCTTCGAAGGCGACGCCGTCGCGCTGGCGCAGGACTGGCAGGTCACCGACGAGCTGTACAACTACCGCCGCGACCCGCGCGGCACCGTCGAGGTGATCGCTACCGTGGACGAAAGCCGGTACCAGGGCGGCAAGATGGGTACCGACCACCCGATCGCCTGGTGTCACACCCGCCTGGGCGGCCGCGCCTGGTACACCGGCCTGGGGCATGACGCGGCGCTGTATGCCGACCCGATCTACCGTGCGCACCTGCTGCGCGGCCTGCGCTACGTCACCGGCCGCGCGGACGTGTGCTGAACCCGGTTTTCTTTGATTCTTTGTCGGCTACCGGACGCGCGTGAAATAGTTCGTCCGCATCATCGGCAGGCCGTTGCCCCCGGCATAGGCAGCGGTCTCGGTCAGCGTCTTGCCGTCCGCAGCGACGGTATAGACGCGCGTCGATGCCGGAATGCCTTTCTTCACAAGGTCCATGACCAGGACATTGGGCGCGGGCAGCTTCAAGGCGACGGTGTCGGCCTCGATGCTGTCCTTAACGGACGCGGCTGTGCCATCGAGGGCGGCGTTGCTTACGGCGTGGCTCACCGCTCCACTGGCGTCGACGATGTCGACACGCGTCGTCCACTTCCCCCCACCCGCATCGCTGAACGTTATCGTGACGCTCTTCGGTCGCGCCGTCGGCGGAATCGGCAAACGCGAGACATCGACAGCCCAGCTGCCGAGCAAGGGAGAAGCGGTGGACGACCGTGCAAGAGCCGGCGCGGTCTGAATCACGCCAGCGACCAGCAGGATGGCATAGAGCGCTTTCATAGGACCTCCCCCACGAGGTTGGCGAGCAGCAGCGTACCGGCAAAAGGACCCGAAAGGGTGAGGTTGGCCCCTTATTTTCCAGGGGGTCATTGGCTATCCACCCCACGCCGGCTGCCCGGGCGCAAGTGGGAGGCATCCCTCCCAGCGCCCGGGAATGGCCACGTAGCGCATCGCCCGCGTCATGCCGATCTCTGACGTGAAGTAGACCCGCAGCGCGAGCTCGCGTACGACCACGAACCAGTGCGATTCGCCGGCCTGTCGCGCCACGGCATCCACCTCGCGAAGCAGCCGCTCGCGTTCGGGCCGAGGCAGCGAGGCGAAGGCGCCGCCGCGTTCCCGGCAGATCGCCCGGAACGCCCGCAGTCCATCCGAGACCCGCTGCTGCACGTCCGTGGCCATGCAGTCGGCGAGCAGCAGGGCCATCGTCGCACCCACACCGGCGGCCTTCGCTCCCGGCGAGGCCGCGGTCGTCGGAAGGAGCGAATCGGCGATGTCTTCGAGCAACGCCTGGTCATCGCGCTCGTCTTCGGGCCCGCGTCCGCCGCGCCAGCCGCCGGCCAGCACGCCGGGCGCGATCAGCGCACCGCCCACCAGGACGGTCAGCGCCTTCATCGCCTCGCGCCGCGTCATCGCCATCGACATCATCGGCTCGCGATCGCTCACAGGTTCCGCCTCCCCAGTTCCTCGACGGCATGATTCACCGCGCGGGCCGTGAGGGCCATGTAGAGAAGCGACGGGCTCTGGTTGCCGGTGGAGGTCATGCACGCACCGTCGGTGACGAAGACGTTGGGGCACGCATGCAGCTGGTTCCAGCGGTTGAGCAGCGAGGTCTCCGGGTCGCGCCCCATGCGGCAACCGCCCATCTCGTGGATGTCGCGCCCCGGGGACCAGTGATTGTCGACCGTCTCGATGTCGCGGCATCCGGCGACGCCGAGCATCTCGGTGGCCTGCGTGCGCCAGTCGCGGACCATCTTCTCGTCGTTGTCGTCGTATCCCACCGAGGTGACCAGCAGCGGCATGCCCCATTCGTCCTTTTGCGTTTCATGCAGGCGGACGTGGTTCGCCTCCTTGGGAATCGTCTCGCCCTGGAGGTACATGTAGATCTTCCATGGCCCGGGCCGGGCCTGCGCATCCTTGTACGCGCCGCCGACCTGCTCGGCCGTGACCGCGCCACGCTCGCGATACGCACCGGTGAACGTGGTGTAGCCGCCGACGAAGTCCATCTCCTGCTTCCCGAGGTTGCGGAAGTTGGCGAGGATGCACTCCGAGGGCCTGCGGCCGAAGTAGTACTTGTCGTCGAAACCGTCGATGAATCCCCTGCCGGAGGCGCGGTAGTTCTGGAAGGCCACGTATTTCCCGAGCAGGCCGTTGTCGTTGCCGAGCCCGTGCGGGAATCGGGCCGAGACCGAGTTGAACAGGATCAGCACCGTGTTCAGCGCCGACGCGTTGACGAAGACGATGCGGGCGCGATACTCGCTGACGGCATGGGTGTTCGCGTCGATCACCCGCACTCCCGTCGCCCTGTTCCTGCGTTCGTCATAAATGATGGAATGCACGACGGCGTCGGGACGAAGCGTCAGGTTCCCGGTTTTCTCCGCCCACGGCAGCGTCGACGAGTTCGAACTGAAGTAGGCGCCGAAGGGACACCCGCGCCAGCACAGGTTGCGCGCCAGGCAGCGGCTGCGTCCCTGTTGCAGATGGATCGGCTCCGGCCGGGTGAGGTGGGCCCAGCGGCCGTGCACCACGTGGCGATTGCCGTAGTGCGCGCGGATCCTGTCGCTCATGTGCTGCTCGACGCAATTGAAGTCGAACGGCGGCAGGAACTCCCCGTCGGGCATCGACTCGATCCCGTCGCGCGTCCCGCACACACCGATGAATTTCTCCACGTGCGAGTACCACGGGGCGATGTCGTCGTAGCCGATCGGCCAGGCGATGCCGTAGCCGTCGCGCTCCGGCGCCTCGAACTCGTACCGGCTCCAGCGCTGGCAGGCGCGCCCCCACATGATCGACTTGCCGCCCACCTGGTAGCCGCGGATCCAGTCGAACGGCCGCTCCTGCACGTAGGGATGCTCGGCGTCCTTGACGAAGAAGTGCACCACGTCCTCGGCGGCGATCTTGCTCATGACCGGGTTTTCCTGCACGAGCTTGCGCGTCAGCGCGCCGCGGTGCGGAAGCTGCCAGGGAGCCAGGTTCGCGGTGGGATAGTCCTTGACGTGGGTGACGTTGCGGCCGCGTTCCAGCACCAGCGTCTTCAGGCCCTTGTCGCACAGCTCCTTCGCCGCCCAGCCGCCGGAGATGCCGGAGCCGATGACGATGGCGTCGAAGGTGGTGGTGGCATCGGCGGCGGAGTTCATTGCGCAGGCGTCAGCGTGATGTTGCGGAACTCGACCGGGCCGTGGTCACCCTGCAGCAGCAGCGGCCCGGGCGCGCCTTCATCGCTGTCGAGCGCGCCGCCGGTGATGCCTGGGATCTCGCGGTCGCAGATGACCGTCCTGCCGTTGAGCATGACGGTGATCCTACGCCCGATCAGGGTGATGTCCAGCGACTGCCATGCATCCGGACCCCTGGCCACGTCCTCGCTCGGCGCAAGGAAACCGTACACGGCGCCGAGACGGTCGCTCGGGGGCTCGCCCAGCGCGTCGGCAATCTGCACTTCGTAGCGCCCCCGCAGGTACACGCCGCTGTTGCTGCCCGCGGGCAGGCGCAACTCGACGTGCAGCTTGAAGTCGTCGAACTTGCGCTCGGTCACCAGGTTGGCGCCTCCGGCCGTGTTGCGCAGCACGCCATCGGCAACTTCCCACCGGGACTGTCCCAGCGCGCGCCAGCCGCGCAGGTCGGTCCCGTTGAAGAGGCGGATCGGCCTGGCCCAGTCCGGCGCCGTCGGCCGCTGCAATGACGGTGCGCGACGGGCGCTCCAGTCGAAACGCCGGTGGTCGGGAAACGTCATCGAGCCGGTGATCGTGTCGCCGTGCAACCGTCCCCGGAACGACAGATCATCCTTGCCGTCCTCCCATTGCGGCGGCAGGGAGAAACGCAGCTCGCCGCCTTCGACCTCCACGCGGGAGATCGGCCGCGCGCTGCCGACCACGCCCACGAACTGGCCGACGAGCGTCCGGGATCCGGAGCGGCGGATTTCGAGCCAGGAAGGAAGATCGCCTGCAGGTGTATGGATATCGATGTCCCACCGCCCCACCAGCGCCTCCCCGGCGGCCTCGGTCGTCGCGGCGAAAGCGCTGCCAAGGATCATCGATCCGCCGAGGCCGAGGGCAAGCAGTGCCTGCAGGTGACGTCGCATGGTCATGTCCCTCTCTTCGGGAAGTCGACTCTAACTCCGCCCCGTCACGCTGTTACCAGCTGCCGGAGCAAACGGCCCGCAAGGCTTTCCATGGCGCTGCATCGCACCGGGCCGATCGCTACTTCGCCAGCGCCCGTTCGATGGCCCGCTGGGCCAGCGGCGCCATGATCATGTAACCCGCCGGCGTCGGGTGCACGCCGTCGCTGGCGAGGCGGGAGTCCATGCCACCCTGCGCGTTGGCCAGCGCGCTGTAGTAGTCGAGATAGGTGGCGCCATTCGACGCCGCATAGGACTTGAGCCATGCGTTGAGCGCGCGGACCTTGCTGGCCGGCTGCAACCCCGGGTGCCAGGGATAGTCGCTGACCGGCAGCACGGAAGCGAGAATGACCCGGATGTGGTGGGCCTGCGCCAGTTCCGTCATGGAACGGAAGTTGTCCTCGATCATCGGCAACGTGGCGAGGCCCGTATTGCCCGCGATGTCGTTGGTGCCGGCCAGTATGACCACCGCTGCGGGATGGAGCCCGATCACATCCTGCCGGAAACGCAGCAGCATCTGCGCGGTCGTCTGCCCCGATATGCCGCGGTTGATGTACGGCTTCCCTGGGAAAAAACGGGTGCCCCTGGCACGCCCCCACGCATCCGTGATGGAGTCCCCGAAAAACACCACACGGGTCCCGCCAGGCGCAGGCGCCGGGAGCTGCGCGTTGTCATCGCGGTAGCGGCCCAGTTGCGGCCAGTCCGACAACAGCTGCTGCATGGACGCGACCTGCTCGGCAGTGACCGATGCCGGCGGCATGGTGTAGAGCGGATTGATGGCGACGGGCCTCGCCGCGATGGAGGCGGAAGCCGCAGCCTGGCCCGTGGCATGCAGCGGGCCGGCCATGCTGGCTAGAAACGCGAAAGCAGCGGTAAAGACCGACGGAAACGTCATGCTCGAAATCTCCACGCAAGACTTGAAGCGCCAACGGTGAGCAAGCTACCTCGAGAAAGATATTGGCCCTCCCTCGAGCAGAGGAGAGGGCCGATATGGAGCTTACATACTACCCGCCCGCCGGTGTCGTCCCACCGGGAATCAGCCTTCCAGCAGCGGCTTGCGCGGCAGTTTTTCCTCGCGCATGGCGGCGTGGTAGACGAAGGACGCGACGATGGCCGCCGCCTGCTTCAGGTCTTCCGGCTCGGCGTGGTCCCAGGTGTCCAGGTTGCTGTGATGGACGTTGCTGAAGTAGTCCAGACGATCCTGGATGAACTGGAACCCCGGCAGGCCGACGCGATCGAAGGAAATGTGGTCGGTGCTGCCGGTATTGCGGGTGACCACGGTGGTGGCGCCGACGTCGTGGAACGGCTCCAGCCAGGCCTTGAAGATCGGCATCACCGCCAGGTTCTCCTGGGCATAGATGCCGCGGAAGCGGCCCGAGCCGTTGTCCATGTTGAAGTAGGCCGCGAAGTGGTCGTAGTCGCGCTTCTTCTGCAACGCGCCGGTCGATTCGCGCAGCGACGCCGGCAGCGCCTTCTGCGCGGGATCGGTGGGCTCCGGATAGGCGGCAAAGTGCTTGGCCACGTACGCCTGCGAACCGATCAGGCCCTGCTCCTCGCCGCTCCACAGCGCAACGCGAATGGTGCGTTTGGGCTTGGCGCCCACCGCCTTGAGGATGCGCATGGCCTCCATCATCACCGCCACGCCGGCGGCGTTGTCGGCCGCGCCGGTACCGGTGTGCCAGGAGTCCATGTGCGCGCCCAGCATGACGATCTCGCCGGCCTTGCTGCCGCTGCCCGGGATCTCGGCCACGGTGTTGTAGCCGGGCCGGTTGGCCTCGTCGGTGAAGCGTGCCTTCACGTTCACCCGCAGCTTCACCGCCTGCTTGCGCTCGACCGCGCGCGCCAGCTGGTTGTAGTGCTCGGCCGCCATCGCCAGCTCCGGCACGCCGACCGATTCACCGGCCTTGCGCGAGCCACCGCCGCCGACGCGGATGATGCCGTTGTCCCAGCCGCTGATGCTGAGGGTGGCCAGCACGCCTTCGGCGACGAAGAACTCGTTGGTGGCGCGGGTCAACTCCTGGCGCTCGGTGTACCGCTTGATCCGCTTGGCGCGGTCATTGTCGACATCCTTGGGCACGGCGAACGCCTGCAGTTCGGCCAGGCCGGCCTCGCCGTGGCGGTGCGAATCCGCTTCGACGCCGCGCTTGTATTCGCGTGCCTCGTTCAGCAACAGGATCTTGCCTGCCAGCTTGCCCTTGTACTTTTCAAGGTCGGCGCGGGTCTTGATGGCGACCGCCATCACCTCGCCCTCGACCGGGCCGTTGGTGCCGGGCGTCCACGCCTTGGGCAGCGCATGCAACGGCAGCGTGCGCGGGCTGAGCATTTCCACGCTGGCATCGCTGAATTCCCAGCCGCGGCCGAAGTCGTCGAAGGCTTCGTCGTGGACGTTGGTCAGGCCCCAGTCGTTGAACTTTTCGCGGGTCCAGGCATTGGCCTGCGCCATCTGCGGCGAGTTGGTCAGACGCGGACCAATGTTCTCGGTCAGATGGCTGAATGTGGCCATGACCTGCGAACGATGGAAAGCCTCCTGGCGAATGCGGCTGACCATATCCAGGTCCACCGGCTCCTGCGCCGCGGCCATGCCGCTGATTCCCAGACACATCATCACCCACATGCAACGCTTGATCACGGCTTTCCCCTGGCGCGGTTGAACGCAAGAACTTTCGAATCTAGCGCCCCGCCTCCTCGCACTCATGGGCCTTTAGTCATGCTGCCTGCCTCGGGTCCGGGAAATTGTCACCGATGCTTTGCCCCGCCGTGGTCCTGCACGTCACGCACAAGGCAGGACCAGGGGAATGGAAACGTTCCCTCCGCCCCGCCCGATTCGGAGTTTTTTAGCCACGCTCATGCACGATCGCCCACGCGTAATGGACGCTCAAGCTCGTAGCCAATGGCTAACGGGACGTGAACGTGACCCCGTTTTTGCCCGGGTAAGTGAACCTGACCCCGTTTTGGGCACCGTTTGGGGGGTACGGTTGACCTTCCGTCCGACTGAACCGGAGTCCCGCCATGGCCCTGTGGAAAGAATCCGTCAAGACCTCCGCCGCTGAAACGCCCGAAGCCACGGACCTGGCACGCCCCGGCATTCCGGAGACCAAACCCGAAGCGCAAACGCCGGTGCAGCCCGCACTCCGCCCTACGCCCACGCCCATGCCCACGCCGGGCAAGCCCAAGACCGAATCGCTGATCGCGCCCGATATCACCATCGAGGGCAAGATCGAAGGTGAGGGCCACGTGCGCATCGCCGGCAACTTCAAGGGCGACGTCAACGTGCGCGGCGACCTCACCATCGAGCCCGGTGCCAGGGTGACCGGCAGCGTGCGCGCCGAGAAGGTCACCATTGCGGGCGAACTGACCGGCAACATCGAATCCGCGGCGCACGTGGAACTGCAGCAAAGTGGCGCGCTGACCGGCGACCTGAAGGCAGGGTCGCTCAGCGTGGCGGCGGGTTCGCGCATGCGCGGCCAGGCCGAGTTCGGCTGGGACGACGCCAAGGACAGCAACAGCGCACACAAGACCAGCGGACACAACGGCACAATTTCGTGACCACCGCACATCCGGGCGCGGCCGGAGCGACGCGCATCTGTCCGCACTGCCGGGAGACCATCCTGGAAAGTGCGGGCGTGTGCCCCGCCTGCCGCCACAAGTTGCGCTTCAGCGAGCCAGCCAGCGCGATCGAAGCGCCAGCATCCGTGCCGCTGCGGGTGGAAGGCAGCTTTCGCAACCCCGTCGACAGCGGTGCATGGGAATACTCGATGGTGCTGACCATCCGCAACGAACGCGGCGAGGAGATCGCGCGCAAGCTGGTTGGCGTCGGCGCCATGCTGCCGAACGAACAGCGCACCTTCACCTTGAGCGTCGAGATGAACCCTGCCAGCGCGGGCGGCAAGCGCATATGGCATTGATGCGCGCACCGCCCTCTTGAGCTGCATGCGAGGTGCAGGGATATCCAACCCGCATGGAAAGTGCCCCTGTCCCCTTCGTTTCTGGTAACAATGACGGTGATATCCCCACAGGAAGCCACCCCATGATCCAGCGTTTCGATAGCGGCCCCCGCATGTCCGAAATGACCATCCACAACGGCGTGGCGTATCTCGCCGGGCAGGTAGCCGAGGACACCAGCGCCGATATCGTCGGTCAGACCGAGCAAGTGCTCCATGCCATCGATGACCTGTTGAAGCTGGCCATGACCGACAAGACCAACATCCTGCGCGCGGAAATCTTCCTGGCCGACATGGCCGATTTCGCCGGCATGAACGAAGCCTGGGACAAATGGGTACCCCAGGGCGCTACGCCAGCGCGTGCCACGGTGCAGGCGAAGCTGGCCAGGCCGAACTGGAAAATCGAGATCGTGGTCACCGCTGCGGTGCCGTGATCGCGCGGCACACCGGCCGTCCTTCCGTAACGGGTCCGCATTCCCGGCCGTGGAATGCGGTGCATCGCGAAAACCGAAAACCAGGAACATGCCGCCATCACTAGAATGCCGGCAGACCCCATGTCGGAGGCGATACCCATGAGCACCCGCTGGATGCGCAAAGGCGGAAGCATCTGTCTGCTCGGCCTGCTTCTTCTCGCCGGCACGGCACGGGCAGGCGGCCCCGTCGCCACCGTCCGTGTCGGCTTCGACCGCGACGGCATCACGTCGACCCAGGTCCATGGCTTCGCCGACAAAGCCGACGGACGCAAGGTCACCGCCGACGACCCGGTGCGCATCGCCTCGATCTCCAAGCTGGTCACCGCCATCGGCGTGATGCGTCTGGTGGAGGCTGGAAAGCTCAACCTGGATGCCGACGTCTCCGGGCAACTGGGCTGGCCGCTGCGCAATCCGGCCTTCCCCGACACGCCCATCACGCTGCGCCTGCTGATGTCGCACCGCTCCAGCCTTACCGACGCCGCCGGCTACTGGCAGACGCCGTTGGGCGAACAGTTGCGCGACATCCTCAAGGATCCGCGTGCCTGGGACACGCAACACGCGCCGGGAACGTATTTTCGCTACACCAACCTCAACTTCCCGTTGGTGGCCCAGGTGATGGAGCATGCCACCGGCGAGCGCTTCGACCGGCTGATGCAGCGCCTGGTGTTGAAGCCGCTGAACATCGACGGATGCTTCAACTGGGACACGTGCAGCGAGGCAACCGCTGCGCGTGCGGTGGTGCTGTATGACGCCGACGGCAAGCCGGCGAAGGACGACAACCACGGCCGCAAACCGGACTGCCCGGTGGTTCCCGCCCAGGACGGCAGCTGCAACCTCGCGCAATGGCGTGCAGGCGAGAACGGCGCACTGTTCTCGCCGCAGGGCGGCCTGCGCATCTCGGCCAATGGCCTCGCGCGCATCGGGCGGCTGCTGCTGGACAACGGCCGCATCGACGGCGTGCAACTGCTGACGCCCGTCTCCGTGCAGGCGCTGGCCACTCCACTCTGGCGGTACCACGACGGCGACGGCCTGACCTACGAGGAAGACACCGACGACCGCGGCAAGGGTTTCTTCTGCCGTTACGGCATGGCCGTGCAAACCCTGGCCACGCCGGCCACGGGCTGTCACGACGATCCGTTCGGCGACGGCATCGAACGCATCGGGCATTCCGGTTCCGCCTACGGCCTTCAAGCGGGACTGTGGGTGGATCGCGAGCATGGCACCGGCGTCGTCTGGTTCGCGACCGGCATGCCGGATCAACGGCTTGGCGGGCGCTCCGCGTTCAGCGCGGTGGAAGAGGAGCTGGCGCGCGGGAAGTAGCCCCTTGTCGCGACGTCGGGACCGGCGGTTATGTCGTCAGCCGATGCGCAACTTGTTCAGGAACAGGCCGTGCTCGCGATCCTCGACGCGGTGACCCTCGCGTCCTTCGACGATCCAGCCCCACACGGTACGCGTGCCGTCCGCATGCTGGCTGTCAACGCGCACGTGGTCGCCCTGCGGAACCGGAAACCGGGTCACCAGCACCATGGTTTGCTCGTCCATCGAAATCAGCTGCGCAGGCTTGCTGACGACGGAATTGGCCGTCCATCCGGAGCTGATATGAATCTGCACTTCCTGCGGCGGCTGGTCGCTGCGGTTGTCGAGCCTCCAGCCGTCGACTTTCTGCAGCAGCGCATCCAGATTCGGATCATTCCAGTCGACCGTGCCGACCGAAACGCTCGAGCGTGACTTGTCGTGCCCCATGTGGCTGACCTCCCGCCGGATAAATGCGAATGGACATGCAAACGCGCTTCCCGGGGCCAACATATCAGAACTTCCGCCCGGCGGCTGGATCCAGGCAATCGCAAGCGGCCCGTTGGCCTGGGGCTTTCAGCGGCCACACGCATGAATCCCGCCACACTTGTCACTCCCGCCGTTCGACGTCCGGCGGTAAAACGGGGTCCATCACCCACAGCGAGCGATCGGCCGTGAACGCTACGGCGTCCCAGCCCGAACACGCGAGAGATCGCTCTCATCCGGAGGCTGCGATGACCACGAACAAATCAACCGAGGATGGCCGGAAGGAAGGACGCCGCGCCATGAACACGCCACCGGTGGTGCCGCCGCAAGCATGGGAGGCCGCGCGTGAGCAGCTTCTCGTCAGGGAGAAGGCCATGACCCGCGCCCGTGACGCGCTGGCCGCCGAGCGACGACGCATGCCGTGGATGGCGGTGGAAAAGTCCTATGCGTTCGAAGGGCCCGATGGCAAGGCAAGCCTGCTCGACCTGTTCGCGGGCCGCCGTCAGCTGATCGTCTACCGCGCCTTCTTCGAGCCGGGCGTGCATGGCTGGCCGGAGCATGCCTGCATCGGCTGTTCCCTGGGAGCGGATCAGGTGTCCCATCTCGCCCACTTGAACGCACGCGACACGACGCTTGTGTATGCCTCGCGCGCGCCACAGGCCGACATCGCGCGCCTGAAGACGCGGATGGGTTGGGAAAAAATCCCGTGGTACACGATCACCGACAGCTTCGACGCCGACTTCGGCGTGGACGAGTGGCATGGACACAACGCGTTCGTCCGCGACGGCGACCGCGTGTTCCGCACCTACTTCATCAACGGCCGCGGCGACGAGGCGATGGGCACCGTCTGGAGCTACCTCGACATGACGGCGCTGGGGCGCCAGGAATCGTGGGAGGACTCGCCGGAAGGCTATCCGCAGACCCGGCCGTACAAGTGGTGGAACTGGCACGAGCTTTACGTCCCCGGCGCCGCGATCGACCCGGAATGGGACAAGGTGTCGGAAGCCGGAGAGGCCGCGTTTCGGGAAAAACACGACGGCTGATCGGGGCGGAACCGCCGGCTTGGCAACCGGCAGCCGTCTATCGCGTGACGTCGAACTCCGCCTGCTCCGTCGCCTGCGAGCTGCCGCCGACCCACACCGTGTAGTGCGTGGGCTCCACGACCTGGCGACTGCGCACGTCGTAGAAGGACAGTTCCGGGAAGCCCAGCTCGAAGCGCAGCTGCCGTGACTCGCCCGGCTTGAGCGTGACGCGCTGAAAACCCTTCAGGCTGCGCACCGGCTGCTCGACGCTGGCACCGAGGTTGCGCACGTAAAGCTGGGCGACCTCGGTGGCTTCGCGTCCGCCGGTATTGGTCAGCGTGGCGGTCACGGTCAGCAGCGGCCTGGCGTCCGGCCGGTTGGCCTCGGCCACCGGCAACGTGCGGCGCGAGACGTGCACGTCGGAATAGGCAAAGCTGCTGTAGCTCAATCCGTAGCCGAACGGGAACAGCGCATCGTTCGGCACGTCGATGTAGCGCGAGACGAAGCGGGTGTCGCCGGCAGGCGGCCTGGACAGGTCGGCGGCGCCCGGCGGACGACCGGTCGGGAACTGGTTGTAATAGAGCGGCTCCTGTCCCACCGCGCGCGGAAAGCTCATCGGCAGCTTGCCGCTGGGCGCCACGTCGCCGAACAGCACGTTCGCCAGCGCGTTGCCCGCCTCGGTACCCGGGAACCACACCGCCATGATCGCCGGCACGTGCCGGGCCGCCCAGTCCAGCACCAGCGGGCGGCCGGAGAACACCAGCAGCACCACCGGCTTGCCGGTTGCGGCCACCTGCTCCAGCAGTTGCTGCTGGTTGCCCGGCAGGTCGAGGTGGGCGCGCGAGCCGGCTTCGCCGCTCATCGCCGACGATTCGCCGAGCGCCATCACCACCACGTCCGCCTGGCGGGCCGCCTGCAGCGCGGCGTCGAAGCCCGCGGTCGAATCGCCGTCGATGTCGGTGCCTTGCGCGAACAGCAGGTGGCCGCCGCGCTGCTGCATGCGCCGCTCCAGCGCCTGGCGCAGGGTCACCACGTCGGGCGCCTGGGTTCCGCCGCCCCATGCGCCCTGCATTTCGTTGGAGGCATCCGCAAGCGGGCCGATGAGCGCCACCGACTTCACGCCCTCGCGCAGCGGCAGCACCGCCTTGCTGCCGACCGGCGCGTTGCGCAGCAGCACGAAGGACTCCTCGGCGGCGCGCCGCACCAGCGGGCGATGGCCCGGCACCGCATGCGTCACCTCGACGCCTTGCGCGTAGGGATGCTCGAACAGCCCCAGCGCGAACTTCACGCGCAGCACGCGGCGCACCGCCTCGTCCACGGTGGCCATCGACAGCCTGTGTTCGGCGAGGAGCTTCGGAATCTGCGTGTCGTAGAAGTGGGACATCATGTCCACCTCGACGCCGGCCTTCAGCGCCTTTTCGGTGGCGGCGGCCGCATCGAGCGCGATGCCGTGGTTGTTCAATTCCATCACCGCGGTGTAGTCGCTCACCACGAAGCTGTCGAAGCCCCATTCCTTGCGCAGGATCTCGTCCATCAGGTACGGGTTGGCCGTGGCCGGCACGCCATTGAGCGCGTTGAACGAGCTCATCATGGTCGCGGCGCCCGCCTCAACGGCGGCCTTGTAGGGCGGCAGGTAGACCTGGCGCAGGCGGATGTCGGACATGTCGGTCGTGTTGTACTCGCGCCCGGCCTCGGCCGCGCCGTAGGCGGCGAAGTGCTTGACCGAGGCCGCGACGCTGTCCGGCTTCGACAGGTCGCTGCCCTGGTAGCCACGCACGTAGGCGCGCGCCATCGCCGAACCCAGGTACGGGTCCTCCCCCGCCCCTTCGGTGGAGCGGCCCCAGCGCGCGTCGCGCGAGATGTCCACCATCGGCGAATAGAACCACTTCACGCCCGCGGTGGTGGCCTCCGTCGCGGACATGTGGGAGACGTCCTCCACCAACCTGGTATCCCACGACGCGGCCAGGCCCAGCGGCACCGGGTAGATCGTGCGGTAACCGTGGATCACGTCGGCGCCGAACAGGATCGGGATGTGCAGGCGGCTGTGCACCGCCGCTTCCTGGAAGGCGCGCGTCTTTTCGGCGCCGATGACGTTCAGCATCGAGCCCAGCCGCCCTTCGCGCGCCAGCTGCATGGCGTCCACCCGGGTCTTTGTCTCCGGATTGGCGGCCAGCGCCTTGTTGCCGTCGGCGGTGGTCGCGCTGAAACCCTGGTCGTTGTACTGCACCAGCTGGCCGATCTTCTCGCCCAGGGTCATCTGCTTGAGCAGCGCCTCGACGCGCCGCGCAATTTGCGGCGAAGCCAGCTGCGCGTTGGGCGGGACGGTCGCGCTCGGCGATCGCAGTTCCTGGCCTGGCGAAGCACCGGCTGTCGAAGCCGCGGCAGCGCCGGCCGATGCGACAGCAACGGCAAGCAACAGCACGGCGGGATACAACGAAAACGTGGCGGGTCGTTTCATGAAGGCCTGGGCCGGCATCACTGGTTGACCAGGGATGATAACGTTTAAACGCGCTGCGCGAAGAAAGCGCTGGTGGCGCGCGCGGCGACTACCTTGCGGATCAAGCGAACCGGCTTCCCGTCAGTCCGCGTGGCCCCGGGGCGTGTCGGCGGCGGCCGCGCGGCGTTTCACGTGATCGACGAAGGCGCGCAGCTTGGGCAGCATCTGCCGGCGACTGGGATAGTAGAGAAACATGCCAGGCGCCGTCGGCGCGTACGGCTCCAGCACCTGCACGAGGTCTCCCGTCGCCAGCGCCTTCGCGGCGATCGGCTCGGGCACCTGGGCGAGACCGACGCCTCGCATGGCGGCGCCGAGCGTGGTGACGAAATCATTGGCGATCAAGGGCCCCGACACGGCGATCTCGACCGGGCGGCCGTGGTCGACGAGCGACCACAGCGCGAGCGCCCCGGAGGAGCGTCGCAGCCGCAGGCAGGCGTGGCCACGCAAGTCGTCCGGGCGTTCGGGCGGATCGCGGCGGGCGAAGTAGATGGGGCTGCCGACGACGATGAAGCGAAACGGCGGCGTCAGTGGCACCGCCACCATGTCGGCGGCGATGAGCTGGCCCAGCCGGATGCCGGCATCGAACCCCTCGGCCGCGACGTCGATCAGCTCCTCGCTCGCGGCGATCTCCACCTCGACCTCGGGACACGCCTCGCAGAAGGAGGCGACCAGCGGCTCCAGCAGGACCGACACCACCGCACGCGGCACCGACAGACGCAGCAGGCCGCTCGGTCGCTGTCCGAGATTACGCGCCACCTCGCTCGCCGCGACCAGCTCCTCGAAAGCGGGCTTGGCGCGCGCGAGGAAACGTTCGCCGGCTTCGGTCAAGCCGACGCTGCGCGTGGTGCGCATGAACAGCGCCGTGCCGATGCGCGCCTCGAGCGCACGCACCGTCTGGCTGACCGCCGACGGCGTCACTCCGAGCGCCGCGGCCGCCTTGCGGAAGCTGCGATGTTCGGCCACGCCGAGGAACACTTCCACGCCGTCGAGCGCGCCCTGCCTGACTGTGAAGTTCTGCTTCATACCTCGTCGACATTATCGCAAGTAGTCCCTCGTCGGAAACGGTCTTACATTGCATCTCCCACCCGGACATCCGCCAGCGCGGGTATCCGGATTCCATCGGTATCGCAGAACAACATTGCGTGGCCGGCGCATTCGATGGCGTGGCAACGCACGCCTGACAGGAGATCCCCCATGTCACCAGCGATCATTTTCACCCTGCACCTGGGCCTGGGTTACGTGCCCTGGCTGCTCTGCTTCCGTGCGTACGTGTGGCCGCGGCTCGGATCCATGGATGCCGTCGCGGCACATCGCGCCATCGCCACCCTGCACAGCTTCCGTTTTTTCGGGTTGGTGTTCCTCGTGCCGGGCGTCGTCGGTCCGCACCTGCCCGCCGGCTTCGCCACGTTCGCCGCCTACGGCGACCTGGCCACCGGCGTGCTGGCCATACTGGCGCTGCTGACCATCCGCACGCGGCCGCTGTTCTGGCTGTTCACCGTCGCGTTCAACGTGGTGGGAATGCTCGACCTCATCGTCGACTACTACCACGGCGTCACGCTCAACCTTCCCGCGCTGTCGGGCGAACTGGGCGCCGCCTATGCGATCCCGGTCCTCTACGTGCCCTTGCTGATGATCACGCACTGCGCCGCGTTCTGCCTGATGGTTCGCCACCGGCGTGGCGCTTCCCGGCTCGTCATTGGCGAAGCGGCGTCATAGACCCGGGTCCGGCCTCTCTGTCAGGAAACTGCACTAAAGCTCCTCCCTTTTTGGATACCCTTCCCCGCATCCGGATTGCAAAATCCTTGTGGCCGCTCTCATAGTCGCGGCGTGCAACCGCGGTAGATTGCGGACGCGACCACCACCACGAGGACCTTCCGGACATGAAGAAAACCACTCTGGGCGCGGCACTCGTTTCGCTTGCCTGCCTCTTGTCAGCCGCCGCGTTCGCGATGCCCCCGACGGGCCAGGAATCGGCGAAGGTCACGCCCGACATGATCCAGACCGGATCCGACATCCCCACTGACTGGAAACAGCCGCAAGGCAACTTCGACTACATCAAGCGCGACGTGATGATCCCGATGCGCGACGGCGTGAAGCTGCACACCGTGGTCCTGATCCCGAAGGGCGCGCACGACCTGCCGATGCTGCTCGAACGCACGCCTTACAAGGCCAGCGGCATGATGCCCGACAACAGTCCGCACATGGCCGACGCGGTGTGGTCGGGCGACAAGGACTGGGCTGACGGCAGCTACATCCTGGTCTGGCAGGACGTGCGCGGCAAATACGGCTCGGAAGGCAACTACATCATGACGCGCCCGCCGATGGGGCCGCTCAACCCGACCACCACCGACGACACCACCGATGCGTGGGACACGATCGACTGGCTGGTGAAAAACACCAAGGAATCGAACGGCAAGGTCGGCATGATCGGTTCGTCCTACGACGGCTGGACGGTCGCCATGGCCCTGCTCCACCCGCACCCCGCGCTGAAGGTCGCGGCGCCGGAAAGCCCGATGATCGACGGCTGGATGGGTGACGACTGGTACCACTACGGCGCCCTGCGCCAGGTGAACCTCGACTACTTCAGCGGCCAGACGAGCAAGAAGGGCGAGGGCGAGAACATCCCGCGCGAGAGCTACGACGACTACACCAATTTCCTCGACGCGGGCTCGGCCGGCGCCTATGCCGAGGCCAACGGCTTCAAGCAGCTGCCCTGGTGGAACCGCTTCGCCGCGCACCCGGCCTACGACGCCTTCTGGCAACTGCAGGCGCTCGACAAGCTGCTCGTCGCGCATCCCTCCAGCGTGCCCACGATGTGGCTGCAGGGCCTGTGGGACCAGGAAGACATCTACGGCGCCGTGCATGCCTGGGAAGCGCTCAAGAAAGCCGGGCACGGCGCCAACAACCATCTCGTGATGGGCCCCTGGTGGCACAGCCAGATCAACCGCGACGGCTGGAACATGGGACCGCTCAAGTGGCCGGGCAACACCACCGCACAGTTCCGCCAGCAGGTGATGATCCCCTGGTTCAACCACTACCTGCGCGGCACCCCGCTGCCCAAGCCGCTGCCCGAGGCGATGATCTACAACGCGGTCGGGCAGCACTGGGACAGCTTCGCGAACTGGAAGCCGGCCAGCGAGCAGTCGCTCACCCCGCTCTACCTGCAGGCGGACATGGGCCTCGGCCTCCAGCAGCCGGCCGACGGCAGCGACAGCTACGTCTCCGATCCGGCCAAGCCGGTGCCCTACCTGCCGCGCCCGATTCCGCAGAAGAACGACCGCTGGCGCACCTGGCTGGTCCACGACCAGCGCTTCGTGGCGGACCGGCCCGACGTGCTCACCTATGCCACGCCGGTGCTGACCAAGGCCGTGACGGTCCAGGGCGCGCCGATCGCCGACCTCTTCGCCAGCACCACCGGCACCGACGGCGACTTCGTGGTCAAGCTGATCGACGTCTATCCCGGCACCGATCCGAGCGACCCCACGATGGGCGGCTACCAGCTGCCGGTCTCGCTCGACATCTTCCGCGGGCGCTATCGCAAGAGCTTCTCCGACCCGTCACCGATCCCGGCGAACCAGGTGCAGGAATACAAGTTCCGCCTGCCGACCGTGAACTACGAGTTCAAGCCTGGCCACCGGATCATGGTGCAGATCCAGTCCAGCCTGTTCCCGCTCTACGACCGCAACCCGCAGAGCTACGTGCCCAACATCCTCTTCGCCAAGCCGGCCGACTACCGCAAGGCGACGGTGACGATCGAGCACGGGGCCGCTGGGCGCAGCGCCGTGCTGTTGCCAGTGATAGCGGGGGCGACCAACAACGGCTGACCCGAACCTTGATCTGCTCCGGCGCAGGCATATCAGGCGGACATCACCGATGGCAGTGTGAGGAGGCCCTGGTGAACGTGGCCGCGCGCAAACCTTGCATGAGGCGCTCAGGTGGATGGCCACTCTGAGCCCTTCTGTTTTCAGAACGGTCCGTGTGCTCTACGCCATGGCGCGGCGATCGAGCGCGTTTCGATCCCACTTGGCCAGGTCGGCGGCGCGTGCGTAGGTGCTGTCGATGAAGGCGTGGATCATTTCGTCCGGCGCCTCGGCTTGCCGGACCGCGTCGTAGGGCAGGATGAACTCGTTGAGCTCGCGATGATAATAGGCGGGCTGCGGCTGCACGCGCGCCTCCTTCAATCCCGGTGGTTCCGGCGCGGCGTACGCGTAGAAAGCAGGTTCAAGCAAGGCTCCGCTGCCGGGCCAGAAGCCGTGGCTGATGACTTCGTGCGAGTACGCGTCGCGCTCGAATGCCGGCCCCTCGCGTGGCGGCGCGCGACGACCGGAGAAGCGCGTTACCGCCAGGTCGAAACTGCCCCAGAAGAAGTTCACGGGACTGCTCTTGCCGACGAACGCGCATTGCGAAGCGGTGAACACGCGATCGACCTGCACGAGGACCCGCCACAGGCGGTTGGCATACGCGGGGTCGTAGGCGTGGTGCTGCGTGTCCCGGTCGAGCCGGATCGGCTCGGCAACCTCGACGGCTCCGGGCAGTATCTTCACGGGCAATCGCATCGCGTCCAGGGTGGCCATCAATTCGCGGTAGAAATCGGCCACGCTGCGCGGCACCAGCGCCAGCGTCCGCGTCTGGCCGTCCGAGGCGCGGACGGCCAGTTGGTGGTCGATGAAGTCGAGCTCGAGGGTAAACGAACGGGCGCCGTACGGCAGCGAGCGCGTCGCCAGTCCCCGCGGCGTGACGCGCAAGGCCACCGACCAGCAATGATTGAGTGGCGGCGCCTGCGCCAGCGCGACCTTGCCGATCACCTGCAGCCACATATGCAGGGTTGCGTAGGTGTCCTTCCATGCGCCGTAAGGCAGCGCGGGCCAACTGGTTTCAGGCGTCGTTGTCATGTCGCTGCCCCACATCGATCGACGACGACCCCGACGGGACGTCTGGTGGCACGTGATCACGGGATCCTTGTGTTCACGTTGCCGCCCGACACGTGTACGGCGCGGGAAGGCGCCTCGAGTTCCAGCGAACAGCGCACCTTCTTGCCGATGTGGCCAAGCTAGATGCCCGCATCGGCACACGGCGCCATGCCGGGCTGGATCGCGTGGAATTCGATCGACAGACCGAGGTCGTCCCGCGTCGGCGCAAGGAAGGATTCGCCGGACAGACCGCGGTAGGTTGTCAGCCTGCGCTCGTAGCCGCGTTCGACCCAGCGTTGCGCACGCGCCAGATCGGCGACGCCGACGCTCACGCCCAGGACGCGCGAGCCACCACCGGCCATCACCTCGGCGGCGACACCCGCGCCGTCAGGCTGAAGCGCCAGCAGCGCCGTCGGTCCGACCGGCACGCAAAAGCCCGTGGCGCCGAGCTGGGGCAACTTGACCGGCACTGCGTGGCCAAAGCCCATCGTTTCGAGCTGCCTGCGGTCGGCATCCGCATCGGCCGACACCAGCCACATCGCCGACAATTCGCGCGCACCGTTGGGGTGTTCGCGCGTTGCCCGGTAATCGCCGGCATTCGAAGGATCAAACTGGTCGGGGGCGTAGTCGGCGGCATAGTCGATGAAGAAGGTGTTGCTCGACAGCGGCGCGTGATTGAACGCGAACAATCGCCAGCCCGGCTTCGCGCTGTCCGGCCCTGTGAAAAAGGGCGTGACTGCATAGTTGAGTCTCTTGAGCCGGCGGTAGATCGCATCGAGCTCGGAGGACCGAAAACCGAAGCTGCGCGATCCGGGCCCGCCCTTGAGCGCCTGCTGGTCCTCCTTCATGCCCGGATCGAAAGCCGGATCGGGCCGGGTGATGCCCAGTAGTTCGATGAAGCTGCTGTCGGCGAACCGGACGTAGCGGTTGGCGACCCCGCCCGGGTCATGTCCGGGCCGCACCTGAAAGCCCAGCTTGACCGCCATGACCGAGGTCACCTGATCGATGCCGCGCCCCCAGAGAAGGATGTGGTCGAGCCGCGTCGGGGACGCCGCGGGAGAGGATGGGGACGCCCGCACCACACCCAGACACAGGAGCATTGCCGAAACGAGCAGAATCAGACGCATGTGAAACCTCGAGCCGTGGTGTGGTGAATTTTCAGCCCCGCTGCAGGACACGCATCGAATCTGCACGTTCGCATGCCGCCAAGGGCCACCTGGTTGGCGCAAGCCCGCAAGCGCTCAAGCGGGGTCGGACGCGCGTTGCTCACGCAGCCGAGGCGCACTTTTTTATCGCAGGTTCGACCATTGCCCACAAGGACAATTTCCCGGCGAAAACTGCCAGCGCGACTCGGGCGCCACGCACGCAACGCATGGCGATCGCCCACCCTGCAGCAACACGTGGAGTCAGACGCCCGCGCTTCGACGCAGGGTCTGGGGCGGCATGCCGAAGGCACGGACGAACGCGCGGCGCATGCGGCTGGCGTCGCCAAAACCCGTCGATGCAGCGATATGGTCCAGGCTGAGATGGCTCGTCTCGACCGCGACGCGGGCGGCCTCCAGCCGTAGGCCCTCGACCACCTTCGCCGGTGTCGCGCCGATCTCCGCCACGAAGGCGCGGGCAAAGTTGCGCGGGCTCATCGCCGCGCGCGCGGCCAGCCGCTCGACCGTCATCGGCTCGGTGAGGCGCGCACGCATCCAGCCGATCAGGTCGCCGAAGCGTCCGGTCCTGCCGCCCTGTTCCACCAGGGCCGAGTATTGCGACTGCCCGCCGTGCCGTCGCTGGTGGACCACGAGCTGCTGGGCCGTGCGCCGCGCAATGCCGGGACCGAGGTCGTCCTCGACGAGCGCCAGCGCGAGATCGATCCCCGCGGAAATGCCCGCCGACGTCCATACCTTGCCGTCCCTGATGAACATGCGGTCGGCATCGAGCCGCACGTTCGGATAGCGCGTCCGGAAGCGCTCGGCCACATCCCAGTGCGTGGTGGCGCGCCGGCCATCGAGCAGGCCGGCTTCCGCCAGGAAAAACGCACCGGAGCAGACACCGGCCGTGCGGCGCCACGCGTCATCGCAAAGCCAGGGGACGATATCGCGCTGGCTCTCCTCCACCAGCGTCATGCTGCCGCCCGATACCACCACGGTATCGAAACCGCGCCGCTCCAGCGGCGCCGCCGCCAGGCTTACGCCCGAGGAACTGCGTACGACGCCACCCGCCGGGGCGAGCACATTTATCGAATAGCTGTCGGGCCGGAACCGCTCCGCCATTTCGAACACGGCTACCGGGCCAGCGGCGTCCAGCAGCTGGAATCCCGGAAAAACGACGATGGCGATTTCGCGTCGCATGAGGCAGTCGCTCGGTGATCCGATTTCCGGAAAAGTGACGTAACGGCAAGGCACACGTCAAGTTCGGACCGGCGAGCGGAACAGAGACATCGCATTATTGGGTTACATAAAGCGCAGGGGATGGGATCAGAGACGCGAGAAGCTCTCTCTCTGAGCTCCTGGGTTTCTCCAGAATTCGAATACGCATGGATGGCATTGGCTGCTACCCGCTATGCTCGGCCTGCACGGCGCGGGGGCGCCGATCATCGGGGAATCGACACATGACGACACGATCCAGGGGACCGTTGGCTGGCTTTGGCTGGCTGACGCAAGGTTTCAGCGCGAGCTACCGCCATCCAAAACCATTGCTCGGAGGGGCAGCCTTCCTGATGCTGGCGTGCCTGTTGCCGTCGCTGATCACACTGCCTTTGCAGTTCCACGCGATCAAAGCGGGCACACAGCCGAGCGTGGCAACCTTCGGTTGGATCATGGCGATCTCCATGTTGCTCGGTCTGCTGACCGTGCCGCTCTACGCGGGCTATCTGCAGATGATCGACGCGGCCGAGCGTGGGCTGCCGGCCCGCGCGCTCGACATCTTCAAGCCCTATCGACAAGGCGAAGCATTGCGCCTGATCGGCTACGGGCTGGCAATGATCGTGGTCTACGTCGCCATGTTCGGGATCATCATCGCGGCAACCGGAGGCGGCATCGCCAGCTGGTACATGCAAGTGCTGACCGCACAGGCCAGCCATCAGCCACCGCCAACGGTGTTGCCCAACGGTTTCGGGATCACCATGGCGCTGTTCATGGTGCTGGGCCTCTTCATGACAGCTTTCTACGCGATCAGCCTCGGCCAGGTCGCGCTGCGCCGTCGCAGCGTGTTCGGCGCCATCGGCGACGGCATGATCGGCGCGCTGAAAAACCTGCTGCCGCTGCTCGTGTTTGCAGTGAGCTCCGTCCTGGCCTGGATTGTCGTGGCTGTCGCCTTGGTGATCGTGCTCCTTCTGGTCACCCTGCTCGCCAAACTCATCAGCCCATGGCTGGTGCTCGTGGTGATCGTTCCGCTTTATATCGCGCTGTTTCTGATGATGTTCGCGGTGATGTTCGGGATGATGTACCACCTGTGGCGTGATGTGTGCGGCGACGACACCCTGACCGGCATGGCTCCGGCGCTCGCCGCCTGACCCGCGTCGTTGCTTCCCGTGCGAAGGCGGCCGTGGCCGCCTTCGCTATCTGCGCGCCCGAAGCTATACAGCCAGGAATGGACGTGCCGGAGCGGATTCGTGGGGAAACCCCAAGCTCTGCCCCTGCCCTCCTTCTTGAGAAAGGGCGCGTCGGCCCAGATGCTGTTGGATTGCGACTCCCTCCAGCGTGTGGCCATGTTCACCAAAATCAGAAACTGGCGCGTACGGCGCACCATCGCGCGGCGCCCGATCGCCGAATCGCTCTGGCGAGACGCGCTGCAGCGCTGTACTGCAGCGCGCCGGCTGGGCGCTTCCGACCAGGCCACGCTACGCGTGCTGGCAACGCTGTTCCTGCAGAGCAAGTCGCTGGAACCGACCAAGGGCTTGCATCTTGGCGACGCCGACCGTGTCTTGATCGCCGCGCATGCTTGCGTACCCATCCTGAAACTGGGCATCGACTGGTACGACGGTTGGCACAGCGTCATCGTGTACCCGGACGCGTTCATTCCACGGCGCCCACACACCGACGCAGCGGGGGTGGTTCACCAGACCAGCAGCGTGATGGCCGGTGAGGCATGGGGGCGCGGACCGGTGATCCTGTCGTGGGCGGATGTGCTGAATGGCGGAAGGAAACCGGGGCACAACGTGGTCGTCCACGAAATGGCGCACAAGCTCGACATGCTCAACGGCGACGCCAACGGTTTCCCGCCGCTGCACCGGCGCATGGATCGGCGGGAATGGTCACGGGTGTTTTCCACGGCGTGGGACCGCCTCAAGCAGGCGCAAGGCGACGGCGTCGACCTGCCGGTCGACCCGTATGCGTTGGAAAATCCCGCCGAGTTCTTCGCGGTCGCCAGCGAGCAATTTTTCGAGACGCCCGCCAACCTGCGCGAGCATCTGCCGGACGTCTACCGGCAACTCGAACTGTTCTATCGGCAACACCCGCTGTAGGCCCTGCCGGCCGGCAGCGGGCGCGCCACGGCGCCGGGTCCGGCCGGCCGCCCCGTGGTCACGGCGCCAGGAATCGCGGCGCGAATGCGTGCCAGGCCGGCGCATCCCATAACAGCTGGATGGTGATGGCAACAGGCAGGGACACGCCCAGCCAGACCAGGTAGACGCGGGGTACCGACTGATGCCGGCTCGCGTCCCACAGGAACATCGGCGACACCGCGAGCAAGGTGTAGATGTCGGTCGAGACGGGGCCGGGATAGATGGAGGGCAACCAGGTGATCCGGTCGATCGCCGCCTGCAACGGCCATGCCGTCGCCAGGAACATCATCCGCTTGTGAAAGCCCGGGTCGATACGTCGCGCGCGCAAGGCCAGCCAGATGAAAACGGTGAAGAGAATGCCGGCCTGCAGCTGCAGCAACGCGATGTTGTCGAGGAACAGGAGCGTTTGCCGCAGTTGCTCCCGCACCGGCGGCGGCGCCGTCTGCGCCCCGTTCCAGACCTGATGGTAAATCGCCGGGACGAGGATGAAACCCACCACGATCATGGCCGGCACGAGCACGAAAGCCACGCGGCCCAGCAGCTGGTGCCGATCGCGACGGCCGGTTGCCATCAGCCAGGACTGGGCCAGCAGCAACAGCAGGAAGCTGCCCATCAACACCGCATGCACGTGCAGGATCGGCGGGAACGGCGGCCGCGCCCCGGCGCGCACCATGGCGAGTTTTTGCAGCGAGTCCGGCACGAATCCGGTCAGCGTGATGGCGATGAAGAAGGCCGCCATGAAGACCCAGATCCAGCGGTCGACAGCCGCCATGACATGCGGGCTGGCGGGTAGATCGAGCGCTTGCGCGTGATTGGTGGTCATGACGCCCCCGGCTGCTGTTTGCCGCAACGGATGGCTCGACCAGGCCCGGCGACCTCATCCATCACGGTGCCGGAACCCGCCGAGTCGAATGGCACGCGGAGCCGTGCCTGACCCGGAAATCCGGGCACACGGCGGCGTTCGTGCCGGCCAAAAACTGGTTCGTCCCCTCACTGCCCCCATCGCCCGTTTGATGCGGGCGAACGCGACGAAGTACTCGTGCGCATCGCTCATGGTGAGCTTTCCGGCACGCGGCCGCAACAGCCGGCTGGACGGCCAAAACCTGCCGGGGACAATGTGTCCGTGGACGGTATGGACGGACGGCCAATCCGCGCGTGGAAAGCCGAATTCGAGCACGCATTGCCGCCAACTCCAGTTATTCTGTCCGCCGCTTTCTCCTGTTCCCGAACCGATCCTGGGAGAACCTCGATGATCCGTCGATCCTTGTTCCTGCCGCTGCTGGCAGTCGCGCTGGCGGCTTGCAACCCGGCGCAGAAGACCGCCAGCGACGCACCCGCCACCGAAGCCGCCGCCCCGCCGCTGTTCGATACCTTCGGCGACCTGCACCACGACGTGGCCACCCGGGTGCCCGCGGCGCAGCGCTATTTCGACCAGGGCCTGCGCATGGCCTACGGCTTCAACCACGAGGCGGCCGGGCGCTCCTTTGCCGAAGCGGCGCGACTGGATCCGCAATGCGCAATGTGCGTCTGGGGTCAGGCGCTGGTGCTGGGGCCGAACATCAACCTGCCGATGGACCCGGCGCGGGCGAAGGACGCCACCGCCCTCGCCGCGCGCGCAGCGAGCCTGGCCGCCACGGCACGGCCGGTCGACCGCGCGCTGATCCAGGCGCTGCAGGCACGCTACGCCGACCCGGCACCGGAGGACCGCGCGCCACTGGACCGCGCCTACGCCGAAGCGATGGCGCGCGTGGTCGCGCAGTTCCCCGAGGACGACGACGCGGCGACCCTGTACGCGGAAGCGCTGATGGATCTCTCGCCATGGGCGTACTGGGAAAAGGACGGCGCCCCGGCCGCATTCACCCCGCGCCTGCTCGGCGAACTGGAACGCGTGCTCGCGCGCAACCCGCGCCACATCGGCGCGATGCACTACTACATCCACGCCACCGAGTCCTCGCCCGAGCCGCAGCGCGCCGAACCCTGGGCCGATGCCCTGGCCGCGCTGGCGCCCGGTTCGGGCCACCTGGTGCACATGCCCGCGCACATCTACATCCGCGTCGGCCGCTACCACGACGCGACCCTGATCAACCTCGCCGCCACCACCGCGGACAAGGATTTCCTGGCGATGTGCCGCGGCAGCAACGGGGTCTACCCGCTGGGCTACGTGCCGCACAACTGGCATTTCGCCACGATGACGACGGGCCTGACCGGCTCGCGCACGCTGGCGCTGCAGGCGGCCGGGCAGACCGCCCGGCGCGCCGACCGTGCCGTGATGGGCGAGGCGCCGATGGAGTTCATGCAGCAGTTCGTGGTCGCACCGCTGCTCACCCAGGTCCGCTTCGGCGACTGGGACGCGATCCTCGCCGATACCGCGGCATCCCCGGAGCTGCCCTACCCGGCCGCGATCCGGCACTTCGCCCGCGGCATGGCGCACGCACGCAAGGGCGCACTGGCCGAGGCCGCGCGCGAGGCCGCCGCCCTGCATGCGGTCGCCGGTGATCCGGCCATGGCGAAAGTGAGCTTCTTCGACATCAACCACGCCGACGGCGTGTTGCGGGTGGCCGATGCCCTGCTGCGCGGGGAACTTCTGCGGGCCCGGGGCAAGCGCGCGCAGGCCATCGCCGCGTTGCGCGACGCGGTAGCCGCCGAGGACGCCCTGGCCTACAACGAACCGGCCGACTGGCCGCTGCCGGTGCGCCCCTACCTGGGTGCCGCGCTGCTTGAAGCGGGCGACGCCAAGGGCGCGGCGGAAGCGTTCGACCAGGACCTGAAAACCTACCCGCTCAACGGCTGGTCGCTGTTCGGCCTGGCGCAGGCGCAACAGAAACTCGGGCAGGCCGACGCCGCGCGCGAAACCTCGAAGCGGCAGGCGGCCGCATGGCAGTGGGCCGACGCGCCGCTGACGGCAGCGCGGTACTGACGAGGTGCGGCGCGCTCCGATCGGTTCCGGAGCGCGCTGGTCGGCGCAGGGCGACAGCGTGCGCGAAACCGCAATGGCCTCCCGCGACGGCGGCAAGACCTGGGCGCCCCTGTTCGACCTGCTGTTCCGTCCGCACGGCAGATAAGCCCGAAGGCCGTCCTCGCGAAGGCGGCGACAAACGCTTTCCTACCCGGTTACCCTGCCGAAGCCGCACCTGCTCCGCCGCCCCGGGTCTTTCGCATGTTGAGCAGCATCCGCACCACCGCACCGCTGTTGTCGAGCACCGTGTTCCTGTTGATGGGAGTGAGCCTGCTGCATACGCATATCGCGTTGCAGGGCGAGGCGCTGGGCTTTTCCGTCGCGATGATCGGGATCCTGACCTCGGCCTATTACACCGGCTTCCTGATCGGCACCTACACGGTGCCGAGGCTCACGCACCGCTTCGGCCACATCCGCACCTTCGCGTTCTGCACTTCGGTGCTGGCGGTGGTGGTGCTGGTGCAGGCGCTGACCTCGATCTACGCGGCATGGCTGGTGTTGCGCGTGCTGCAGGGGCTGCTGCTGGTGGGCCTCTACGCGATCATCGAAAGCTGGCTGAACACTGCCGCCGATCCGAAACATCGCAGTTCGGTGTTCGCGGTCTACATGATGCTGAACCTCGGCGCCAGCGCAGTGGCGCAGCAGTTCCTGCACCTCGGCGGCGAGGGCTTCGTGTTGTTCTGCGTGGTGGCGATCCTGGTCTGCGCGGCGAACCTGCCGGTGGTGATGACCCCGCAACCGCAGCCGTCCATCCACGCGGCATCGCGGGTGCAGGTGGGGCGCATGTTCCGGCTGGTGCCGACCGCGCTGGTCAGCGCGCTGATATCGGGCATGGTGCTCGGCGCGTTCTGGGGCCTGTTGCCGCTGTACGCGGCCGCCCGCGGCCTCGGCATCGCCGAGGTCGGCACCTACATGAGCGTGGCCATCGCGGGTGGCGTGGTGCTGCAACTGCCGCTGGGGCGCCTGTCCGACCGCATCGACCGGCGCCTCGCCCTTGCCCTGATCGGCGCCGCCGCGGCACTGGCGGCGTTGGCCAACCTGGCGCTGCCGACCGCCGGCCACCTCGCCGCCATGCTGCTGGTGTTCGCCTTCGGCGGCATGAGCTTCGCCGTGTACCCGATCGCGGTGGCGCACCTGGTCGACTACCTGCGCCGGGACGAACTGCTGTCCGGATCGAGTACGGTGCTGCTGGTCAACGGCATCGGCTCGGCGGTGGGCCCGTTGCTGGCCGGCGCGCTCATGACCCTGACGCGACCGGCCTTCCTGTTCGCCTGGTTCGCGATCCTCGACGGCCTGCTGGCCGGCTATGCGCTGTACCGCTTCACGCGCCGCAAGCGCGAAGTGACGCCGGACGACAACTTCGTGCCGCTGGTGAACACCACGCCGGGCGCGATGGACATGCATCCCGATGCGCCGCAGCGGCCGGGCGAGGTGACCTGAGGCGGACACCCGGGCTCAAGCGGACGGTCGCGGCCGGAAGGTGACCACGTCTCCGGGACTCATCGAACAGCCGACACGGCCTTCTGCTTTTCCGCCTTCACGCGGCCGCATCCGCTCCCGGCACGCTGCTTCGCTGCGTCCTCGCGCAGGCACTCCTCCAGTCTCGCCAGCGACGGCAGGTGCCGGTCGCGCGAGGTGATCAGAAAGGTCTTGAGGCGCGCCAGGCGTGGCGCGATGTCGCGCGTCGACAGGACGTCCCTCTGCGGAAACACTTCCAGCACCGAACGCGGCAACATGCCGAGGCCCACCCCGCCTGCCGCCGCGGCGAACATCCCGTGATAAGAGGCGAATTCCAGCACGTGCGCCGGCACGATGTGCTGGGATTCCAGCCATTGCTCGAATCGCCTGCGGTAGGCGCAACCGGGCTTGTGATAGACCAGCACGGCGCCACCGGCAAGGCGCCGGGGCTCCCGCAGCATCACGCTGTCGCGCGCGCCCACCAGCACCAGTTCCTCCTCGTACAGCGGCACGCTGCGAAAGCGTGTGGCATCCACCGCCTCGCCGACGATCGCCGCGTCGAGGCCACCCGACTGCACGTCCGCCACCAGCCCGTGCGAGGACATGGTCGAGAGGTTGACCCAGACCTGCGGATAGCGGCGGTGGAATTGGGCAAGGGGATGCGGCAACCGGCTGGCCGCGATGCTTTCCATCGCCCCCAGCCGGATCTTGCCGCCGACCTCGTCGCTGCGCACCGCCGTACGGGTCTGGTCGGCCAGTTCGAGCAGGCGGCGCGCGTGGTCGACCAGCGTCTCGCCGGCCACGGTGAGGCGCAACCGCTGGCTCTCGCGGTGAAACAGCGTCATGCCCAGCGAGGATTCCAGCTGGTGGATGCGGCTGGTGATGCTGGACTGCGCGCGATGGAGGCGTGCCGCGGCGCGGCCGACGCCACCGGTTTCCACCACGGCCAGGAAGGCTTCCAGTTCGCGAAGGTCCATGTTCGATTTCGTCGATGAAAGTATTCGGAATTATTCGTTTTACTCGATGTATGGGCAAGCCTAGCATGCCATCGCACCTAGGCGATCGGAGTTGGCATGTTTTCCCCCTTGCGTTCAGCGCTTGCCGGCATGGCGATACTCGCCCTGGCGCTTGGCGTCGGCCGCTTCGCGTTCACGCCGCTGCTACCACTGATGCAGGCCGACGGCCTGAGCCTGGTCGATGGTGGGTGGCTTGCCTCAATCAACAACATCGGCTACATGCTCGGCGCCCTCGCCTGCATCGCGCTTTCGCTGCCCCAACGCCCCGCGCTGCGCGGCGGCATCGCGTTGCTGGCGCTGGCCACGCTGGGCATGGGCCTGACCGTCTCGCTGCCGCTGTGGATGCTGTGTCGTTTTGCGGCGGGCGTGGCCGCGGCGTTGCTGATGGTGCACGGCGTTGCATGGTGCATGGCCCGCCTGCGCGCGCAACGACGAAGCGGACTGGAATCACTGCTGTTCAGCGGCCCGGGTATCGGCGTCGCCATCACCGGGGCGCTGGTGGCCGCCGTTCACGGGCCGACCGTGGATGCGCCACGCTGGTGGCTGGTCTTCGGCGTGCTCACCGCACTCGTCGCGGTACCGCTGTGGCGCCCGCTCGCCGCGCCGGAAAGCGCCGCGACCGCGGCGGCCGCGGCCGCTTCGGCGCAGCACGGCACGCCGTGGCCACTGGTCCTGATCTATGCGCTGCTGGGTTTCAGCTACATCATTCCGGCGACCTTCCTGCCGCTGATTGCCGACGCACAGTTGCACATGCCGGCGCTGCGCGAATGGTTCTGGCCGCTGTACGGTGTGGCGGCGATGCTGACCACCTGGCTGCTGGGCGCGTTGCCGGCGCCGCGCAGCAACTACACGGGACTGGCGCTTTGCCTCCTGTCGCAACTGCTGGGCATCGTGCTGTGCCTGTACCGGCCGCGGCTGGACAGCCTGCTCCTCGGCACCGTGCTGCTGGGCGCCATGTCCATGCCTTCAGTGATGTTCACGATGCGCGAAGCCAACCGGCTGGCTGGATGCCATCCGACGCGCCTGATCGGCGCGCTGACCGTCGCATTCGGCATCGGCCAGATCGCCGGGCCGATGGTGGCCGCCACGCTGGCGACACACCACGACGGCTTTGACGCGCCGCTCGAACTGGCCGCGCTCGCTACGGTCATCGCGTTGCTGACGGCACTTGTCGTCGCGCGCCGTCGTTCACCGCGGCCCGTGGGGAAAAAGGTGTCGGGAACCGTTTGAACTGCTTCCCCGCCCCACAGCCCGGTCGTTTCAATCCGTTTGGCCCAGATGCGTCTGTGCCTGCTCCATCACCGCTTGCCGCAGGTGTGTCAGCGCCGCCGACCGTGGGCCAGGGGCGGTATGCAGGCACAGGTCCACGCCCGGCAGCGCCGGCAGGCCGTGACGTTCATCCAGGCGCATCAGCGACGGCGGGAGGTCGGCGGCCGTGCGCACGGTGATGCCCAGCCCCGCGGCCACGCCGGCCCACAGGCTGTGCAGGCTGGCGGTGACGAACGCCGGCCGCCAGGCGATGCCGGCCCGATCCAGTGCCGCCGTACCCGCCTGGCGGAAGAAGCACGGTGGCTGGTAGAGCGCCAGATCCAGCACGCCATCGGATCGCCCGACCTCGCCCATGCCTGCCGGTCCGATCCAGGTCATCGGCAGCGTGGCCAGGCGCTCGGCGTCCGCGCGCGCCCCTTGGTTCATGGCAAGCACCAGATCGAGCTCGCCGCGGTCGAGCCGTTCGAGCAGCAACCGGTTGGGTTCGACCAGCACATCCACCCGAACCGCCGGATAGGCCTTCCTGAACTGCCCCAACGCCGCCGGCAACCAGGACTCGGCGAAATCGCCCGGCAGGCCGAAGCGCACCACGCCGTCGATCGCCGCACCGCGCACCGCGTGGACCACTTCATCGTTGAGTTCCAAAATGCGGCGCGCGTAGGCGTGTACCCGGTCGCCCGCCTCGGTCAACACCACGCGGCGTCCCTGCTTGCGGAACAGCGGCTGGCCCAACTGCAACTCCAGCTTGCGCATCTGCTGACTGATCGCCGAGGGCGAGCGCCCGATCCTTTCCGCGGCACGGGCCAGTCCGCCCAGGTGCAGGATCGCCACCAGGCTGCGCAACGCGTCCATGTCGAGATTGGGGAGCGGCATCGGTAAGCAATTCGAAAATGTTACCGTCAAATTATTCAGTTTTTCCGCATGTCGGCAAGCCCTACGATCGGCGAGGCCTCACCCACGAGTGCGCCACCCGATTCGAAGGAGGAAACCTCATGAACCTGCCCCGCCTGTTCTCCCGCCTTGCCGCCACGGCCTGTCTGCTGCCCGGCCTGGCCCTGTCCTCGGGCGCCACAGCGGCCGACACCCGCGGCGATGTTTCGCTCGCCGGAACCTGGACGCTGGTGGCGGCCGGCGTGCTGCATCCGGATGGCTCGCGCTCGCACGACTACGGCGATGCGCCGAAGGGCCTGCTGCTGATCGACCGCAAAGGGCACTACTCGCTGCAGCTCTACCGCGCCGACCGCCCGCGCTTTGCCAACCCGGACAAGGCCAAGGCCACCGCGCAGGAATACCGGGCGGCCGTGATGGGCGCGAGCACCCACTACGGCACGCTTGCGGTCGAATCGGGCAAGCACCAGTTGGTGTTCCATATCGAAGGCGCCTCCTTCCCCAACTGGGAAGGGCAGGAGCAACGCCGCGCCTTCGAGCTGCGCGGCGACACGCTCAGCTACCGGGTACCGCCGCGTCCGGACGGCAACGTGCCGATTTCGGTTTGGCGGCGCATTGGCGACTGAGCCCTTCGGAAAGGGTCTGACCCGTTAGACGGTTAGATGCAAGTTGGTTGCTTTTCCTGAACCGTGCCGGGCGTCACTCGCCGATACTCGCCAACAGTTACTAACTGGGGAGGTCGCCCGTCGTAGGAATTCTTGAATTCTTCGTGGATGCAGTTGTGATCCGGGCTCAAGGTCGCATGAATAGTCGTATGGACCCTCGTGCCATTGGTCGTGTCATCCAGTTCGACGGTCCACGAATTGCCTTGGATGGCTGTGGTGAACTCCGTACAGCCCTGCATGTTGTCACACCAGACGCTCTTGTATGCCTTCGCGCGGCTGTCCCACCACGTGTAGCTTTGGCCGATTAGATGACCGCTAGAGCCGTGCGACTGGAAATCCTGGACGATCGAAAACCCACCGGGTCCCTTCCTAATTACCATGACACCCCGATCGATTTTCTCTTCGGACGAGCCGGGGCCGGGCACGGTTCGAATGGTTGCTTGCCATTCTCCTATTCGCGGATAGAGCTTGTTCATTTCTGCAGGGGCATGCGTGCCCGCAAGCATCGATGAGGTTGCCGCTTTGGCGTTGTCTTGGCTACCTGCCACTGCTGGATTGTTCTGTTGCGCGCTCGAACAAATCGGTACAAGCAGAATGCAAAATGGAATCACCGAAAGTTTCATGATTTTTGCTCCCAAAGCTTGTGGCGCTACATGATCGCCCCTTCCGCTCAGCGATGAATGGTAAGAACCACCATGTCTCCCGTCACACAGTCCCTCGCGCTTTTTCGCTTGAGGAAAATGAACCTGTTCCCGAACAGTACGAAACGGGCGGGCGGCCGAGCGACTAAAACAGGGGGTGCACTTTTTTAAAGTCGACTCTGCGCCTGTTTTTTGGCGGACCTACCCACGCAACAGGAAGAACGGAATCGTCACCAGGCCCAGCGCGAAGAGTATGCCCAACAAGCTCATCACGACGCGCGCCGGGTCTGCACGAAGCAACGTGAAGAACGTCTCTGCGGTACCTGCCAGCTTGGCAGCGGCGTATTCGGCGCGGGCCCGGGCCGCGCGCTGCTGCTGGTATTCGTCCATCGCGCGCCTGGCATCCGCGTAGGCCGCGTCTTCCATGACCCAGATTCCCCCTGCCGAAATACCCCAGATACTGGGCCTGGTTTCGTAGAACGCGATCCGCTGCGCGTCGAGCATCGCGCGCACATCGTCGGCCTCATCATCAGGCACGTTACGCAGGTTCATGAGCAGCTTGGACATGACGCCATGATAGCCGCCCTTGAGTTCCTCCGACCGCGTTGTGTCAGCACGGAATCACGTGAACCCGACCCGGTTCTTCGGCCGATCAAAGCTCGGGTACGTCCCCCGACTCGAACAGCACTCGCGGCGTGCCGTAGTCTCCGCTCTCTTCGTCCACGTCCATGCTGTAGGCGACGACGCCGGCGTGCTTGCCGGCCAGCAGCCCTGCCCGGCGCGCTGCCTCGTCAGCCGTCTTGAACTGCAGGACCTGGCCTGGTTTCAAGCCATTCCTCACCCGGTCAAAGGGCTGCACCACGTGGATCGTTTCCATATTTGCTCCTGGGTTGAAGCAAGTATGACGGGTTGATATATCAGCACGACAAAGGTCCGAGTCGCCTTTCTCGAGAAAGCTCACTTCGGGGCCCAGCTTCGATTTACTTCCTCCGTCCCCTTTTTCCCGATATCTCCGATTTCACGCAGTACACTGACCGTCCAGCAGTTCGAGCCATCCAGCGCCACAACGAGGGTGTATCAGCATGTTGAGCATGATCGAGGGGCTTCCGGACCACGTGGTCGGCATCCGGATCAACGACAAGCTGCGCGCGGAGGACTACGAGAGGCAGCTCATCCCGCTGGTCAACGATAAGCTGGAAAGGCAGCACAAGCTCGACTTGCTGTGCTGCATCGAGGGCGAATGGAAGGGCATGGAGGCCGGCGCGGTGTGGCAGGATCTGCGGCTGGGGCTGGGCAAGATTGGCCACTGGGCGCGCATGGCGATCGTCAGCGACATCAAGTGGCTCGAGAACGCCATCAAGCTGTTCGGGCTGTTTTCTCCAGGTGAACTGCGGCACTTCGACAGCAACAACTACGCGGCTGCCGAAGCATGGGTCTGCGAGCGCGAGCGCGAGCGCATCGGCATCGCACTGGATGCCGGGGTCGGCGTCCTGGTGCTGGAGCCTGCCGCGGACCAGGCGCTGAGCGAAGACGACTTCGAAGCCGTCGGCAAAGTGATCGGTGACTATCTCAAGGATCACGCCCGGCTTCGTGGCGTCTTGATCCACAGCCGGAAATTTCCCGGCTGGCAGAGTGTGGGCGCCCTGTTCGCACACCTGAAGTTCGTCAACACTGTGCACGACAAAATCGGCAAGATCGCGCTGGTCACCGACAGCCCCATGGGTACATTCGCCGACCATGTACTCGATCCGTTGATGCTGGCCAAGGTCCGCAAATTCGATTACGGCGAGCGCGACCAGGCCATGAGCTGGTTGCAAGATTGAACGCACACGTCAGGCAAAACTTCGAGCCGGAAAACAACCACGGGAAGTGCACTCTGCCCCCTGTTTTCCGGTCAGCCAGCGACCCGACCCCTGTTTTGCGCTGCTTTTGCATGGATTCCGCCGGCGATGTCGAGTTTCGATGTTCCCATTCGTCTTTCCGATAGGGGGCCGGCCGAATCTAGAAAGGGCTGCGAGATGATCACCGTCTTTGGTGAAGGGAGAGGCTTCCGGGTCGTCTGGTTGCTGGAAGAGATGGGGCTTGCGTACCGGCTGAGGCCGGTGGATCTTCTGGCCGGCGTCGAGAAGGACGCGGAGTTCCTGGCCATCAACCCTGCCGGTTTCATTCCAGCGGTTCAGGACGACGACGTCACGATGGTCGAGTCCATTGCGATCATGGAGTACCTGATGGCCCGCTACGGGCCGACGCCGCTCGCGCCCGACCCGCACGATCCGGCCTTCCCCGCCTACCAACAGTTTCTCCACCTCGGCGAAGCCGGCCTCGCAGCCTCCATCTACTTCGTCGTTGGCGCCCGCCATTTTGCGCCAGAGTCCGAGCGGCAGAACTGGAGTGCCGGCCAGGCGCTAAGTGTTTTCGAAAGCCGGCTGACCTTGGTGACGCGGCAGCTTGCACGCACGCCCTATCTTGCCGGCGAGACCTTCACGGCCGCCGACATTTCGGTGACCTACGCGCTGCAGCTCGCCCAAAGAGCTGGAGGCGTCACTCTCGGCGAAGCAGAACACTCCTATATGGCCCGCACCAGCGCACGCGAAGCCTACAAGCGCGCCATGGAAACCTGTCGGTCCAGGAAGGCATGGCTCGCTGAAGCGCCCCTTCCATAACCGCTTGATCAAAGCAGGTCAGAGTCAGTTCCGGCGAGGGCATTAAGAAGCGCAGTCACCCATCGCCGACCGCCATCCCCCCTTCCCTGACTGCGCCACCAACCAGCCAGCTTTAGGCTCGTTGTATGCCGCGCCGCCCACGTCCAGAACTTCCCGGATGCCCGCTCCATGTCACGCAGCGGGGTGTGAACCGCTGTGCGATCTTCGTTGACGATGTCGATCGCCGCCACTTCTACGACCTGCTATGTGATGCGACGGCCGAACATGGCATTGCCGTCCATGCCTATGTCTTCATGGGAAATCATATTCATCTGCTGCTGACAAAAAGGTGTCAGGGACAATTTGGACCTGCCGGCGGACGACCTGCCGGCCGCACGGTAACAAATCGACCGGTTCTCTCTTCAACCCACGACCGAAACCGATCCGTCCCAAGCACCTTCTGCTGCTGCAAGTGGATACGGATCTCTTCGACAAGATCGTCGGGCAACGCCTCGGCAAACAAAGCCCGGTATGCCGAAGCGCGACTTGCCGGGTCTGTGCCAAGCCCCAGATACTCGGGATGCGGAGCAAGCAGCGGATCTGGGCGTCCCTCCGCGTTGGCACCGTAGCTCGACCGGGCGTGCTCGTCTGGCCGCGCCACCATCCAGGCGCGAACCGGATTGAGTTCGATGTAACGACTACAGGTCAAGAAGTAGCGCCCCGAATCCACCAGGCAAGCTTTGAAGCGACCTTCCCACAGTGTTCCTGTACGCCCGTGCCGACCATTGAACAAGCCCACGTAATTGCGCGCGAACGTGAACCTGACCCCGTTTTTCAGCGACATGAAAACGTGGGGAAACCTCAGCATCCGTCCTGGTTTCGCTTTTTCTTCTTTGCTAGTCAGGAGAGTACTGTTTCATGACTGCGATGAAGTCCCAATCTCCTAGATTCAAGACGGCCTCTGAAAGCCCTGCCCCTTTTCGAATAGTTTTCCCGAGTTCCCACGCCTGAATTCCGCGCTTTGCAACGACTGCGAGATACTCGTCAACCAATTCCTCGCCATCTAAATGTTGCGAAATATAGGACAAAGAGCTTTCCGAAAAGCGCACCTCTGCGGCGAGGGAGAACACCGGTTCAACAAGCGCAGCTGGAAGTGATCGAAACTCGATATCCTTTGGAAAGTCAGGGAGAGGCGGAAGTTTCATGCCCGCAGGAAGAATGGAATTGCCTTCTTCATGATGGTCCGTTCGCAGCTCGACATCAGACGCGCAATCTAGCGCGTAGTGTTCGCACATAAGCGCGAGGCGGAGCGCTGAGTAGTGCCGCGAACGGCGCGAAGTGAGCGCCTCACGAATCCAGACCAAACATTGGGTCAGACCAGCACCGAGCACGCCTGACGCGACCGCAATCCAAAGCCCCTGTGGCATCTCCATCCCCTTGTTCCAAAAGCAGCCGGAAAAACGCGGAAAAACGGGACGGAGGAAGTTAAGAGCGACCCCCATTTAACTTCCTCCGTCCCGGTTACGTGAGTTCAAACGGGTGTAAGTGAACCTGACCTTTTTGTTGACCCCGGCGGCGAAATGGTGCCCCCTTTTGCTCCTGCTACTGCGCAAGAGTCAACAGCTCATTGGACCCGAGCATCTCGAAGCCAAACTGTCGCAAAGCCAAAAAATGGCTATTGCCGAGATCAACCGACCTACCACCCATGAGACCATCCGTCCAAAACACTCCTTCCATCAGAACGCGCCCCAGAGGGCCAACATCAGAATCAATATGAGCGCCCCCATCTCTATCGGTGCTTGTCAGTATGACATCGCCTCGCGCCATTAGTGAGCCATCCCTTGCAAAGACAACCTGCTCCCACCAGTTTTTGACCGGGATAAAGTCCCTAAAATCACCTCCCCCAAGTGCAGGGCTAGTCATCCTGAATTTCGTTGGAGCAAGGACGGTAAGTGCGTCATACGATCCGCCGGGCGTCGGCGGATGAGGCCTTACCGTAGTCAGCAATTTAAGTGACTCCTTGGCATGCAAGTGAGTCAGCAAAGAAACGTTCCGTCCGCGATCGTGCAAAAGCACTCGCAGCGAAGTTCCAATTCGAATCGCTTCTTCGTCGATTCCGTCGTCGTAGAGCTGGCAGGAGCGAGAAATAAACCCGAGGTGACGCTTCAACTGCTCCTTGTATCGGTTCACAAGATAGCCTCACTTCTTTGTATTGATGAGCGAACATCGAAAACGGGATGGAGACACTCAGGCTCCAACAATAATGTCTCTGACTCCTTTTGCTTTCTCAGTCAGCGTTAGACCCCGCGGAAGACCACCCAATCCGCCAAAAACTGGGATTAAATGAATCTGACCCCCTTGTTTGTTTGCCATCCGGCTAAGCCGCTTCTGTTTCGGGAACAACTTCCTCGAAGTCATCCCCCATCATCATGCGGTAATGGCCTTCGTGCCCAAGCTTTTCGAAGACACGGCGAAACACATCTAGGTACACCTCGGTGGGGATATCGCCTGGAGCCATATAGACATCGTCGTGGACTGCGTGTGACGCGTCGTTCGCCCAAGACAGCAGTGCATTGCAGGCAAGGCAGTCGTCACCTTCGAACTCCGCGGATTTTTTGTGCACATCCACCCCGCCGAGCAGCTTGAAGTAGCTATCGAAGATGCGTCGCATGGTGTTCGGCAACGTTTCCGAATGCCCCTCTGGTTTTCGAACGTCGTGCCAAAGGAGCTGGTATGAGCTCTTGACCGGGTTGGTGTCCATCGGTCCAACCATCTCCGTCCAGCCGCTCTTCTTTCTGCACGTCCAGTAGGCAGTCTTCGGCAGTGCTCCACCGTTTCTGGCAAAGGTTATTTCCTTGTGGAAGTACACATTGTGGGTAAGGACCAGCACCTGCTTGATGGGTCCGGTGCCGTCCCGGGCCATGTCGGCGATTTCTCGTACGAGGGTTGAGACGATGAACAGGATGTCGCTATCGAGGCTGGAGATGGGGTCGTCGAGCACCACGACCCGGTCGTCCTCAACGCCTGTGGACGAGTCGCCGGCCTGTGCGAGGTGGTAGAAATAGAGGAACGTCACGAACGTTCGCTCACCCTCACTCAGACTGACATGAGCCGGCGCACCGTTCTGACGAATGAGCTGATAGGTGTGCGCTTCATCAGCCGGAGCAAGATGGAAGTTGGTGAAGTTGAACCACCGCAACGTGTGGTTGATTTTGTCCACCGTCGGCTGGGTGCCCGTCGTTTTTTGTTCCAACTCTTCCAGCTCCTGCTTGAGCCTTGCGTGATCCGCCATGGACTGCAGTATCTGAGCTCCGAGCGCCTGGACTGCCTTGCCGACAGTACCGTTGATCCTGTCGTAGGTGGCAGCTGCGTCCTTGAACTCGACGTCAATCAGGTATCGCCAGAAGTCCGCAGTAAGCCTGGTCTTCTCGGCGCCCGCGTTTGCCACCCGGCGATTGTGCTCGGCAATTCGTTCGTTGGCGGTAGTGACAAATTTCCGGATGTCTTCAAGTGAGGACGACACCCCTTCTATCTCAAAAATGGCGCTGGGTCCTTCCACCTTCCTTGTCATCTGGAGCTGGGCTGCGGAGAGGCGTGCATCAAACACGTCGAGCAGCTGTTCAAGCTCGACAGGGTCGTGGTACGGCACAGGCGCGGTCATGAGTGCATTAAGAGCGATCCGGACAACGACTGCCTCTTCACCGTAGTCGTTGACCACCCTGCCGAGGTGCGCCTTGGCGGCGGTGAAGGACTCATCAAAGAAGTCGGTCAGTTCCCGTTCCAGCGAGTCCGGCACCTTTTGCTGGCAGAACGGACATTGAGGGCGGCTCTCCCGGAGGAATACCGCACCTTCCGCTACCCAATCAGAGCTCTGGAGCCTGGCAATGAGGGCGGCAATGTTGACGTCTCCCTTGCCGACGATGGGCTTAGCGAAGATGTCGTCCTCTTCAGCGTCTTGAGCCTTGACCCGTCCGGCGCTGACAACGGCTCTATCCGGGTGGGGTTGCTGGCAAAAACAGACCGGGCTCGCTCCCTGAGTATCCCGAAGTCGTAGAGTGTTCCCTTGTTGTTGCTCCGCTCAGCCAGGAACTTCGTCATGAAGACAGCGCTGTTGCCCCGGACACCCGCAAGTGCCTGCTCGAATTCCTTCTCGTGCTTTCGCGTCTGTTTCAGGCACGCATCCTTCAGCTCCTTCGAAGCCGCTTCCAGTTCCGCCCTTTTGCCTCCCTTGCCGTCCTCGCCTTCGAGCGTGACCGTTAGGCGCCGATGCTTGGCCACCTCTTCTTTCAGCTTCTCTGACAGCGCATCCATGCGGTCTTTGAGGTCGACTCCCTCCTTGCCAAGGGTGAAGACACCTTTGACCCTACCTTTCTCGTTGAAGACTTGGTCGACGAAGTCTCGGTTGTAGACCACCGTCCGGAGCGCCCGGTTGTTCTCCCACGTGACAGAGCAACTGTTGAAGGCTGGAGCCCCCGTTGCGAACAGGTAGCGTGAAAGTGTGGTTTTACCGGCCCCATTCGGACCGTAGACAAAATTGCATGTCGACAACGGCCCCATTTGGGCGCCGACAGCAGCATAGGTGGCAACGTCCGCCAAGCGTATTGACCGAATCATTGTGTCCCCCAATCCCTTAGGATGACTATCGCTCTCCTAACCCCACCGTGCAACGGGGTGATAACCGAAGGCCTGCTTCAGCCCCGCGCGCGAGGCGCTTTTAACTGCTAAACACTCGTCCAGACTATTGTGAAAAAGGGCGCATGAAGGCGCCCTTTTCGTTCGCAGTCGTGGAAGAGGGCTGGGCTACATATTCCGCCGATACTCTCCACCCACGTCATACAACGCATGACTGATCTGCCCCAGCGAGTTGTACTTCACCGCCTCGATCAGCTGCTCGAACACGTTGCGCCGATCGCGCGCGGTGGTTTGCAGCACTTTCAAACTGTCTGAAGCCAACGCATTCCGCGCCTCCCCATACCGCTTCACGTTGGCAATCTGCGCACCCTTCTCCTCCTCCGTCGAGCGGATCAACTCGATCTCGGTCGCAATCTCCCCCCCATGATCCTTCGGCAGGAAGGTATTAACCCCAATCAACGGCAACGACCCATCATGCTTCTTGTGCTCGTAGTACATCGACTCTTCCTGGATCTTGCCGCGCTGGTACATGGTGTCCATCGCGCCGAGCACGCCGCCGCGCTCGCTGATCGCCTCGAACTCCTTGTACACCGCTTCCTCGACCAAGTCGGTGAGGGTGTCGACGACGTAGCTGCCCTGCCACGGGTTCTCGTTGAAGTTGAGGCCCAGCTCCTTGTTGATGATCATCTGGATCGCCACCGCGCGGCGCACGCTTTCCTCGGTGGGCGTGGTGATGGCTTCGTCGTAGGCGTTGGTGTGCAGCGAGTTGCAATTGTCGAACAGCGCGTACATCGCCTGCAGCGTGGTGCGGATGTCGTTGAACTGGATTTCCTGCGCGTGCAGCGAGCGGCCTGAAGTCTGGATGTGGTACTTCATCATCTGGCTGCGGCTGCTGGCGCCGTAGCGCTCGCGCATGGCGCGAGCCCAGATGCGGCGGGCGACGCGGCCGATGACGGTGTATTCCGGGTCCATGCCGTTGGAGAAGAAGAAGCTCAGGTTGGGCGCGAAGTCGTCCACCTTCATGCCGCGGGCGAGATAGTACTCGACGATGGTGAAGCCGTTGCTGAGGGTGAAGGCGAGCTGGCTGATCGGGTTCGCGCCGGCTTCGGCGATGTGGTAACCGCTGATCGACACCGAGTAGAAGTTGCGCACCTTGTGGTCGACGAAGTACTGCTGGATGTCGCCCATCATGCGCAGCGCGAATTCGGTGGAGAAGATGCAGGTGTTCTGCGCCTGGTCTTCCTTCAGGATGTCGGCCTGCACGGTGCCGCGCACCTTGGTGAGCGTGTCGGCCTTGATGCGGGCGTAGGTCTCCGCGTCGACCAGTTCGTCGCCGCAGACGCCGAGCAGGCCCAGCCCTAAGCCGTCGTTACCCTTGGGCAGGTCGCCGTGGTACTGCGGGCGCGACACGTTCTTGTACAGCTTGCCGATGGTCTGCTGCGCGGTGGCCCAGCGCTGTTCGTCTTCCTTGAGGTACTTCTCGACGTTCTGGTCGATGGCGGTGTTCATGAACATCGCCAGGATCATCGGCGCGGGGCCGTTGATGGTCATGGAGACGGAGGTGCTGGGCGCGCTGAGGTCGAAGCCGGAGTACAGCTTCTTCATGTCGTCGAGCGTGGCGATGTTGACGCCGGAGTTGCCGATCTTGCCGTAGATGTCCGGGCGCGGCGCGGGGTCTTCGCCGTACAGGGTGACCGAGTCGAACGCGGTGGACAGGCGCGTGGCGGCGCCGCCCTGGCTGAGGTAATGGAAACGGCGGTTGGTGCGCTCGGGCGTGCCTTCGCCGGCGAACATGCGGGTGGGATCTTCGCCGCTGCGGCGGTACGGGTAGACGCCGCCGGTGTACGGATAGTGGCCGGGCAGGTTTTCGCGGCCGAGGAAGCTCACCAGCTCGCCCCAGTCCTTCGACTTCGGCGGCGCCACCTTGGGCACTTTCTGGTGGCTCAGCGATTCGCGGTAGTTGTCGACGCGGATGACCTTGTCGCGCACCTTGTATTCGTTGACGTCGGCGGTGACGGATTCGTACAGGGCCGGCCATTCGCGCAGCTGGTGAATGGCTTCGTGGCTGAGTTCCTTTAGCGCGGCGTTGTAGCGCTGGCGCAGGAGGATGAGGGAGCGGTCTTCTACTCCCCTCTCCCTTTGGGAGAGGGGCTGGGGGTGAGGGTTCGGGGTTGAGATGGAGCTGCCCGCTCCGCCCGCACCCTCACCCTCGGTCCCTCTCCCGGAGGGAGAGGGATGCAAGTCGGCGCTGCTGTAGAGGTCGAGCGGGCGCGGCAGTTTCGGATCGCCCAGCTCCTTCAGCGCCTCGTAGTAATGCTGCGCCTTGCTGGCGAACTCAGCCTGGTGCGCGATGGCGCTGTTGATGGCGCGGCCCTGCTCGGCGATTTCGGCGAGGTAGCGCACGCGGGCGCCGGGGATCAGCACGGTGGCGCGCGGTTCCTTCAGCGTGGTGTCGAGCTGGGGCGACCATTGCTCCGCCGGCAGCGCGAGCTTCTCGCGCATCAGGCGGCACAGGTTGGTGAACATCCAGGTCACGCCCGGATCGTTGAACTGGCTGGCGATGGTCGGGTAGACCGGCACGTCCTCGTCCTTCACGCTGAACGCGGTGTGGTTGCGCTTCCACTGCTTGCGCACGTCGCGCAGCGCGTCTTCGGCGCCGCGCTTGTCGAACTTGTTGAGCACCACCAGGTCGGCGAAGTCGATCATGTCGATCTTCTCCAGCTGGCTGGCGGCGCCGTAGTCGCTAGTCATCACGTAGACCGGGAAGTCGACCAGATCGACGATCTCCGAATCGCTCTGGCCGATGCCGGCGGTCTCGACGATCACCAGGTCGTATGGCTGGCTCTTCAGGAAGTCGATGCAGTCGTGCAGCACGATGCTGGTGGCGGCGTGCTGGCGGCGGGTGGCCATCGAGCGCATGTAGACGCGATGGCTGCGCAGCGAGTTCATGCGGATGCGATCGCCCAGCAGCGCGCCGCCGGAACGGCGACGGGTGGGATCGACCGCCAGCACGGCGATGCGCATGTCGGGGAACGCGTGCAGGAAGCGCAGCAGCAGTTCGTCCACCACCGACGACTTGCCGGCGCCGCCGGTGCCGGTGAGGCCGAGCACGGGGGTGTGCTTGCCGGCCAGCTTCCACTGCTTGCGCTGGTGTTCGAGTTCGCTGTCGCCGAGCCTGCCTTCCTCGATCGCCGAGAGCATGTGACCGATCGAGATCTCGTCGTCGATGTCGACCTTGGGCAGCGCACGGGTTTCGGACTCGGCGCGCTTCGCGGCAGCACTGCCGGCGCGCTGCATCACATCCTCGATCATTTCGACCAGGCCGAGCTTCATGCCGTCGTTCGGGTGGTAGATGCGCTCGACGCCGTAGGCCTGCAGCTCGCGGATCTCTTCCGGCGTGATGGTGCCGCCGCCGCCGCCGAACACGCGCACGTGGCCGGCGCCGCGCTCGCGCAGCATGTCGACCATGTACTTGAAGTACTCGACGTGACCGCCCTGGTAGGACGACAGCGCGATGGCGTCGGCGTCTTCCTGCAGCGCGGCGCGCACCACGTCCTCGACCGAGCGGTTGTGGCCCAGGTGGATCACCTCCGCGCCCTGAGACTGGATAATGCGCCGCATGATGTTGATCGCCGCGTCGTGGCCATCGAACAGGCTGGCCGCGGTGACGAAACGCAGTGGGGTGGTTTCCGTCTGCGTGGCGCTGGCGGGGACGTGCTTGGCGGGGGAACTCATGGCGACTCCGGCATCGGTGCTTGAACATGTCGATTCTAGTGGATCGACAGGGGGCACGGAGTTTTGAGCTACCACGCCGTCATCCCGGCGAAGGCCGGGATCGCTTCCGAAACATGGGGGAGAAAGTGCGATCCCGGCCTTCGCCGGGATGACGGCGTTATTCCCCCTGAAATTCCGGGGGAGAAGGGAAACCTATACGCAGAGCGCGAGGTCGGGACTGCCGACCACGTGCGTGCCTACCTCTTCGCCGCGCACGAAGGCCAGCGCCGCCTCGATCACCTCGGGCGCGTCGAGCACGCGGCGGTGGCCCAGGCCTTCGGTGGTGTACAGCCGCGCGCCGGGCCAATGCTGGGCGTAACGCTCGCCCTCGCCCCACGGCACGTCGGCGTCGTCGAGGTCATGCACGATCAGCGCAGGCTGGCCCAGCATGGGCAGCTTGCGTTCCACCCGCAGTTCGTCGATGTGCACGCCGGTACGCCGGTGCAGCCATGCGTAGAACGGCTCGCGCAGATAGCCGGCCAGGTGCACGAAGCGGAAGAAGCGCCGCGCCGCCGCCTTCATGTCGGCGGCGGGCGCCACCAGGATCAGCCGGTCGGCATGCCAGCTTTCGTCTTGCGCGAGGGTGACCGCTGCGCCACCGAGCGAGTGGCCGACCGCGAGCGCGGCGTTGCCGTAGCGCGCGCCGATCGCGCGGATCGTGGCAATGAACTCCGGCAGCGTGCACAGCTTGCCGGTGCTGCGGCCGTGGCCGGGCTGGTCGAAGGTGACCACGGCCAGGCCCTGCGCGCGCAACTGCGCCACCCACGGCAGGAAGCGCAGGCCGAAGCTGGACCAGCCGTGCGCCAGCAGCGCGTAGGGCTGGGTCGACGGGTCGCCCCAGACGTAGGTGGCGATGGTTTCGCCGTTGACCTGCAACTCGCCGCGCTGCATGTCCACATCACCCTGCGTCGCCTGCGCGCGGCTGCGGCTGCTGGCATACGGGGTGGCGAACAGGCGCGCGGCGCGGTTCACCGTGCGCTTGGGTGCGATCCGGCCGCCCAGCACGAAGCCGGTACGCACGGTGGTGAGCTTGAGTCTGTCGATGACGGTGGGCATGGGTTTCGCCTCAGGTTTGCCAGCTGCGCCACAGGCGCTCGAAGGCCGCCTTGGTGCAGCGGCCGGCTTCATCGAATCCGAACAGCCCGGCGTCGTGGTGCAGGCCGAGCATCAGGGCGTAGATCTCGAAGGCCAGCAAAGCGACGTCGGTGTCGCGGCGCAGGTGGCCCAGTTCGACCGCCTGCGCGATCGCCTTCTGCAACTCGTCGCGCCAGCCGGCCTGCTGCCGCACCACGCCGTCGTGCAGCGCGCCTTCGCGGCCGTCGTACTCGCTCACGGCGGACAGCAGCACGCAGCCGCTCTGGTGCTCGCGGCTCCACTCGAACCAGTTCGCCACGATCGCGCGCAGCCGCGGCAGGCCGCGCGGCTGCTTCAGCGCCGGCAGCAGCACCTGGGTCACGAAACGCTGCCGGCCGGTGTCGAGCACGGCCAGTTGCAGGTCTTCGCGCGAGCCGAAGTGGGCGAACACGCCACTCTTGGACATGCCCACGTCGCTGGCCAAGTTGCCGATCGACAGGCCTTCCAGCCCGTCGCGGCGGGCCAGCGCGTAGGCGTGGTCGAGGATGGTGTCGCGGGTGGCCGCGCGCTTGCCGGGGTGGGTTGCGATCGTCATGGTAGCGAAAATAGCACGATCGTTCGTTCTATATCAAGCGGCAGTCACGCGGCCTCGGCAGACCTGGCAGGTATGCTTTGCCCCTGCAAGCCAAGGGAGGGTCCCGCATGAAAATCCGCAACCTGAGCATTCCGCTCGCCACCGCCCTGCTGGCCGCCTGCGTCACCTCGCCGACCGGCCGCTCGCAGCTGATGATGGTGTCGGACAGCCAGATGAGCCAGATGGGCCTGAGCGCGTTCAACGACATGCGCAAGCAGGGCAAGTTCGTGGACGCGCCGCGCGAGCGCGCCTACGCCACCTGCGTGTCCAACGCATTGATTGCGGTGCTGCCGCCGCCGTGGAACACCCAGCAGTGGGAGGTGCAGATCATCGGCGACGACACGGCCAACGCGTTTGCCCTGCCCGGCGGCCGGATCGGCGTGAACCGGGGCATGTTCAAGCTGGCCAGCAACCAGGATCAGTTGGCGGTGGTGCTGGGCCATGAGCTGTCGCACGTGGTGTCGCGCCACGGTGCGGAGCGCGTGTCCGACAACATGGCGGCCCAGGCGGCGGTGGCCGCCGGCACGATCTACGCCGGCACGCGCGGCAGCGATGCCGGCAATGCCGCCGCGCTGCTCGGCGTGGGCGCGCAGGTGGGCATCCTGCTGCCGTTCTCGCGCACCCAGGAGAGCGAGGCCGACACGCTGGGCCAGCGCTACATGGCCCAGGCCGGTTTCGATCCGCGCGCGGCGGTGACGTTGTGGGACAAGATGGGCGCGCAGGGCGGCAGCAAGCCGCCGGCCTTCCTGTCCACCCACCCGTCGTCCGGCAACCGTGCGCAGGCGCTGAACAAGCAGGCGCAGCAATTGCTGCCGGTGTACCAGCAGGCGCGCGCCAGCGGCCACGCGCCGAACTGCCGGATGTAGGCCCGACGTAATCGCTGGCTGAACGAGAGGCGGCACGCCGTCAACTGCGCGCGCCGCTCCTCGTTTTCCGTCCTGCCTGCCGCAGTTCGCGGCGCAGACGGAGAACACGATGACCCGCACACCTCTCAAGCTGGCCCTGCTGGCCGGACTCGGCCTGACGTTCGCCGGCGCCATGTATGCGCCGCCCGCCGCCGCGCGCACCCAGGTGGCGGTCGGCATCAACATCGGCGTGGCCCCGCCACCCCGTTTCGAGCGGCTGCCGCCGGCGCGGCGCGGTTACGTCTGGGCGCCTGGCTACTGGCGCTGGGATGGTTACGCTCATCGCCACGTGTGGGTCGGCGGCACCTGGGTGCGGGTGCATCCGGGCCGCCACTACCGCCCGGCACGCTGGGTGCAGCATGGTCGCCAGTGGCGCTTCCAGCCGGGTTACTGGGGTCGCTGAACACGCCATACGCCCCTGGCTTGTTGCGTCGCGTCACCACCTGCAGGGGCGACGTATTAAACTTGTCGCTTTGATTCATCGCCCCGGCTCCGGTCGGGGCGATGAGTTTCAAGCGTTTTCACACCCCCTGGCAGGGTTCCCATGTCGCTCCCCGCCGCCCATCTGTAGATGCCCATCGGCACCGTAAATCATGGAGTCACCGTTCCAATGATCTTTGAAACCATCGCCAACACGGGTCACGAAGAAGTCGTCTTCTGCCACAACAAGGACGCCGGCCTGAAGGCCATCATCGCGATCCACAACACGGTGCTGGGCCCCGCGCTCGGCGGTCTGCGCATGTGGCCGTACAAGACCGAGCAGGAAGCGGTGAACGACGTGCTGCGCCTGTCGCGCGGCATGACCTTCAAGAACGCCGTGGCCGGCCTGAACCTGGGCGGCGGCAAGGCGGTGATCATCGGCGACCCGAGCAAGGACAAGTCCGAGGCGCTGTTCCGCGCGTTCGGCCGCTTCGTCAACTCGTTGAACGGCCGCTACATCACCGCCGAGGACGTCGGCATCGACGTCAACGACATGGAATACGTGTTCCGCGAAACCGAATACGTCACCGGCGTGCACCAGGTGCACGGCGGTTCGGGCGACCCCTCGCCGTTCACCGCCTACGGTTCGCTGCAGGGCCTGATGGCCGCGCTGCAGTTCAAGCACGGCAACGAAGACGTGGGCAAGTACAGCTACGCCGTGCAGGGCTGCGGCCACGTCGGCGGCGAGTTCATCAAGCTGCTGCGCGAACAGGGCGCCAAGGTGTTCGTCACCGACATCAACAAGGAAGCGGTGCAGCGCTGCGTGGACGAGCTGGGCTGCGAGGCGGTGGGCCTGGACGAGATCTACGACGTCGACGCCGACGTGTACTCGCCGTGCGCCCTGGGCGGCACGCTGAACGAGCAGACCATCGACCGCATCAAGGCGAAGATCATCTGCGGCCCGGCCAATAACCAGCTGGCCACCGACGAGATCGGCGACGAGCTGAACCGTCGCGGCGTGCTGTATGCGCCGGACTACGCGGTCAACGCCGGCGGCGTGATGAACGTGTCGCTGGAGATCGACGGCTACAACCGTGAGCGCGCGATGCGCATGATGCGCACGATCTACTACAACCTCGGGCGCATCTTCGAGATCTCGAAGACCGAGAACATCCCGACCTACCGGGCCGCGGATCGCCTGGCCGAGGAGCGCATCAACGCGATCGGCAAGCTGAAGCTGTCGCACATGGGCAACGGCGGCACCCGCTTCCAGGGCCGCATGCGCGGTCAGTAAGCTGCTTCGACACGATATGCCGACCTTCGGCATGCCATGCTCCCCAAAGGCCTGCCGCCATCCGCGGCAGGCCTTTGCATAGGCGGGGCGGTGACCGAATAATCGGACGCAGGAGGTGCCGGATGCGCAGGGTGATGATCTGGCTGGGCGGGGGCGTGCTGGCGCTGTTGCTGCTCATGCTCAGCGGGCTGCTGCTGGCCGACCACCTGACTCCGCGCGCCACCGGTGCACCCAGCACGGCGTTGCCGCTGCTGCCGGCACAGACGGCGATCGACCGCGAACTGGCGCCTTACCTGGCCACGCACCCCGGCGAAACCGCAGCGACCCTGCTGCCCGACGGCCTGGACGCGTTCGCCGCGCGCGCCGCTTCGGCACGCCTGGCCGGGCGCAGCCTGGACCTGCAGTACTACATGTGGCACGACGACCTGGTCGGCCACCTGCTGGCACGTGAGGTGTACGCCGCGGCCGAACGCGGCGTGCGCGTGCGCCTGCTGCTCGACGACATCAACACCAAGGGACTCGACCCGGCGCTGCTGGCGCTGGACGCGCATCCCAACATCGAGGTGCGCCTGTACAACCCGTTTCGCAACCGCAGCGGCGTGTGGCGCCTGCTGGAGATGGTGCAGCGTTTCTTCAGCGTCAACCACCGCATGCACAACAAGGCGTGGATCGTCGACGGCCGGGTCGCGCTGGTCGGCGGCCGCAACATCGGCGACGAATACTTCGACGCCGGCAGCAGCGTGAATTTCCGCGACCTCGACATGCTCCTGCTCGGCCCGGCGGTGGCCGACGCCAGCGCGATCTTCGACGATTTCTGGAACTCCAGCGCGGCGGTGCCGATCGAGGCGCTGAACCCGCAGACGCCGGAAAACCTGCACAAGCTGGTGGCCGCGCTCGCCCACGAGTCCGCCGACGCCACGGCGCAGGTCTACCTGGAGCGGGTCGCCGCCTCGCCCTCCGCGCAGCGGCTGAGCAATCACGAACTGTCGCCGCACTGGAGCGCGAACATCGTGGTGGCGTCCGACCCGCCACTGAAGACGAAGTCCGCCGACCGCGGCGACTGGCTGCAGCCCCGGCTGGCCGCCCACCTCGACGGCGTGCACAGCGAGGTGCTGCTGATCTCGCCCTACTTCGTTCCCGGCAGGCAAGGCACCGCGACCCTGCTTGGACTGGTACGCAGCGGCACCCGCGTCGGCGTGATCACCAACTCGCTGGCCACGAACGACGTGCCGGCCGTGCACAGCGGCTACGAGCGCTACCGTCCCCGCCTGCTGGCCGGCGGCGTGAGCCTGTACGAGCTCCGCCGCAACGGCCCGGTCGCCACCCATGGCCTGTTCGGCAGCAGCGGCGCCAGCCTGCACACCAAGGCGTTCGTGATCGACGGTACGCGCGGCTTCGTCGGTTCGTTCAACCTCGACCCGCGTTCGGCCAACCTCAATACCGAGATGGGCGTGCTGTTCGACGATCCGGGCCTGGCCCGCGACCTGCGCCGGGAATACCTGCGGCTGGCCGCGCCGGCGCTGAGCTACCAGCTCCGCCGCGGCGCGGACGGCTCGACGCAGTGGCTGGACCGCACCACGCAGCCGCCGCAGGTGCTCGGGCACGAGCCCGACGCCGGCTGGTGGCTGCGCGCGATCACCCGCGTGATGAGCTGGCTGCCGATCGAATCGCAGCTGTAGCTCCCGCACCCGCCCGTGGCCGGCGCGGCGAGGCGGCGTGCGCTAAAATCGCCGGTCTGCATTCAAGGAGTTCGCCATGCGTCCGTTTCCGCTCGGAGAAGACATCGACCTGCTGCGCGAGTCCGTGCATGCGTTTGCGGAAAAGGAAATCGCCCCGCGCGCCGACCGCATCGACCGCGACAACCTGTTCCCCGCCGACCTGTGGCACAAGTTCGGCGAGATGGGCCTGCTCGGCGTGACCGTGCCGGAAGAATACGGCGGCAGCGGCCTGGGCTTCCTCGCGCACATGGTGGCGATGGAGGAGATTTCGCGCGCGTCCGGTTCGGTCGGCCTCTCCTACGGCGCGCACTCCAACCTGTGCCTCAACAACATCTACCACAACGGCAACGAGGCGCAGCGACAGAAATACCTGCCGAAACTCTGCAGCGGCGAATACGTCGGCGCGTTGGCGATGAGCGAACCGGGCGCCGGTTCCGACGTGGTCGGCTCGATGAGCTGCAAGGCCGAGCTGCGCGGCGACGTGTGGGTCGCCAACGGCAGCAAGATGTGGATCACCAACGGCCCCGATGCCGACGTGTTGCTGGTCTACATGCGCACCGCGCCGCGCACCGCCGGCAGCCGCTGCATGACCGCCTTCATCGTCGAGAAGGGCATGAAGGGTTTCAGCACGGCGCAGAAGCTGGACAAGCTCGGCATGCGCGGCTCGAACACCTGCGAGCTGGTGTTCGAGGACTGCGAGATCCCGGCCGAGAACATCGTCGGCGAGGTCAACGAAGGCGTGCGCGTGCTGATGAACGGGCTGGACACCGAACGGCTGGTGCTGTCCGGCGGCCCGATCGGCCTGATGCAGGCCGCGCTCGACATCACCATGCCGTACGTGCGCGAGCGCAAGCAGTTCAATGCGCCAATCGGCACGTTCGAGATCATGCAGGCGAAGGTCGCCGACATGTACACGGCGCTGCAGAGTTCGCGCGGCTTCGCCTACATGGTCGCGCAGCAATTCGACAACGGCGTGAAATCCCGCATCGACCCGGCCGCCTGCCTGCTCAACGCATCCACCAACGCGGTGAAGGTCGCGCTGGAGGCGATCCAGTCGCTGGGCGGCAACGGCTATATCAACGAGTTCCCCGCCGGCCGCCTGCTGCGCGACGCCAAGCTGTACGAGATCGGCGCCGGCACCAACGAGATCCGCCGCATGCTGATCGGCCGCGAGCTGTTCCACGGCAAGGCGTGAAATCTTGGTAGGCGGGCAGTGCCCGCCGCTACGAAGCGGGCAACTGCAAAAACACTGGCAACGCGATCAGAACGACCAGCTGAAGTTCGCCGTGGCCATCTGCGCCTGCTGGCGCTGGCCGGTGTAGCGGTCGTAGCCGAGCTGCAGGCTGGCGCGTGGCGACATCTGCCAGTCCAGCGTGGTGCCGAGCACGCCGCCGTAGCGCGACAGGCCGATGCCGCCGACCGGGGCGAACTGGTCGATGCCGCTGAAGCTGGCGTCGAACACGTCGCCACGCACGCCGAACGATTGCTGCCACAGCATGTGTCCCTGCAGGCTGAGACTGCCACCGCCGAGCAACACCCACTCACGCGCCGCGCGCAGGCCCGTGCCAACCTGCCAGCGCGCGGCCGTCTGCGCCGCCGACTTCAGGCCGAAACCATACGCACCCACCTCGTTGAAGCCGTCGCGTTGCAGCTGCGCGTATTGCAGGCTGAAGTAGGGCGTGATCGCCGTGCGCCCCAGCGCCAGCCGATAGCCGCTTTCGGCATAAGCAACACCATAGCGGCCGTTGTCATCGCTGGCCAGACCGGCCGACTGCCCGCCGAGTTCGACCCGGCGACGCATGGTCTCGCGATAGCTGCCGACGCCGAAGCGCCCCATCGTGTACCAGGCATTTCGCACGACGCCGCCGTACAACATGGCCTCCAGCGAATGGCTGTGACCCTGATCAGCACTCTCCTCCAACCGGCCCAGCCCCTGGCTCTGGCCCAGCGCGTATCCAGCGATGCCGTTGCTGCCGACCCGCTGGTCCGCGCCAACGAGGAAACCACTGAGGTCATAACCGACACGGTTGTAGCCGCTGCGCGACATGTCGCCCTGATAGCCAAGGCTCTGCGTCCAGCCACCGGTGACTGGAGTATAAATCAGCCTCTCGAAGCGACCGGACAGCGCGCGGGTGCCGGCGTCGATCGCCTCGAACATCATCGCCGCGCTGGCGGCATGCAACTGCCCTGAGAGACTCTCCAGCGAACGCTGCGCCGTGGCCAGGGTGGCCGACTGCTGCAGACTGGCCGCTCCGGCAATGAAACTCGTCCCCACCGGCCCGCCGCCGACACCAGTACCGGTACCGGCATCAGCCATCTGCGTATTGATCTGCGCGAACGCATTGTCCACGCGCACCGCCGCGCCCATCGAAGCGGCGGTGTAAGTCATCGCCGGGACAGCGCTGGCCTGCACCTGGGTCACGTTCAGCCATGCGCTCGTGGCGTCGTAATTGAGCGTGGCATCGAGCAGTACGCCGGCTCCAGGCGCGAGCAAATTGAAGGTTCCACTCAAGCCGCCCTGCGCTACCAGTACATCCGTGTGTGCGTTGGCGACGTAACCGTTGGCCGCACCAATGACCTCAAGTACGGGGCCGGGGTAGACAGTCCCGGCGGCAGACAACGTCGCCTTGCCTGTAACACGCAGCACCGATCCCAGTTCCAGCGAGAGCCAGCCACTCGGCCCCTGGGCGTAGTCGCCACCGACGGTGACATCACCGCCATTGACCATCAGTGTGCCGCCGTTGGTGACACTGCCACCGACGCTGTGGGTGTCGAGGACGCCACTGTTGGCATTGATGTTGAGCGAACCGCCGATCCCAGCGGCAACCAGCGTGCCCTCCATGACATTGGTCAGGCCCGTATACGTGGTCGGCTGGGTGATGATCAACCTGCCGCCACCCTTCTTGATCAAACCACCGGCACCCGAAATGACATTGTTCCAGGTTGACCCGCCGCTGAAGTCCACCGTCACATCACCCCAGTCGAACTTCGCCGGCCCATTCACCGCGCGGCCAACGTTCAATTCGCCGTAGCCGAATATCGGGTCCACACCCGTCGTGCCAAGATCATCGGCGGTCCCCAGCAGGGTCTGCTGCACCAGGTCGTTGCTGAAATACGGAAAGGCCTGCCACACCAGTGCGGCGGCGCCGGAGACTTCCGGTGCGGCGAACGAGGTGCCGCTGACGACCCAGTAGGTAGGACTGATGCCGGCGACGGCGTCCTTGTCGCTGACGATCACGTCGCCCGGCGCGGCCAGGCAGTAGGTCATCGCCCTGCCGCAGGCGTTCGAGTAACTCGCCAGCTGGCTGGGGTGGTTGCTATCGACCGCCACGGCGACCAGCCAGCCCGGCGCCAGTTGCGGCGCCAGGCTGGGCAGGCTGGCGATATCGCTGGGGTCGCTGCGCGAGTCGTTGCCGGCGGCGAACACCACCAGCCCGCCATGCTGCAGCACGAACGGCTCGTAGGCCTGGGCGAAAGCCTGGTTGATCGAGCTGTTGGTGGTATCCCAGTAGATGCCGCCCCAGGAGTTGTTCATCACTTGCACGCCGGCGTTGATCAGGGCCGGATTGAGCGTCTGCGCGAAGAAGTCGGCATCGGCGGCGGTTACCGCATTGCCCTGGCCCGAACCGTCGTCCTTCGGCTCGACGTCGCTGATGATGCGCGCCGACACCAGGCTGGCGCCGGGCGCGATGCCGCCGGGAAACTTGTCGAACGCCCGTCCGGCGGCGATCTGCGAGACCCAGGTGCCGTGGCCGACCACGTCGTCGATCGCGGTGTTGTTGGTCGACGGATCGACGTAGATCAATTCCTGCTCGACCCGCCCGACCAGCGCCGGATGGTTGCGCATGATGCCGCTGTCGACCACGCCGATGGTCACGCCGGCACCGGTGTAGCCCAGGCTGTGCGCGGCGTCGGCGTTGGTGAGCGTGAGCTGGGCATCCAGCGGCGGCTGATCGGTCGGCGTGCTTGGCGGTGGAGGCGAACTCGGCACCGTCGGCGGTGGTGTCGGTTTGACGTTGCCGCCCCCGCCGCAGGCACTCAATCCAAGCGTCATGGCCACCAGCCACGCCATCTCGCGACGCCGCAAACCCGAGTCGAACGTTTTCATCCATCCCCCGCCAACGCAGTTTCAACCCACGCATCGCCGGCGTAGCAGATACGCCACGGTGCTGCCCTGCCGTGCATCTTGGCACAACGAAAATCCAATGAAACAGGGTGCAAATCCAGGCGCCGCAAGGACTTGCGGCTGTTTGCCGAGTTTCGCGGCGGGCTGCGATAATTGCGGGGTTATCAGTCAGGCGTTCGCGCCCCTCGAGTCTTGCAAGCGGAGTTATCCATGTCGGATGTCAGCGTCGTCATCGTCGGTGCCAAGCGCACGGCCATCGGTTCCTTCCTCGGCCAGTTCACCGGCGTCCCCACCCCGAAGCTCGGCGCCACGGCGATCCGCGCCGCACTGGAACAATCCGGCGTGGCCCCGGCCGACGTCAGCGAGGTGATCATGGGTTGCGTGCTGCCCGCCAACCTGGGCCAGGCGCCGGCGCGGCAGGCTTCGCTGGGCGCCGACCTGCCGGCCAGCACCGGCTGCACCACGATCAACAAGGTGTGCGGCTCGGGCATGAAAGCGATCATGCTGGGCCATGACCTGATCAAGGCCGGCTCGGCGACCGTGGTGGTGGCCGGCGGCATGGAGTCGATGACCAACGCGCCGCACATGGTGCAGGCGCGCACCGGTATCCGCTACGGCGACGGCCAGCTGGTCGACCACATGGCCTGGGACGGCCTGACCAACCCGTACGACGGCAAGGCGATGGGCGTGTTCGGCGAACTGTGCGCCGACAAGTACCACTTCACCCGCGAGGCGCAGGACGCGTTCGCGATCGAGTCGGTCAAGCGCGCATTGGCGGCCCAGCAGAACGGCGGGTTCGCCGGCGAGATCGTTCCGGTCACCGTGAGCGGCCGCAAGGGCGACGTGGTGGTCGACACCGACGAGCAGCCCGGCCGTTCCGACATCACCAAGGTCCCCAGCCTGAAACCGGCCTTCCGCAAGGAGAACGGCACGATCACGGCGGCCAGCTCGTCCAGCATCTCCGACGGCGCCGCCGCGGTGGTGCTGTTGTCGGCCGACGATGCAGGCAAGCGCGGCCTGAAACCGCTGGCGCGCATCGTGGCGCATGCCACCCATTCGCAGGAGCCGGAATGGTTCACCACCGCGCCGGTCGGTGCGATCCAGAAGGTATTGGACAAGGCCGGCTGGAAGGTCGGCGACGTCGACCTGTTCGAGATCAACGAGGCGTTTGCCGTGGTCGCGATGACCCCGATGAAGGAGCTCGGCATCCCGCACGACAAGCTCAACGTCAACGGCGGCGCCTGCGCGCTGGGCCACCCGATCGGCGCCAGCGGTGCGCGCCTGGTGGTGACCTTGTTGAACGCGCTGAAGACGCGCGGCCTCAAGCGCGGCATCGCGTCCCTGTGCATCGGTGGCGGCGAGGCAACGGCGGTCGCGGTGGAGTGCATCGACTGACGCTGATCCATGACCAGCGCGTGATATCCACATGACGGCCGGGTAAATCAGTTTTTAATACGCCCTGAAGCTCCACTACAAAAGGTGTGGCGCAATTTCCGCGAAAGCGCTATTAATACACGGCCAAACGGCATTCCACGGCAAAGGAGATCCACCATGAAGTTTACGCGTACCCTACTCGCCGCCGCGCTCGTCGCGCTGTTGGCGGCATGCAGCAACGGCGCGCAGGATTCCGCGCAGGACGCCCAGAAGTCGGCTGATACCGCCCAGCAAGCTGCCGATACGGCGCAGCAGGCTGCCGCGGCAGCTCCGACCACGGCGACTGAGCAGGCTGCAGACCAGGCCACCACCGCTGCCAACGCAGCCGGTCAGGCCGCCGACCAGGCTGCACAGGCTGCCACCGCAGCTTCCGCAGCTCCGGCCGCTAGCGGCACTGCTGTCGACCAGGCCAAGGACGCCGCCACCAACGCTGCTGACGCTGCCGCCAAGGCTGCCGACGCTGCCAAAGACGCTGCTGACAAAGCCAAGGATGCCGCAAAGGGTCATTGATCCTCTCCGGTTTCCTGAAAAACGGCCGCCTTGCGCGGCCGTTTTTTTTCGCCCGTAATTCGCCGTTTCCGCCCGTTTATTTTGGTCGCAGGCCGACGCCCGCTATTATCCGTGGTTTGGCCTTGATGGCAGTCAATCCGTGAGTCCGCATCCATGAGCGTCATTGCATCGCAGATCGACCCGCGTTCTCCCGAATTCCAGGCCAGCAGCAACCAGCTGCGTGCCGTGGTGGATGACCTGCAGCGCGAGCTGACGCGCAGTGCCGAGGGCGGCGGTGCGAAGGCGCGCGAGAAACACGTCGCCCGCGGCAAGCTGCTGCCGCGCGAGCGTATCCGCGCCCTGCTCGACCCGGGCTCGCCGTTCCTGGAACTGTCGCCGCTGGCCGCGCACGGCATGTACGACGATGCCGCGCCGGCCGCCGGCCTGATCACCGGCATCGGCCGGGTCAACGGCATCGAGGTGGTGGTGGTCGCCAACGACGCCACGGTCAAGGGCGGCACCTATTTCCCGATCACCGTGAAGAAGCACCTGCGCGCGCAGGAAGTGGCGCTGGAGAACCGCCTGCCCTGCGTCTACCTGGTCGACTCCGGCGGCGCGTTCCTGCCCCTGCAGGACGAGGTGTTCCCGGACAAGGAGCACTTCGGGCGGATCTTCTACAACCAGGCGCGGATGTCGTCGCTCAACATCCCGCAGATCGCGGTGGTGATGGGCTCGTGCACCGCGGGCGGCGCCTACGTGCCGGCGATGAGCGACGAGACGATCATCGTGCGCGAACAGGGCACGATCTTCCTCGGCGGGCCGCCGCTGGTGAAGGCGGCCACCGGCGAGGTGGTCGACGCCGAGACGCTTGGCGGCGCAGACGTCCATACGTCCATCTCCGGCGTGGCCGACCACTTTGCCGAGAACGACGCGCACGCGCTGTCGATCGCGCGCGACATCGTGGCCCATCTCAACCGGAAGAAGGACATGCCGCTGGTGCTGCGCGCCCCGGTCGAGCCGAAGTACCCGGCCGAGGAACTGTACGGCGTGATCCCGCAGGACACCCGTCGCCCGTTCGACATCCGCGAGGTGATCGCGCGCATCGTCGACGGTTCGGAGTTTCACGAGTTCAAGGCGCGCTACGGCAAGACCCTGGTCTGCGGCTTCGCGCACATCCATGGCTACCCGGTCGGCATCGTCGCCAACAACGGCATCCTGTTCGCCGAGAGCGCGCTGAAGGGTGCGCACTTCATCGAGCTGTGCAACCAGCGCAACGTGCCGCTGGTGTTCCTGCAGAACATCACCGGCTTCATGGTCGGCAAGAAATACGAGCAGGCGGGCATCGCCAAAGATGGGGCAAAGATGGTCACCGCAGTGGCCTGCTCGCACGTACCCAAGTTCACCGTGGTGATCGGCGGCAGCTTCGGCGCCGGCAACTACGCGATGTGCGGCCGCGCGTACGGCGCGCGTTTCCTGTGGATGTGGCCGAATGCGCGTATCAGCGTGATGGGCGGCGAGCAGGCGGCCTCGGTGCTGGCGACGGTGAAGCGCGATGGCATCGAGGCGAAGGGCGGCGAATGGTCAGCCGATGAGGAGGAAGCGTTCAAGGCCCCGCTGCGCGACCAGTACGAACGCCAGGGCCACCCTTATTACGCCAGCGCGCGGCTGTGGGACGACGGCATCATCGACCCGGTCGACACCCGCCGTGTGCTCGGCCTGGCGATCTCCGCCTCGCTCAACGCACCGATCGAACCGCAGCGCTACGGCGTGTTCCGCATGTAATCCCGGGCGGCTTTCAGCGCGGCTGGCGCACGGCTTCCATCGGGCGGATCAGCCGCGCGCCGGCCCACAGCGCAGCCAGCGTCGACGCGTAGAACACCAGCTGCATGCCAGCCGGCTGGGCGTCGTAGCCGACCAGGATGTGCGCGGTCTGGCCCAGCAGCGAGCCGTTGCCGAGCAGCCAGGAGCTGTCCCACAGCTGATGGCCCCAGGCCGGCAGCAGGTTGGCCTGGATCAGGTAACGCGCGGCAGTCGAAGCCAGTCCGGCGGCCAGCAGCACCAACATGGCATTGGTGGCGCCGAAGAAATGCCGCACGGGAATGCGCAGCAGGCCCGCATACAGCGCGAAGCCGAGTGCCGCGCCGGCCACTACACCGATCGACAGCCCGGCCCACAGGTGTTCCGCCCCACCGGCACGCATGCCGTACAGGAACAGCACCACCTCCGAGCCCTCGCGCAGCACCGCCAGCGCCACCACCACCAGCAGCAGTCCCAACGAGCTGGCACCGCTGTGCACCGCGTTGCCCAACACCTGCATCTGCCGGCCCAGCTCGCGGCCGTGGCTGGACATCCACAGCACGTGCCAGCCGATCATCAGCACCGCCGCCAGCAGTACGCCGGCGTTGAACAGCTCCTGCCCGACGCCGCTGAATGCCGCGGCCAGCAGGTCGGCCGATAACGCCACCAGCACCGCGCCGAAGATTCCCAGCGCGATGCCGCCGCCGACGAACCAGCCGCGCCGCGGCACGCCGCGGGTGGCTGCCGCCACCACGCTGACGATCAGCGCCGCTTCCAGCACTTCCCGAAATACCAGCAAGGCCACTGCCCACATGGCTCTACTCCACCACCAACATGCCCTGCGCGGTGGGCTGGTGGAAATCGCCATAGAAGCGGTAGCGTCCGGGCTTGAACGGGCCGATGAACAGGCTGGTGCGGCTGTTCGGCATCACGATCTTCTCGGCCGGGAAGTCGTCGCTCTCGAACTCCTCCGGCGAGGGATCCTGGTTGATCAGCTCCAGCTTGATCCGGACATTCGCGGGAATGCGCAGCTCGCTGGGCTGGTAGCGGTGATCCTTCAGGGTCAGCGTGTAGCTGGCAACGTCGGCCGCGCTGGCAAGCAGCGGCAGCAGTAGTGCGGCGAGGACAAACGGCAACAGGCGTTTCATGGGTGGTTTCCTGCATCAGGAAAAATTGACTGATAGTCATTCTCATTCAATGATCGAATGATACCCCATTGCCAAGCACGCTGCCGGTGGGTTTCGTTCGGTCATGACGGCAAGCCGTACCGCATTCTGGCAGCGGCAGGCCGCCGCCCCCATGATCTGGATCAGCCGCGGCGTCAGCGAAACGACAGGCTCAGCCTTGCGGCTCTTCCCCGCGCAGGCGCACGTCGTTCGGCAGCATGTCGGTGCGTTCCACGCTGGCCTCGCGTTGCGACTCGAAGAAGCGCTGCACCTGCTGGCACACGGCCATGGTGTTCTCGCGGGCGATCGCCGAGACCAGGAACCAGGGCTGGGTCCAGTCCAGTTCGGCGACGATCTTCTCCGCCACGGCCTGGCGCTCGTCCTCGGCCAGCATGTCGGCCTTGTTGAGCACTAGCCAGCGCGGACGCTCCAGTAATTCCGGATTGAATTTCTGCAGTTCCTGCTCGATCGCACGTACCTGGGCGGCCACGTCGGAACCGTCGATCGGCGCGATGTCGACGATGTGCAGCAGCAAGCTGGTGCGCGCCACGTGGCGCAGGAACTGGATGCCCAGGCCGGCGCCTTCGGAGGCGCCCTCGATCAGGCCGGGGATGTCGGCGATCACGAAGCTCTGGTCGGTGCCGAGGCTCACCACGCCCAGGTTCGGATGCAGCGTGGTGAACGGGTAATCCGCCACCCGCGGCGTCGCCGCGGACACCGCACGGATGAAGGTGGACTTGCCGGCGTTCGGGAAGCCGAGCAGGCCGACGTCGGCCAGCAGGCGCAGCTCCAGCTTCAGCTCGCGCGCCTCGCCCGGCGTGCCCGGCGTGGCCTTGCGCGGCGCCCGGTTCACCGACGTCTTGAAGTGGATGTTGCCCAGGCCACCCTTGCCGCCCTGCGCCACCAGCATGCGCTGGCCGTGGGCGGTGAGGTCGCCGATCACCTCGTCGGTGTCGACGTTGGTGATCATGGTGCCGACCGGCACGCGGATCGTGGTGTCCTCGCCGCCCTTGCCGTACATCTGGCTGCCCATGCCGTTCTCGCCGCGCTTGGCCTTGAAGCTGCGCTGGTGACGGAAGTCGACCAGGGTATTCAACCCCTCGTCGGCCACCAGCCAGACCGAGCCGCCGAAACCGCCGTCGCCGCCGTCGGGACCGCCGAACGGGATGAACTTCTCGCGGCGGAAGCTGATGCAGCCATTGCCGCCGTCACCGGCCTGGACTTTGATGTTTGCTTCGTCGACGAATTTCATGGGAGAGCCGGGAATGGGGAATGGAGAATCGGAAACAGGAAGAGCTGGCAATCGGGATAGGGTACGGGACTTGCGGAAACCCCGCTTTTTACCATTCCCGATTCCCCATTCCCTGCCGCAAACGAAAAGCCCCGCCGAAGCGGGGCCTTCGCTATCGCGTCGCGGAAGGCTTACGCCTGGACGACGTCGACGAAACGGCGGTTCTTGTCGCCGCGGACGGCGAACTTGACGGTGCCGTCGACCAGCGCGAACAGCGTGTGGTCGCGACCCAGGCCCACACCCGTGCCCGGGTGGAACTGGGTACCGCGCTGACGCACGATGATGTTGCCGGCTTCGATGGCCTGGCCGCCGTAGATCTTGACGCCGAGGTATTTCGGGTTCGAATCGCGACCGTTGCGGCTGGAACCTACGCCTTTTTTATGTGCCATGACTCAATGCTCCAGGTGCTCAGGCGTTGATGCCCGTGATCTCGATTTCGGTGAAATGCTGCCGATGGCCCTGCTGACGCTTGTAGTGCTTGCGGCGGCGGAACTTGATGATGCGGATCTTGTCGGCACGGCCGTGCTTGCGCACGGTGGCGCTGACGGTGGCGCCTTCGACGACCGGCGCACCGACGGTGACCGACTCGCCGGAACCGACCAGCAACACCTGGTCAAAGCTCACAGTGGCGCCTTCTTCGGCGGTCAACAGCTCCACGCGCAGCACGTCGCCCTGCTGCACACGGTACTGCTTGCCACCGGTCTTGATGACTGCGTAACTCATGGGAATGCCCTTCTGTCGTTATTCTCTTGGGTATCGCCATGACCTTGTCGGGTCTGGCGAACTGCGGATTATAACGACCTGCCCGCGCACTGGTCAAATACTGACCACAACCGGCTCCGCACCCTCCCGGATGGCCGTGGGCCGGGGCTTGCGCGGCTCAATGGTCCGGTTTCGGTACCGGCTTCGGCGTGGTGGCCGCCGGGCTGGCGGGGCAGCGTCCGTTGGCGTCGAGCGTACCGTTCTGCTGCAGTTGCCGGACCATCGCCTGGCCCCGCTCGCGGCCCCATTCCTGGCCGATCTTCATGCCCTCGGCCATGGTCACCGGCATCTGCGTGATCACCTTCTGGCCCAGCGGCGACTTGTAGAACTTCAGCAGGCCGGCCACGTCGGCGGCGCTGAAGTGATGCTGGTAGATCGGTACCATCCGCCCGAGCAACTGCTGGCTGCCGCTGGCGTCGATGAAACCCTGCCAGTACGACGCCGGCACGCACGGCACCGCCTGTCCCATCACGCCGGCCATCTGCGAGTTCATCTGGTCGAACATGCGCTCCATGTGCATCACCTGGAACAACTGGCGCACCTGCTTTTCGCTCGGCTGTGCCGCCATGACCTGGCCCGCTGTCCCCAGCGCCAGCACCGCGCCGGCCGCCATTCCCACCCACTTCCGCATGATTTACCTCCCACATTCGGCCATGGCGAGCATGGCCATGAAACCGGAATCCACCGGGCACTCCATCAACCAACACAATGAACTATCGAAACTCCTTGGTATAGTAAACGATCCCCCCCATATCCGGCGTCCATGGACACCATTCGCATCCGCGGCGCACGCACGCACAACCTCAAGAATATCGACCTCGACCTCCCGCGCGACAAACTGATCGTGATCACCGGCCTGTCCGGCTCCGGCAAGTCGTCGCTGGCGTTCGACACGATCTACGCCGAAGGCCAGCGGCGCTACGTCGAATCGCTGTCGGCGTACGCGCGGCAGTTCCTGTCGATGATGGAGAAGCCCGACGTCGACCACATCGAAGGCCTGTCGCCGGCGATCTCGATCGAGCAGAAATCCACCTCGCACAACCCACGCTCCACCGTCGGCACGATCACCGAGGTGTACGACTACCTGCGCCTGCTGTACGCCCGCGTCGGCACGCCGCGCTGCCCCGACCACGGCATCCCGCTGGAAGCACAGACGGTGAGCCAGATGGTGGACAGCACGCTGGCGCTGGATCCGGAGCAGCGCTACATGCTGCTGGCGCCGGTGATCCGCGAGCGCAAGGGCGAGCACGTGCAGGTGTTCGAGCAGCTGCGCGCGCAGGGCTTCGTGCGCGCCCGCGTCGACGGCGCCGTATACGACCTGGACGCGGTGCCGCCGCTGACCCTGCGCCAGAAGCACACCATCGAAGTGGTGATCGACCGCTTCCGCCCGCGCGAGGACATCAAGCAACGCCTGGCCGAATCCTTCGAGACCGCGTTGCGGCTGGGTGACGGCCTGGTGATCGTCGCGAACATGGATGATCCGAAAGCACAAGAACAGCTGCTGTCCTCGCGCTATTCCTGCCCGGTCTGCGACTATTCGCTGCCGGAACTGGAGCCACGCCTGTTCTCGTTCAACTCGCCGGTCGGCGCCTGCCCGTCCTGCGACGGCCTGGGCGTGACCCAGGTATTCGATGCGGCGCGCGTGGTCGGCCATCCCGAGCTGCCGTTGTCCAACGGCGCGGTGCGCGGCTGGGACCGGCGCAACGCGCATTACTTCCAGCTGATCCTGTCGCTGGCCGCGCACTACGGCTTCGACGTGGACACGCCGTGGCAGAAGCTTCCCGCGGACGTCCAGAAGGCCATCCTGTACGGCAGCGGCAAGGACAGGATCGCGTTCCGCTACATCACCGAGCGCGGCGGCAAGGTCACCCGCGAGCATGCGTTCGAGGGCATCCTGCCGAACCTGGAGCGGCGCTACAAGGAAACCGAATCCGCCGCCGTGCGCGAGGAGCTGGCCAAGTACATCAGCGACCAGCCCTGCCCCGAGTGCGCCGGCCAGCGACTGAACCGCTCGGCGCGCAACGTGTTCGTCGCCGACCATGCGCTGCCCTCGCTCACCTCGCGCTCGATCGACGACGCACTGGCGTTCTTCGAGGAATTGAAGCTTGCCGGGTGGCGCGGCGAGATTGCGGTGAAGATCGTCAAGGAGATCCGTGAGCGGCTGACCTTCCTCAACGACGTGGGCCTGAACTACCTCACCCTCGACCGCCAGGCCGACTCGCTGTCCGGCGGCGAGGCGCAGCGCATCCGCCTGGCCTCGCAGATCGGTGCCGGCCTGGTCGGCGTGATGTACGTGTTGGACGAACCCTCGATCGGCCTGCACCAGCGCGACAACGAGCGCCTGCTCGGCACGCTGACCCGCCTGCGCGACCTCGGCAACACGGTGATCGTGGTCGAGCACGACGAGGACGCGATCCGCATGGCCGACCACGTGCTCGACATCGGCCCTGGCGCCGGCGTGCACGGCGGCGAGATCGTGGCGCAGGGCACGGTGCAGGACATGCTCGACTCGCCGCGCTCGGTGACCGGCCAGTTCCTCTCCGGCGAACGTGCGATCGAAGTGCCGAAGGAACGCCGCCAGCCGATCGACAACGACGCGTGGCTGCGCCTGAAAGGCGCCAGCGGCAACAACCTGAAGCACGTCGACCTGGCCATCCCGGCCGGCCTGTTCACCTGCGTCACCGGCGTGTCCGGCTCGGGCAAGTCGACCCTGGTCAACGACACCCTGTTCCGCCTGGCCGCGGCCGAACTCAACGGCGCCGGCACCCAGTCGGCACCCTACAAGTCCGTCGACGGCATGGAGCTGTTCGACAAGGTGGTCGACATCGACCAGTCGCCGATCGGCCGCACGCCGCGTTCCAACCCGGCCACCTACACCGGCCTGTTCACCCCGCTGCGCGAGATGTTCGCGCAGGTGCCCGAGGCACGTTCGCGCGGCTACACGCCGGGCCGCTTCAGCTTCAACGTGCGCGGCGGCCGCTGCGAGGCGTGCGAGGGCGACGGCATGATCAAGGTGGAGATGCACTTCCTGCCCGACGTCTACGTACCCTGCGACGTCTGCCACGGCAAGCGCTACAACCGCGAGACGCTGGAGATCCTGTACAAGGGCCACACCATCGCCGACGTGCTCGACATGACGGTGGAGGACGCGCTGAAGCTGTTCGAGAACGTGCCGACCATCGCGCGCAAGCTCGACACCCTGCGCGCTGTCGGCCTCGACTACATCAAGCTCGGCCAGAGCGCGACCACCTTGTCCGGCGGCGAGGCGCAGCGCGTGAAGCTGTCCAAGGAACTGTCCAAACGCGACACCGGCCGCACCCTGTACATCCTCGACGAGCCCACCACCGGCCTGCACTTCCACGACATCGAGCAGTTGCTCGACGTGCTGCACCAGTTGGTCGACCAGGGCAACACGGTGGTGGTGATCGAGCACAATCTCGACGTGATCAAGACCGCCGACTGGATCGTCGACCTCGGCCCCGAGGGCGGTGCCGGTGGCGGCCGCATCCTGGTTTCCGGCACACCGGAAACCGTGGCGGCCACGCCCGAATCGCACACCGGCCATTTCCTCGCGCCGCACCTGAAGCCAGCCAAGCCGAAGAAGCCGGGTGCCGCCACGCGGGTCAAGGCCGCCACCAAGCACATCGCCTCGGCCGACAAGTACAAGCCGATGCGCGGCAGCGGAAAAAAGAAGAAGCCTTCATGAGCGACCATTCGACCGGCATCGCCGAAAACGGAACCGGCGCGTCCGACGCCCCCCTGTTCGTCGCCTCGATCGGCGTGCGCTGGCGTGACCTCGACGCGTTCAATCACGTCAATAATTCCAACTACCTCACCTACCTCGAAGAGGCCCGGCTGCAGTGGCTGAGCCACGTGCCCGGGCCGTGGTTCGACGACCAGGCGATGCCGGTGATGGCCGCCAGCCAAGTCAACTATCGCCGCCCCATCGCATGGCCCGCACAGTTGCAGGTGCAGCTATTCTGCGAGCGCGCGGGCAACAGCTCGATGACGCTCGCGCACCGGGTGATCGACGCCGAACATCCCGACCAGCTGTACTGCGACGGCCACGTGGTGATGGTGTGGATGGACCCGGCCAGCGGCAAGCCGGTGCCGTTGCCCGAGGCGATCCGCGCCGCCATCGCATAGCCGCCCATGCACGCCGCAGCCGCCCGCACTTCATTCACGGTCAGCCCGGACGGAGCCGGCCGGGTCGAGACGATCGCGGGCGCGCGCCACGCCTGGCGCTTCCGGCCGCACTTCCACGCTGGCGACGAGATCGTGCTGGTGCTGGCCGGCCGGGCACGGCTGCGCCTTCCGACGACCTGCCGCGAAGTCGTCGCCGGCGACACCGTCGTGGTACCGGCCGGCGTGATCCACCGCTTCGAGCCGGTGGACGGCAGCGGCTGGGCTTTCAGCTCGCGCTTCGTGCCGCCCACCACGAAGAACGCCCCTGCCGACGGCCCTCACGATGCGCTTGGCGCGCAGGCCAGGGCCTTGCTGAGCGGGCGCCCCTCGCTGCACACCGACGTGGAAGCGATCGCGCAAGCCTGCGCGGTTTCCGCCGGCCACCTGGCACGCGCGTTCCGCCGCGAGACCGGCACCAGCCTGCACAACTTCCACGTCCTGCTGGCCCTGCACAAGGCCAAAGCGTCGTTGCGCAATCGCGCACCGGTCATCGAGGCGGCGCTCGACGCGGGTTTCTACGACCAGGCCCATCTCAACCGCGAATTCGTGAAGACGTTCGGCATGACTCCCGCCGTTTTCCGCGCGGGCTGGGCGGCGGCGTAGCTCAGGCCGTTCCCGGCTCGAGCTCCAGCGCCATGTACAACGTGCCTGGCACCGGGTTGTCGTAATACGCCCCCACCGGACGAAACCCCAGCGCGACATAGAGTTGCCGGGCCGCCTGCATCGAGGCCAGCGTGTCCAGCAGCACGCGCACGTAGCCGGCACGGGCCGCCCAGGCGATCACCGCCTCGGCCAGTCGCCGTCCCAGCGCCTGTCCGCGCGCCGCGGGTCGCACATAGAGACGCTTGATCTCGCATACGCCCGGCTGCGACCAGGGTCGCAGCGCCACGCAACCCAGGGCCGCTCCCGCGTCGTCGCGCGCGATCAGGATCGCGCCCCGCGGCGGCGCGTACTTGCCGGGCAACTGCGCCAGCTCCGCACCCACGTCCTGGAAGGAAAGATCGATGCCGAGGCTGTCGACGTACTCCGCGAACAGCCCGCGCACGGTCTCGATGTCGTCCGGCATGCGGGCGGGTGAGATTTCGATCGTCGAAGTTGCAGCCATGGTCGGGGCGTCCACAAGGAATCCGCACACCACGATAGTGAATCCGCGCCATCCACGCTTGGACAATCCAGACCAACAGCATGGGAACCGGCACAAATATCGGCATCCCTCGGCACGCAGCGACGCAGTCGACGCACGCATGCACGTGCCGTCGCTATGATGGCGATCCGGTCCCCACGATGGAATGCGCCTCATGACGACAGCACATCGCTCCGCCCTCGCCTTCGCCTGCATCACTGCCCTGGCCGGCGCATGGCCGGCATATGCCGCCGATACCACCGCGCTCACCCTGTATCGCAGCGACAGTGCCGCCCTGTACGCCAGCCATGGAGGCGGCGACGTCGGGGACGGCTATGCGGTGGTGCGCGAACAGCGCTCGCTGAATCTCGCGGCCGGCACGCACGATGTGATGGTCGGAGACCTGCCGAATTCGCTCGACGCCGAGGCGCTGGCACTGGGCTTCCCCGACGGCAGCGCGAAGGTGATTTCGCAGCGTCTGTTGCTGGCGCAGGGAACCGGCGCCGCGTTGACCGGACTGATCGGCCACAGCGTGGACGTCCTCGGTGCCGGCGGTCTGCCGCTGGCCAGCGGCACCTTGCTGCGGGCGGGCGACGCCCTGTTGGTGCGCGACAACGGCCATACCACCCTGGTCAGCAACTATGCCGCCGTACGCAGCAGTGGCGCGGATTTTCCCACCGGCTCCAGCCTCAGCCTGCGCGTGGACGCCGCGCGCGCCGGAGCGACCCGCGCCGTGCTCAGCTACCCCACCTCCGGCCTCGGCTGGCGGGCCGCCTACGTGGCGACGCTGCAACCCGGTGCGGCCTGCCGCATGCAGTTCGAGTCGCGCGCCAGCATCGCCAACCGCAGTGGCCGCGACTGGCACGATGCCCAGGTCACCCTGATCGCCGGCGAACCGAACATGGCCAAGGCGTCGGCACCGCGGCCGATGATGGCGATGGCGCGCGGCTACAGCGCCAAGGCCGAGAGCGCCGACATGCCGCAGCAGGACAGCGTGGGCGACTACCGCAGCTACACCCTGCCCGCCGCGGTCGAGCTGCCCGACGGCAGCGTCAGCCAGGTGCCGCTGTATGCGGTGCGCACGCTGGATTGCGTGCGCACCGCGCTGTACGAGAACGGCAACAGCTTCCAGCCGCAAAAGCCGATCCTCAGCCGCGACTTCAACCAGGGCGGCGGCAGCGCCATCGTCAGCACGCTGAAGCTGAAGGCGTTCGACAGCCTGCCGGCCGGCTTTCTGCGCGTGCTCACCGCCGACAGGAACGGCACGCCGCAATTCATCGGCGAGGGCCGCATCGACGACACCCCGAAAGGCAGCGACGCGTCCATCACCCTGGGCACCGCGTTCGACCTGCGCGCCGAGCGCGAGCGCACCGCCTTCAGCACCGACAAGGCCGGCCGCACCCTGGACGAGGCATTCCGCATCAGCCTCAGCAATGCCGGCGACAGCGCGCGCACGGTGACCGTGCGCGAGCATCCCAGTCGCTGGCGCCAGTGGACGCTGGTTTCGTCCAGCAGCAAGCCGAGCGAACAGACGCCGGACACGCTGGAGTTCCGCGTCGACGTGCCGGCCAACGGCAAGGCCGTGCTGGACTACGCGGTGCGCTACAGCTGGACCGCCGACGAACAGCCGCAATAATCCCGACCGGAGTTCTCCATGCTCAACATCACCAACCATGACAACGGGATCCGCGAGATCCAGCTCGCTCGCCCGCCGGTCAACGCACTGAACCTGGAGCTGCTGCGCGCGTTGCACGCTGCCCTCGACGATGCCGTGCAGGGCGGCGTGCGCGGCATCGTGCTGTCCGGCGCGCAGGGGCTGTTCTCCGCCGGCGTCGATGTACCGGCGCTGCTCGGCTGCGACCGCGCCGGCGTGCGCGAATACTGGCGCGAGTTCTTCGCGCTGTGCGCCACCCTGGCGCACGCACCGATCCCGCTGGTGGCGGCGATCACCGGCCACAGCCCGGCCGGCGGCGCGGTGCTGGCGCTGTTCTGCGACTACCGGGTGATGGCCGAAGGCCCGTACCGGATCGGCCTGAACGAAGTGCAGGTCGGGCTGATCGTGCCCGAGTCGATCCAGCTGGCGCTGCGCCGCGTGGTCGGTACCTACCGCGCCGAGCGGCTGCTGGTCGCCGGCGCCATGATCGAGGCCGGCGAAGCACTGGCCTGCGGCTTCGTCGACGAACTCACCGGCGTCGATCAGGTCACCACGCGCGCCCTGCACTGGCTGGGCGAACTGCTGGCCTTGCCGTCACACGCGATGCTCGCCACCCGCACGCTGGCCCGCGCCGACCTCGCCGCCGCCTATGCCGACCTGGACGCGTTGCCGCTGGATGATTTCGTCGACGAGTTCTTCCACCCGCAGACGCAGGCGGTGCTGCAGCAGTTGGTAGCTCGGCTGAAGAGCAAGAGCGAAAAGTGAGTGGCGAGGAGTGAGAAACGAGAGCGCGCCGCCATTCGTTTCTCACTCCTGCTTTTCCACTCACTCTTCGCCTTTCGCCACCGGCCGCGACGGGTCGCTGACCCAGCCGCTCCACGACGGTGCGTAAAGCCGCGAGCCGTGCAGGCCGGCGTGTTCCATGGCCAGCAGGTTGTAGCAGGCGGTGACGCCGGAGCCGCACATGTGCACGACCTGGTCGGGCGTGGCGTCACCCAGCACCGCGGCGAATTCCTCGCGCAGTTGCGCCGGCGGCTTGAAGTGCCCGTCGGCAAACAGGTTGTCGGCGTACGGCCGGTTGCGCGCCCCCGGCACATGGCCGGCAGCGCGGTCCAGCGGCTCGACCTCGCCGCGGTAGCGCACGGCGGCGCGGGCGTCGAGCAGCAGCGGCGATGGCGCGGCATGCAGGGCCGCGTGGTCGACGATCACCTGCCGCGCATCGTAGGCCAGCGTCACCTGGGTGGGTATGCGCGGGCGGACGACGGTTTCCACCGGCTGTCCGGCCGCCTGCCACGCGGCGAAACCGCCGTCCAGCACCGCCACCGCATGCACGCCGGCCAGCCGCAGCAGCCACCACAGCCGCGCCGCCGCCAACGCACCCGGCCCGGTGTCGTAGCACACCACCTGCAGGTTCGGCGCCCAACCCCAGCGGCCAAGCACGGCACTGAACGCTGCCGCCGACGGCAGCGGATGCCGGCCCAATCCCTCGGGCACGCGCGACATGTCGGAAAGGTCGCGTTCGAGGTCGGCGAACACGGCACCGGGAATATGCCCAGCCAGGTAGCTGCGCTCGCCCTGCGCGCGGTCGGCCAGGTCGACGCGGCAGTCGACGACCAGTACCTCGTCCGCCGGCAACGCGGCCAGCGCGGCGACATCGATCAGGGTGGTTTTCAGCGTCATGTGCGTCCCATCCTCTGCAGCAGGTTGTACAGCATCGCGGCGGTGGCGCCCCAGATGCGGTGGCCGCCGTGGATGAATTCCACCATCGGCCGCTGGTGGCCGCGGAATTCCATCGTATAGCGGCGCAGGTTGGCCGGCTCCAGCAGGAACGCCAGCGGCACCTCGAACACTTCGGCCACCTCGTCCGGCGCCGGATACAGCTGCGCCCCGGCCGCAATCTTCGCCACCACCGGCGTGACGCAGAAGCCGCTGATCGTTTCGAAGCGATCGAGATAGCCCAGCGGCGTCACCAGCGTGCGGTCGAGACCGATCTCCTCCTCGCTTTCACGCAATGCGGTAGCGAGCGCATCGCCATCGTCCGGGTCGCTGCGCCCGCCGGGGAAGGCCACCTGGCCGGCATGCGCCTGCAGGCTATCGGTGCGCACGGTAAGCACCAGTCGCGGCTGCACGCCTTCGCGAAAGCCCACCAGCACCGCGGCGGGCAAGCGCCGGCTGCTGCCGAGCAGCCGGGACATGTCCGCGTGGTTCCAGCCCGGCCCGGTCGGCGGCGCCGACAACGGCAGCAGCGCCTTGACTAACTCGTCGATCATGAGGTCCTGCGCAGCGGCAGGATATCGCGCATCACGTGCAGCCGTTCGGCATCGCTCATCGTGCGCCAGCGGCCGATTTCGTCGCCGTTGCGCTGGCAGCCGATGCAATAGCCGCGTGCATCCAGCCGGCAGGTGCCGATGCAGGGTGTCAGTGGCGGCGTTTCGGCGGGGATCGGGGCGTTCGGCATGCCTCGCCATGCTACCACCGCAGGGGCGTCGAGCAGGTTCTCAGGGCTTGCCTGTATCCGGCTTGATCGCGAGCAGCTCGATCTCGAACACCAGCGCTTCGTTCGGGCCGATCCGCGGCAACGCGCCGGTCTCGCCGTAGGCCAGCTGCGGCGGGATCACCACTTTCCAGCGGTCGCCCACGTGCATGCGCGGGATCACGTCCTGCCAGCCGCGGATCACCTTGTCGACGGTGAAGCTGACCGGCGCGCCATGCGCCCAGGTGCTGTCGAACTCAGTGCCGTCCACCAGCATGCCGCGGTAGTTCACGGTGACCGTGCTGGTGACCGTGGGGCTGGTCTTGCCGCTGCCCGCGCTGAGCACGGCGTACTGGATGCCCGACGGCAGCTGCACCACGCCGGGCCGCTGCCGGTTCTGCGCCATGTACTGCGCGCTCTTCCGCGCGTTGGCAGCGGCGACCCGCTTGAACTCGGCCAGCGCATCGGCATGCATCTGCTGGTCGAGCCGCTGCAATTGCTGATGCATGTCCTGCATCGACACGCTGGGATGGCGCCTGGCGTAGGCGTCCTGGATCGCCCGCACCAGCACCGGGATTTCCACGTCCGGCTTGCCGTCGGCAAACTGGCTGCCGATCTGGTAGCCGATCGCGTACGACAACTTCGCCTTGTCGGGCTTCGTCGTCGGCACGGCACTTTGCGCATGCGCCACGCCGCCCAGCAACAGCACTGCGCCCAGCAACCCGCAACGCAGATGTGTCATGCCTTTCTCCACCGGGCCTTTCCCTATCGCGACAATCGATCCTGACGGTTCATCCTAAGCGGTTCGCGCGATTCGTGCAGCGCTGGCGCTCGTGGCTTGAGAAACCCCGCGGCGGCAAAGGTTCCCGCTGCTACCATTTGCCGTTCTGCATCCACCGGGAATCGCTCATGGCCTATCGCAATCTGGAAATCAGCAACCGCGGCGCAGTGCGCACGATCGTGGTCAACCGCCCGGACAAGCTCAACGCGTTGAACCGCGACACCCTCAACGAGCTGGGCCTGGTGTTTGCGCAGGCCGCGCAGGACGACGCCGTGCGCGTGGTGGTGTTGACCGGCGCCGGCGAGAAGGCGTTCGTCGCCGGCGCCGACATCGCCGAAATGAACGGCTACACGCCGGTGCAGGCGCAGGGCTTCTCGCGCGCCGGCCAGCGCCTGATGACGTCGATCGAGCGGCTCGGCAAGCCGGTGATCGCGCGCGTCCAGGGTTTCGCGCTCGGCGGCGGCATGGAGCTGGCGATGGCCTGCCACCTGCGCGTGGCCAGCGAGAAGGCGAAGTTCGGCCAGCCGGAAATCAACCTCGGCCTGATCCCCGGTTTCGGCGGCACCCAGCGCCTGCTGCGCCTGGCCGGCCGCGGCGCGGCGCTGGAGCTGTGCCTGACCGGCGCGCCGATCAACGCGCAGCGTGCGTACGAGCTTGGCATCGTCACCCGCGTGGTCGCGCCCGAGGCGCTGGACGAAGCCGTGAACACGCTGGCCGACCAGCTCGCCGCGGCTGCGCCGTTGGCCGCCGCCGGCATCCTCGACGCCGTGCTGCAAGGTGGTGAGACCGCGATCGACCAGGGCCTGGAGTTCGAGACGCAGGGTTTCGCGCTGGCGTTCTCCACCGGGGACATGCGCGAAGGCACCACGGCATTCCTGGAAAAACGCAAGCCGCAGTTCACCGGGCGTTGAGCCGAGCCATCGCGTCGCGGCGGCTCAGTGCCCACCGCCAAGAAACTTCATCTCGCCCGCGGTCACCGGCAGCTTCAACCGATTTTCCGGCGGCGCCAGCGGGCAGACCACATGCGGGGTGATCGCGCATGGCGGGTTTTCGGCCAGGTTGAAGTCCAGCAGCACCTTGCCGTTCTTCGGCGCCGCGGCGTACAGGAAGCGCGCGCCGCCGTAGGTCAGCTTCCCGGCCGTGCGGTCGCTGAACACGAAGAACAGCCGGCCGTCCTCGTCGATCGGCAACAACTCGTAAGTGTGGCCGTCGCGCCGGAACACCGCCTTGCCCGCGATCGGCGTATCGCTCACGGTACCGGTGACGTAGGCGATCTTCAGCATGTGCGGCGCGGGGAACGGTACCCAGTCCGCCTCGATCCGAAATGACGGGTCGATCGGGAAATAGTCGAAGCCGGGGAAATGCGTGCGCAACGGCGCGGCATTGTTCTTCGCCCGCAGGCCGCGCTGCGTGCCGTTCTCGATCACGTACAGGTAGCTGCTGCCGAAGCCCACATGGGTCGGCTGCTGCTTGCCGTCAGGGCCTTGCGTACGCAACACGTTGACGGCTGCCGCTGGCTGGCGGTCGACCGTGATCCCGCGGGTTTCCGCCAGGTGCAGGCTGACCTGTCCGTCCGCCGCCAGCTGCAGCGTGCCCAAGTGCGCGGGTGCGCCGGGAACCTCGAAGCGATTGTCTGCCGCGCTGCCCACGCTGTTCGCGCCGGGTTGCAGCCAGCCCGAGGCGGTGAGCGCCAGATAGCCGTCCACTTGCTTCAGCTGCTCGACGCGCTCGATGCGCGCCCTGGCCACCGCAGCGGCGTAATGCTCCGGTGTCGCGGCCGGCGTGGAAAACGGAAGCAGCAACATCAGCGCGGCGACCGCGCACCACTCAGTGATTCGAGCCACGGTAGTTCTTCTCGCCGGCAGTGACGCGCAGGTCCAGCCGGTTTTCCGGCGGCGCCAGCGGGCAGGTGGCGAACGGGGTGAATGCGCACGGCGGGTTGTACGCCTTGTTGAAGTCCAGCACGACCTTGCCGTCTTTCGGCGGGTCGATGTACAGGAAACGCGCGGCGCCGTAGGTCTCCTTGCCGCTGGTGCGGTCGGCGAACACGATGAAGTACTGCGCGTCGCCGGGCACCTCGATCACCGGCAGGATCTCGAAGTGCTTGCCGTCGCGGGTGAACTCCAGCTTGCCCGGCACCGGGTACTTGTCGATGGTGCCGATCACCGAACCCATCTCCAGCGTCTCGCCCGGCTGCGCCGGCACCCAGGTCGCCTCGATCCGCCACGACGGGTCGATCGGGAACGTGTCGATGCCGAGGAAATGCTGGCGCGTCGGCGCCTGCGTGTCCTTCACCCGCAGTCCCTTGCGGCCGTCGCGGTCGATCACGTAGAAGCTCGCGCTGCCGAAAGCCACCTTGGTCGGCGCCGCGTCCGCGCCGGCGTGCAGGTCGTCCACCAGCGCGGCTTCCGTCACGGCCTTGCCGTCGATCGTGGCGCCGCTGTCCTTGTCCAGCACGATGCGCATGCTGCCGTCCTGGGCCAGCGTGACCACGCCCAGATGCGCGGGGCCGGCGCTCAGCACGATGTCGTTGTCGGCCGCGCTGCCGACACGGTTCGTACCGTCCTTCAGCCATTCCAGCCCGATCAGGCTCAGCCAGCCGTCCGGCGCGGTCAGCCGTTCGACCCGGCCGGCCTGCCACTGCTCGATGCTGTGCTTGTAACTATCGATGTCGGCGGCTTGCACGGTAGCGACTCCCAGGATGGCGGCGGCAACAAACAGGCTGGTACGTATCATCAATATCTCCAGCGAAACGTTTCTTGAAGGCGCGTCAACGGCCGCGCATGAACAACTTGTCGAGCTCGGCCAGGCTCAGCTGGACCCAGGTCGGACGCCCATGATTGCACTGTCCGGAGCGTTCGGTCGCCTCCATCTCGCGCAGCAACGCATTCATCTCGGGAATCGTCAGGCGTCGGCCCGCACGCACCGAGCCGTGGCAGGCCATCGTCGAGAGCAGTTCGTTCTCCAGCTCCAGCAGGCGACGCGAGCTGCCGTGCTGGGCCAGTTCGGACAACACGTCACGGCTGAGCTGGCCCACGTCGGCGCCTTCCAGCAGCGCGGGAATGCGCCGTACCACGATCGTCGCCGGGCCGCTGCGCGACAGCTCCAGCCCCCATTCGGCCAACGCCTCGGCATGTTCCTCGGCGGCGGCGGCTTCCTTCGCGCTGACCGCGACGGAAAGCGGTACCAGCAGCACCTGCGAGCGCAGGTTGCTGGTGACGCGGCCGGACTTCAGCTTTTCATAGGTGATCCGCTCGTGCGCCGCGTGCATGTCGACCAGCACCATGCCGTGCGCATTCTCGGCCAGCACGAAGATGTTCTTCAGCTGGGCGATCGCGAAACCGAGCGGCGGTGCCTCGCCTTCCGCCGCTTCCCGCACCGGCGCGGGTGCACTGGCGATGGATGGCGAGGCACCGAGCAAGGCGGCGTAATCGGCCAGCGGTTCCTCGCGCGTGCCCAGGCTCAGCCGGCTCTGGCTGGACGGACTGGGCCAGGCCACCGGAGCAGGCGACGCATACGCGTAACTGGCCACCGGCATCGGCTCGGTCGCCGGCAGTGTGCCCAGTCCCGCGCGCGTCTGCGCCAGCGCCTCGTGCAAGGTGCGGAACAGGAAGTCATGCACCAGCCGCTGTTCGCGGAAACGCACTTCATGCTTGGCCGGATGCACGTTCACGTCGACGCCTGCCGGATCGAGTTCCAGGTACAGCACGAATACGGCGTGGCGGCCGTGGAACAGCACGTCGGCATACGCCTGACGCACCGCGTGGGCGACGATGCGGTCGCGCACCAGCCGCCCGTTGACGTAGAAATACTGCGAATCGGCCTGCGCGCGCGATGCGGTCGGCAGGCCGACCCAGCCGGACAGGTGCAGGCCGGCCGCGGTGTGGTCGACGCGCAGGCTCTGCGCCGGAAACTCGTCGCCAAGTACTTCCGCCACCCGCTGCAACTGCGCCTGCTCGTCGCGTGCGGCCTTCCAGATGCGCACCGGCTTGCCGTTGTGGCTGAGTCGGAACTCGACCGAGCCGCGCGCCAGCGCCAGCGATTTCAGCAGGTCGTCGATGTGCGCGAATTCGGTGCGCTCGGCGCGCATGAACTTCTTGCGCGCCGGCACGTTGTAGAACAGGTCGCGCACCTCGACGCTGGTGCCCTGCGGATGCTGCGCCGGACGCGCCGCCTGCAGTTTGCCGCCGTCGACCTCGATGCGGAACGCGGCGTCCTGGTCACGCACGCGCGAGGTCAGGGCAAAGCGCGCCACCGACGATACCGACGCCAGCGCCTCGCCGCGGAAGCCCATGCTGGCGACGTGCTCCAGGTCGTCGAAACTGCCGATCTTGCTGGTGGCGTGCGAGGCCACCGCCAACGGCAGCTCGTCGACATGGATGCCGCCGCCGTCGTCGCGCACGCGGATAAGGCGCGCGCCGCCGGCCTCGATATCCACTTCGATGCGCGTGGCGCCCGCATCGAGGCTGTTTTCGACCAGTTCCTTGACCACCGAGGACGGGCGCTCGATGACTTCGCCGGCAGCGATCTGGTTGATGAGTTCGGGGGGAAGCAGGCGGATGACGGTCATCCGCGAACTTTAGCAGCGAACGCGCGCGAAGCCGTCGGCGCGCGAACCAGCCAGGGTCAACCGGCTGGGATGGTCAGCGTCGTACCGGCACGGACCGTGTTGCTGTTGATCTGGTTCGCGTTCTTCAGTGCACCGACGCTCACGCCGTACTGCCGCGCGATGCTGCTCAGGCTTTCGCCACGGCCGACCTTGTGCACGTCGCGCGCAGGTGTCCCCGTAGCGACCGCCTTGCCGGCGCCGGAATCCGAACTGGATGCCAGCTGGACGCCGTTGCGACGCGCAGCCTCGGCGGCAAACCAGGTACCGGGCGGCGGCGTGGATTCGAAATAATTGCGCACGCCGCCCATCACCGCTTCGGCGAGCTTCTTCTGGTGCGCGGGATCGCGCAGCCTGCGCTCTTCGGCCGGATTGCTGATGAATGCGGTCTCGACCAGGATCGACGGCACGTCCGGCGAACGCAGCACCACGAAGTTCGCGCGCTCGACGTAGCCGCGATGGGTCGGACCCAGCTGGGCCAGCGCCTTGAGCACGTTGCCGGCGACCACATCGCTGGCCTGCATCGCCCAGCCCTGCTGCAGGTCCAGCAGGACCTTGGCCAGGCTGTCGTCCTTGTCGTCGAGCGTGGTCCCACCGATCAGGTCGGCGCGGTTTTCACGATCGGCCAGCCAGCGCGCGGCCTCGCTGGTCTTGCCGCGCGGCGACAGCACCCACACCGACGAGCCGCGGGCGTCGTCGCTGGTGAAGGCATCGGCGTGGATCGAGACGAACAGGTCGGCGTTGTGCTCGCGGGCAATCTGGTAACGCTGCTTCAGCGGGATGTAGAAATCGCTGTCGCGGGTCAGTACCGCCTTCATGCCGGGCTGGCGATTGATCTGCGCCGCCAGATCGCGGGCCACCGCCAGCGTGACGTTCTTTTCCAGGGTGCCGCCGGGGCCGTGCGCACCTTGGTCCTTGCCGCCGTGGCCGGCGTCGATCGCCACCACCACCTGGCGCTGGCCGTTGAGCATCGCCGCCGCCTGCTCGGCTGCCACCCGGCGGCTGTGCGTGGGGTTGCTGTACGACGGAACCGCCGCGGGTGCCTGGACGACAGGCGCAGGTGCGGCCTCGGCCGGCGCGGCCGTAGCGATGCTGGCGCTGGCGGGATACAGGTCCAGCACCAGCCGGTAGTCCGTGCCGCTGGCCGGCTTCAGCACGAAACTTTTCAGGCGGCTGGCCGGAGCGACCTTCGCGGTCAGCTGCATGCCGTCGCCGATCCGGGCGTGGCTCATGCCGCGGTACAGGCCTTGCGCGGATGGACTGGAAAAACTGCTGGTCGTGCGGCTACCCGGCAAGTCGACCACGACCTGACCATCCTTCTGGCTGATCGTGTAGCGCAGCGGGCCGGAGGCGTCGAGCACCACGCGGGTGTATTCGGGGCCGGCCCAGACCCGCGCGCCCTTCAATTCCGCCGCCTGTGCCGCACACAGCGGCATCGCCGCCAGAATCGCGACGACAACCCACCCACCCCAGTTGTTCAGGTAACCCCTCATGAGCCGCATTGAAACGCAGCGATGTGCGGAATGCAAGAGTTTTTCCTTTGAATATCCATAACCTGCGCACCATTCATCAGGCTGCGTCAAGTTATGGACCGCAAGTCGCACATTCCGAACAGATCCTTGCCAGAATCACCGGATCGTATTTTTTCAAGAAGAGTCAGTACTTAGCCAGCCGTGCCTGCAGCCGCTCACCCCGTGCGGTGAACGCATGCAGCGACGCCCGGCGGCCTTGGCCGGCATAGTCCAGCTGCAGTTCGATATCCGCTGCCGGCAGCGCGCCGGCGCCGCGCTCGGGCCACTCCACCAGCACCAGCGCCGCCGGATCGGCCAGCGCGTCCAGGCCCAGCCACTCCAGTTCGCCGGGATCGGCGATCCGGTAGAGGTCCAGATGCCAGGCCGGCCGGTCCCGCGCCATATAGCCCTCGACCAGGCTGTAGGTGGGGCTCTTGACCCGCTCGCCCACGCCCAGCGCGGTCAGCAGGGCGCGCGCGAAACTGGTCTTGCCGGCGCCCAGCGGGCCATGCAGGTACAGCACCAGGCCGTCGTCCAAGGCGCGGGCCACGCGCGCAGCCAGCGCCGCGGTGGCGGCTTCGTCGGGCAGCGCCCACGCCAGATCGATATCGGCCGGCTCAGTCATGTTCACATTCGTAACCCGTCATGCCGTTGCCCAGCGCCCGCAAGGGAGCCAGCAGGTCGCTGGCCAGCAACCCGCGCTCGCCCTGCTGGGCGGCGCGATCACCTGCCCGCGCATGCAATCCGACGCCGAGGCAGGCGGCCTGCCATGCGCTGCAACCCTGCGCCAGCAAGGCCGCCACGATGCCGGTGAGCAAGTCGCCCATGCCGCCGGTCGCCATCCCGGGATTGCCCCACGGACAGACGTCCAGACGTCCATCCGGATCGGCGATAAGGCTGCCGGCGCCCTTCAGCACGACGACCGCGGCGTAACGCCGGGCCAGTTCGCGCACCGCGGCGAAACGATTCTCCTCGACAGCGGCGGTGGCCACCCCGAGCAGCCGCGCCGCCTCGCCCGGGTGCGGTGTCAGCACGGTCGGTGCCCCAAACCGGCGTGGCTCAACTGCCAGCAGGTTCAGGCCGTCGGCATCGAGCACCAGCGGTTTGTCCGCGTCCAGTGCGGTCAGCCACAACGCATGGCCCCAGGCGGCTTGGCCCAGGCCCGGCCCCAGCGCCAGAACGCTGGCCCGCTCCAGCAGCGGCGCCAGCGCCTGCGGCCCGTCGACGCCATGCGCCATCAGTTCCGGCCGCGCGGTGTTCAGTGCGTACACGTGTCCGGCGCGCGTCGCCACGCTGACCAGGCCGGCGCCGGCACGCAGCGCCGACTCGCCGGCCAGGCGCGCCGCGCCGGCCATGCCCTGCTCGCCGCCGATCACCAGCACGTGGCCGTAGTTGCCCTTGTTCGCGTAGCGCGCGCGCGGCGGCAACGCCTCGGCAACCAGCAAGCGCGCGTCGGGCAGCGTGTCGACATAGACGCCGTCCGGCACGCCCAGGGTCGCCAGTTCGAGCACGCCAACCTGATCGACAGCACGTCCGGTGTGCAATCCGCGCTTGCCGGCGATGAAGGTCACCGTGACATCCGCGCGGATCGCCGTGCCGGGACAGTGGCCGGTGTCGGTATCCAGACCGCTGGGCACGTCCAGCGCCAGCACCGGCCGGCCGCTGCGGTTGATCGCTCCGATCAGCCGGGCCGGCACCGGCTCGGGCGCGCGGTTGAGACCGATGCCGTACAACGCATCGACGTGCAACTCGGCTTCGGGCAGCGTCGCTTGCGCGTCCCACAAGCGCACCCGGCCACCGCCTGCTTCCCACGCCACGCGTGCCGCCGCGGCGTCGCCGTGCGAGGCCGCCGTCAGCGCCACCAACTCGACCTGCAGGCCTGCCTCGCGTGCCAGCACGCCGAGCAGGAAACCGTCGCCGCCGTTGTTGCCGGGGCCGCAGTGAATGCAGACCTGCTGCAGTTGCGGCCAGTGCCGGCGCAAGCTGTTCAGTGCGGCACTGGCCGCGCGACGCATCAGTTCGGGGCCGGAAATGCCCAGCGCCGACAGCGCCGCGCGCTCCATCACGCGCAACTGTTCGACGGTATGCAGATTGCGGCTGTACGGGTGGGCAGGCATGCGCGGATTATAGGCATGGGCCGCATCTACAATAGGCGGATGTCCAGCATCACCCCGTCCGGTTCACCCGATTACACCGTGCTCGCGCGCGACATCAAGCGCTGGGCGATCGAACTGGGCTTCGCCGACGCCGGCATCAGCGGCACCGACCTGGGCGAAGACGAGCAGCACCTGCAGCGCTGGCTTGCCGACGGCCATCACGGCGAGATGGAGTACATGGCCCGGCATGGCACCAAACGCACCCGCCCGGCCGAACTGGAGCCGGGCACGCAACGGGTGATCTCGGTGCGCATGGACTACATTCCGCCCGGCACCGCGAACGCCTGGGACGTGCTGGGCGACACCGAAGCCGGCTACGTGTCGCGTTATGCGCTGGGGCGCGACTACCACAAGCTGATGCGCAACCGTTTGCAGAAGCTGGCCGAGCGCATCCACGGCGTGGTCGGCGATTTCGGCTATCGCGCCTACGTGGACTCCGCGCCGGTGCTGGAGAAGGCGCTGGCGCGCAACGCGGGGCTGGGCTGGATCGGCAAGCACACGGTCTTGATCAACCGCCACGCCGGCTCGTACTTCTTCCTCGGCGAGCTGTACACCGACCTGCCGCTGCCGGTCGACGCACCGGCCAGCGCGCACTGCGGCAGTTGCGCGCGCTGCATCGAGGTGTGCCCGACCCAGGCGATCCTGGGGCCGTATCGGCTCGACGCGAAGCGCTGCATCTCGTACCTCACGATCGAGCTGAAAGGCAGCATCCCGGAAGAACTGCGCACGCCGATGGGCAACCGCATCTTCGGCTGCGACGACTGCCAGCTGGTGTGCCCGTGGAACAAGTTCGCGCAGGCCACTGCCGAGCCGGATTTCGCGCCGCGGCACAGCCTCGACGGTGCGAAGCTGGTCGAGCTGTTCGCGTGGAGCGAGGACGAGTTCCTCAAGCGCACCGAAGGCATGGCGATCCGCCGTGCCGGCTACGAGGGCTGGCTGCGCAACATCGCGGTGGCGCTAGGCAATGCGCCGAAGTCAGCGGCAGCGATCGAGGCGCTCAACGCCCGCGCCGATCACCCGTCGGCGGTCGTGCGCGAGCACGTGGCGTGGGCGCTGGCGAAGCAGCAGGGCTGAGGACTCAGGCCGCGGCCATCTGCTTGGGGATGGAGCGGTTGGTGTGGCTGATGCGGTTGCCCGGACCCGGCGCGATGTAGACGCAGGTGGGCTGGTACTGCTCCAGTTCCGCCTCGCTCAACTGCACGAAGGCCGCGATGATGACGACATCGCCCGCTTGCGCGCTGCGTGCAGCGCTGCCGTTGACCGAGATGATGCCCGAGCCTTCCTCGGCGCGCAGCGCGTAGGTGACGAAGCGCTGGCCGCTGTTGACGTTCCAGGCGTGGATCTGCTCGTACTCGCGGATGCCCGAGGCATCCAGCAACAGACCGTCGATCGCGATCGAGCCCTCGTAATGCAGCTCGGCGTGGGTCACCGTGGCGCGGTGGATCTTGGCCTTGAGCATGTTCAGGTGCATGACATTCTTTCCAGCAGGGACATCCTGCAAAGTCGGCAATTATCGAACCGATGACGTTGCACCGCAACATCAGCGGCAACGCCCCCGATATGCGGGCAGCTCAGTCGAACAGCAAGTTGTCGATCAGGCGGGTGTTGCCCAGGCGGGCCGCGACCAGCGCCACCAGCCCCTCGTGCTCGCCTTCGGCCGGTTCGGCCAGGTCCTCGGCGCGGCGTATCGCCACGTAATCGGGTACGAAGCCCGCCCGCTCGAGGCGCGCGGCGGCGGTCTGCTCGATGGCTTGCCACGGATGCCCTTGCGCCAGCAGTTCGCGCATCTTCTGCAAGGTGTCGTGGATCAGCGGCGCGCGTGCGCGCTCCTCCGCGCTCAGGTACTGGTTGCGCGAACTCAGCGCCAGGCCGTCGTCGGCGCGCAGGATCGGCGCCGCCACCACCTTCACCGGCAGCCCCAGGTCGCGCACCATCCGCTCGACCACCTTCAACTGCTGGAAATCCTTCTGGCCGAACACCGCCACGTCCGGCTGCACCAGGTTGAACAGCTTGCACACCACGGTGGCCATGCCGTCGAAATGCCCCGGCCGGTGCGCGCCCTCCAGCGTATCGGTGATCCGCGGCACGCGCACGCTGACGCTGTGTTCGGGACCGAACGGGTACATCGTGGCCACGTCCGGCGCGAACAGCAGGTCGCAATCCTGTTCGGCCAGCGCCGCCTGATCCTGTGCCAGGGTGCGCGGGTAGCGGTCGTAATCCTCGTTCGGGCCGAACTGGGTGGGGTTGACGAACACGCTGGCGACCACCTTTTCGGTGCGCGCTCGCGCCAGCCTGATCAGCGACTGGTGACCCGCGTGCAGGTTGCCCATGGTCGGCACGAAGCCCACGGTCTGGCCCTGCGTGCGCCAGCCGCGGATAGCGGCACGCAATGCCGGGACGTCTTGTACGGTCTGCATGGGACGTCGACTCGCCAGGTCAGTTGAAACAATGCTCGGGAGCCGGGAACGCGCCGCTGCGCACGTCCTCGGCATAGGCGGCGATCGCCGCGGCGACAGAATCGCGCCCGATCAGGAAATCCTTGCTGAACTTCGGCCGCTTGCCCGGGGTGATGCCGAGCATGTCGTGGATCACCAGCACCTGGCCATCGCAATGCGGCCCTGCACCGATGCCGATCACCGGTATCGTCAGCGCCGCGGTCACCCGCTGGCCAAGCTCCACCGGCACGCCCTCCATCACCAGCAGGTCCGCCCCGGCCGACTGCACCGCCAGTGCCTCGGCCAGCACGCGGTCGGCCGCCGCCTGCTCGCGGCCCTGGATGCGGAAACCGCCGAACTTGTGCACCGACTGCGGGGTGAGCCCCAGGTGCGCGCAGACCGGGATCGCGCGCTCGTTCAGCGCCGCGATCACTTCGAGGATATGCGGTGCGGCGCCCTCGATCTTCACCATCGCCGCGCCGGCTTCGCCGACCAGCCGCGCAGCGGCCTCCAATGCATGCGCCACGTCGCGGTCGGCCATGAACGGCAGGTCGGCCACCAGCAGGGTCGCCGACAGTCCGCGCGCCACCGCGGCGGTGTGATAGACCATGTGCTCCAGCGTCACCGGCAGCGTGCTGCCGTGCCCCTGTACCACCATGCCGAGCGAATCGCCGACCAGCGCCACATCGACACCGGCCGCCTCCAGCTGCCAGGCGAAGCTGGCGTCGTAGGCGGTGAGCATCACGATGCGCCGTCCCTGCGCCTTCATCGCAAGCAGGCCTGGCACGGTCACCGGCTTGCGGTCGGGGACACTGGCGTTCTGCACGTACACGGCAATTCCTGGGATGGGGTGGCCGCCGATTATCCGGCGCGCCACGGTGATGGCTCAAGCCACGCGTTCGCAGCCGGCCAGATCGAGGCGGGCGAGCAGTTCCGCCACCGTAGCCTGCCCGGGCAACCGAAGCGTGGGCGCAATGTCGTGCAAGGGCAACAGCACGAACGCGCGTTCAGCCATGCGCGGGTGCGGCAGGGTCAGTTGCGGATCGTCCAACTGCACGCCGTCGACGTGCAGCAGGTCCAGGTCCAGGGTGCGCGGCCCATTGCGTTCGGCGCGCACGCGGCCGGCGCGCTGCTCGATCGCCAGCATGGCGTCCAGCAAGGCGTGCGGCGACAGCGCGGTATCCAGTTCCACCGCGGCGTTGATGAACGGCGGCTGCTCCAGCATGCCCCACGGCGGCGTGCGATACAGCCGCGAACGCTGCAGCAGGCGGGTATCGGGCAGGTTCGCCAGCGCCGCCATGGCGTCGAGCAACTGTTGCCGCGGATCGCCGAGATTGCTGCCCAGCGCGACGTAAGCCAGGGTCACGCGGAACCTGATTTGTCGCCCGGCCGGCGTCGCCGACGGCGCGGACGCGGCGGCTTGGCGGCTACCGGGGCCGCCACGTAATCACCGGTACTGCCGCCACCGGCCGGCAGCGCGGCCGCCAGCACGTCTTGCGGCAGCTGTTGCGCATGCGCCCACCATTCGCCCAGTTCGCGCATCGCCGGCGACTCGCCGGCGCGCAGCAGCAGGAAGTCGAACGCGGCACGAAAGCGCGGATGCGCCATCAGGCGGAACACCCGCTTGCGCTGGATCTGCTCGAAACGCGGCTGCAGCGACCAGATCTCCTCCATGGTGAAGGTGAACCGGCGTGGGATCGCGACCCGCTGGCACTGCTCACCGACCACCTGGCCGGCGGCGCGCGCCCACGCCTCGTTGCCTTCGACACCCCGGCCGATCAGCTGGTGCGCCACGTCGCGCACCTCGCCCCACAGCAACACCGCGAACAGGAACGCCGGGGTCACCGACTTGTCCTCGGCGATCCGCGCATCGGTATTCGCCAGGCCGCGCTCGACCAGTGCACGCAGCGCCTCGTCGCCGCGCCTGAGCGCGCGCGCGGTGGCGGGGAATAGGAATTTCAGCAGGCCGCACTGCTCCAGCATGCGAAAGCTCTTCAGGCCGTTGCCGGCCAGGAACATTTTCAGCGACTCGTCGAACAGCCGCGCCGGCGCGGCATCGGCCAGCAGCGGCCCGAGCGTCTCGAACGGCGCCATCGCGGCGGCGTCGATGTGCATGCCCAGCTTTGCCGCCAGCCGCGCCGCGCGCAGCATGCGCACCGGGTCCTCGTGATAGCGGGTGTCCGGGTCGCCGATCAGGCGCAGCACGCGATCCTCGAGATCCTGCATGCCGCCGACGTAGTCGCGCACGGAGAAGTCGCTGATGTCGTAGTACATCGCGTTGACGCGGAAATCGCGGCGCACCGCGTCTTCCTCGATCGTGCCCCAGATATTGTCGCGCACGATGCGGCCGTCGATGATGTGGCGATCGCCCTCGCCGCCCTCCTCGCCGGTGCCGCGGAAGGTGGCTACCTCGATGATCTCCGGGCCGAACACCACATGGGCCAGCCGGAAGCGGCGGCCGATCAGGCGACAGTTGCGGAACAGTTTCTTCACCTCGTCCGGCGTGGCGTCGGTGGCCACGTCGAAGTCCTTCGGCCGCAACCCCAACAGCAGGTCGCGTACCGCGCCACCCACCAGGTACGCCGTGTAGCCGGCTTCGTTCAGGCGGTACAGCACGCGCAACGCCGCCTTGCTGATGTTCTTGCGCGAGATGATGTGCTGGTCGCGCGGAATGACCCGCAGCGTCGGCGTGGCGTCGGTCCTCGATTCGAGATTCAAGCGGTCGGAATCCTTGCGGGCGAAGCTGCCCTTGGGTTGTGCAATATATCGCGGCGCGCGAGGCCGCGGACCGTCCCGCGGGGACGCGGGACGCGTGCACCGGCGGGGTCTGCTTCGAACGGTGCAGGCCGATGCGTGCCAAGCATTGCCGGGCGAAACAATTCCGCTATACTAGCGCGCCTCACAGGATAACGCTCCCTTCGTCTAGTGGCCTAGGACACTGCCCTCTCAAGGCGGGAACACGAGTTCGAGTCTCGTAGGGAGCACCATCTGCTTGTGCAATCGTCCATGATTGCCGTTGTCTGGAGGGGCCTCGATCGCCTATGGTTGCTGGCCCTTGGCCAGATCAGAAGCGGCCATCCATGGCCGCACTCTTCATGAGAGCCTCCGACCGGTTCCTCACACAGCTGAATTGCCGCCCATGACCTTTGTTGTCATCGACAACTGCATCAAGTGCAAGTACACCGATTGTGTCGAGGTCTGCCCGGTCGACGCCTTCCACGAAGGCCCCAATTTCCTGGTGATCGATCCGGACGAGTGTATCGACTGCACCCTGTGCGAACCGGAGTGCCCGATCAACGCGATCTATCCGGAAGACGACGTGCCGGCCGGCCAGGAAGCGTTCGTGGCGCTGAACGCCGAACTGGCGAAGGACTGGCCGGTGATCACCGAACGCAAGGACGCCCTGCCCGACGCCAAGGCATGGGAAGGCAAGCCGGACAAGCTCGAGCTGCTGCAGCGCTGAGTTCACTCGCCAGACAAAAAAGAACGCCGCCTTGAAGGCGGCGTTTTTCTTGGTGGTGCCGTCCGGGGTCAGCCGCCCAGGCGCGACTTCAACGCGTCGATCACCTTGCCCACGGCCGCGGCATTGCCTTGGGCGCGTATTTCGCTGGCCGCCGTGCCGCTGGCGTTGACGCTGATCTGCACCTGGTGCGAGCCGGCGCCCGGAGCACGCACGGAGCTGCCCTTATCGCGCCCGAACAGGCGGCCGAAGAAGCCTTTCTTCTTTTGCTGAGCCAGCGCGTCGGAAACATTCAGCGTGTAGCTATGCGTGGCGTCGTCATGGCCGGCGACTTCACCCAGGCTGCCGCTCTCCAGCACCTGGCCGACCCGGCGGTAGGCATTGTCCACGCTGTCGGCCAGCACGAAGCCATCGGTGATCTGCCCGCCGGCCGAGCCGACGCTTGCGGTGGCGCCATTGGCGGTCGGCTGGTTCGCACCCGGCGGCGGAATCACCAGCGCGTCGCTGGTCGACGGCCGGTCGAGGCTCGGCGGGATCTCCAGCGGGGCTTCCTGCACGGCGGTATCCCACGCCTTGTGCGAGCGGAACGCGCCGCAGCCGGAAAGCAGCAGGCCACTGAGGACCACAGCCGGCAGGGCCACGAGGAGCGAAGTTTTCTTCATGTAATCGGATTCCGTGAGTAAGTCAGGCAACCGTCAACCGGCCGCAGTCGCCAAGGATGCCAGACTGGACAGCGCTTGGTGCAATCGGGCGCGATCCGGACCGTCGTTCAGTTCCACCAGCGGCAATCTCGGCACGGCCAACCCCAGCCCCAGTACGGGCAGACCGGCCTTGACCGCGATCGGATTCGGCGCACAGTTGAGCGCCTGCACCAACGGCTCCAGGGCGGCCTGGCAACGCGCCGTCGCCGCCTGGTCGCCGCCGGTAGCCGCATCGCACAGGGCACGGAACGCCTGCGGCACCAGGTTGGCCACCACCGAGATGGTGCCGGCCGCCCCGGCCAGCATCGCCTCGCCGGCGCTGCCGTCATCGCCGGACAGATAGACGAAATCTTCGCGCACAAGTTCCGCCAGCGCCGAGATCCGCTCGCGATCGCCGCGCGCTTCCTTGATCCCGACGATCGCCGGGTGCTCGCGCAGCGCGGCCACGGTCGACGGCAGCAGGTCGCAGCCGGTGCGGGTGGGCACGTTGTACAGCAGCACCGGCAGGCCACCGTGCTCGGCCACTTCCAGAAAATGCCGGCGCAGGCCTTCCTGGGTCGGGCGCACGTAGTACGGCGTCACCACCAGCGCCGCATCGGCGCCCAATGTCTTGGCGCGGCGGGTCAGCGCCACCGTCTTGGCGGTACCGGCCTCGCCGGTGCCGGCGATCACCGGCACCCGCCCGGCCACGCGCTCGAGCGCGAACGCCAGCAGGCGGTCGAACTCGTCGTGCTCCAGCATGTGCGCCTCGCCGGTGGAGCCGGCCACCACCAGTGCCTGGGTACCGCCGGCCAACTGATGGCCGAGCAGCCGGCCGAACGCATCCAGGTCGAGTGCGCCGTCCGCCGCGAACGGCGTGGCCAGCGCGCAGATGCTACCGCGAATGTTCAAGACTCGATTCCGCTACAAGGCAAGCTGCCCATGTTACTTGCCGCCTCGCGAGGCGGGCAAGTAAGCTCGACCGGAGTAGTCTCATGGCCTCCGCACCGCGCGGGCTGACGTCCACAGGCAGACCCTCTTGAAACCTTCTCCCGGCCCCTCTTCCGCTTCCACGCGTGCGGGCAATGACAACCAGTTGCTGATCCACGCGCTCACCCCGACGACTAAATCGCCGCTGCTGGCGCTGGCCAAGCGCATCGCCGACGCCGGCTGCAACCTGTCCGAGTCGCGCGTCTCCACCATCGGTACGGAAATTTCGCTGATGCTGCTGGCCACCGGCGCGTGGGACGCGCTGGCCAAGCTGGAAACCGCGCTGGCCAAGCTGACCCGCGACGAGGGCATGCGGCTGGTGCATTACCGTACCGGCCCGCGCCAGAACAGCTCGCATCTGCTGCCTTACCTGGTGGAAGTGGTGGCGGCCGACCGGCCCGGCATCGTGGCGCGCATCGTGGATTTCTTCAGCCAGCACGGGATCAGCGTGGAGCAGCTGAACTCCACCCGCTACCAGGCGATGCAGACCGGGGCGGAGATGTTCCAGGCCCAGTTCACCATCGGCATCCCGGCGGAAATCCATATCGCCGCGCTGCGCGACGACTTCCTGGAACTGTGCGACGGCCTGAACCTCGACGCGATCATGGACCCGGTCAAATTCTGAGGCCGGGCAGTCTCCCGAGCATCGCGCGATCACGCCCTCCTGACAAGGACTGTCATCCGCCGCCCCGCCCGCGCTAGTCTGTGCCCGTGAACTGCCGGAGGGACGTTGCATTGCAACCAGCGTATCGATTCATGCCGATCGCTCCGGGCGCCATGACGCCCCTCGTCCGAACCGCGTCACCCCCACTTTCCACCAACGATCACGGCGCCGCAGCGCCGTGCAGGATCCGTCATGCCCGAAATCGGCAAGAAGCTGCCCCCGCTGAAAGGCACCACCGGCGACGGCAGCGAACTGAAGCTGGCCAGCCTCAAGGGCCAGTGGCTCGTGGTGTATTTCTACCCGAAGGACTCGACGCCCGGCTGCACCAGCGAAGCCAGGGATTTCCGCGACCTCTACCCGGCCTTCCTTGAACGCCATGCGCAGGTCATCGGCGTGTCGCGCGATTCCCCGAAATCGCACGCCAACTTCGCCGCGAAGCAGGAGCTGCCGTTCCCGCTGGTGTCCGATGCCGACGAAACCTGGTGCCACGCGTTCGACGTGATCCACGAGAAGGTGCTCTATGGCAAGCGCCACCTGGGCATCGTGCGCAGCACCTTCCTGATCGACCCCGACGGGAAGCTGGCGCGCGAATGGCGCGGCGTGAAAGTCCCGGGCCACGCCCAGGCCATGCTCGACGCCATCCCCGCCCAGTGACCACTCCGCCGCTCATGGCTTTCATCCGCCCGTTCCTTCCACCCACCAGCGAGGACACTTCCGCATGACCGGAAGCAAGCGCATCTACGCTCTCGACACCAACGTCCTGCTGCATGACCCGACCTCGCTGTTCCGCTTCGAGGAACACGACGTCTTCATCCCGATGACCGTGCTGGAGGAACTGGACGAAAAGAAGAAGGGCGCCTCGGAAGTCTCGCGCAACGGGCGCCAGGTCAGCCGCTTCCTCAACGAGTTGATCGAACTGGGCAAGCAGCACGACCTCGGCGACGGGCTGGAGCTCAGCAACCCGCAGGGCATCAAGCTCAAGCGCGGCACCTCCGTGGGCCGGCTGTATTTCCAGCACCGCACCAGCAGCAACGGCCACGCCAAGGCGGACAATCAGATCCTGTCGGCGGTGATCGAACTGCGCGACCAGAACCCCGGCCGCGACGTCATCCTGGTCACCAAGGACATCAACCTCCGGATCAAGGCCAGCATCAACGGCATCGTCGCCGAGGATTACGAGAACGATCGCGCGCTGGACGATTTCTCCCTGCTCTACACCGGTTCCGCCCAGCTGCCGGAAGACTTCTGGGAGCGGCACCCGGAAGTGCGCTCCTGGACCGAACGCGGCCGCACGTTCTACGAAATGAACCGGCGCGAGAACGACGACTGGCATCCCAACCAGTGCCTGTACCTGCCGGGCGAGAACGCGGTCGAGCTGCGCGTGCTGCACGTCGACGACGCCAGCGCCACCCTGGTCCTGCTGGACGACCACTCGCACGCGAATCACCACGTGTGGGGCATCGGCGCGCGCAACCGCGAGCAGAACTTCGCGCTCAACGCGCTGATGGATCCGGATGTCGACTTCGTCACCCTGCTCGGCAACGCCGGCACCGGCAAGACCCTGCTGGCGCTGGCCGCCGGCCTGGCCCAGGTGATGGACCAGCAGCGCTACCGCGAGATCATCATGACCCGCGCCACCGTCTCGGTGGGCGAGGACATCGGCTTCCTGCCCGGCACCGAGGAAGAAAAAATGACGCCGTGGATGGGCGCGCTGACCGACAACCTCGAAGTGCTCACCAACCCCGAGGACGGCGGCAGCTGGGGCCGCCAGGCCACCAACGACCTGCTCGCCTCGCGCATCAAGATCCGCTCGCTGAACTTCATGCGCGGGCGCACTTTCCTCAACCGCTACCTGATCATCGACGAGGCGCAGAACCTCACTCCGAAACAGATGAAGACCCTGATCACCCGCGCCGGCCCCGGCACCAAGATCGTCTGCCTCGGCAACGTCGAACAGATCGACACGCCCTACCTCACCGAAACCACCTCCGGCCTCACCTACGCGGTGGACCGTTTCAAGAACTGGGCGCATTCGGCGCACATCACTCTGCGCCGCGGCGAACGTTCGCGGCTGGCGGATTTCGCGGCGGAGACGCTGTAACGTCAGAAGCTGGAAGCTAGCCGGGGGCCTGCCGCGCGACGGCAGGCCCCGCTTCCGTGCCCTGTCCATTCCCCGCCATACCCGACCGATACCGCCTCCATGTCGCTGAAGAATTTCGCCTACCGCCACCGGCTGCCGGCCAAGCGCGCCATCGCGTTGCTGGCACGCTCGCTGCCCGCACCGGCTCGCCGCCGGCTGCTGGCCGTGGCCGAACGCATCGCGTTCAGCGTCACCCCGCAATACCAGGGCGACACGCTGCCGCCGATCTTCGCGTACTGGTCGGGGCGCTTCCTGGCGCCGGACGCGCAGCGGCTGGGCATCGGCTCGCCGGAAAGTTTCTTCCTCGACCACATCCGGCGCCGTGCCGCCGACTCAAACGCACCGGTGCGCGTGCTCAGCGTCGGCACCGGCTCATGCGGCATGGAGATCGCGCTTGCCGCACGGCTGCAGGCGGACGGCAGCGCGGCGCACATCACCTGTATGGACTTCAACGCGGCGCTGATGCGCTGCGCCGCCGCCGCGGCACGGGAGCGCGGCGTCGATGCGCTGATGGCGTTCGAGGCACGCGACTGCAACCTGCCGTTCGAACTGCCCGGGCAGGACGTCATCATCGTCAACCAGTTCTTCCACCACGTCACCGAACTGGAAACCCTCTGCGGATCGCTGCGCCGTTCGCTGGCCACGCAAGGCGTGCTGCTCAGCTCCGACATCATCGGCCGCAACGGCCACCAGCTGTGGCCCGACGTGGAAACCGTGGTGCAGGAAGCGTGGGCGACCCTGCCGGCGAACAAGCGCCACGACCGCCATTTCAATTCGGCATCGCCGCGTTACCGCCCGATCGACCATGCCGCGTATTCCAACGAGGGCGTGCGCGCGCAGGACATCGTGGCCTGCCTGCTGGCCGAGTTCGATTTCGAGCTGTTCTTCAGCTTCGGCGGCGCCATCATGCCGTTCGTCGAACGGCGGATCGGTTTCAATTTCGACCCGCAGCTGGCGGAGGACCGCGAATGGATCGATCGCATGCATGCGATCGACGTGGCCGCCCTCGCCGCCGGCCGCTACCCTGCCGCCAACATGATCGCCGCGCTGCGCCACAAGGGTGCTGCCGCGCAGCCGGTGTTCGAACCGATCAGCCCGCAGCGGCACGTCGAGCTGACCCGGGAACAGCAGGTGAAGGCCGCGGCGGCCCCGCGCTAGCCGCGGCGGCCAAGCGAGTAGAATGCCTGCCTGACAGTCATTCCACGGTTGCAAAGCGTCGACATGATCCTCACTCCCCGCCTCGTCCTGCTGGCCTTGTTCGCCTTCTTCGCGCTGTGCGTGCTGCTGGTGCACCTGCGCGGCCGCGTGCGGCTGCGCTTCGATCGGCAGCTGGTCGACCACTCGGCGGTGTTCGCGCCGTACAACCTGCTGATGTACGCGTTCTCGGCGGTGCCGGCCCGACCCATCCTCGACCGCCGCGGCTTTCCGCAACTGGACCTGCTGCAGGCGAACTGGCAGGTCATCCGCGACGAGGCGACGCACCTGTTCGACGAGGGCTACATCCGTGCCGCCGCGAAGAACAACGACGCCAGTTTCAACAGCTTCTTCAAGCAGGGCTGGAAGCGCTTTTACCTGAAGTGGTACGGCGAGCCGCTGACCTCGGCCGAGGCGCTGTGCCCGCAGACGGTGGCCCTGCTGAAGTCGATCCCCAGCGTGAAGGCGGCGATGTTCGCGCTGCTGCCGCCGGGCAGCAAGCTCAACCCGCACCGCGACCCGTTCGCCGGTTCGCTGCGCTACCACCTGGGCCTGATCACGCCGAACTCGCCAGGTTGCCGCATCTTCGTCGACGGCGAGGAACACGCCTGGGGCGACGGCAAGGACGTGGTGTTCGACGAGACCTACGTGCACTGGGCCGAGAACACCACCGACCAGACCCGGGTGATCCTGTTCGCCGACGTCGAACGCCCGCTGCGCACGCGCTGGATGAGCGCGATCAACCATCGGGTCGGCGCGTTCATGGGCAAGATCACCGCTTCGCCAAACACCGAGGGCGAAACGGAGAAGACCGGTTTCGTGAACCGCCTGTTCGCGCTGAGCCAGCGCCGCAAGAATACCGGCGGCAACCGCTTCAAGGCCGAGTTCAAGCGGCGGCACAAGAAGCTGTACAAGGCCTGCAAGTACGTCGGCATCCTGCTGCTGATCTGGCTGGTCTTCCTGGCACCGTGGCCGCTGTTTCGATAAGTGACGCTCCGCTGAGCGGTCACATCGTGTGATCCCCGCGCGTCCTGTCTGGACGCCGCAATGGAGAACGCCATGGACCCGCACACCGCACTGTTCCAGCAACACCGCCCACGCCTGTTCGGCCTGGCCTACCGCATGCTCGGCACGCCCAGCGACGCCGAGGACGTGCTGCACGACGCCTGGCTGCGCTGGCACGCGCAGGATGCCGACGCGCTGGACGACCCGGAAGCCTGGCTGGTCACCGTGACCACGCGCATCGCACTCGACCGCCTGCGCCGGGCCAAGACCGAACGCGCGCACTATCCCGGCCCGTGGCTGCCGGAGCCGCTGGCCGCCGAATCCGAGCAGCCCGAGGCGCAACTGGAACGCGCCGAAAGCCTCACCCTCACCTTCCTGCTGTTGCTGGAGCGGCTGAGCGCGGAGGAGCGCGCCGCCTTCCTGCTGCGCGAGGTGTTCGACTACAGCCATGCCGAGACGGCCGCGATGCTGGAGATCAGCGAGGACGCCTGCCGCCAGCGCGTGCATCGGGCGAAGCAGCGGCTGCGCGAGGATCGACCGCGCCAGGCGATGCCGAACATCGACACCCAACGGCGCCTGCTCGAACGCTTCATTCAAGCGCTGCAGCAGCCCGACATGGCCACGCTGCGCGCCCTGTTTGCCGAAGATGCCATGAGCGTTTCCGACGGCGGCGGCCTGGCACGCGCCACCCTGCACCCGCTGTACGGCGCCGAGCGGCTGGCCCGGCTGTACATGCAGATCGCGCTGCAACAGCAGAAGCACGGCGGCGTGCGCCACGAGATCCGCCAGCTCAACGGCACGCCCGCGCTGCTCGGCTGGCATGGCGACACGTTGATCTCGGCCAGCTGGATCGACGACGACGGCGAGCGCATCACCGCGGTGCACGCCCTGCGCCATCCCGGCAAGCTCGCCCGGCTGGCGGCTGTCACGAAATCGACACCGCCCACGTCCTTGCATTGAACGGCCACTCCGGCCGCCCACCCCACGGAGAACCCCATGCCCCGCTTCAATGCCTACAAACGCCCCGACGCCCTGAAACCGCTGCTCGCCCTGGGCGACTACATCAGGAGCTGCGGCCTCGAGCAAAGCCTGATCGAACTGGTGCAGATGCGCGCCTCGCAGCTCAATGGCTGTGCCTACTGTCTGGACATGCACAGCAACGACGCCCGCGCCGCCGGCGAGACCGAGCAGCGCCTGTACGTGTTGCAGGCCTGGCGCGAGGCGCCGTTCTACACTGCGCGCGAGCGTGCCGCGCTGGCCTGGTGCGAGGCGGTGACCCGGCTCGATCCGATCCACGGCGTGCCGGACGAGGTCTACGAGGAGGCCCGCGCCCAGTTCAGCGAGGAAGAGCTGATCGACCTCAACATGGTGGTGATCGTGATCAACGGCTGGAACCGCATCGCCATCCCTTCGCGCGCGGAGCCCGGCCACTACAAGCCAGGCAAGCACTGAACGGCCACCGCCGTGGCCGCGATCAGGCTGTACCGCCACCCGGACTGCGCGAAATGCGCACGCTATGCGCGGCTGCACCGCCGGCTCGACTGGCTGGGCCGTTTCGAGGATTCCACGGGCGTCCCGCCCGTGGGTCCGCTGCGCTTCGGTGAAGTCGTGGTGCAGGACCTTCGCCATGGCACGATACGGCGCGGCGCGGCCGGGTTCGCCCTGTTGTGTCGGCAGATCCCGGCGTACTGGCCACTGTTGCCGTTGCTGCGGATTCCCGCTTTGCGCCGCCGCGTCGAACGCGAGTTCAACGGCTGCGCCGATGCCGGTTGCTCGCTGGACTGACGTCCGGGCCGGGCAGGTCGCACCCGTACGCCGCGTCGGCCCCGTACGATTCCGCCGGATCGGACGATCGCCACCCCCGCATTCGCCATGCTGGCCACCCGACAACCGACCCGGCGGACCACCATGGCTTTGCGCCTCCTGAAGATCACCCTCGTCACCCTGCTCGTCTTCCTGCTTGCCGCCGCCCTCTGGATCGGGACCGCCGGCAAGGACCTGTTCCACACCGCCACCGGCTCGGTCAGCCGCTCGCTGTGCGCAGCCGCGTTCGTTTCGCGAGTCGATCCGCAACGGACATTCCGGGAGGAGCAACTGCCGCTGATGCGCAGCATCGGCTGGGCGATCCACTACGAGGTGGACCGCGCCAGGCGCGAAGTGCGCACCTCGGTATTCGGCGACTTCAGCGCGCGGGCGGTGTACCGCGAAGGCCTCGGCTGCCTGCTCGTGCACGACGACGACGCCGTACCCGAGGCGGCCGGCTTCGAGCCCGCGCCGATCGCCGGCGCCTGGCCGGCGACCGTGGTCGAACCGGCCGACCCGGCCATCCGCCGCGCACTCGAGCAGGCCTTCGCCGAACCCGACCCGGCCCACCCGCGCCTGACCAAGGCGGTTGTCGTGCTGCACGACGGCGAACTGATCGCCGAGCGTTACGCCCCCGGCTACGGGCCGGACACGCCGATCTACGCCCATTCGCTGACGAAATCGGTGGTCAGCGCCCTGATCGGCATCCTGGTGCGCGAGGGCAAGTTGCGGCTGGACCAGCCCGCGCCGATCGCCGCCTGGCGCTCACCGGCCGACCCGCACCATGCGATCACCGTCGACCAGTTGCTGCGCATGGACAGCGGCCTGCCGTTCGACGAAACCGACGGCGCGATCAGCCCGATGACGCGCATGCTGTTCCTCGAGCGCGACATGGCCGGGTACGCGGCGCGCATGCCGCTGGCCCATCCGCCCGGCACCACCTGGGGCTACAGCAACCTCAGCTACGTGCTGCTCTCGCGGGTGATCCGTGACGCGGCCGGCGGCAACGCCGTCGACGCCGGGCGCTTCGTGCGCCGCGAACTGTTCGCGCCGCTGGGCATGCGCAGCGCAGTGATCGAGACCGACGCCACCGGCACGCCGCTCGGTGCCAGCAACGTCTACGCCTCGGCCCGCGACTTCGCCCGATTCGGTCAGCTCTATCTCGACGACGGCGTGGTCGACGGGCGGCGCATCCTGCCCGAAGGCTGGGTGGCGTACAGCCATTCGCAAACCCTGCAAACCGGTTATGGCGCCGGCTTCTGGACCAACCTGGTGAGCGAGGGCAGCGTGCCGGTGTGGAATGCGCCGTGGGGCATGCCGCGGTTGCCGAAGGACATGTACTACGCGCGCGGCGCGCTGGGGCAATACGTGGTGATCGTGCCGTCGGAGCGGCTGGTGGTGGTGCGCATGGGCATCTCGATCGACTACGGCACCGGGACGGAAGACATGGTCGCCGCGATCATCGCCGCGCTGCATCATCGGCCGCCGCAGGCATGACCGTCGTCGGCTGCGATGCGGCCACCTTGCGGTAACTGCTCGGCGTCTCGCCCACCTGCCGCTTGAACGCGGCGTTGAAGGTGGACTTCGAGGTGAAGCCGCAGTCGTAGGCGATGTCGAGGATGGTGCGCGCGTCGCCGCGATCGGCCAGATGCGCGCGCACCGCCTCGACCCGCAGGCGGTTGATGTAATCCCAGAACGTGCCGCCGAAGCGCCGGTTGATCACCGCCGACACCAGGTACTCGGGATAGCCGCTGCGCTTCGCCACCTGCCCGATGGTGAGCGCCGGCTCGCGATAGAGCGCCTCGTCGCCGTCCATCAGCTGCGCCAGGCGCGCCTCCACCGCGGGGAAACGCGCATCGTCGGAATCCGTCGTGTCCGGCGGCGCCGCCTCCCCGCCGACCGCGGCCGGCTCGCTCGCCACCGGCGGCTGGTTCAGGCTGAGCCAGCCGACCACGCACACCCACGCGGCGACCGCGCCGAACAGCAGGCGGTAGTCGATGCCCGGCAGTGTCGCCAGCCATTGCGTGGTGGCGATGACCCAGATGACGACCTGGCAAGCCGCCATCACGTCGATCCAGCGCAGCGACAGGCGGTCGGCATCCGAGCGCCGCTCGCGCAGCCGGCGGCGGTAGCGGTGCACGCGCATCAGTGCGGCCGCCACGTACGACAGGCTGTAGACGAACAAGGGAACGTCGAACCAGGAACCGATGGTCTTTTCGCCCGCCACCCAGCGCGCGGACAACGCCTGCATCTGCTGGTCGCTCAGCAGCAGCACATGCGCATTCAGCGCCAGCATCACGCCGAAACCGAGCAGGTGCACGCCGTCGCGCAGGCGAAAGCCGCGGGCCTCGATCAGCGCACGCGCATAGACGTAGAACAGGCTGCCGTAGAGGAACGGAAACAGCGCGACGAAGCGGTACGCCCTGAACCACTCCGGCGACAGCGAGTTCCAGTACACGGCCTTGACCAGCAGGTCCATGCCGGTCAGCGCGACCCACACCGCCAGCACCCGGTTCGCCCCGGTGTTCACCGGCCGCCGCCACAGCGCCAGCGCCAGCAACGCCGCCTGCACGGCAGCGGCGATGTAGACGAATACCCAGAACGCGTAGGCCTGGTTGGGGATCACCTGGGATGGCATCGGGGATTCCGGCGGTCGCATGAGACTGGCCGAAAGCCTAGCCGCTCGACCGGCGCGATCCAACAAAAAAGCCGCGGGGCGACCGCGGCTTTTTCGTTGGATCGTACCCACTCAGGCCGCGAGGCGTTTCACGATCGCGTCGGCAAAGCTGCTGGTGCTGCCCTTGCCGCCCAGGTCCGGCGTCACGCTGTCGCGGTCGTTCGTCATGGTGTCGCGGATCGCCTGGCGCAAGCGGTCGCCCTTGGCCACCATGTCCAGGTAGTCGAGCATGTCGGCCGCCGCCAGCAGCAGCGCGCACGGATTGGCGATGCCCTTGCCGGCGATGTCCGGCGCCGAGCCATGCACGGCCTCGAAGATCGCCGCGTGCTCGCCGATGTTGTCGCCCGGCGCCAAGCCGAGGCCGCCGACCAGGCCGGCGCACAGATCGGACAGGATGTCGCCGAATAAATTGGTGGTGACGATCACGTCGAACTGCTCGGGCTTCATCACCAGCTGCATGCAGGTGTTGTCCACGATCATCTCGTTGAACTCGATCTGCGGGTATTCCTTCGCGATCTCGCGCGCCACATTGAGGAACAGGCCCGAGCTGGTCTTCAGGATGTTCGCCTTGTGCACTGCGGTGACCTTCTTGCGGCCCTTCTTCACCGCCAGCTCGAACGCGTAGCGCACGATGCGGCTGCTGCCCTTGCGCGTGTTGCGCGCGACCGACTCGGCGATCTCGCCGTCGGCGGACAGGGTCTGCCCCTCGGAGCGGTACGCGCCCTCGGTGTTCTCGCGCACGGTGATGATGTCGATGTTCTCGTACCGCGACTTGGTGCCAGGGAAGCTCACCGCCGGGCGCACGTTCGCGTACAGGTCGAAATGGCGGCGCAGGGTCACGTTCACCGAGGTGAAGCCGCCGCCGATCGGCGTGGTCAGCGGGCCCTTCAGCGCGACCTTGTGCTCGGCGATCTTGTCCAGCGTGGCCTTGGGCAGCAGGTCGCCGTGCTTGTCCAGCGCGACCATGCCGGCGTCGACGAAGTCGTAGGAAAGGCCGCAGTCCAGCGCGTCGAGCACGCGCAGCGTGGCGGTCATGATCTCCGGGCCGATGCCGTCGCCGGGGATCACGGCAATCGTCTTGCTCATGGGGGAACTCCTTGAAACGAAAACCACGGGCGGTACGTGCGCATGGGGATGGGCACGTACCGAAACCGTTCAATTATCGCCGATAAGCCCCCGCGCGAACAGGGCGAACGCCCTGCAAGACGTTGAAAATACTCGCATGCAGCATTGCAAAAAGCCGCAGGCGGCCGCTTCATGCGGCCGTGGCGGCTACGTTCAGGCGTGATCGGCGCAGGCGGCCGGGTCGTCTCCGGCACCCGATTCGAGCTGATCGAGCAGATCCACCGCGCGGCGCAGGTGCGGGATCACGATCGAGCCGCCCACCACCAGGCCCACGCTGAACACCTCGAAGAACTCGTCGCGCTGCACGCCCGCTTCCTTGCACTGGGCCACGTGGTAGCTGATGCAATCGTCGCAGCGCAGCACCATCGAGGCGACCAGGCCCAGCATCTCCTTGGTCTTCACGTCGAGCGCGCCGGCCTTGTAGGTCTGCGTGTCCAGCGCGAAAAAGCGCCGCACGACCTGGTTGTCCTCGGCCAGGATGCGCTCGTTCATGCGCTGGCGGAACGCGGTGAATTCGGCAAGTTTGTCGCTCATGCCGCCTGCTCCAGCAACTCGGCCAGCTTGCCGCTGCGATCGGCGGCGACGAGCTCGTCATAGCCGCCCACAAACTGGTCGTTGATGAAGATCTGCGGCACCGTGCGATGCCCGCCACTGCGCGCCAGCATCGCCTCGCGCTGCGCCATGTCGGTATCGACACGCACCTCGGTCCACTCCAGCCCCTTGGACTTGAGCAGGTTCTTGGCCGCCACGCAGTAGGGGCACACCGCGGTGGAATAGACCTCGATCTTGGACATCACGACACTCCGCAACTTGGAAAAGGCCACCATTAAATGGGGTCGCGCGCCACCAGCTCAAGCGGAACCGACGCGGCAGACCACGGTCACAATGCTATTGTCACCCACCTTATGAGCATGGCACCACGACGACTCGCACCGCGCCTGCTGACGGCGCTGATCACCGCCGGGCTGGCTTGCGCCGCCGGCGCGCAGCAGGACGTGCACCTGCCCGACCTGGGCAGTTCGGCGAACGCGCTGATCTCGCCGCAGGAGGCGCAGGATTACGGCGCCTCCATGCTGCGCCAGATGCGTGCGCTGGACATGGTGGTGGACGACCCGCTGCTGGACGACTACATCAACGACCTCGGCTACCGGCTGGTCGCCAGCAGCGACAAGCCCAAGGAACACTTCGCGTTCTTCGTCGTCAAGGACCAGGAAATCAACGCATTCGCCGCGCCCGGCGGCTACATCGCGGTGAACGCCGGGCTGATGACGATCACCCGCGACGAGAGTGAGCTGGCCGGCGTGGTCGCGCACGAAATCGGCCACATCACCCAGAACCACCTGCAGCGCGCGTTCGAGGATTCGAAGAAGGACGCGCCACTGATGGCGCTGGTGCTGCTGGGCGCGATCGCCGCCGGCGCCAGCAGCCGCAGCGGCGACGCGCCGATGGCGGTGCTGGCCGGCGGCCAGGGCCTGATCGCGCAGAAGTCGATCAACTTCACCCGCAAGGACGAGATCGAGGCCGACCGCGTCGGCATCCAGACGCTGGCCAAGGCCGGCTTCGACCCGAACGCGATGGCCGGCTTCTTCCAGCGCATGCAAGACGTCATGAGCGCCGGCGCCGGTGGCGAGGACGTGCCGGCCCTGCTGCAGACGCACCCGGTGACGACGATGCGGATCAGCGACGCGAAGGCGCGTGCCGACGCGCTGATCGCCGCGCAGAAGCTGCGTCCCTCCGGCAGCATCATGGACAAGCTGCAGTGGGAGAAAAGCACCGCGCCGATCGCGTTCGTGAAAGATCCCACCACGCTGTTCCAGCCGCCCGCCCGCGGCCACCTGAACACCTATGCCCTGATGCGCGAGCGCGTTCGCGTGCTGGCCGGCGATGCGACCAAGCTGGCCACCTACTACAGCGCCAGCCTGCAGACACGGCAGGACTTCAATACACCGGCGAACCGCTACGGCTATGCGCTGGCGCTCACCCGCAGCGGCCGCGGCGCCGCGGCGATCGAACAGCTGCAACCGCTGCTGCAATCCCACCCGGAAAACCTGATCCTGAAGCTGGCGCTGGCCGACGCCCGCCTGCAGGCCGGGCAGCGCGCCGCGGCCCTGGCGATGTACGCCGCGCTCAATACCCAGTCCCCGCGCAATCGCGCCGTCGCGCTTGCCTATGCCAAGGCACTCACCGCCGGCGGCGACCAGGAGCAGGCCCGCCTTGCCGCCAACCTGCTGCGGCCGTTGCTGGACAATGCCAGCGAACCGGAGATCTACAGCACCTATGCCCGCGCCAGCGACAAGGCCGGCGACAGCGTGCGCGCCGGCGAGGCCTTCGCCGATGCCAGCTACTATTCCGGCCGCCCGTACGATGCGATGGAACAGCTCAAGCGGCTGCTCAAGCGCGACGACCTGGACTACTACGCACGGGTGCGCATCCAGGCGCGCATCGCCGAGCTGACCCCGCTGGTGCTGGAACTGCACAAGCGCAAGATCAAGACCGAAGACAGCCCGGACGGCGACTCCCGGCAGTAGGCACGCCACTGTCATCGACACGTAACATCCATCCGCTGCAATATGCCCGTCACAAGCCAAGGCGGACCACGGCGTGCACAAACGCATCCTGATCGTTGAAGACGAGACCTCGATTCGCGAAATGATCGCCTTCGCCCTGCGCAAGGCCGGCATGGACGCGATGCAGGCCGCCGATGCCCGTGCCGCCCAGCTGGCGCTCGCCGAACAGGTGCCCGACCTGATCCTGCTCGACTGGATGCTGCCGGGCATGAGCGGCCTCGAACTGGCCCGGCGCCTGCGCAAGGAAGAGCTCAGCCGCGAGATACCGATCATCATGCTCACCGCGCGCGGCGAGGAAATGGATCGCGTCAACGGCCTCGAAGCCGGCGTCGACGACTACGTGGTGAAACCCTTTTCCACCCGCGAGCTGATCGCCCGGATCAAGGCCGTGCTGCGGCGCAGCCAGGGCGACGACGGCTCCGGCGTGGTCGAACTGGGCGGCCTGCGCATCGACGGCCCGGCGCACCGCGTGTTCGCCGGCGACGAACCGGTGCCGATCGGCCCGACGGAATACCGCCTGCTGTACTTCTTCATGACCCATGCCGAGCGCGTCTACTCGCGCACGCAGCTGCTCGACCACGTCTGGGGCGGCAGCGTGTACGTGGAAGAGCGCACCGTCGACGTGCATATCCGCCGCCTGCGCAAGACGCTGGAGCCGTGGAAGCTGGACGATCTGGTGCAGACCGTGCGCGGCACCGGCTACCGCTTCTCCACCAGCACCTGAGCCGGCGCGGGCGAGCTTGCGGTCTTCGCGGCTTTTGCCGATGCTGGCTCGCCTTCCACACTCCGGCGCCAGCATGACTCCGCCCCGCACGCCTTCCTGGAAACTGCCCGCGGCACTCGCCGCAGCGCTGTGCGCCGGCGCCGTGCTGGGCTGGCTTGCCGGTGGGCGCGTGGCCGCAGGCGTCGCCTTGGTCGCCGTGGCCGAAGTCGTCTTGCTGCTGACCCGGATCCGTCATCAAGCGCGGGCCATGATGACTGCACCGACTGCCGTCAGCCCTCTCCAGCATGACCGTTTCATGACGCGTTCCCGCCGCATCGCCTCCTCTCTGCGTGACCTGCGCAATGCCGCCAGCCAGTTGCCGGATGCGGTGGTGCTGCTCGACCGGCAGCAGCAGATCCGCTGGTTCAACCACGCCGCCGAGAACCTGCTCGGGCTGCGCCGCCCGGATGATCGCGGCGCGTCGCTGCAGCAGCGGCTGGCCGGCTCGGAACTGGCCACCTGGCTGCGCGACGGCGCGCATGAGCCGCTCGCCGACGCCGCCGCCCCCGGCCGGGCGGACAGCCAACTCAATGTCAGCCTGCTGCCGTTCGGCGACCAGGAGCAACTGCTGCTGGCGCACGACATCAGCCATCTGAACCGGCTCGAACAGGTGCGCCGCGACTTCGTGGCGAACGTGTCGCACGAGTTGCGCACGCCGCTGACGGTGATCCACGGCTACCTCGAACTGCTCGACCCGGAGGACGTGCCCGAGCTGGCGGCGGTGCTGGGCGAGATGCGCACGCAGTCGAAACGGATGGGCCAGATCGTGGAAGACCTGCTGACCTTGTCGCGGCTGGAAACCCAGCACGAGGTCATCGACGAACGCGTGCCGATGGCGGCCCTGCTGGCCACCGTGCGCAAGGAAGCCGAGGCGCTCAGCCAGGGCCGCCATCGCATCGTGCTGGAATCCACCGCCGAGGCGGACCTGCTCGGCTCGCCGAAGGACCTGCACAGCGCGTTGTCGAACCTGGCCAGCAACGCGGTGCGCTACACCCCGGCCGGCGGCAGCATCACGATCCGCTGGCAGCGCGAGCCCGAAGGCGCGGTGTATTCGGTCAGCGACACCGGCTTCGGCATCCCGGCCTCGCACCTGGCCCGGCTTACCGAACGTTTCTACCGGGTCTCCTCCAGCCGCTCGCGCGACAGCGGCGGCACCGGCCTGGGCCTGTCGATCGTCAAGCACGTACTGAACCTGCACCGGGCACAACTGCGCATCGAGAGTGCGCCGGGCGTCGGCTCCACCTTCTCCTGCCATTTCGGCGCGGCCCGCCTGCTGACTCCCGGCAGCAGCGACGAAAGCTGAAGGCCGCGGCGGCGCGGCATGCAATGGCCCAGGCCATGCGCCAGAATGCGGCATGGCCCAGCCCTCTCCCACATCGTCCGCATCGCCCGACGCCACCGACCTGACCACCCCCGGCCTTTACCTCAGCCGTGAACTGGCCGCGCTGGAGTTCAATTTCCGCGTGCTGGCGATGGCCCGCGACGCCGCCGTGCCGCTGCTGGAGCGGCTGCGCTACCTGAGCATCGTGGCGAACAATCTCGACGAGTTCTTCGAGGTGCGCGTGGCGATGCTCAAGCATCACCACGCCTACGGCTCGGCCGCCCCGGGGCCGGACGGCATTCCTTCCGGCGAACTGCTGGCGCGCATCCGCAGCCGCGTGCTGGACCTGGTCGCCGAGGTCTACGCCGCCTGGCAGGAGCAGATCGGCCCGCAGCTCGACGCCGAGCAGATCCACATCCTCACCCGCAAGCGCTGGAACCCGCGCCAGCACCGCTGGCTGCGCGGCTACTTCGAGCACGAGGTGCTGCCGGTGCTGTCGCCGCTGGGACTGGACCCGGCGCACCCGTTCCCGCGCATCCTCAACAAGACGCTGAACATCGCGGTGGTGCTGCGCGGCCGCGACGCGTTCGGCCACGAAGGCCACATGGCGCTGGTGCGGGCGCCGCGTTCGCTGCCGCGGATCATCCGCGTCCCGGCCGAAGTCAGCGGCCCGGGCGAGCATTTCGTGTTCCTCGCCGAACTGCTGCAGGCCTTCGTCGACCTGATGTTCCCCGGCCTCAAGGTGGTCGGCTCGTACCAGTTCCGGGTCACCCGCAACAGCGAGCTGATCGTCGAGGAGGCTGAGGTGGAGAACCTGGCCCTCGCGCTCAGCGAGGAACTGGTCGGGCGTGGTTATGCGCGCCCCGTGCGGCTGGAGATCGCCAACGATTGCCCGAAGGCGATCACCGCGATGCTGACCCAGAACTTCCAGTTGGACGACGCCGACGTGTACCGCTGCGACGGCCCGGTCAACATCATCCGCGCGGGCCTCATCTATGACTGGCTGGACCGGCCGGAACTGAAGTTCCCGCGCTTCAACCCGCAGCTGCCGCCGGCGCTCGAGAGCGGGCGCAACAAGTTCGACCTGATCGGCCAGCGCGACGTGCTGCTGCACCACCCGTACCAGAGCTTCGCCGCGGTGATCGACCTGCTGCGCCAGGCCACCGCCGACCCGCAGGTGCTGGCGATCAAGCAGACCCTGTACCGCGCCGGCGAGGACACGCCGCTGGTCGACCTGCTGGTGGAAGCGGCGCGCAACGGCAAGGACGTCACCGTGGTGATCGAGTTGCGCGCGCGTTTCGATGAGGAGGCCAACATCCGCCTGGCCACGCGCCTGCAGGAGGCCGGTGTGCAGGTGGTCTACGGCGTGGTCGGCTACAAGACCCACGCCAAGATGATGCTGATCGTGCGCCGCGAGGGCGACACGCTGCGCCGCTACGTGCACCTGTCCACCGGCAACTACCACCAGGCCAACAGCCGGATGTACACCGACATCGGCCTGATGACGGCGAACCCGGAGATCGGCGAAGACCTGCACAAGGTGTTCCAGCAGCTGTCCGGCCTGGGCCCGATCATCGAGCTGAAGCGGCTGCTGCATTCGCCGTTCACGCTGTATCCCAGCGTGCTGGCCAAGATCGAGCGCGAGACGGCGCACGCGCAGGCCGGCCGCCCCGCGCGCATCGTCGCCAAGCTCAACGCGCTGAACGAGGCGCGCGTGATCGAGGCGCTGTACCGCGCCTCGCAGGCCGGCGTGGAGATCGACCTGATCGTGCGCGGCGCGTGCACCCTGCGTCCCGGCCTGCCCGGCATTTCCGAGCGCATCCGCGTGCGCTCGATCGTGGGGCGCTTCCTCGAACACAGCCGGGTGTACTGGTTCGCCAACGACGGCGACCCCGAGATCTACTGCGCCAGCGCGGACTGGATGGAGCGCAACCTGATGCGGCGGATCGAGGTGGCGTTCCCGATCCTCGACCCCGAGCTGGCCGCGCGCGTGTTCGAGGAAACCCTGGCCAACGGCCTGGCCGACAACACCCAGGCCTGGCTGCTCGGCGGCGACGGCCGCTACGTGCGCGCCGAGCCCGGCGACAACCCGCCGTACAGCGCGCAGTCGGGTCTGCTCGAACGCTACTGCCAATGAACCGCACCATCCGCATGGACTACCGTTTTCTCCATCCCGCGCATGCGTGCGAGAATCCGCGCTTTGCCGTCGCGGGAATCCGGGCGTGAGTCCAGCCGAACAGACACCGATCCGCGACGGCGAACTGATCGCCGCCGTGGACATGGGCTCGAACAGCTTCCACCTGGTGGTGGCGCGCATGGAACACGGCGAGCCGCGCGTGATCGACCGACTGCGCGACACCGTGCGGATGGCCGCCGGCCTGCGCGCCGACGGTACCCTGGATGCCGAACGGCGCGCCCGCGCGATGGCCTGCCTGGCCCGTTTCGGCCAGCGCATCGCCGGCCTGCCGTCGATACGGGTGCGCGCGGTGGCCACCAACACGGTGCGCCGGCTGGCCTCGCCGCAGACCTTCCTGACCACCGCCGAGGCCGCACTCGGCCACCCGATCGAGGTGGTCTCCGGGCGCGAGGAAGGCCGCCTGATCTTCCTCGGCGCGGCGCACGACCTGCCCGCCTCGCGCGAACCGCGGCTGGTGATCGACGTGGGCGGCGGCAGCACCGAGTTCATCATCGGCCGCGGGCTGGCGCCGCTGCACACCGAGAGCGTGCAGGCCGGCTGCATCGCCTCGACGCTGCGTTTCTTCCCCGGCGGCAAGCTCACCCGCAAGCGCTGGCAGCGCGCGCGCAGCGAGATCGGCGTGCTGCTGCAGCAGTTCGCCGAAGACTTCCGCGAGTCGGGCTGGCAGGACGCCTACGGATCCTCCGGCACCGCCAAGTCGATCGGCGCGGTGGTGCAGGCGATGAAATTCTCCGACGACGGCATCACGCCGGCCTCGCTCGCCGCGCTCAGCGACGCGCTGATCGAGCATGGCCAGATCGGTACGCTGAAGCTGCCCGGCCTGGTCGAAGAGCGCGCGCCGGTGATCGCCGGCGGCGTGGTGATCTTCGAGGCGGCCTTCGCCGCGCTCGGCATCGAACGGCTGCGCGTATGCGAAAGCTCGATGCGCGAAGGCCTGCTGTGGGACCTGCTCGGCCGCGCCGGCGGCAGCGACCCGCGCACCGCCAGCATCGACGCGCTGGCCACCCGCTACGGCGTGGATCGCGCCCAGGCGCGCCGGGTCGAGTCGACCGCCCTGCTGCTGTTCGACCAGGTCGCGCGCGCCTGGAAACTGGACTCCGATGCCCGCGAGTGGCTGTCGTGGGCCTCGCGCGTGCACGAGATCGGCCTGGCCATCGCGCATAGCCAGCACCACCACCATGGCGCCTATATCCTGCGCCACGCCGACCTGGCCGGCTTCTCGCGGCAGGAGCAGCAGTTGCTGGCGGCCGTGGTGGAGATGCACCGGCGCAAGCCGGACAGGGCGGTGGTCGCCACCTTGCCGCAGCGCTATCGCCAGCTGGCCCGCTACACCACCGCCCTGTTGCGCCTGGCCGTACTGTTCCGCCGCGCACGCCGTGCCGAGTCGTTGCCGCAAATGCGCCTGGCCGCCAGCAGCAAATCGCTGCGGCTGACCCTGCCGCTGACCTGGTTCGAGCAGCACCCGCTCAGCGAAGCCGATCTGCAGCAGGAACAATCGCCGATGGCCGAGTTGGGCATCAAGCTGGACATCTCCAGCAGCTGACCGCGCCGACAAGCCAGGTTCCGCCGCGGCCGCGTATCATGTCCTGACGCCCAGACCATCTTGATGCCCATGTTGAAATCCCTGCTCGCCACGCTGCTCCTGATCCTGCCGCCGACGCTGGCGGCACAGACCGTCAAACCGGCGCCAGCCGCCGCCACGGCCGCCACGCCACCGCCGCAGGTCGTGCTGCGCACCTCGCAGGGCGACATCACGCTGGAGCTGTACCCGGACAAGGCGCCGAAGAGCGTGGCCAATTTCCTGCAATACGTGCGCGACGGTTTCTACGACGGCACCCTGCTGCACCGTGCCATCCCCGGCTACCTGGTGCAGGGCGGGCTGTACACCCGCGACCTGCAGCCCAAGCGCACGCGATCGGCCGTCGCCAGCGAGGCGGACAACGGCCTGTCCAACCTGCGCGGCACCATCGCCGTCGCCCGCGGCGCCGACCCGAATTCCGGCACCGCGCAGTTCTTCTTCAACCTGGTCGACAACCGCCGGCTGGACTTCGTCGGCAACCAGAGCGGGCTGACCTGGGGCTATACCGTGTTCGGCAAGGTGATCAAGGGCATGGACGTGGTCGACAAGATCGCCGCGCTGCCCACCCGCGCACTCGGCCCGTTCGCCGGCGACGTGCCGAACCCGCTGGTGCTGATCGAAAGCGCCCACGTGATCGGTGAGGAAACCCCGGCTCCCGCCGCCAGTACGGAAGCACCAGCCACCGCCGCGTCGGCACCGACCCGGCCCGCCGCCGCCAAACCGGGCAGGAAAGCGGCCAAGCCGGCCAGCAAGGGCTGACATCACGATGGCCACCCTGTTAATCGCCGACCTGCACCTGGATCCCAGCCGCCCGCAGATCACCGACCTGTTCGAACACTACCTGGCCAGCGATGAAGTCCGCCACGCCGACGCGCTGTACATCCTCGGCGACCTGGTCGAGGCCTGGGTCGGCGACGACGACGACGCGGAGTTGCCCGCGCGCATCGCCGCCGCCACCCGTGCCGTGCGCGACGCCGGCGTGCCGGTGTACTTCATGGTCGGCAACCGCGACTTCCTGCTCGGCCAGGCGTTCGCCGCACGCGCCGGCCTGACCCTGCTCGACGACGGCACCGTGCACGACATCCACGGCCGCCGCACCCTGCTGATGCACGGCGACGTGCTGTGCACCGACGACATCGCCTACCAGGCCGTGCGCAGACAGGTGCGCACGCCCGAGTGGCAGGCGCAGATTCTGGCGATGCCGCTGCAGGCCCGCCGCACGTTCGCCGCCAAGGCGCGCGAAGACAGCAAGGCGCACACCGGCAACACGATGGAAAGCATCATGGACGTCAACGCCGACGCCGTAGCCGAAACCATGCGCAAGGCGGGTGTGACCCGGCTGATCCACGGGCATACGCATCGCCCGGCCGTGCACGATTTCCAGCTCGACGGCGCGCCCGCGCAGCGGATCGTGCTGGGCGACTGGTACGAGCAGGGGTCGGTGCTGCGGGTGGATGCGGACGGGGCCGAACTGTGCGGGCTGGCAGTGAAATGAAGCGCCTCGTGCAGGACCACCGGGGCATGGTGGCCGGATGAGTGCGTCGCCTGGCCTCCTCGGCGACACGGCGGCTCGCGACTACTCGCACAAGCTGCACCTTTTCAATGCGTTCGCGGAACCCGAACTTCGCCGGGTCATCGCCAGCCTGGACCTGAAGCCCGGGGCGCGCGTCCTCGATGCGGGATGCGGTACTGGAGAGGTGCTGCGCTGGCTCTCCGATGAAGTCGGGCCCGATGGTGCCATCGTCGGCATCGATCTGGCGACGGCGCACGCAGCAGCAGCCCGCGCGAGCGCCCCGGCGACGGCGCTGGTGCTGCAGGCGGACCTGCTGAAGGCGCCGCTCCGCAGCGAGAGCCTCGACCTGATCTGGTGCATGAACACGATCAACCACCTGCACGATCCGGTCGCCGGAGCACGGCAGCTGGCCTCCCTGCTGCGTCCCTCCGGCCGTATCGCGCTGTGCCAAAGCTCGGTGCTGCCCGACATGTATTTTGCCTGGGACGCGAGGCTCGAGCGCCTGGTCAACGAGGCGGTGCGCCAGTACTACCGCGACCGTTACGGCGTCAGCGAGCGGGATCTGGCAGCGATCCGATCCCTGGTCGGCGTGTTGCGCCAGGCGCAGTTGCACCACGTCAGCGCGCAAACGTTCGTGATCGAACGCGTATCCCCTCTTGGAGCGGCGGACGAGGCCTATCTGACCGAGGCCATTTTCCGCAACACCTGGGGAGCACGGCTGCAGCCGTACCTGTCAAGCGACGACTACGACGAGCTCACGCGTCTTTGCGACCCGCAGCATCCGCAGTTCGCCCTGCGTCGACCGGATTTCCACTTCGTGCAGACGTTTACGGTGGTGGTTGGGGAGCGGTGATTGGTGGTGATGAGGCGGCGGCATCGCCGCGTACCTGGACGATTTATCGGCGATGTACCAGATCGATTGGCGCTGATCGAAAGCACCATTTGACCGGCGAAGAAGCCCCAGCTTCCACCGAGGGCCCACGCACCACCTCTCTCGACCGGATTTGCAAAGCGCTGCTTCGACGGGGTGCGAGGTAACGTGAAGTCTGCGCGGGATTGTTCGGCCCATCCTCGGGCCTCACCCTTCCGCGCTGCGCGCTCCAGGGCCAGCCTGCGGCTGTCCAAAATTGTTCCGGACAATTTTGTCGAACCGTAAGGGTTCGTCCACCACCTCTCTCCGCCAGATACGCAAAACGCCCCTTGCGGGGCGCTTTGCGTATCTGGCGGAGAGAGAGGGATTCGAACCCTCGATAAGGTTTTTGACCCTATACTCCCTTAGCAGGGGAGCCCCTTCGGCCACTCGGGCATCTCTCCGGGGTTTTCTTCGCAGTGCTGCGGAGCCGGCAAGGATACCGACCGACGAGGACGAGGTAAAGCCTTAATTCACGCGATCAATGTTCGGCGGAATCGTCGGCGGGCGCGCCACTGGTGTCGTGCTCGCCCTTGATCCGCTGATAGATCTCTTCGCGATGGACGGCCACGGTTTTCGGCGCATTGATACCGATGCGCACCTGATTGCCTTTCACGCCAAGAACGGTAACGGTCACCTCGTCGCCGATCATCAGGGTTTCACCGACCCTGCGGGTCAGAATCAACATGATTGCTACTCCATAATGCTGTTGGTCACAGGCCTGCGAATCGACGGAGCCTCACCCCTGAGCACCGTCCTTCCACAGTTCGACGATTGATCCGCCGAAGGCCCTACCGCCTTCCCGGCTCACAGCCAAAACACTCCTGAGCGTCCTGACTGGCGATACAACCGTTTCCGGTAGCATCGACACCTGGTCGATAGTACTTGAGCCTTATTCGTAAGCGCAACGCGTCCGAATCCTGCCAAATAGCCCGCCGTTCATGCTCCGAACGAGCTACTGGGCCGCGATCCACTCGGGCAGGGCCGACAGGATCGCCGGCAAATCCGGCGCATCGGTTCCACCGCCCTGGGCCATGTCCGGGCGCCCACCGCCCTTGCCGTCGATCTGCGCGGCGACGTGCGCCACCACGCCGCCGGCCTTGATCCGGCCCAGCGCCTTGCCGTGCACCCCGGCGATCAGCGAGACACGGCCATCGGCCGCACCGGCCAGCAGGATCACGCAGTCGCCCAGTTGCTGTTTGAGTTGGTCCACGCTGTCGCGCAGTGACTTCGCGTCGAGCCCTTCCAGACGCGCGGCGACCACCTTGATGCCATCGACATCCTGGGCGGAACCGGCTAGATCGGCCGTGGCGGAACCCGCCGCCTTGCTGCGCAGCGATTCCAGTTCGCGCTCGAGCTTCTTCTGGCGGTCGAACAGCTGGCGCAGCTTTTCCACGGCCTCGTCGCCGCTGCTGGAAAGCAGCTGCGAGAACTCGGCCAGGCGACGCTCCTCGTCGGCCACCCAGGCCAGCGCGCCGGCACCGGTGACTGCCTCGATGCGGCGCACCCCGGAAGCCACGCCGGCTTCGCTGACGACCTTGAACAAGCCGATGTCGCCGGTGCGCCCGACATGGGTGCCGCCGCACAACTCGGTGGAGAAGTCGCCCATCTTCAGCACGCGCACTTCGTCGCCATATTTCTCGCCGAACAGGGCCATCGCGCCGAACTCGATCGCCTGGTCGTAGCCCATGTTGTGCACCTCGGCGGCCGCGTTGCGGCGCACCTCGGCGTTCACCAGCGCCTCGACCCGGGCCAGCTCGTCATGGCTCATCGGCTTGAAGTGCGAAAAGTCGAAACGCAGCCGTTCCGGCGCCACCAGCGAGCCCTTTTGCGTGACATGGTCGCCCAGCACCTTGCGCAGCGCTGCATGCAACAGGTGGGTGGCGGAATGGTTGAGCACGATCGCCTGGCGCCGCGACGCATCCACCCGGGCCTCGACCACGTCGCCGGTACGCAGCGGCTGTCCGCCATGCCAGCGGCCGGCATGACCGAAGAACACGCCGCCCATCTTCAACGTATCGCCGACCTCGAAGCGGCCGGCCGCGCCGGACAACGTACCGGTGTCGCCGACCTGGCCGCCGGATTCGGCATAGAACGGCGTGCGGTCGAGGATCAGCAGGCCGTCCTCACCTTCGCCCAGCTGCTCAACCTGCTTGCCGCCGCGCACGATGCCTAGCACCTTGCAGCCTTCACTCTGCAGCGCCTCGTAACCGAGAAAAATGGTGGGCTTGAGCTGGCTGGCCAGTTCGGCCGGCATCTGCCCCTTGGCTTCGAAGCGGCCGGCGGCGCGGGCGCGTTCGCGCTGTTCGTTCATGGCCTGCTCGAAGCCGGTCATGTCCACTTCCAGGCCGCGCTCACGCGCGATGTCGGCGGTGAGATCGACCGGGAAGCCGTAGGTGTCGTACAGGCGGAAGGCGTCGGCGCCGGGGATGGTCGCGCCCGACTTCGCCGCCACCTCGTCGAACAGGCGCATGCCGTGCTCCAGCGTCTCGCCGAAACGATGTTCTTCGGTACGCAACGCGTCCTCGACGAACGCCTGCTTCGCCGGCAACTCGGGATAGGCTTCGCCCATTTCCTCGACCAGCGGCTGCACCATCTTCCAGAAGAAGTCGCCGCGCACACCGAGCATCCAGCCGTGCCGCAAGGCGCGGCGGATGATCCGACGCAACACGTAGCCGCGCCCCTCGTTGGACGGCAGCACACCGTCGACGATCAGGAAGGAACAGGCGCGGATGTGGTCGGCGATCACGCGCAGCGACTTGTTGCCCAGGTCCTTCATGCCGGTCAGCTCGCCGGCAACGCGGATCAGGTGCGCGAACAGGTCGATCTCGTAGTTCGAATGCACGTGCTGCAGCACCGCGGCGAGGCGCTCCAAGCCCATGCCGGTGTCCACGCACGGCGCCGGCAACGGGCTCAGCGTGCCGTCGGGCGCACGGTCGAACTGCATGAACACCAGGTTCCAGATCTCGATGTAGCGGTCGCCGTCCTCGTCTGGCGAACCAGGCGGGCCGCCGGCGATCTCGGCGCCGTGGTCGTAGAAGATCTCGGTGCACGGACCGCACGGGCCGGTGTCGGCCATCTGCCAGAAATTGTCGGAAGCATACGGCGCGCCCTTGTTGTCGCCGATGCGCACGATGCGTTCGGCCGGCACGCCGACCTGCTTGTTCCAGATGTCGAAGGCCTCGTCGTCTGTGTGATAGACGGTGACCCACAGCTTGTCCGCCGGCAGTTTGAAGACTTCGGTCAGCAGCTCCCACGCGTAGGCGATCGCGTCGCGCTTGAAGTAGTCGCCGAACGACCAGTTGCCCAGCATCTCGAAAAACGTGTGATGGCGCGCGGTATAGCCCACGGCGTCCAGGTCGTTGTGCTTGCCGCCGGCGCGCAGGCAGCGCTGCACGTCGGCTGCGCGCACGTAGGACAGCTTCTCGCTGCCCAGGAACACGTTCTTGAACTGCACCATGCCCGAGTTGGTGAACAGCAGGGTCGGGTCGCTGGCCGGCACCAGCGAGCTGGACGGCACGATGGTGTGGCCCTTGGAGCGGAAGTAGTCGAGGAAGGCGGAGCGGATTTCGGAGGTTTTCATGCGGATCAAAGGTGGCAGACGATAAAGGCCACGCCGCGGCCAGGCCGCCCGACCCGTCAACCCGTCATCGTTGGATGATGGATTTCAGGAAATATCGTCGGCTTCGTCCACATCGGCGTGGGTAACACTTCGTACTGTGGCGGCGGCAAAGCCGCGGCGCAAGAGGAATTGCGCCCGCCGGGCACGCTCGGCGGGATCCGCCGTGCCTGCACCGCCATAGCGGCGGCGCAACTGGGCGGCGGCCGAAGCCTCCCAGTCGACCTCGGCCTCGTCCAGCAGTTCGCGGATGCGCGCATCGGCCAAGCCGTGGCTTTTCAGCTCCACGCGCAGGCGCTGCGGACCGTAACCCTGGGCGATCCGGCTGCGCAGCAGCACCTCGGCGAAGCGGTCGTCGTCCTGGTAATGCTGTTCGCCGAGCCGGTCCAGCGCGGCGGCAGCTTCATCGCCCTCGTAACCGCCCTGGCGCAGCTTGGTCTTCAGCTCCTTGCGCGAATGCTCGCGGCGCGCCAGCAAGCCCAGCGCCTTGTCGTACGCGCTGCGCTTCGGCCTGGCCGGATCGTCCTTGCCGGGCGGGCGCTTCATGGCCACGCAAACGGACATGGCCCGGACGAGCCGGGCCATGTCTTCCGCCGGGGAACGCCAACGGTCACCGCTCAGACTTCCTCGAGCGCCTCTTCCGGCGCGGCGGGTGCCGGCTTGCCGACCGGCACCAGCAGGCGCTCGCGCAGCTGCTTGTCGATCTCGTTGGCGATCGCCGGGTTGTCGCGCAGGAACTGGCGCACGTTCTCCTTGCCCTGGCCGATGCGGTCGCCGTTGTAGCTGTACCAGGCGCCGGACTTGTCGATCAGGTTCTGCGCCACGCCCAGTTCGATGATCTCGCCCTCGCGCGAGGTGCCCTCGCCGTACAGGATCTCGAACTCGCACTGGCGGAACGGCGGCGCCACCTTGTTCTTGACCACCTTGACGCGGGTTTCCGAACCGATGATCTCGTCGCCCTTCTTCACCGCGCCGATGCGACGGATGTCCAGGCGCACCGAGGCGTAGAACTTCAACGCGTTGCCGCCGGTGGTGGTCTCGGGGCTGCCGAACATCACGCCGATCTTCATGCGGATCTGGTTGATGAAGATCACCAGGGTGCCGGACTTCTTGATGTTGGCGGTGAGCTTGCGCAGCGCCTGGCTCATCAGGCGGGCGTGCAGGCCGACGTGGGAGTCGCCCATCTCGCCCTCGATTTCCGCCTTCGGGGTCAGCGCGGCCACCGAATCGACCACGACCATGTCCACCGCGCCCGAACGCACGAGCATGTCGGCGATTTCCAGCGCCTGCTCGCCGGTGTCCGGCTGCGACACCAGCAGGTCGTCGACCTTGACGCCGAGCTTTTCGGCGTAGGTCGGATCGAGCGCATGCTCAGCGTCGATGAACGCAGCGGTGCCGCCGGCGCGCTGGCAGCTGGCGATCGCCTGCAAGGTCATGGTGGTCTTGCCGGACGACTCCGGCCCGTAGATCTCGACCACGCGGCCACGCGGCAGGCCGCCGACGCCGAGCGCGATATCCAGGCCCAGCGAACCGGTCGAGACCGTCTCGATCGCCTCGTTCACACGATCGCCCATGCGCATGATCGCGCCCTTGCCGAACTGCTTTTCGATCTGGCCGAGGGCGGAGGTGAGCGCCTTGCGCTTGTTGTCATCCATCGTCTGTATTCCGGTTGGGCTGTGAATGGGTTGCATGATGCCCGGATCGAATCTCACCGGCTGCGATCAAGCTGGCGCGATCACGGATGATCGGCACTGACGCGGCCAGTATCCCACACCGGTCAAGCCGGTCTGGCGGCAGATGGCGCGTCATTCCGTCAGCGTTCTACGCAAACCGATGAGCGCCGCCGCCACGGTCTGCCGCCGCACCGCCTCGCGGTCGCCCGGAAAGTGGAACAGCTGCGCATGGCCGTAGCCGCCGCGGCGCTTCCAGCCGATCCAGACCGTGCCGACCGGTTTGTCCGGGGTGCCGCCCGATGGCCCGGCGATGCCGGTCACCGCCACCGCCACGCCGGCACCAAAGCGCGCCAGCGCGCCGGACACCATCTCCAGCACGGTTTCCTCGCTGACCGCGCCGGTGTGCTCCAGCGTGCGCGGGTTGACCCCGAGCAGCGCCTCCTTCGCCTCGTAGCTGTAGGTCACCACGCCGGCATCGAACCAGGCCGAACTGCCCGGCAGGTCGGTCAGCGTCTTGGCGATCCAGCCGCCGCTGCAGGACTCGGCCGTCACCAGCATCAGCCGGCAGCGTTGCACCTCGCCGGCCACCTCGCCGGCCAGTGCCAGCAACTCGGCATCGGTAGGAACAGACGACAACTCCATGCGAGACTCCCGGACTTGAACGAAACTTTGCGCCACGCGCAGGGGCACCGTTCTACCTGTTCCGCGCGACCACGCCAAGACTTGCATTGCATGAACCAAGACGATCTCACCAAGCACACCCCGTTCATGCGCCAGTACCTGTCGGCCAAGGCCGAGCACCCGGACGTGCTGCTGTTCTTCCGCATGGGCGATTTCTACGAGCTGTTCTACGACGACGCGCGCAAGGCGGCGCGACTGCTCGACATCACCCTGACCCAGCGCGGGCAGTCGGGCGGCGCGCCGATTCCGATGGCCGGCGTGCCGTATCACGCGGTGGAAAACTACCTGGCGCGGCTGGTGCGGCTCGGCGAATCGGTGGCCATCTGCGAACAGATGGGCGACCCGGCGCTGGCCAAGGGCATCGTCGAACGCAAGGTGGTGCGCATCGTCACCCCCGGCACGGTGACCGACGCGGCGCTGCTGGAGGAACGCCGCGACAACCTGCTGCTGGCGATCGCCGCCGGTGCGCATGGCGCCTACGGACTGGCCTGGGTCGACCTCAGCAGCGGCCGCTTCCTGCTCAGCGAAGTACCGAACGCCGAAGCGCTGGCCGCCGAACTGGCGCGGCTGCAGCCGGCCGAGACCCTGGTCGGCGAGGACGTGGCCTGGCCGAAACTGGTCAGCGCCCTGCCCGGCCTGCGCAAGCGGCCGCCGTGGCACTTCGACGGCGATGCCGCAAAACGCGAACTGAACCGCTTCTTTGGCACCCGCGACCTCGGCGGCTTCGGCGTGGACAAGCTGCCGCTGGCGGTCGCCGCCGCCGGCTGCCTGCTCGGCTACGTCGAGGAAACCCAGAAAAGCGCGCTGCCACACCTCACCGGCATGGCGGTGGAAAGCGCCAGCGAGACGATCGCGCTGGACGCGGCCACGCGCCGCAACCTGGAACTGGATACCCACCCCAGCGGCCGCACCGAACACACCCTGCTCGGCGTGCTCGACGAGACGGTGACACCGATGGGCGCGCGCCTGTTGCGCCGCTGGCTGACCCGCCCGCTGCGCGCGCGAGATCTGCTGCGCCAGCGCCACCAGGCGATCGGCACGCTGATCGACAGCCGCCGCTGCGAGCCGCTGCGCGAAACCTTGCGCGGCATCGGCGACCTGGAACGCATCCTCGCCCGCGTGGCGCTGCGTTCGGCGCGCCCGCGCGATTTGTCCACCCTGCGCGACGGCTTGCTGGCCGCGCCGGAATTGCGGACGCGCATCAAGGATCTGGACAGTCCGCTGCTGCACACCCTGGTCGAACGCATTGGCGACCACGCCGACAGCGCCGCCCTGCTCGCCCGCGCCATCGTCAGGCAACCGCCGGTACTGCAGCGCGACGGCGGCGTGATCGCCGACGGCCACGACGCCGAACTCGACGAACTGCGCCGCCTGTCCACCCACGCCGACCAGTACCTGGTCGAGCTGGAGGAACGCGAGAAGGCCGCCAGCGGCATCACCACGCTGAAGGTCGGCTACAACCGCGTGCACGGCTACTACATCGAGATCACCAAGGCGCAGTCGGACAAGGCGCCCACGCACTACACGCGCCGGCAGACCACGAAGAACGCCGAGCGCTACATCACCGAGGAACTGAAAACATTCGAGGACAAGGTGCTGTCGGCGAAGGAACGTTCGCTGATGCGCGAACGTGCGCTGTACGAGGCGCTGCTCGACACGCTCACCGAGAAACTCGAACCGCTGAAAACCGCCGCCGCCGCGATGGCCGAGCTGGACGTGCTGGCCACCCTGGCCGAGCGGGCCGAAGCGCTGGACTGGAGCGCACCCCAGCTCACCGACGAACCCGGCATCGCGATCGAGCGCGGCCGCCATCCGGTGGTCGAGAAAGTTCGCGACGAGCCGTTCGAACCGAACGACCTGAAGCTCGACGACACCCGCCGCATGCTGGTGATCACCGGCCCGAACATGGGCGGCAAGTCCACCTACATGCGCCAGAACGCGCTGATCGTGCTGCTCGCGCACATCGGCAGCTACGTGCCGGCGGCGAGCGCCGTGATCGGCCCGGTCGACCGCATCTTCACCCGCATCGGCGCCGGCGACGACCTCTCGCGCGGCCAGTCCACCTTCATGGTGGAGATGAGCGAGACGGCCAACATCCTGCACAACGCCACGGCCGACAGCCTGGTTCTTATGGACGAGGTCGGCCGCGGCACCAGCACCTACGACGGCCTGTCGCTGGCCCGCGCCGCCGCCGTGCATCTGGCGCGCAACAGCCGTGCCTACACCTTGTTCGCCACCCACTATTTCGAGCTGACCGAACTGGCCAACGAGTTCGCGGCGATCGCCAACGTGCACCTGGACGCCGTGGAGTACGGCGAGCAGCTGGTCTTCATGCACGCGGTGAAGGAAGGCCCCGCCAACCGCAGCTTCGGCCTGCAGGTGGCGGCGCTGGCCGGCCTGCCGAAATCGGTGATCGCCGATGCGAGACGCACCCTGGCCGAACTCGAACGCGGCATGCACCAGCACGCCAGCACGCCAGCGCCGGCCGCCGAGTCCTCGCCACAGCTGGGCCTGTTCGCCCCGGCGCAACCTTCCGCCGCCGAGCGCGCGCTGGAACAGATCGACCCGGATGCGCTGACCCCGCGCGAGGCGCTGGAAGCGCTGTACCGCCTGAAACAGCTGGGCTGACCATGACGGCAACCGACGTTGCCGCCACCACCTTGCGCTAACACCTCATCGGCGATGCTGGCCTGACGGGGCTCGGCAGCAGTCGTGTCATCCATAGGCGGGGGCTATGGAACACATCCAGACTTTCGAATTCCATTTATCGCCACGCCTGCGTAGTTTGACCGAATGTCCAAGCCTCACAGGAGCCCGCCATGAGACAGAACCGCAAGACGCTGACCACCGACGCCGGCGCCCCCTTGGCCGACAACCAGAACAGCCTCACCGCCGGTCCGCGCGGCCCGCTGCTGGTGCAGGACGTGGCGCTGTTCGAGAAGCACGCGCATTTCAACCGCGAGCGCATCCCCGAGCGCGTGGTGCACGCCAAGGCCTCGGCCGCGTTCGGCACGCTGACGATCACCCACGACATCACGAATTACACCCGCGCCAAGGTGTTCAAGCCGGGCACAGTCACGCCGATGCTGGCGCGGTTCTCCACCGTGGCCGGCGAGCGCGGCGCGGCGGATGCCGAGCGTGACGTGCGCGGCTTCGCGCTGAAGTTCTACACGGAGGAAGGCAACTGGGACATGGTCGGCAACAACACGCCGGTGTTCTTCATCCGCGACCCGTACAAGTTCCCCGATTTCATCCACACGCAGAAGCGCGACCCGCGCACGAACATGCGCAGCGCCACCGCGATGTGGGACTACTGGTCGCTGTCACCCGAGTCGCTGCACCAGGTCACCACGCTGATGAGCGACCGTGGCATCCCCGCCACGCTGCGCCACATGCACGGCTTCGGCAGCCACACCTACAGTTTCTGGAACGACAAGGACGAGCGCTACTGGGTGAAGTTCCACTTCAAGACCCGGCAAGGCATCAAGAACCTCACCAATGCCGAGGCAGCGACGCTGATCGGCAACGATCGCGAATCGCACCAGCGCGACCTGTACGAGGCGATCGAGCGCAAGGATTTCCCGCAGTGGACGCTGTACGTGCAAGTGATGCCCGAGGCCGACGCGGAGAACACCTGGTACAACCCGTTCGACCTGACCAAGGTGTGGCCGCACAAGGACTACCCGCTGATCGAGGTCGGCGTGATGGAGTTGAACCACAACCCGGACAACTACTTCGCCCAGGTCGAGCAGTCCAGCTTCTCGCCGGCGAACGTGGTACCCGGCATCGGTTTCTCGCCGGACAAGGTGCTGCAGTTCCGCCTGTTCTCCTACGCCGACGCGGCGCGCTACCGGCTCGGCGCCAACCACGACCAGCTGCCGGTGAACCAGCCGCGCTGCCCGGTGCACAACTACGCGCGCGACGGGTCGATGCGCTACGGCGACAACGGCGGCGGCAGCGTGAACTACGAGCCGAACTCGTTCGGCGGCCCGGTCGAGGACCCCTCGGTGAAGGAGCCGCCGCTGCGGATCTCCGGCGACGCCGACCGTTACGACCACCGCGTCGGCAACGACGATTATCGGCAACCCGGCGACCTGTTCCGCCTGATGGGCGACGCGCAGAAGCAGCAGTTGTTCGACAACATCGCCGCGGCGATGCAGGGCGTGCCGGAAGAAATCATCCGCCGTCAGCTCGGCCACTTCGCCAAGGCCGACCCGGCCTATGCGGCAGGCGTGGCCAAGGCGCTGGGGCTGGCGATCTGACCCGAACCGTCAGCCGATGCCGTGAACCACCTGCAAGGTGGCTTGCGGCATCGCTGTCGCGCCGGCCCGATGCGGCGTGGCATCCGCATCGGGCATCGCGATATCGGGAATGTCGGCCAGGTCGTCGGCGGACAATTCCTCGGCCGACAGCACCGGCGGCGCCAGCTCGACCTGCACCGGCGGCAATCGGCCGGCGAGCCGCCCCGACTGCACCAGTTGGCCGATGCGCAGATACACCTCGTCGCGGCCAAAGGGCTTCTGCATGAAATCGTCGGCACCGAAGCGCTGCACGTAGAACTGCTCGGTTGCCTGCGGGTTGCCGCTGATCATCACGATCGGGATGTCCCGGGTCAGCGGGTCGTGGCGCAGCGCGCGCAACACCGCAAACCCGTTCATGCCCGGCATCACGATGTCCAGGAAGATCAGCGCCGGCTGCTCGCTGCGGGCCAGTTCGATCGCATCCCTGCCCTCGGTGGCCTTGAGCACGGCGTAGCCGTCCTGGCGCAGCATCTTGCCGAGCACGGCGCAGATCGTGGGCGAATCGTCGACCACCAGCATGCGCGCGCCCAACGCCGTCTGCAGATGCGCTTCATCGCGAGGCTCGGCCGCGTGGCTGCCGAGCAGGCGCTTGAAGAAACCAAGGCCATTCATCAGTGCGTGTCCGTCCATGCGAGCCCTCCGGCCTTGTTGGGATGGCGCAGTAACGCCAAGCCCGTGGATTTGCGTGGATATTCCCGCAGATACGGGCCGCAATCTGCGATGCACTGCTCAGCGCTGATCCTTGAGCCGCCGCAATTCGCGCCGCGCCTGCTTGTCCGGCCGCTTCAGCGGCGCGTTCGCGCCGACCAGCCGATGCTGTTCGCGCGCCGCCTCGCGGGCGGCGCGGCTGGCGTCGGTCTCGCGGTACAACGTCTGCGCCACGCTGGCCGGACCGCGTTTGTCGGACAGCACCAGCAGTTCGACTTCCAGGCGCTCCTCGCCGCGGCTGATCTTCAGGCGGTCGCCCACGTGCAGTGTCTTGGCCGGTTTGCAGCCGGCGTCATTGACGTCGATGCGACCACCTTCGATCGCCTGCCGGGCCAGGCTGCGCGTCTTGAAGAAACGCGCCGCCCACAGCCATACGTCGGCACGCGTATCGGTCATCGGGATGGTGTGTGGCTTGTTCATCGCGGGGATTATCGCGCCCCCGCGAACGCGGTAGTCATGCCTGCCCGGTGGGTGGCACGATCAGGTCCTGCGGGTCCGGCATCGCGATGTCCGGGATCGCGGCGTGTTCGGCGGCGGTGTGTTCGGGCGCGCCGGGCAGCGATTCCTCCGCCGTGCGCTGGCGCACCACCAGCCGGCCGCGGCGCGTGAGGTGCTCGATGCGCGCGAACACCTCGCTGCGACCGAACGGCTTCTTCATGAAATCGTCGGCGCCGAAACGCTGCACGTAGAACTGTTCGGTCGCCTGCAGGTTGCCGCTAATCATCACGATCGGGATGTCGCGTGTCAGCAGGTCGTGGCGCAACGCGCGCAACACGGCGAAACCGCTCATGCCGGGCATCACGATGTCGAGGAAGATCAGGTCGGGGCGTTCCGTGCGCGCGATTTCCAGCGCGCTTTCGCCGTCGGCCGCCTTCAGCACCACGTGGCCGTTCTGCGCCAGCATCTTGCCGAGCACCGCACGGATGGTAGCCGAGTCGTCCACCACCAGAACCCAGGCTTCCTTCGGTTCGCCGCTGCGGGGCACCGCACGGCGCTCGCCGTGTTCGTTGCCGAACAGGCGCTTGATCAGATCGAAACCGGCCATGACACGAGCTCCCCCTGCCCATGAGATTCCGGCGCTAGTCTCGGGGCAGCGCAGGCAGGACGCAAGCTGCGCTAAGCCCCGAGCAGCAGGTTGCCCAGCGGGATGGTGAGCAGCGACAGCACGATGCCGGCGCCCAGCACGGTATTTGCCAGGGTCGGTTCCAGATCGTACTCGTCGGCCAGGATCGTCGCCGACACCATCGGCGCCATCGCCGCCTGCAGCACGCCGACGGTCAGCACCAGTCCACCTACGCCGGCCGCCGTGCCCATCGCCCAGCACGCCAGCGGCGCCAGCAGCAGCTTCCAGCCCAGGCCCACGCTGGCCGCGCCAAGCTGCTGCTGGCCCGGGTGGAACTTGAACTGCAGGCCCACCGAAAACAATGCCAGCGGCGTCAGCGTGGCGCCGATCGGCCCGAACACGCCGTCCAGCAGTGCGGGCCAGCCGCCGCCCAGGCCGGCCACGATACCCACCAGCAAGGCGATGAACGGCGGAAACGTGCCGATGCGCCGCGCGATCAGGCCCAACTGCGGCTTGCGCCCGGAATAGATCGAGGCCACCACGATGCCGGCCGAAGCCAGCACCGGGAAGCAGCCCAACTGGTCGGCCACCACCGCCAGCGCCAGGCCTTCCTTGCCGTGCAGCGCCTGCATCAGCGGGTAACCCATGAACGAGGTGTTGCCCAGGCCGCACACCAGGATCAGCGCCCCGGTGCGCTGCCGCGACCAGCCCAGCCGCGGCCCGAGCAGGCCGAACAGCAGCCAGGCGCCGCCGAAGGTGAGCCACATCGCCGCCACCGGAAACCACAGCTGCGGGTCGAACCTCACCTTCGGGATCAGTTCCAGCACCAGCGCCGAAAGCGCCACGTTGAGCACCCACCAGTTGATGCCCTGCACGATCCCCACCGGCGGTTTCGCGTAGCGCGCCACCAGGGTGCCGAGGATCAGGCAGGCGAACAGCAGCAGCATCGCACTCATGGAACGGGGGCACCGCAGGGGAAAGCTGGGCATTATAGGGATGGCACGTCGCGTGCCGATGGTGGTCGAACGTGATGCCCCGTCCTTTCGGGGATAATCCACGGCCTGTCCTGCCTGCGGATACCGCGCCATCCCATGAACGACCCGCTCCACCTCGCCCACGGGCTGGCCGGTGACAACACGCCGCCGGACTGGCCGCCGCTGACCGCCGGCGAGGTCGAGACGCTGCTGCGCGGCTACCCGGCGCTCGGCGCGCCGATCCGCCTCGGCTGGCACAGCCCGCGCCCGCTGTCGGCGGCGTGCCTGGTCGAGACGGAGCACGCCACCGTCTTCGTCAAGCGCCATCACTGCAGCGTGCGCTCGGCCGCCACGCTCACCGAGGAACATCGCTTCATCACGCACCTGCGCGACCACGGCATGCCGATCCCGGCGGTGCTGCGCGATGCGCGGGAACAGACCGCGGTAGCGATAGGCGACTGGATCTACGAGGTGCACGAGCGCGCCGCCGGCATCGACCTGTATCGCGAGGCGATCTCGTGGGAACCGCTGCCGAACCACGCGCACGCGCTCAGCGCCGGCCGCATGCTGGCTGCGTTGCACGACGCGGCCGCGGACTACCGCGCGTCCCAGCGCGACACCCATATCCTGGTCGCGCGCAGCGAGCTGATCGCTGCGCGCGATCCCGTCGCCGCGCTGCGCGCGCAACTGCCGCAGCGGCCCGGTTTGGCCGACTACCTGCGCGGTCGCGACTGGCAACTCGACTTCACCGAACTGCTCGCTCCCTGGCACGCCGCCGCCCAGCCGCGGCTGGCGCAGCAGGCGCGGCTATGGACGCATGGCGACTGGCACGTTTCCAACCTGTGCTGGAGCGACGGCGGCAGCGACGCGCGGATCAGCGCCGTGCTCGATTTCGGCCTCGCCGCCGCCAACTTTGCGCTGTTCGACCTCGCCACCGCGATCGAACGCAACGCCATCGCCTGGCTGGCGCTCGACAGCGGCATCGACGCCGCCCATCCCGACGTCGCCCGCGCGCTGATCGAAGGCTACCGTCGGCAACGTCCGCTGCAGGCGGCCGACCTGCGCCTGCTGGCGGACCTGCTGCCGCTGGTGCATGTGGATTTCGCGCTGTCCGAGGTGGAGTACTTCCACGCCATCACGCATTCGCGCGCGAACGCCGACGTGGCCTACGACACCTTCCTGCGCGGCCACGCCGCGTGGTTCCATACACCGGCCGGCCAGGCCATGCTGCAGGCCATCCGCGAACCCGGCTGACCATCGCGCGGCAATTCGTGGTTCAATAGGCGTTCTTGAAGCGGGGGTGCCCGGCGTTGCCGGGCTGAGAGAGTCCCTTGGAACCTGACCCGGTTAGTACCGGCGTAGGGAGCTTGCAGATCCGGCATGTCCTCGCGACAGCCGGGTCGCCGTCGCTTCGTCCGTACCCACCGACGACGACGATGACGATGCCTCTCTCCCGCACTCCCCTGATCCTCGCCCTGCTCTCGGCCATGGCGCCCGTCCATGCCGGCGACACCACCAGCGAACCGCAGACCACGCGGCTGGCGCCGGTGCACGTGGAAGCCGACACCACCAAGGGCTACCACGCCGACAATTCGCAACTGGACACCTTCGGCAGCTTCGGCAATGCACCGTTGCAGGACACGCCCGCCGCGATCACGGTGATCACCCGCGACCAGATCGACGACCGCCAGCCGCGCACGCTCAGCGAGCTGGCGCGTGCCGACGCCGCACTCGGCGACAGCTACGCGCCGGTCGGCTACTACCAGGACATCGCCATCCGCGGTTATGCGCTGGATCCGGCCACCGGCTTCCGGTTCAACGAAATGAGCATGGCCGGCGAACAGCTGCAGCCGCTGGAAGACAAAGAGCGCGTGGAAATCCTCAAGGGCCTCGGTGGCCTCGAAGCGGGCGTGGTCGCGCCGGGCGGGCTGATCAACTACGTCAGCAAGCGCCCGGCCGACGCGCGCAGCGCCACCGTCGGCACCGACTCGCACGGCTCGCGTTACCTCGCGATGGACGTGGGCGCCTGGCTCTCACCCAGCTTCGGCGTGCGCGTGAATGCCGCCCACGAGGACATGAACTCCTACGTCCGGCACGCCGATGGCCGCCGCACGTTCCTCTCGCTGGCCGCCGACTGGAAGATCGGCTCGAACGCCACGCTGCGGCTGGACACCAACTACCAGACCAGCGGGCAGCGCTCGGTCTCCGGCTACCAGCTGCTCGGCGGCAGCATGATTCCGGCGCACCCCAGCCGCACCCGCATGCTCGGCTTCGAACCATGGCAGCGGCCGGTGGGCATCGACGCCAGCAACAACACGCTGCGCTTCGACTACCGCTTCAACGACCGCTGGAGCGCGCAACTGTCGGCCGGCCACAGCCATGTCGTGATCGACGACAACGTGGCGTTCGCCTACGGCTGCTTCTACTCGCCCGACTGCGCCAGCGGCGCCACGCCCGGCTGGTTCTTCGCGCCGAACGGCGACTACGACGTCTACGACTACCGCAGCCCCGACGACACCCGCGTCAACGACGAGGCACGTGCCGTATTGAAGGGCTCGTTCGACACCGGCCCGCTCAACCACGAAGTCAGCCTCGGCGCCAGCGCGTTCCGTCGCACCATCGACCGCCGCCCCTACGTTTACGACTACGTCGGCACCGCCAATATCGACGAAGTCGATCCGCCCTATTTCGCGCCGTCGCCGAACCAGCCCGGCGCGTCGGCACGCCGGCTGACCAGTTGGCAGCATTCGGTGTTCGCGCTGGACCGCGTGCATCTCGGGCCGCAGTGGCAGGTGCTGCTCGGCGGCCGCTTCGTGCGCCTGCACGAGCGCGCCTATGACGACACCGGCGCACCCGAACGCGACACCCGCCTCGGCAAGGCGCTGCCGCAGGCGGCCGTGCTGTGGCAGCCCACCACGCAACTGACCACCTACGTCAGCTACAGCGAAAGCCTGTCGCTGGGCAACGAGGCGCCGTACTGGACCTCGAACGGCGGCACCACGCTGGCCCCGCTGCTGGCGCGCCAGGCCGAAGCCGGCGTGAAGTACGCCTGGAGCGACGCACTGAGCCTTTCGGCCGCGCTGTACCGCCTCCGCCAACCGTACCAGTTCGCCCGGCCGGACAGCACCGCCGAAGGCTTCACCTTCGTGCAGCAGGGCAACGAGGTGCACAGCGGACTGGAACTCAACGCGGCCGGACAAGTCACCGACAACCTGCGCCTCACCGCCAGCCTCAACCTGATCCAGGCGCGTGCCGAGGACACCGGCGCGCCGGCCTACGAAGGCCACCAGGTGGTCAACGTGCCGCGCCTGCGCAGCGCGTTGTATGTCGACTACCGCCTGCCGTTCGCGCCCCGGCTCGGCCTGCTCGGCGGCTGGCGCTACGCCAGCCCCAACGTGGCCACGCCGAACGGTTTGACCCGCGTGCCGGCCTACAACGTGTTCGACGCCGGCCTGCGTTACGCCAACCAGTGGAACGGTCATGCGCTGACCTGGCGGCTCAGTGTCGACAACGTGTTCAACCGCTTCTACTGGCGCGACACCGGCAGCTCCGGCGGCGACAGCTACCTGTTCCCGGGCGCGCCGCGGCTGGCCCGGCTCTCCTTGACCGTCGCGTTCTGACATGACCTGGGTCGAACTCATCGCCGCGCTGGTCAGCGCCTGGGCCGTCTGGCTCACCACCCGCCGGCGTCCGTGGTGCTGGCCGGTGGGGCTGATCTCGGTGCTGGTCTACGCGTGGGTGTTCGTCGACGCGAAGCTCTACTCCGACGCGCTGCTGCAGCTGGCGTTCGCGCTGCTGATCGGCTACGGCTGGTACCGCTGGCTGCAGCACATGGGCGAGGACGGCCGCGTGGAAGTGGCCGCACTGCCACGGCGGCAGGCGATCGTGCACCTGGCGCTCGGCAGCCTCGGCGCGCTGGCGCTGGGCGCGTTCATGCACTACCGAACCGACGCCGCCCTGCCCTGGCTGGATGCGGCGCTGACCGCCTTCAGCCTGGTCGCGCAGTGGTGGCAAGCGAAGCGGCACGTCGCCGCGTGGTGGCTGTGGATCGTGGTGGACGTGATCTACGTGGGCGAATACGTCTACAAGCACCTGCTGATCACCTCGGTGCTGTACGCGGGCTTCGTGCTGCTGGCGGTGATCGGCCTGCGCGCATGGCAGCGCGTGGACAAGGCACCCACGCCGCCTCTCCCCATCTCACCTCATTGAAGCTCGTGGCGGCACCGGACATCGCTCCCCGGAAGCCTCCACTCGGCGCCCGACAAGCCGGAACGATCAGAGCTTGCTGTGCTCCACCTGGCGTTCGCGCTGCATCAGCGTCCATTCGGCGTGTTCGGTGAGTGCGGCGTCGCCGAGCGAAAGCAGGATCTGCCGCTGCAGCACGGGATCGTGCGTGCGGTCCAATGCCGTGCGTGCGCTGGCGAAGATGCGCTGCATGAAACGGTACTGCCTGATCAATTCCTTGTCGGCCTTGCGGTAGGCGTAAGCCTCGCGCACGGCGGCCATGATCGACAGCACCGCCATGATCATCACCAGGGTGGTCTTGGTTTCCTGCGACAGCTTGAGCACGAATATGGCAAGGAACACGCTGATCGCCACGCCGCCCCACAGGCTGAGCGAGCCGATCGCTTCGGTCACGTGGTGCAGGCCGGTGCGCTCGATGGTCTTGCGCTCGTAGTAATGAAGCTGCCCGGACTTCCCCGATTCCCCCACCCATTCCGCAATGACGTCCGCCAGTGCGGTCGGCGGGGACGCCGTCGGAGCGGTCACCACGTCGAGGCCGGCGGCGCGCATGACGTTGCGGATCCAGCCCAGTTCGATGTTCTGCCTCTGCAGGAAGTTGTCATGCGCGAATTCGTGGTCGGCATTCGCCGAGATGCCCGCCCGCCGCCAGTACGACTGGATCCGCAAGCCCTCCGCCAGCGCGCGGTAATCCAGATACTTGCGGTGCCAGCCGCGATACCGGGCCAGCGCCGCCACCGCGCCGCCGCTGGCGAACAGGACCAGGAACAGGTAGATCAGGAAGTTCTGCGCGGGCATGTGCGCATAGAACGTGAAGGCGATGCCCATCAAGGCCGCCAGCGTGTAAGTCAGGCGCATGGCCAGCAGTACCCGCCGCTGGAAATGCATCGCCAGCCAGTCGGCGGCATGGAACAGCCGGTCGATGGCCGCGGTGTGGCGCGTTTCGGCGACCGGCCGCGCCGGCGCGGCGGCCATGATCTCGTCGGCGTATTTGTCGCACTCGCGATTGAACTCGACCATGCGCGCGAACATCAGCCTGAAATCCGCCGGCATGCTATCGGCGGCGGAAGCCGTGTCGGCGGTACGCCACAGCACCTGCAAGGGCAGCAGTCCGGCAGCCGGCGCGCCGTCGGGCCCGTCGCGCGAACAGACGATGTGGAGGAGCAGGCTTTCGTCGCCGCCGCCCAGCACGTGGCGCGTATCCCGGCGCCGGTCGATCAGGCCCGGCAGGGTACCGCTCAGATGGTATTTCACGATCTGCGCGGTGCCGCCGAGCCGGCCCGATACCTTGCCGTCCCAGATCGCCAGCAGGATGTGGCAGTGGCTGGCGATATAGACGCCGGCCTTGGCGTATTGACGATCGCGCGCGAGGCCTGGCGTGCCGAGATCAAGCAACGACTGCCCCTTCGGCAACGGCAGCGGCACGACCTCGGCCCGAGCGCACAGCGCGTCGAAACTGGCGCGCACCGCTGGGTCGGCAAAGTCGTCCACGTACAGTTCCTGCGGTAACGGCAACGGCGCGACCAGGCGCGCGCTCACGGCGAGCGCCTCGTACGCCACCAACTGGTCGCCGCCCTCGGCCAACGCCGACAGCACCACCAGCGGCAGCGCGGGGAAATCGCGCCGCAGTTGCGCCAGGAAATCCCGCACGCGTTGCCGGATCGGCTCGATTTCGTCGGCGGGAATATTGCGATGGCTGGTGACGCCGATGACCAGGGGAGTCATGACGGCTTCCCGCTGAAGGCTACGCACGATGGACCGCGCACGATTCCGCAGGCCCACGGAACCCCACAGGAGGCCGCTGCCGGCAGCCTCCTCACGAAGCCGCATGAGCCCTGGTGAATGCCTGGACCGCGGCGCACCCTAATTATTCTTGATCGACGGACGAGTGGCGGTGTCCGGCGCGGGCGTGCTCACCAGCGCGGATTCCTGCTCGGCGTCGCTATTCGCCAGGACATTCTCGTCGTCAGTGGGCAGCGGCGCGGCCGGAGCGTCCTGACTTTCATGGCTGGTCTTTGGCATGTCGGTCTCCAAGGTAGTTGAAGCGATGACGTTGGTGCTCCGTGCCGGCATCCGTGCCTTGACGCCCGTTGCCCGAATTTTCCAAGGCTCCAGGTCACGGTGTCCGGGCCTGGAGCCTGTCGGGCTCTTCGGGAATTAGTTGTTTTTTATCGACGGGTTCGTATTGGTCTGCGTGAGGGATGTCTTGTTGGACTGGTAGACCACACCGCCGATGGTGGCGCTCAGCTGATAGATCCAGTCGCCTGCCGTGCTGGCGCTGTTGTTGAGGTCGCTCATCGTCAGCTGGTTGCCGTTTGCCTGCAGCACGGGGGAGCCGAAGATGCCGGCAGGTGGCGGCGTGCCGACCCAGGCGAAACCAGGTTCCGGATCGCTTTGCGTATTGAACGATCCCGAGGCCGCATTGCCGGTCAGCTGCCAGGTGATGGTTTGCGCGTTGGGACTACGGCTGACGTGGTTCGCACCGTTACTCTGATCGATATCGAGATACGGCGGGGTTGTGCTCGTGTCGAGCTTGACATTGAGATTGTTCGGCATGATGGATTCCTTGGTAATGAGGGTTTGATCCGATACCGCGCTTGCCGGTGTTGCCCATCCCCTGTTCGTTGCGCCCGGCCTTACCGGCGAGCGTTGGTGTCGGTTGCCGCCAGCAGTTTCTGCTGGAATGCCGTATTGACCGGATAATCGATCCGCTCGCGTCGCAGCACGGCCAGCAGCGCCGCATCGCGGTAGCCGCTGCTCCACAGTTGCCGGATCACGGCCTGCGCCTCGGCTTTCATGCGCAGCACCAGCAGCGCCTCGACCTGCAACGCCAGCAGACGCGGATCGTCATCGCCGCTTTTCACCGCCTGCATCGCGTTCAAGGCATCGCTGCGCAGTTGCCGAGTGGCCCGCGCCCCATCGGATACCGCCGCGAGCAAAAGCTGCGCTCCCGCCATCGCCAGCAGGGTGGCGCGGTCGTCGGGCTGCTTGACGAACAAGGGGGCGAGGATCGCCAGTGCAGCCTGCGCCTGCCTGCGCGCTGCGTCGGTCTGGCCGGACGCCTGCAATTGCGCAGCCTGCTCAAGCTGCGCCTCGGCGAACTCGCGCTGCCTGCCGACGTTCGCCGGATCCTGTTTCGTCAAGGCAAGGAAAATGGCCAGCGACTGCGCAGTCAGCGTCTGAGCCGCGGGCAGATCGCCGCTCAAGCGCCGCAGCCGGCCCAACTGCGAGGAATACAGCGCCAGATGCTCCTGGAAGCTGGTATTGCCCGGATCGACCTTCGTCAGTTGCCCGGCGATGTCGACCGCCTGTTGCAGATCGCGCATGCCCGCTTCGATGTCGCCGGTCAGGGCCAGCGTGCGCCCCAGAATGGCGCGAACCGTAAGCATGCTCTCGCGCTGGTCGTTGTCCCTTGGGTCGTGCGCGGAGAGCGCGGTTTCGATCGTGTCGTCGGCGGCGTATTCGGCGACAGCTGTTGCAAGGTCGCCGCGCATCAATGCCAGCTTGCCGAGATTGTTGTGCGCGCCGCCCAATTCCAACGCCCACTCGGTGTTGCCGGGTTTGGCAGCCACCAGTTTCCGCGACAACACCAGCGCCCTGCGGTAGTGGCCGGCTGCCTCGTCCAACTGACCGCGCGCTTCAAGCACATGGCCGATGTTGTTGTCCAGCATGGCCAGTTCGTACTGCAAGGGCAGGTTATCCGCGACATTCGACCCGACACGCTGCAGAACGGTTTGCGCCGACACAAAACTCCGTTGCGCCGCATCCAGCTGTCCCTGATACCAGTGGGTCATGCCGACGAAGGTCAATACTCTTGCATAGGCGTGCTGCCGCGAGGCGTCTGCGGGAGCCGCCTCCGCCAGCGTGGCCGCGAGCTTCGAGGCCGCCCGAAACGACTCCATCGCCGCCGGCAGATGGCCCTGGTCCAGCCGTACGATGCCGATCTTCTCCAGCGCCTTGGCGCGCTGCACGAGCGCCTCGTCGGTGACGTCGGTACTCGGCAGCGACTGGAAATAGTTCATCGCGTGATCATCCACCGCCTCCATGATGTCCAGACGCTGCACCTGCGCCAGCTTGTCGTTGAGATCGCCCAGCATGAAATTGACCAGGCCCTCCGCCTGCTTCTGCCGGCGCTCGGCGGCCTGGCTGGCGACCACCGCGGCGTGGCGGGCGATCATGGCGGTGATCGCCAGGGTGGTGGTCGCCGCCATCACGATCAGCGCCAGCATGGCCAGCGCCGCCATGCGCCGGGCGCGTCGCTGCAGTTCGCGCCGCTTCAGCGCATCGAAGCCGAGGTCCAGCATGCCGGCGATCAGCTTCAGCTTGGCGTTGGCCTTGCCGTCCTTGCCTGCGCGCGCGTCGGCGGCGATCGGCTCGGTGCGCTCGTGGCTCAACGCACCGTCGGCGCCGAGTTGGTGGCGCAGCGCCGGCGCGAAACATTCCTCGGCGGCGCAGCCGGGCAGCTCGCTGGCGCCGGGTTCGCCATCGACGATCAGGCAGAAGATGCGCTCACTGCGGCCGAGCCGCTTGAACGCCAGCACCTCCTCGTTGACCCAGTGCGAAGTCGCCGAGTTCGGCGAGCAGATCACCAGCAGGTTGGCCGATTGCGCCAATGCCTCGTTGACCTTGCGGCCGAGATCGGTGGCACTGGCCAGCTCGTCGCGATCGCGGAAGATCGGCGCAAGGCGGCCGGGGATCTCGCCGAACGCTGTCGTCTGGCCGACCAGGCGCTTCGGAACCGCGTAGGTTTCCAGCGCCCGATGCAGCCAGCCCGCCCAGGCCTTGTCCCGGTGGCTGTAGCTGATGAAGGCGCGGTACCGGAATGCCGGCACCGCGGAAGCTTGCGTCATGACGCATTGCTCCCGCACGAGGTGACACATTCCCTTGCCGGGAAGTCCCCATCCACTCGACCTGGCCCCCGGACGCCGGCCAGTCAGGACACGCCAGCAGGCACCCGTGACGCGGGACAATAGCACCAGAAATGTGATGCAGTTCACATTTTTTGAGGTTTAGAGGCAATTTCGAGGCTTGGAACAGCGTAACCGCCCTCCGGCGCCGGCACTCAAACCACCGCATTCCGCTGGTCAAACCGCCCGGGCTACACGCTCTCTGGCTTTCCGTTCCGGGCACCTGGTGCATGGCGACAGCGGCCGGGTGCAGAATGTGGCCACCATGAAAAGCCTGCCAGTGGGAGGAATTTGCTTCTCGGCTGCCGTCCTGCTGCTGGCCGCGGCGGGAACGGCCGGCGCGCAGAACATCTACAAATGCACGCAGGGCGGACAGGTCGCCTACACCGATCACCCCTGCCCGAACGGCAGCGGCGAGCTGCTGCACCGGGCCGACGACACCGAAGTCATCGACCGCTACCTGCGCCTGGGCCAGGACGACCTGGCGAAACGCTATGCGGATTCACGCCACCTCGAAACGCTCTACCAGCAGCGCCTGGATGCCCGCCAGCAGGCGGCGGACGAGGAGGCCCGGCGTCGGGCCGACGAGGCTTACGACGCCGAACAACGCGCCCAGGAAGCCCAGCAGCAGGCGCTCGCCGACCAGGACGCCGAGCGCGAGCGACTACAGGCCGAGAACGACGCGCTGCGGCAGCAGAACGACGAATACCAGGAACAGCTGACCCAGCCGATCTACAACGGTCCGGTCTATTGGGGCGGTGCACCGTATCCGTATCCCCATCGCCGCCATGACAGCGGCCACCACACCCCACCGGTATCGGACAAACCGATATTTCACCCGTGCAAGCAGCTGGCCGGCGGCCGGACCCAGTGTTGAAGGGCTCAACCTAGCGTTTTTCCGCCACCGGGGTGAAGTAAAGGTCCTGGTAGTCGTAGCTGAAGTCGGCCAGCGGCGAGATCGCCTGCATCGTCATGTGGTCGACGCTGCCGTCGGGGCGCAATGCGAAGGTGACGTAGGCATCCTCCAGGCCGGGCTTGCTCCAGTGCGTGCGGAAGGTGTCGTATTGCACATGCTCCAGCGCACCCTGCATGCCTGGCGTGCGATCCATGCTGAGGCGCATGCCGTCCTTGCCGCGGCTGATCGTGGCCGTGCCGTACCAGGGGTCGCTGAACACGCCCGCATAACCTGCCGGTGGCAGTGACGGGCCGCGTTCGGGATGGGTCTTCGCCTGCCGCGCCTGGATCGCCTTCAGCGCCGCGGCGATGCCGAGCTCGTCCACCTGCCGGTAGTTGCCGATCCAGTCGGTGGGCGGCAGTCCGAGGTAGTGGTCGAGCAGGTGGTAGAACGTCGCCATCAGGGTGCCGGCGTCCTCTGCATTGAGCATGATCGCGAACGCGACGTGCCGCTCCGGAAGGATCGCCACCACCGAATACGCGCCCAGCACACCGCCGGTATGCATGACGATCCGATGGCCGCGGTAATCGCGCACGAACAGGCCCAGCGCATAAGCCTGGTAGGCCGGCCGGGTCAACGCCAGCGGAGCCGGTGGCGCATCGATCGGCACCAGGGTCTGCGGCGTCCATAACGCCTGCGATGCCGCTTCGCTGAACAGGCGCTTGTCGCCATCGAGCGCGCCATGCGCCAACTGCACGCGCAGCCAGTGCGTCATGTCGTCGGCGCTGACCCGCAACGCGCCAGCCGGGGCGCAGACATCGCCCGACAATACGGTGCCAAGCACCGACGGCGGCCCCATGCCGCGCACCGGCCCGGAGATCTTGCCGTGCAGCGACACGCTGTCCGGTCCCTGCACATCGAGGCTGGTCAGGGTATCGCGCATGCCCATGGGCGACAGCATGTGCCGTTGCACGAAATCCTCCCAGCGCTCGCCCGACACCGCCTCGACCAGTTCGCCGGCGACGCTGTACAGCACGTTGTCGTAGGCGAAGCCGCTGCGGAAACCGGTGGCCGGCTTCAGATGCCGGATCGCGTGCACCAGCTCGGCGCGCGAACGGGTGGTCGAGGGCAGGAACATCAGGTCGCCCTGGCCCAGGCCAAGTCCACTGCGGTGCACCAGCAGGTCAGTGATCGTCATGTGCTGCGACGTGTACGCGTCGTACATGCGGAACCCGGGCAGCTTGTCGACCACCAGGTCGTCCCAGTGCAATTTGCCCTGGTCGACCAGGATCGCCAGCGCCGCCGCGGTGAAGGCCTTGGTGTTGGAGCCGATCGGGAAGACGGTGTGCGCGTCGACGCGTTCGGGCGCACCGAGTTTCCTGATGCCGTAGACGTGGGTGGCGGCCTGCCCGTCCTCGACGATCGCCACCGCCATGCCCGGCGTGTCGAACGCCTTCATCGCCCGCGCGGCGAAGGCGTCCAGGTCCTGCGGCGCGGCGGCCCATGCCGGTGCAGCGATGACAGCCAATGCGCCTGCCATAAACGGTACCAGGAGCCGGCGCAGTGACAGCCGTGCGAACTTGCAGGTCATGGCGTTTCCTCGTTCGATGATGCCGCCGTCGTCAGCGCCGCTTTGCCGGCTTCTTTCCGCCGCCGTCCTTGGCCTTGCCCGGCTTGCTTCCGCCACCCGCGGACAGCGACGGTCCGTCGTAGCCGATGAATTTCTGCCGCAACTCGGTGATGTCGCCGACGCGCCCGAGTATGTCGCCCGTCTCGCGGATCACCGCGTTGATCAACAGGCTGAACAGGCTGGTAAGCGTGCCGAAGCTGTGCCACGCACGGCCCGTCTGCACCGGGATCATCAGCACGTGCGGGGTCAGCTGGCGCGCCCAATAGCACTGCGTGTCGGTGATGATCAGCAGCGGGATGCCACGCTCCACCACCTCCTCGGCCAGCAGGCGGAAATGGCGCGAATAGCGGCGTATGTCGATCAGCACCACGCAGCTTTTTTCGGTCGAATCCAGCAGCATGCCGGTATAGGAACCATCGGCGCCCGATTCGAACGAAACGCGCGGCCGCACGTGCTGCAGCGAGGCGGCGAGGCCCAGCCCGAGGAACGATCCGTGCTGGAAGCTGGCCACCGACACGCGATCGGCCGCCACCAGCATCTTCACGATGGGCGCCCATTCCTCGGTGCGCGCCAATGCGTAGACATCGTTCAGGCTGCGAATCTCCGCCTGCAGGCTCTCGCTGACGTAGTCGGCATTGGCGGACGGCTCGGCGATCTTGTACAGCTGCATCCATGGCGCATCGCCGCGCAGCTCCTCCTTCAGGTCGCCGACGCCGGCATAGCCGAGGTTGCGCAGAAACCGTCCCACCGTCATCGCGCTCACGCCGACCCGCTTGCCCAGCGACGCTGCCGTCTCGAACGGTATGCCGCTGATGTTGTGCAGCAGGTAGCTGGCGATCTTCTGCTCGGAGGTGGTGAACGTGTCCCACCGGCTTTTCAGTTTTTTCTGCAGGTCCTTGGTCATCGTCATCCGCTTATCTGGCCATTGCCATGGCGGCGCCCGCCGCTCCATGACTTTCCACGTCGCCCAGGCGACGGCCCAGCATATACAACAGCGTGGCCGACACGGCGGCGACCGCCGCAATCAGGGCGAAGAACCAGGCGTGGCTGAGCTGGCTCCACAGCGTGCCCAGCGCGCCGGCCAGCAGGTTGCCGAAGAAGCCGGCGAAGAACCAGGTGGCGATGCTGGTGGCGCGAAAACCCTCCGGCGCCATGCGTCCAAACAGGCCAAGGCCCACCGGCAGGATGTAAAGCTCGCCGGTGGTCATCAACACGAACCAGCCGACCAGCCAGATCCAGCTCGCGCGCGTGCCATGCGCGTCACACCAGGCCGCGACCAACGCAAGCATCAGATAAGACGCCCCGACGATCGCCGCACCGAAGGCCATCTTGCCCAGCCACGGCGTTTCCACGCCGCGTTTCGCCAGCCGCGCCCAACGCGCCACCAGCAACGGCGTGAAGGCGAACACGATCAGCGAGTCCAGCGCCTGGAACCAGGTCATCGGTATCGTCCAGCCGGCCGCAATTTCGCGGTCCACGCCGCTGTCGGCCCACAGCGCGATGGTGTTGCCGACCTGTTCGTACGCACCGCGGAAAATCACGACGATCGCGGCGATGCCGATCAGCAACGCGAAGCGGTCGCGCGCGGCGCGATCGAGCGGCGGCCGGACCGCGCGCGCCGCGCCGCCGCGCGCTGGTTCGGCGGGCAGATAACGGGCGCCGGCCAAGTAGATCACCAGCGACAACAGCATGCCGAAACCCGCGGCGGCAAAGCCCCAGTGCCAGCCGAAACTTTCGCCCAGCGTGCCGCATACCAGCGGCGCCAGGAACGCACCCAGGTTCACGCCCACGTAGTAGATGTTGTACGCACTCTTGCTGCGCGGATCGCCATCGCGATACAGGCCTTCGATCTGGCTGGCCAGGCTGGGCAGGAACAGGCCGTTGCCCAGCGCGATCGTGACCAGCGCCGGATAGAACAACGGCTCGGACGCCATCATGAAGTGGCCCAACGCCATCGTCGTGCCGCCGATCATCACCGCGTTGCGCTTGCCCAGCCAGCGGTCGGCCACCATGCCGCCGAACACCGGCGTGAAATACACGAAGGCCGCATAGGCGCCGTAGACCAGCGAGGCGTACTCCTGCCCCAGGTCCAGGTGCTTGGTCATGTAATAGACCAGCAGCGCGCGCATGCCGAAGAAGGAAAACATCTCCCACATTTCGGTGAGGAACAGCACGCTCAGGCCGCGCGGATGGCCGAACCAGTTCTTGTCGCGTGCTGGAATCATGCGGTCAGACATGTGCGCGATGTCGCTCCCCTGTCGTTGCCGTCGCCACTAGGCAGCGGCGGCCTGCGGGCCACCCCATACCGCATCGTCGCACCAGATCCGGCCGTCCTCATAGGTCGCCGACGGCTGCGGATCGCCGCGCAGGAATACCGGGCCGTCCAGATCCACCACCTTGCACAACTGCCCCAGCACGAAAGCCGGCGCCATCGCCAGCGACGAACCGGACATGTTGCCGACCATCAGTTCGAAACCGAGCCCGCGCGCCTGCTCGGCCATGGCCAGCGCCTCGGTGAGGCCGCCGCACTTGTCCAGCTTGATGTTGATCATGCCGACGCGGCCGACCAGCGACGGCAGGTCGTGGTGATCCTGCACACTCTCGTCGGCAGCGATCATGATCGGGCTGTCCAGCCCGTCGAGCCAGGCTTCGCTGCCGATCGGAAACGGTTGCTCCACCACGGCGATTCCAGCGTCCACCAGCGCCGGCAGCAGGTGCGCAAACGATTCACGGGTGAAGCCCTGGTTGGCATCGACCATGATCCACGCGTCCGGGCACGCCGCGCGCACCGCGCGCACGCGATCCGCATTGAGCCCGTCGTCGGTGAGCTTGAGCTTGAGCGCGCGCGCGGCGGGAAAGCTGCGTGCCGCCTCGGCCATCGTCGCCGGCTCGGCCGCGCCGACGGTGAACGTGGTCAGCAACGGCCGCGGCGCATCCAGCCCCGCCAGCATCCACACGGGCCGGCCGGCGCGCTTGGCCTCCAGGTCCCACAACGCACAATCGATCGCGTTGCGCGCGCCGCCGGCAGGCAGCAGTTGCAGCAACTGCTGCCGGGTCACGCCGGCCTCGATCCGCTCGCGCAGCGCCTCGACCTGCGCCTGCATCGAGACCGGCGTGTCGTCGTGGTAATAGACGCCCAGCGCCTCGCCCCGGCCGACGTGGCCACCTTCGTGCAGGCTGACCACCAGCGCATCGAATACGTCGAAGGTATAGCCGGTGATATGGAACGGCACCTTCAATGCCCATTTCTCGAGCCGCGTGTGCAACTTCATGATCTCTCCTTGTTGGTCCGTGCCGATGCGCTGGACGGGTGTTGCCCGTCAGAACCGCACGTTGAAGCTGACCAGCCCGAACGCGACGATGAACCACGCCAGGTAGATCGCCGCCAACGCCAGCAGGGTTTCGCCGGCACGCACCCAGCGGCCGCACCGCGGAGCCATCCACGCGCGCACGGCATGCACCACCACCGCCAGCGCACCCAGCAGCCCCACCACGCCGAGCACATGGAGCAGGTACAGCCAGCCCGTGCCCGAGCCATCCAACAACAGGCTTTCGTCGGCCGACGTGATGCCGATGAACGACAGCCAGCCGACCACCACGATCACCAACGCCAGCACACCGAACCGCGACAGCAGTCGCGTGCGGCGTTGGCGATCGCTCAACGCCAGCGTCCGGCCGTAATGCCTGCGCACCCACCAGCCGACGAACCAGGTCAGCAGCGTCGCCAGCAGCACCACGATCGACAACCCCATCAGCGGGCCGACCACGCCCATGCTCTTCGCTGCCGAAACGCGCTGGAACACGAACACCGGCACTTCGGCATCGCTGGCCCAGTAGCGGATGCCGCCCTGCGCGTCGGCGACGAATGCCAGCTGCGACTTGCCGTTCACCTCGCTGTAGTGCAGCGGGCCGGTTTCATGCCATTGCAGCGGCTTGCCCGCGTAGTCGTTGAGCATCGACACGCTCAGCGTGCCATCGGGTTTTGCGGACACGTGCACCTGGCCGAACAGGTACAGCATGCGCAACGCGCTGTCATTGCGCCGGCTGGCCTGGTACCAGCCGGCCACGCGCGCGGCATCGGCCTTCGCGGTGGCCACCGTCGCCGGCGTCGGCGCCGCCTGCGGGAAATAGCGGTCGAGGAAGGCCTGGAAGATCGCCTTGCGGATCACGTGCGCACTGCCCGCGTCACCGGCGCTGTTGAACGACATGAAGATGCCGACGTTTGCATCCAGCAGCAGGTGCAGGTCGCTGTGGAACACGATGGTGTCCCCGCCATGGCCGATGATCCGCTGACCGTTGCGGTCTTCCTGGTAGAAACCGAGATCGAAGCCGGCCAGCCCGGGTGCGGCGGTGTGCTGCGGGCTGTGCATCAGCTCGGCGGTGGCCTGCTGCAGGATCCGCGTGTCGCCGAAGCGGCCGCCCTGCAGCTGGGCGATCATGAAGTTCGCCATGTCCGTCGCGCTGCTGCTCATCGCGCCGGCCGGCGCCGGGTCGACCAGCTCGAACGGCTGCGGCTTGCCGTCGGAGGCGCTCTTGTAGCCCTTGGCCATCAGCGGCGCCAACGGCGGCGGCAGCGGCATCGCGAAGCTCGAATGATGCATGCCCAAGGGCTCGAAGATGTGCTTCTGCACGTAGTCGTCAAAGCCTTCGCCGGACACGCGCTGCACGATGTAGCCGGCCAGGCCGCAGCCGTAGTTGGAGTACGCCACGATCTCACCCGGCGCAAAGATGCGCGCGGGGATGTGCGTCTTCAGGTAGCGCTCGAGGTTAACGTCCTCGGGCTTCCTCGGCAGCAGGCCCCTGGCGGTGTCCTCGAAGCCCGCGGTATGCGTCATCAGCTGGCGCAGGGTGACCGGCTTGCCATCGCGCGGCGGGATCTTGAAGTCGAGGTAGTCGTTGACGTCATGGTCCAGGTCCAGCTTGCCCTGCTCCACCTGCTGCATCACCGCCGTCCAGGTGAACAGCTTGGACGTCGAGCCAGGCCGGAACAGCGTGGTCTCGGGCGACACCGGCGTGCGCTTCTCCAGGTCGGCGTAACCGTAGCCGCGGGCGAACAGCAGCTTGCCGTCCTTGACCACCGAGATCACGCCGCCGGCGATGTCGCCGCGCTGGATCATGTACGGCACCATGCCGTCGAGGAAGGTCGACAAGTCGTCCGCTGTCATCACGTGCGGCGTGCCCGGCGACGTGGCTGCGGTCATCACGGCGCCAGTGGGCGCCGGTGATGGCGGAAGCACCGCCGAACTGGCGGATGCGGGATTCGCTACGGGCGGCACTTGCGCCATCGCAAAGCCAGCGACACAGGTGATGGCGAACGCCGCGATGGATTTCGCATAGCGGTTCATGGACGCACTCCGGCAAGGGTTCGTTGGAAGGACATGCTCAGAAATCCACGCTCGCCGAAATGCCGACGGTGCGTGGCGCCACATAAGCGGCACTGAACGGATTCGCGTTCGGGTCGGTGGTTTGCGCAGCGATCGCCGTGATGCCGCGTTCGTTGGTCAGGTTCTTGACGTAAGCCTTGAACGTCCAGTTGGCGTAGTTGACGCCGGCGCGCAGGTCGATGCCGTCGTAGCTGGGAACCTCCCGGCGTGGCCCCGGCACCGCGCGGAAATCGGAGACGCGCGAACCGATGAAGCGGTAGCTGCCGCCGACGAAGCCTGACCACCCCGAAGCCAGCGGAAAGTCGTAGTCCACGCCCACGCTCGCATTCCACTTCGGCACGTACGGCAGGCGATCGCCCTTGTAGCCGAACAATCCCGCTTGCGTATCCGCGGCCAGTTTCGCGTCGGTCCAGCTGGCATTGGCCGACAGCATCAGGCCGCGTACGGGCGCGAACTGCCATGCCGCTTCGAGGCCCTGGCTCTTCGCCTTGCCGCCATTGCCGAGGAAGCCGAAGCCTCCGGCGCTGACGGTCAACTGGATCTGGCTCCAGTCGATGTAGAACGCCGCCACGTCGAACGTCATGCGCCGATCGAGCACGGTCGACTTGAAGCCCAGCTCATAGCTCACCAGCTTGTCGGGACCGAAGGTCAGCGGTGCGCCCAGGCCCGGCGGTACGCCCACGTTCGGGCCGCCCGGACGGAAGCCCGAGGCGACACGCACGTACGCCATCATGTCGTCGCTGAATTTGTAGCTGGGATTGAACAGGAAGGTGGTCGGGCTGTCCGAGCCGCGGATGGTGAAGTTGGTCGGCCCGACCAGCAGGCCGTCGCCGGTCTGCGTGTACGCCGTGCGGTCCTTCGTGTACCGCGCGCCCACCAGCACGCTCAGCTGCGATGTCGCGTGCCAGGTCACGTCGCCGTAGGCGGCCCACTCGGTAAAGATCGCCGGCCCCACACCGATGTCCGCCAGCTGCGGCAGCGCGATCGGCTCGCCGGTGCTCGCGTCGAAGCTCGCCATGTGCTGGAAGTTGTGGCTGTGCTCACGCGTGTAGAACACGCCGGCGCGCCATTCCAGCGTCTGCGTCTCGGGCGACTGCAGGCGCAGTTCCTGGGTGAACTTGCCCAGCGTGATGGTGTTGTCCAGCGCGTAGCCGCCGTTGGCCAGGCCGAACAGCGGGTTCAGGAGCGGCCCGTAGGCCTGCGTATAGTCGACGTCCGAGTGCATCGCCTCCGTGCTGTAGGTGCTCGACGAAATGAAGCGCGCCCAGCCCAGGTCGGCGTTCAGCGAGGCGTCGTACATCCGGTACTTCACCTTGAACATTCCCGTGCTGGCGGCGCGGTCCTGCTGCAGGTCGCCGTGCAGCGGCTGCAGGGTGTCGCGGTCCACGTCGACGCCGACGTTCGCCAGGCCATCGCTGGAGAGGTTCTGCGCCAGCGCGGACAATTTCAGCGACACGCTGTCGCTGGGCGTCCACAACACCTGGGCGCGTACACCGCTCACCTTGGCGCCGTTGACGTCGGACTGGCCGGTGTTGCTGTTGTCGACGTAGCCCGGATCGTTGCGCTGGTAGGCGTTGACGCGCAGGCCGAGCTGGTCTTTCACCAGCGGCAGGTTGACCATGGCGCGGCTGCTGAATCCGCTGTCGCCACCGGACACGCTGCTGAAACCGGCGCCCACGCGGGCCGAAGCCACCGAGCTGTCCGGCGGCGTGGTGACGAACTTCACCAGACCGCCCAGCGTGTTCGAACCGTACAGCGTGCCCTGGGGACCACGCAGCACTTCGATGCGCTGCAGGTCGTCGGGATCGATGTCCGGCGTGAGCACGCCGCCGGCGGCATATATCGTGCTCGATCCGTACGGCGCATCGTCGATGTACGTGCCCACCGTCGCGTTGCCCTGGCCGCTGCCCGAGGTGATGCCGCGCAGCACCAGTTGGGTCCAGCCCTGGCCGTTCGAAATCAGGTTGAGGCCGGGCACCCGCGTGGCGTAGTCGGCAAAGCCGACCGCGCTTTCGCGTTCGAGCTGCAGGCCTTGCAGCGCCGATACCGCCATCGGCACCTCCTGCAGGCGCTCGCTGCGCTTGTTGGCGGTGACCACGACGGTGCCCAGGTTGGTCGGCGCCGTGCTGCTGGAGGCAGGTCCCGCTTGCTGCTCCGCGTCCGCGGCAGCCGGGTTGCCCGATCCATCGCTGGCGGCCACTCGCGCCGCGTCATCCGGGCCAGCCGGGTCCAGTGGTTGTGCCGTGACACCAAACGACCCCAGCAAGGACATGCCAATGGCGATGCAGATGCAGCGGCGGCCGTACTGCAGATGGCGAAGCTCCATGACGTTCTCCCCCCGGGATGGTCGTGTGGACAGCCCACGATCGCAGTGTTATCTGATTAACATTATTGTGTCAATGATATTTTGATATCACAACGGTACACCATGCGTTCGCTGACCACCGGCGCATCAGCAAGAAGGCCGGCATGCGGTCCGCCGGCGCACCGTCGAACGGCTTGCGGTCATCGCTCATCTATGAAGTTTGGCTTCCCCTCTGGCAGGAACGGGCGCAACTCGCCAGCGCCATCGAACTGCTCAAGCGCCTCGTCGACTCGCGAACGGCTCTTCGCCCGAATGCCACGCCCCAGAAACTTTCAAAGCCCCAGTGGCGTCCGGCTTCCCACTCTTCACTTGAACCGGTGGATGAAACCGATCCGGAAGCCGCCGGGCAGCCAGCTGACGATCAGCGGCGAATCCCGGTGCGCCGCCCACAGGCCGACCCCGGTACCGAGCGCGGCACCGACCAGCACGTCGCTCTGCCAGTGGCCGTGCGTCTTCACCCGGGCCACCGCGTCGTAGGCTGGCAGCAGGGCCAGCGCATACACGGCCGGGTGGTCGCGGCCGTAGGTGACGATGAACGGCGTGACCGCCGCCGATATCGCCGCCACTTCCCCGCTGGGAAAGCTCTCCGCATGACTGCCGCTGAAGAAGCGATCGGGGTTGTCGGTCTGCGAAGGCCGCTCGCGCTGGAACGTGTATTTCATCGCCTCGGCACCGACGCTGGTGATCACCATGGCATCCACCGAGCGCCAGAACGTGTCGCCCAACTGGTCGTTGTCGCCGAAAACCAGGGCGCCGCCGACGACCGTGGTGATCGTGCCGTAGATCAACACATCCTGGTTGGTGCGTTTCCAGATGCCGCTGTCGGCGTAGTGGACGCGGTGGTCGATCCCGAACGGACCGCCTCCCGCATGGGCGACGCCTGAAATCAGGATGGCGGCGACGCACAGCCAGAATCGCAATGCAGGCATCTCGCGGCTCCCACATGGCAGGCATCGCCTGTCTTCCTTACCCGCAAGCTACGCGGCCCGGCTTTCAGCACGCTTAGGGGACGTCCTCCCGGAGAGGGATGAACTGGCGGCTTGCCGGACGAAATCATGGCCCTATTGACGCGGCATCGCCCTGCGAGGACAGTCGGAACACGGTACAGATGGCTCAATGCGGGACGTCGCGCAACGCGATTCCGTGATGCTCCAAGGAGGTCACCATGAAACGGTTCCAAACCACCCTGCTTTTCGGAATGCTGTCGGTCGCGGCAAGCGCGGCTCTGGCGTCCTCGGGCTCGCTCAACGAATTCAGGCCCAAGGTCATGCCGGTGCTGGTGCAGGTGAACGCCCACGGCAAGGTCACCGACGCCTCGCCGGCGATGGAACTCTCGCCGCGACTGCGCCGGCTGCTGCTGCAGAACCTGGATGAAATGATCGTCAAGCCGGCGACCGATCACGGGCGCCCCGTGTCCAGCCAGTTCGTCGCCAACCTGGTCCTGCGCACGACGCCTCGCACCGAGGGCAGCTACGACGCCCAGTTTGCCTTCGTATCAAGCTCGCCGGTGCCGTCGGGTTCTTGGTACTGGGTCCATATCGACGGTCATCGGCTGGCGCTGGCAAGCAGGGATTCCATCAACCGCGGGGCGCGGATCCCATTCAACGACGGCCGGAGAATGAACCAGTCCTCGAACCCCATGAACTACCGGTCCGCACCGACTCCGCTCATCCGCAACGCCACCCGCAGCGCACCCAGCCCCGCACCTGCACGCGCGCCCGGGCACGGCCACTGACACCTGCCAGGGAATGACATGAAAAGGCCCGCCGCCAACGACGGGCCTTTTGTCTTGGAGGGATGGCTTACGCCCCCAGCAACACCCGATTCATCCGCTGCACAAACGCCGATGGATCCGGCAACTGTGCGCCCGCCGCAATCTCCGCCTGCTCCAGCAGCAGGGTGGCCAGATCCTTCGCCTTCGCTTCATCGGATTCCGCCTCGACGCGCTTCAACAGCGCGTGCTGCGGATTGATCTCCAGCGTCGGCTTGCTCTCGGGCATCTCCTGTCCCGCTTCGCGCAGCAGGCGAGCGAGATGCGGGGCCATTTCGTAGTCGTTGAGCGCGAGGCACGACGGCGAGTCGGTCAGACGGGCTGACACCTTTACCTCGCCCACGCGGTCGCCGAGCAGGTCCTTCAGTTTCTTCAGCAGCGGCTCGGCTTCTTTCGTCGCTTCTTCCTGCTTCTTCTTGTCGGCCTCGTCCAGCGGCACGTCGCCCTTGGCGACGCTCTTGAGCTTCTTGCCGTCGTACTCGCTCAAGCTGCCGATCATCCACTCGTCGATGCGGTCGGACATCAGCAGAACTTCGATGCCCTTGGCCTTAAACGCTTCCAACTGCGGGCTGCCGAAGGCGGCGGCGTAGCTGTCGGCGGTTATGTACCAGATGGCATCCTGGCCCACCGCCATGCGACCGATGTAATCGTCCAGCGAGGTAGTCTGGTTGGTACCGTCACCCTTGGTGGAGGCGAAGCGCAGCAACTTGGCGATGCGCTCGCGGTTGTTGGCGTCTTCGCTGATGCCTTCCTTGAGCGTGTTGCCGAACGCCTTGTAGAAGGTGGCGAATTTCTCCGGCTCGTCCTTGGCCAGCTTCTCGATCAGGTCGAGCACGCGCTTGACGCAGGCGGCCTTGATGCGCTCGAGCTGGCGGTTGTGCTGCAGGATTTCGCGGCTGACGTTGAGCGGCAGGTCGTCGGCGTCGACCACGCCGCGCACGAAACGCAGGTAGTTCGGCAGCAGTTCCTCGGCCGCGTCCATGATGAAGACACGCTTGATGTAGAGCTTCAGGCCCTTGCGCTCGTCGCGGCCGCCCATCATCAGGTCGAACGGCGGCTGCGAGGGGATGTACAGCAAGGTGGTGAAGCTCTGGCTGCCTTCGACGCGGTTGTGCGTCCACGCCAGCGCATCGTTGAAGTCGTGGCCGAGCGACTTGTAGAAGCTCTGGTAGTCCGCGTCGCTGATGTCCGACTTCGGCTTGGTCCACAGCGCCGAGGCGGCGTTGATGGTTTCGAACTCGTCGGTGGGCTTGCCGTCCTTCTCGACCGGCATGCGGATCGGGAATGCCACGTGGTCGGAGTAGCGGGTGATCAGCGCGCGCAGCTGCCAGCGGCTGAGGAACTCGTCCTCGTCGGCCTTGAGGTGCAGGATCACGGCGGTGCCGCGCTCGGCCAGCTCGACCGGTTCCAGCGAGTACTCGCCCTTGCCGTCGCTCTCCCACTTCACGCCCTCGCCCGCCGGCGCGTCGGCGCGTCGGCTCAGCACGGTGACCTTGTCGGCGACCACGAAGGCGGAATAGAAGCCCACGCCGAACTGGCCGATCAGGCGCGCGTCGGCCTTCTGCTCGCCCGACATCGCCTCCAGGAAGCGGCGCGTGCCGGAGCTGGCGATGGTGCCGATGTTGGCCACGATCTCGTCGCGATTCATGCCGATGCCGTTGTCGCGCACGGTGACGGTGCGCGCGTCCGGATCCCAGCTCACGTCGATGCGCAGCTCGCTGTCGCCGGCGGAAAGTTCCGGCTTGGCGATCGACTCGAAGCGCAGCTTGTCGCAGGCGTCGGAGGCGTTGGAGATCAGCTCGCGCAGGAAGATTTCCTTGTGCGAGTACAGCGAGTGGGTGACCAGGTGCAGTACCTGGGCGACTTCGGCTTCGAACTTGCGGGTTTCGGCGGGTGCGTTCATGCGTGGATGTTCCGTTGTTGCATTGACTATAGGAAATGGACATCCCCCCTGCTCAGGGGGAGGGAGCAAAGCGGAGGTCAGGCGCCGCTCTGCAGCGCGGCGATGCGCTCCTCCAGCGGCGGATGGCTCATGAACAGCCGCTTGAAACCCTCGGCCAGCGGACCGGAGATGCCGAACGCGGCGATCGTCTGCGGCAGCGTGCTCTCGCCGTGATTGGCCTGCAGCCGCTGCAGCGCGGAGATCATCGCACCACGGCCGGCGAACTGCGCGCCCGCCGCGTCGGCGCGGAACTCGCGCCAGCGCGAGAACGCAGCCACGATGATCGAGGCGAACAGGCCGAACACCAGCTGCAGCACCATCACCACCACGAAATAGCCGATGCCGGTGCCGCCTTCACGACTGTCGCGGCCGCCCGACATCCAGCTGTCGACCAGCCGGCCCACGATGCGGGCGGCCAGGATCACCAGCGTGTTCAGCACGCCCTGGATCAGGGTCAGGGTGACCATGTCGCCGTTCGCGACGTGGCCGATCTCGTGGCCGAGCACGGCGCCGGCCTGCTCGCGGTTCATCTGCTGCAGCAGGCCGGAGCTGACCGCCACCAGCGAGCTGTTCTTCGTCATGCCGGTGGCGAACGCGTTCATCTCCGGCGCGTCGTAGATCGCCACCTCGGGCATGCCGATGCCGGCGGCCTGCGCGTGGCGGCGCACGGTGTCGACCAGCCAGCGCTCGGTCTCGTTCTGCGGCTGCTCGATCACCCGCGCGCCGGTGGACCATTTGGCGATCGTCTTGGACATCGCCAGCGAAATGAACGCGCCGCCCATGCCGAACACGGCAGCGTAGGCCAGCAGGCCGCCCATGCTGCCGTAGCCGCGGGCAGCGGCCATCTGGTCGATGCCGAACAGGTGGCAGACGATGCTCAGCAGGAGCAGGACGGCAAGGTTGGTACCAATGAATAATGCGATGCGACGCATGGCTGTCTCTCTATCGTGGCAGTCATGAAGGGGACTGGGGTGGATTGAAAATTCGGGGCGGCGGCCGGTGCTTTCAAGGGTTCGGCACGGCATCTAAGATGCGCCGATGAGCTATCGCGGCCGTTTCGCCCCTTCGCCCACCGGACACCTGCACTTCGGCTCGCTGGTCGCCGCGGTGGGCAGTTGGCTGTGTGCGCGGCATGCCGGGGGCGAGTGGCTGTTGCGGGTGGAAGACATCGACCCGCCGCGCGAGGTTCCCGGTTCGGCGGCGAGCATCCTGGCCGCGCTGCCGGCGTTCGGCCTGGTCGCCGACGCCCCGGCGCTGTTCCAGTCGCAGCGCATCGTCGCTTACGACGCGGCATTCGAACAACTGCGCGCGGCGCAGCAGGTGTTCCCGTGCTGGTGCAGCCGCAGCGAGCTTGCCGGGACGGGCGGGGTCCATCGCGACGGCCGCTGCATCGCGTCGCCACAGGCCGGTCAACTGCCGGCCTGGCGGTTGCGCGTGCCGGATATCGCCATCGCATTCGACGATGCACTGCAGGGCCCGCAGCGACAGAGCCTGCGCGACGAGGTGGGCGACTTCGTGATCCGCCGGGTCGAGGGGTTGTATTCGTACCAGCTCGCCTGCGTGGTCGACGACGCGTTCCAGGGCGTCACCGAGGTGGTGCGCGGGCAGGACCTGCTCGACTCCACCGCGCGGCAGATCTGGCTGCAACGCTGCCTGGGGCTGCCCACGCCGGCTTATCGCCATCTGCCGCTGGTGCTGGATGGCGAGGGACGCAAGCTGTCGAAGTCCGAGCAGGCCTTCCCGGTCGATCCGGCCGACCCGCTGCCGGCGCAGCGGCGGGCGCTGGCGTTCCTGCGGGTACCGGCGCCGGCCGCGGCAACGGATGCCCGCGACCTGCTGGCGCAGGCGCTGGCGAATTTCGATCCGGCGGATTTGCCGCATTGCAGCGGTCACTCTTTCGCCTGAAACGCTATAAATGCGGAACGCATCGGCACCCAGGGCCATGGCTGAAACATGCCGCCGCCATGATCCGGTACGACAGACAGCCCTCCGCTACACCCGCACAGGAGATTCAAGGACATGACTCAGCGCACGGCATTGGTCACAGGCGGCACCGGCGGCATCGGCAGCGCGATCGTTCGCTACCTCGCCGGACAAGGGCATCGGGTGGCCACCAATTATCGTGACCCGGGCAAGGCCGAAGCCTGGCGCAAGGCGATGGCGGCGGATGGCATCGAGGTGTGCATGGTGCAGGGCGACGTCTCCGATCCGGTCGCCTGCGAAGCGATGATCCGCGCGATCGAGGCCAAATGCGGGCCGGTCGACATCCTGGTCAACAACGCCGGCATCACCCGCGACACCACCTTCCACAAGATGACCTACGAGCAGTGGACGGACGTGGTGAACACCAACTTGAATGCCTGCTTCAACGTCACCCGCCCGGTGATCGAGGGCATGCGCACGCGCAAGTGGGGCCGCATCGTGCAGATCAGCTCGATCAACGGCCAGAAGGGCCAGTACGGCCAGGCCAACTACGCCGCGGCGAAGGCCGGCATGCATGGCTTCACCATCTCGCTGGCGCAGGAGAACGCGAAGTTCGGCATCACCGTGAATACGGTCTCCCCCGGTTACGTCGGCACCGACATGGTGATGGCCGTGCCCGAGGAAGTGCGCGAGAAGATCGTGGCGCAGATCCCGGTGGGCCGCCTCGGCCGGCCGGACGAAATCGCCCACGCGGTGGCGTTCTTCACCGGCGACCAGGCCAGCTGGATCACCGGCGCGAACCTGGCGATCAACGGTGGGCATTACATGGGCTGGTGAGGAAGTAGGGGCGAACGGAGAGAAGTGAGCAAGAGCCAGGCTTTCTCTTTCCTCACTTCTCGCCCTTCTCCAGCAGCTTCTCCAGTACCTTGCCCACGGCCGCGAACGCGAACGCGCCGGTGATGTGGGTGGCCGCGCCCAAACCGCCGCCACAGGCCAGGTTCATCGCGTCGCCGCCGGGCGGGCGGGTGCCGCAGACGGTGCCGTCGGGTTGCGGGTACTGCACGTTCTGCAGCGAATAGACGGCTGAAACGCCGAAGTAGCGATCCGGGTTGCGCGGAAAATTGAAATCCGTGCGGAGCTTCTTGCGGATCAGGCTGAACATCGCATCGTGCTCGGTACGCGACAGGTCGCGCACGCGGATCTGGGTGGGGTCGGTGCGCCCGCCGGCCGAACCCACGCTGACGATCGGCAGCTTGCGCCGGCGGCACCAGGCGATCGTCTCCAGCTTCACCCGGAACGCGTCGCAGGCGTCCAGCACCACGTCATAGCCGTGGTCGAGCAGTTCATCCAGCGTGGACGGGGTGAGGAAACGTTCGATCGCCTCCAGCCGGATCGTCGGGTTGATCGCGCGTGCCCGCGCCGCCATCACGCCCACCTTCGACTTGCCGTACTCGCCGTCCAGCGCGTGCAGTTGGCGGTTGGTGTTCGACACGCAGACCTCGTCCGCGTCGATCAGGGTGAGCCGGCCCACGCCGCTGCGCGCCAGCGCCTCGACCGCCCACGAACCGACGCCGCCGATGCCGATCACGCAGACATGCGCGCGCGCCAGCGCGGCCACGCTGCCGTTGCCGTACAGACGCTCGACGCCGGCGAAGCGCTCGGCGGGAAAGGCCACGTCACTCATGTAGTACTGCCGCTTGTATCCGTATCACTGGCCTGGCCTGCTGGGTCGAAGCGGCCATTTTATCGCGCCCGCGTGGCTGCAACGCGTCTGCACGGGTTATCCTTGCGGCCATCTTCATTCCCGGAATCGTGGCGATGCGCGTAGCTTTGATGATCCTGCTCGGCCTGGTGATCGGTGTGATCGGTACGGCCAACGTGATGAATGCGCTGGCCGCGCGCAACCCGATGCCGAAGGCCGTGATGGAAACCATGGGCTACCACATGGGCGAACTGAAGAATGCCATGAAGGCCAAGCAGTGCGACCCGGTCAAGGTCCAGCACCACCTGGCCCGCCTGCAGTCCACCGCCACGGACATCGTGCCGGTGTTCGGCATCGGCGAGAAAACCTTCACCGACGATGCCGTCCAGCTGCAGAACCGCCTGCAGCAGGCCGTGCAGGGTGCGCCCGCGACCTGCGAGGCACTGGCCGCGGTGGTCAAGCCGGTCGGCGAGACTTGCAAGAGCTGCCACCAGCAATATCGCTGAAAGACCAAGAGCACCCCTCCCCAACCCTCCCCTGTAGCAGGGGAGGGAGAAAAGCCCCTCAGAAGCGGATCTTTCCGCGCAGCATCTGGCCGTACATCACCCAGTCGCCAGCCAGGCTGTACAGCGGATGCTTGAACGTGGCCGGACGGTTCTTCTCGAACACGAAATGGCCGATCCAGGCGCATCCGTAGCCGAACACCGGCGCCAGCCACAGCCAGCGCAGCTGGCCGCTCGCCAGGGCCAGCACGATCACCGCCAGCACCAGCGTGCTGCCGATGAAATGCAGGCGACGGCAAAGGCGGTTGCTGTGCTCGCTGAGGTAGAACGGATAGAACTCGGCAAAGCTGCTGTAGCCGGACATGTTGCTGCTCCGCGGCGGGATCGTTCGATTCTGCCACGCGGACATGCCACACGCTCTGTGGGGCGGACTGTCGCCCACCGGCTTTTGCCTTGTTGAAACCCAAGAGCGGCGGGCACTGCCCGCCCTGCGAAGCAAGGCAATCCGCGCCGCCTACTCCGGCAGCGGAATGAACTCCTTGTCGTCGCCGGGCACGTTCGGAAAGCGTCCTTCGCGCCAATCGGCCTTGGCCTGCTCGATGCGCTCGCGCGTGCTGGCCACGAAGTTCCACCACAGGTGCCGCTCGCCATCCAGCGGCGCGCCGCCGAACAGCATCAAGCGGCTCGCCTCGTGCGCGCGCAGCGGCGGTGCCGACGGACCGGCCTGTACCGCCATCTGCTGCGCGCCGACCTCCAGCTCACCCCAGCGGACCGCGCCATCGACCACGTGTACGCCGCGCTCGGCGTGCTCGACCGGTAGCGCCAGTTCGGCACCCGCGGCCAGTTGCACTTCCAGGAAGAACATCGGCGCGAACACCTTCACCGGCGAGCGTTCGCCGTAGGCCGTGCCTGCAATCAGCACGGCCTCCATGCCGGGCCGGCGGATCTTCGGCAATGCGGCGCGGTCGTGATGATGGAACTCCGGGTCCACCTCGGCATCGGCCTGCGGCAAGGCCACCCAGACCTGGATGCCATGCAGCAGCTGGCCACCCTGGCGAGCCTCCGGCGGCGTGCGTTCGGAGTGGACGATGCCGTGACCGGAGGTCATCCAGTTCACTTCGCCGGGGCGGATGTCGGCCAGGCTGCCGAGGCTGTCGCGGTGGCGGATCGCGCCGTCGAACAGCCAGGTCACCGTGGCCAGGCCGATGTGCGGATGCGGACGCACGTCCATGCCCTTGCCGGCGGCGAACGTGGCCGGCCCGATGTGGTCGAAGAACACGAACGGGCCGACGTGGCGCGCCTGCAGCACCGGCAGCATGCGGCGAACCATGAAGCCGTCGCCCAGATCGTGCACGCGGGCGTCGGCAATCAGCATCGGGGCAGCTTCCATCACGCTCTCCTTACCAGGCCCGTTGATATTGCGCCGGAGCGTCGATCTTCGCACCCAGCAGTTGCGCGGCGCGACGCGGGAAGTACGGATCGCGCAGGCTCTCGCGGGCGATCAGCACCACGTCGGCGTCGTCGTTGGCGACGATTTGCGCGGCCTGCTCCGCGCCGGTGATCAGGCCCACCGCGCCGGTGGCGATACCGGCTTCGCGGCGGATCTGCGCCGCGAACGGCACCTGGTAGCCCGGTCCCAACGGGATCTTCGCGTGCGGCAGCAGGCCGCCGCTGGAGACGTCGATCAGGTCAACGCCCAACGGCTTCACCTGGCGCGCCAGCTCGACGCTCTGTCCGATGTCCCAGCCGCCTTCGGCTACCCAATCGGTGGCCGAGAGGCGCAGCCACAACGGCAGTTCGGCCGGCCACACTTCGCGTACGGCGACGATCACCTCGCGTACCAGGCGGGTGCGGTTCTCGAAGCTGCCGCCGTAGCGATCGTCGCGCCGGTTGCTCAGCGGCGACAGGAACTGGTGCAGCAGGTAGCCATGCGCCGCGTGCACCTCGATCAATTCGAAGCCGGCCGCCAACGCGCGGTGTGCGGCGGCGCGGAAGTCCGCGATCACCGCCTGGATGCCGGCCTCGTTCAGCGCCTGCGGCGCAGGCCAGCCGGCATCGAACGGCAGCGCCGACGGCGCCACGGTGCGCCAGTCGTCCTGCCCGGCTGGCACCGGGCCATGCCCATCCCACGGCCGCAGCGTGCTGGCCTTGCGCCCAGCGTGCGCCAGCTGCATGCCGGCGATCGCGCCCTGTGCCTTGATGAAACGGGTGATCGGCTGCCACGCCTGCAACTGGGTCTGGTTCCACAGGCCGGTGTCCTGCGGCGAGATGCGCCCTTGCGCGGAGACCGCCGAAGCTTCGGCGATCACCAGGGCCGCGCCGCCGACCGCGCGGCTGCCGAGGTGCACCATGTGCCAGTCGTTCGGCACGCCGTCGGTGGCGGAGTACTCGCACATCGGCGACACCACCAGGCGGTTGCGCAAGGTCAGGCTGCGTTGGGGAAACGGATCGAACAGGTTCATGGGGAATCCAGCGTCATGGAAGTGTCGAGATGCAGACAGGGTCCCATGGAATCAAGCCGCCGTGCCGTCGCGTGCGGCGAACGCTGCGTCCGGTGCAGCCAACCAGTCGGCGATGCGCGAGGCCATCGGCGCTGGTGTCTTCATCCAGCCGAAATGGTCGGCCGGCGAGCCGCCCAAGTCTTCCTGCGTGATCACGTCCACGCGGCGCTCGCCCGGACCCAGCTTGCCCAGCAGCCACTCCAGCGATGCCGGCGGGCCCAGCCAGTCCTGCTGCAGGCGCAACGCCAGCAACGGCAGTTGCAACGCGGCCAGCCCGCGCTCGAAGTCCTGTGCCATCCCGGCCACCGCATAGCGGCCGCTGCGGCCGCTGCGCGCCCAGTCGGCGATCACTGCGCGCGCCTCGTTGCCGCCAAACCCGATCCGCCGCCCGGGCAGATGACCTGCCAGCCCGGCCAGCAGCGGGGCCAGCGCGTAAGCCGCGCCGATCAGCCAGCCATGCCGGAACCGGCGCCAGTACGGCGCACCGCTGGCGACCAGCACCAGTCCGGTGAAGTCGTGCGGATGCAGGCTGGCGTAAAGCAACCCGAGCTGGCCGCCGAGGCTATGCCCGCCCAGCCAGCAGTTTGCCTGCGGCCAGCGGTGGCGCACCGCCGCCATGCCTGCGGGCAAATCGTCCTGCAGCAATTCGCGATAGCCCCAGTTGCAGCCGCGGCCGGCACGCCGATCGCTGGAACCGATGCCGCGCCACTCGTGCAGCACTACCGCGATGCCCCGTGTCGCCAGCGCCTGGGCCAGCGGCAGGTAATGCCGGGCCGGTATGCCCATCGCCGGAATCCAGTACAGCAAACGCTGCCAGGCGTCGGCGGGAAGCACGGCCAACAACTCGTAGCGGGCACCGTCGGCGGCAATTACCGGAATGACCAGCGGCTCGGCCGCTGCAGGAATGTTTTCGATGGAATGGTCGGACATTCCGGCAGGCTAGCGAATTGCCCCCGCCACTACAAAAAAGAGGCCGGCTTGCGCCGGCCTCTTCAAGCTGATTCCGCCACCGCGATCAAACGGGGGTGACGTCTTCGGCCTGCAAGCCCTTCTGGCCATCGACGACCTTGAAGCTGACCTTCTGGCCTTCTTGCAGGCTCTTGAAACCCGAGCCGGTGATGGCGCGGAAATGCACGAATACGTCAGGGCCATTATCCCGGCTGATGAAACCGAAACCCTTGGCGTCGTTGAACCACTTGACGGTACCTACTTCACGATCCGACATGACTAACTCCGATCCTATCCAGACGCTGAGACAAACCGGCCCCAACGGGCCGACGGTTCACTGAGCATGCAGGGTCCGGTGCAACAGTCGGATTCAGGAAATCCTTACCGGGCACTCACGTAGCCAAGCAGACGCAGCGGGCCAAGCATAACGGATTTTCAGCCCGCGAGTGATTTGTCAAGCAGGCTGTCGCGGACATTATTCGGGCAGGAAAAAACCGGGCATCTTTGCCCGATTTCCCCTACAAACGCGGCAATCAGACCGGGGTCACTTCTTCGGCCTGCAGGCCCTTCTGACCCTGTACCACCTTGAAGGAGACCTGCTGGCCTTCCTGCAGGCTCTTGAAACCGCCGCCGGTAATGGCGCGGAAATGCACGAAAACGTCCGGGCCATTGTCGCGGGCAATGAAACCGAAGCCCTTGGCGTCGTTGAACCACTTGACGGTACCCATCTGACGATCAGACATGTTAATCACTCCACAGGTTTATAGACGCGACCGCCAAGAGAGCGACCGGCCGGCTTGACTGGTATGCAAGGAAACAACCCAGGGGTGAACGATGAGGCAGATCGCGGATCGGCTGCATCGGGCCACAAACTCTGCTGACCCCGGCAAACACAGTGGGCGGATCATAACGGCACAACGGGGCGGAACGGAATGGAGCCAATTCACCGTTTTTTGCCGGTTCCGCGATAAATTCAGATTTTCTTGACCTTCGGCGCGGTCTAGTGGTGGCCAGTTCCCGGATCCACTGTCCGTTGACCGCCCGGCTCGCCGGTACGATCGCCAAGTCGAGGAGAGCCATGATGCCTTCCCTGTCCCACCTGACCCTGATCAGCCTGCTCGGAGGCCTGCTGCTGGCTGGCTGCGCGCAGCACGCCGCCACCAGGACGACGACCACCACCTCCGCCACGACCTCCACCACGAGAACCCCGTCCGCCTCCACCACAAGGGCCGCCAGCGCGCCGCATCGGGAGCACGCCGCCCCCACCCGCAGCAAGCCTGCCGCCGAACCCGACCTGTCCGACAACACCGGCATTGCCGCCTGCGACGACTATCTCTCCAGCTACCTCGCCTGCCATCGCGCAGCGGCGATCTACGCGCCGGACCAGTTGCAATCCCGCTACGAGGCGATGCGCAGCAGCCTGCTGCGCGATTCGAAGAACCCGGATATCCGGCCGCAACTGGCGGCACGCTGCAACTCGCTGGCCAACCAGCTGCGCCAGGCCCTGCACGGCAAGTCATGCACGGAGAACCCGGTGCCGGCCGGCACGCCGTAGCCCCTCGGACAGTAACGGGGTGCCGCCTAGCCGGCTTCTCGCCAGGCCGCACGCAGCAGCCGCGCCATCGCCGCGGGCTGGGTGCTGCCCAGACGGATCTCCGGGGTGCCGTGCCAGCGGGCGGTATCGGCGATCGCCTTGGCTACCGCCTGCACCAGTGGCGGTTCCGGCAACACGCCCGGCTCCAGGAACAAGGCCTTGACCTCGAACTGACCGGTACTGCGATGGGCCTTCGCATCGAGCCGGCCGATCAATCGGCCACGATGCAGGATCGGCAGCACGAAGTAGCCATAGCGGCGCTTCGGAGCCGGCGTGTAGCACTCGATGGTGTACTCGAAATCGAACATCGCCAGCGCCCGCGCGCGATCCCAGACCAGCGGGTCGAACGGCGACAGCAGCGCGGTACGGGTGGCGCGCAGGCGGCCGGCGAGCGCCTTGTCCAGCGCCTCGGCATGGTCGCGGTGCACATAGCCGGGCGTGTTCCAGCCTTGCACCGGCACCGCCAGCAGTTCGCCGCTGGCCAGCAGCGGGGCCAGTTCGCGATCGCTTACTTTCGGCTTCAGGCGGAAATAGTCGGCGATCCAGCCGGCCCGGGTCACCCCCAGCGCGCGCACGCCATCGACGATGAAACGCTGGCGCAGCTGCGCCGCCGAGGGCGCGGCGGCGGGATCGAACGGCGGGTCGAGCCGGGCAAGCACGTTCTCGGCCAGGTCATAGACGCGCTGGAAGTTGTCGCGCCGCGCCACCATCAGTTCGCCCAGCGCAAACCATGCCTCCAGCCAGCGTTTCTCCGGCTTCCACTCCCACCAGCCCGGCTTGCTGGCGCCGTCCCTGCGCGCGAAATCCGCCGCCCGCACCGGGCCGGATGCACGAACCGCCTCCAGCAGCGCATCCATCTCGACACGTTGTTCGCGATGCATCCGCGCCGCATTCCGTTGCGCCCAGTGATGTGTGCGATGACCGTGCCCGCCGCGATGCCAGGCGACATCGGCGGCGCTGACGAAGCACGCCTCGTGCGCCCAGCATTCGGCCAGCCGGCCCTGCGCCAGCGCCTCGTCCAGCCAGCTCATCGGGTAGTCGCCCAGGCGCGAGTGCAGCACCAGGTAGGGGCTGCGCGCCACCACGTGGATGGTGTCGATCTGCAGCAGGCGCATGCGCTCGACCGCGGCCACCACGTCGTCGCGCCGTGGCCGTCGCCGCGGCGGCTGCAGCAGGCCTTGCGCGGACAGTTGCAAGGCTCGCGCCTGCACCAGGCTCAACACGCGGCCATCACCTGAAGCGGCGCCCAATGGCGGCGCATCTTCACAACGTCGTGATCTGGATATTGAGCCGGCATTTACAAAGTCCCTGCTAGCGTGAAACCCGAGTTGGGCCGGACGGGGGGTCCGCCCGATGGCGTGCGGACATCCGCACAACCTCACCGATCATTCTGGCATGGAGTACCGATGATGAAATCCCGCAAGCCGCTATTGACCGTCCTCGCCGCCGGCACCTTGTTGTTCGCCGGCAGCCTGATCGCGCAGCAGGACATGCCGCCGCAGACTCCTCCTCCGCCCCCCACAGACACGGCACCGCAGCCACAGCCTCAGCCGCAACCACAACCGGTCCCGCAGACACCTCCGGCATCGCCAGCGCCGGCGCAATCGAGCATGCCGGCGACACCGCCACCAGCTCCGCCGTCGGCCAGCACGGCGGCCGCACCGCCGACTGGCCAGGCCGATGCGGCCACCATGAACACGCCGGCCGGCGAGCTCAGCGTGCATTCGAGCATGCCGCCGCCTCCGCCGGCCGGCCCGGCGCCCGCTTTCGAGCAATTGTCCGGTGGCGGGAAATACATCACCGAGGATCAGGCTTCTGCCTATCCGCTGCTCGCCAACGATTTCCTCTATGCCGATCACAACCGTGACGGCCGGATCAGCAAGAGCGAGTACGCACGCTGGACCGCAGGCAAATAAGCCCTCACGCAGCAGACGCCGGCCGCACGCGCGGCCGGCGTTTTCATGTGCCAGTCACCGTCGCCCATCACCGCTCCGCTAGACTGACCCGCCGCCCTGCCAGAAACTTTTCCTCATGAAGCGATCGACTGCGGCCGTCCTCCTGGCCTTGTCCGCCGGCACCCTGGCTACCGCCGCACACGCGCAGAATCCGGACCCCACCGATATCCGCGCCTGCACCGCCATCGAGAGCGACGCCCAGCGGCTGGCCTGCTACGACCATGCGACCGGCCGGGTCAACCTGCCGATAGCGCAGAAGCGGGTGGACGAGACGACCACGACGCCGAGCATCTTCGGCCGCGACCGCCAGAAGACGTCCAATGCCGGCGTGGAACCCAACAGCGAAGTGGCCACGCCGCTGTCGCTGCTCGACAGCCGCTGGGAACTGTCGCCGGAAAGCAAGCTCGGCACCTACAACATCCGCGGCTACAAGCCGGTGTACGTGCTGCCGGCCTTTTTCACCAGCAACCAGAACAACCAGCCGCACAGCCCGAACCCGAACAATACGGTGACGGACCAGGGCGAGCAGTTGGACAACGTCGAGGCGAAATTCCAGCTCAGCCTGAAGGCCAAGGTGTGGCAGGGCGTGTTCGGCGACGCCGGCGACCTGTGGGTGGGCTACACCCAGTCCTCGCGCTGGCAGGTCTACAACTCGCAGCTGTCGCGCCCGTTCCGCGAAACCAACTACGAGCCCGAGGCGATGCTGGTGTTCAACACCCACTATCAGGTACTGGGCTGGGATGGGCGGATGCTCAGCATCGGCTTCAACCACCAGTCCAACGGCCGCAGCGATCCGCTGTCACGCAGCTGGAACCGGGTGATCGCCAACGTCGGCTTCGAGCGCGATGGCTGGACCGTGATGCTGCGCCCGTGGTGGCGCGTCCCGGAAGCACGCAGCGACGACAACAACCCCGACATCGGCAACTACATGGGGCGCGCCGAAATGCAGGTCGTGCACGAGTGGCACGGCCAGGAATTCGGCATGCTGCTGCGCCACTCCCTGCGCGGCGGCAGTCGCAGCCATGGCTCGGCGCGCTTCAGCTGGAGCTTCCCGATGGCCGGCAACCTGCGCGGCTACATGGAAGTGTTCAAGGGCTACGGCGAAAGCCTGATCGACTACAACCACAACGCCACCTACCTGGGGTTGGGCGTGTCGCTGCTCGACTGGTACTAGGTCAGGCCGCAAACGGAAGGCCCGGTGCAGGCACCGGGCCTTCGCGCATCGGCGGATCGCGGCGCGGTCGCGCCGGCGATCAGTGGTGGTGCCCGCCGGCACCGTGCACATGGCCGTGCTCCAGCTCTTCGGCGGTGGCGCCACGCACGTCGGTCACCTCGATGGCGAAGTGCAGGGTCTTGCCGGCCAGCGGGTGGTTGGCGTCGATGAAGACCACGTCGTTCTCGACCTTGGTCACGGTGACGTTGATCTGGCCTTCCGGGCCGTTGCCCTGGAACTGCATGCCGGGCTGGATGTCCTCGACGCCCTGGAATGCCGCGCGCGGCACTTCCTGCATCAGCTCGTCATGGCGCACGCCGTAGCCCTCTTCGGGCGCCACGTCGGCGGTGAACTTGTCGCCGACCGCGCGGCCTTCCATCTGCTTTTCCAGGCCCGGCACGATATGGCCGCTGCCATGCAGATAGGTCAGCGGCTCGCGACCCTCGGAGCTGTCGATGACCTGGCCCTCGTCGTCGGTCAGCGTGTAATGGAAGGCGGCAACGGAATTCTGGGCAATCTGCATGAGGTTCTCGCGAATAGGTTCAAGTCCGCCGGCCAGGTGCCGACACGAACCGCGCAGAATACCAGAACCGCGCAAAACGGCCTGCGGGCCGCGCGACGCCATGGGATGCGCCGGCATACTGCCGGCAAACTACCGTGGGCGATCGAGAGAGAGCCGGATCAGCCGGCGAGCCGGGCCTGCGTGTCCTTGCCGATCTTCTCAGGCGTGTCGGTGGAGGCATAGCGCTTCACCACCTGGCCGTTCGCATCGACCAGGAACTTGGTGAAGTTCCACTTGATCGACTCGCTGCCGAGGATGCCCTTGCCTTCGCTCTTCAGCCACTTGTACAGCGGATCGGCGTGCTCGCCATTCACCTCGAGCTTGCCGAACATCGGGAAGGTCACGTCGTACTGGGTGCTGCAGAAGGTCTTGATCTCGGCTTCGTCGCCGGGTTCCTGGTGGCCGAACTGGTCGCACGGAAAACCGAGCACCACCAGGCCCAGGTCGCGCTGGTCCTGCCACAGCGTCTCCAGCCCCTGATATTGCGGGGTGAAGCCGCACTTGGATGCCACATTGACGATCAGCAGGGTCTTGCCGCGCCATTCGGCGAGCGAGCGCTGATTGCCATCGATATCGCGAACGGTGAAATCGTAGACGCTGGACATGGACGGACTCCGTCTTGATGGATCAATCCAGCAGCATACGCCATCGGCCGTGATGTCCGTGGCATAGAATGGCCCACCACCCGCAAGCCAGGCTCCGTCGTGATCCGCTTCGTCGATGTCCACAAGTCCTACCGCGTCGATGGCAAGGACATTCCCGCGCTGCAGCCGTTCAGTCTCGACATCGCCGATGGCGAGGTGTTCGGCATCATCGGCCTGTCCGGTGCCGGCAAATCGACGCTTATACGGCTGATCAACCTGCTCGAACGGCCCAGCGGCGGGCACATCTTCGTGGGCGACACCGAGATGACCGCGCTGGCCGAACCGGCATTGCGCGCGCAGCGGCGCCGCATCGGCATGATCTTCCAGCACTTCAACCTGCTCGCCTCGCAGACGGTGGCGGACAACGTGGCGTTCCCGCTGCGGCTGGCCGGCGAACGCGACGCCGGCGTATTGCGCGCACGCGTCGACGAACTGCTGGCGCGGGTGGGGCTGACCGCGCATGCCGACAAGTACCCGTCGCAGCTTTCCGGTGGCCAGAAGCAGCGCGTCGGCATCGCGCGCGCGCTGGCCAACCGGCCATCCATCCTGCTATGCGACGAGGCCACCAGTGCACTCGACCCGCAGACCACCGCCTCGGTGCTGGAGCTGCTGGCCGAGATCAACCGCGAACTGAAGCTCACCATCGTGCTGATCACCCACGAGATGGACGTGGTGCGCCGCGTGTGCGACCGCGTGGCGGTGCTCGACGCTGGTGTCATCGTGGAGCGCGGCGCGGTCGCCGACGTGTTCCTGCATCCGCGGCACCCCACCACGAAGCGCTTCGTCAACGAGGCGTTGCCGGAAGAAGCGGCCAGCGAACTGGCGCCGTTCGTCCGGGTACCCGGGCGCATCCTGCGCCTGAGCTTCCGCGGCGACGCCACGCTGACGCCGGCGCTGGGCCGCGTGGCGCGCGAGACAGGCGTGGAGTTCAACATCCTCGCCGGGCGCATCGACCGCATCAAGGACCTGCCCTACGGCCAGCTCACCCTGGCGATGCAGGGCGAACGGATGGGCGCCGCGCTGGTTGCGCTGCGCGAGGCCGGCATCGAAATCGAGGAGTTGCACCGATGAACCCGTTGCCGAAACTCTTTCCGAACATCGATGACTGGGGCGAGATCGGCCGTGCCTGCATCGACACCCTGCTGATGCTGGGCGGCTCGCTCGCCCTCACCGTGCTGATCGGCCTGCCGCTGGGCGTGCTGCTGTACCTCACCGGCAAGGGTCAGCTGCGGCCGATGCCGAAGCTCTATGCGATCACCTCGCTGCTGGTGAACATCCTGCGTTCGGTGCCGTTCATCATCCTGATGATCGTGCTGATGCCGGTCACCTATGCCCTGGTCGGCACCAAGCTGGGCATCCGCGGCGCGATCCCGCCGCTGGTGATCGGCGCCGCGCCGTTCTTCGCCCGGCTGGTGGAGACCGCGCTGCGCGAGGTACAGCAGGGCGTGATCGAGGCCAGCCAGGCGATGGGCGCCAGCCTGTGGCAGATCGTGCGCCACGTACTGTTGCCGGAGGCCCGCGGCGGCCTGTTCGCCGGCATCACGGTCACCGCGATCGCGCTGGTCGGCTATACCGCGATGGGCGGCGCGATCGGCTCCGGCGGCCTCGGCGACCTCGCCTACCGCTACGGCTACCTGAGCTACAAGTCCGATTACATGCTGGTCACCGTGGTGCTGCTGATCGTGCTGGTGCAGCTGTTGCAGATGGTCGGCGACCACATCGTGACGCGTTATAAGCAACGCTGATCTGGTTATTTGCGTTTGGCGGCATGGGCGGCCTACTTTCGTTGACCGCCCATGAGAGTCGCCGCCATGAGATTGCTGCTCGCCGCCGTCGCCGCCATCCTGGCCCTGCTCCTGCTGGCCGGCTACGCCGCGCCGAAGTCGTGACGACGCCGAAAGTCATGCTTTACCCATGTTTGTATTTGGCAGTATAGACGGCTTATCATTGTGCGCCGCACAAGTGAATCCGCCATGAAACTGCTGCTTGCCTCCCTCGCCCTGACCCTGCTGTTGCTTGCCGGCTGCTCCGGCTCCGGCAAGCAGGACGACAACGTCCTCACCGTGGCCGCCACCGCGGTGCCGCACGCGGAAATCCTCAAGCAGGCCAAGCCGCTGCTGGCGAAGGAAGGCGTGGACCTGCAGGTCAAGGTGTTCGCCGACTACGTGCAGCCGAACACCCAGGTAGCCGAAAAGAATGTCGACCTGAACTACTTCCAGACCAAGCCCTACCTGGATGCGTTCAACCGCGAACGCGGCACCCAGCTCACCATCATCACCGGCGTGCATATCGAGCCGTTCGGCGCGTACTCGCACAAGTACAAGAGCATCGACCAGCTGCCCGACGGCGCCAGCGTGACGCTGCCGAACGACCCCAGCAACAACAGCCGTGCGCTGTTGCTGCTGGCGAAACACGGCCTGATCACGCTGAAGGATCCGACCGACGAGATGGCCACGCTGAAGGACGTCACCGCGAATCCGAAACACCTGAAGTTCCGCGAGCTGGAAGCGGCGATGCTGCCGCGCACGCTGGACGAGGTCGACCTGGCGCTGATCAATACCAATTACGCACTGGCCGCCGGACTGAATCCCACCAAAGACGCGTTGCTGATCGAGAGCAAGGACTCGCCCTACGTGAACTACCTGGTCGGCCGCCCCGACAACCGGAACGACCCGCGCGTGCAGAAGCTGGCCAAGGTGCTGAACAGTCCGCAGATCAAGGCGTTCATCGAGCAGAAGTACCACGGCGCCGTGCTGCCGGCATTCTGATGTCATGCCGTGCTCCCTCCCCTGCAAGCAGGGGGAGGAGCACAAGCCGCCTCACCCCTGCGACGCGGGGATCTGGAACACCTGGCGCAGATACGCCACGTAGGCCTCGTCCTCGCACATGTTCTTGCCCGGCGAGTCGCTCAGCTTGGCCACCGGCTGGCCGTTGCAGCGGATCATCTTGATCACGATGTTGAGCGGCATGGGGCCCACGTCATTGGTGAGGTTGGTGCCCACGCCGAACGCGAGCTGGCAGCGGCCGCGGAAGTGCGCGTACAGCTGCATCACCTTGGGGATGTCCAGCCCGTCGCTGAACACCAGCACCTTGCTGCGCGGATCGACGCGGTTCGCGCCGTAATGCGCCAGCACCTTCTCGCCCCAGGCGAACGGATCGCCGGAGTCGTGACGGGTACCGTCGAACAGCTTGCAGAAGTACATGTCGAAATCGCGCAGGAACGCATCGAGCCCGTACACGTCCGACAGCGCGATGCCGAGGTCGCCGCGATACTCCTTCGCCCACGCTTCCAGTGCCGCCACCTGCGAATCGCGCAGGCGCGGGCCCAGCGCCTGGTGCGCCTGCAGGTATTCGTGCGCCAGCGTACCCAGCGGAGTCAGGTTGAGCTTGCGCGCCAGCCACACGTTGCTGGTGCCGGCCAACTGCTCGCCCAGCCCCTCGCGCAGCAGGGTCACCACTTTTTCCTGCCACACCCGCGAATAGCGCCGGCGCGTGCCGTAGTCGGCGATCTTGCAGCCGGCGTAGTCCGGCGTGTCGCGCAGCAGTTCGATCTTCGCCTGCAATCGCCGGTGTCCCTCGGCAAGGTCGAGGCCGCCGCTGGTGTTGCGGAAGTACACCTCGTTGACGATCGCCAGCAGCGGCACCTCGAACAGGATGGTGTGCAGCCACGGCCCGCGGATGCGGATCTCGATCTCGCCGTTGGCTGCCGCGGCCGGTGCGATCTCCACGTACTTCTCGTTGAGCTGGAACAGCCCCAGGAAATCCACGAAATCGCTCTTGATGAAGCGCCACGTACGCAGGTAGTCGAGCTCGTCCGGTGCGAAACGCAGCTGGCACAAAGCCTTCAGCTCAGTGCGGATCTCGTCGATGTACGGCACCAGGTCGATGCCGGGCGTACGGCACTTGAAGCGGTACTCGACCTGGGCGGCCGGATACTGGTGCAGCACCACCTGCATCATCGAGAACTTGTACAGGTCGGTGTCGAGCAGCGAGTCGATGATCATCAGTAGCCATGCGGGAACGGGATGGACCATTATCCACGCGAACCGCGGCTTGTTTCGCGCAAAAATAAACCCCATCAGCCAGGGGAGGACTGATGGGGTTTGTCAGGCGGCATCCAGGGGAGGAAATGCCGGCCCCTCAGTGACGCGCTTGTACTGCGCCACTTCCTGTCGCCATCTCGGCGATACGTGGACTTAGTGTGGCCGGCGCCACGTGAGTTCAATGTGCATGTCGAAATGCGTTCAGCTTTCCGACAGGCTTGCTGCAACGGGACGGACAGAAGCGACTCGGGCATCACCACCTACAATTTCTTTACTTCCATGCGGAATCGACCATGAAGCTGTTCGCCACATGCCTGCTCGTGTCGTGCCTGGCACTACTGCCCGCGACGGCCGCCGAGCTGAAAGTCGACCTCGGCCATGGCGTCATCACCTACCGCACCGAAACCCTGCTCAAGCGCCACGACGCGCGCACGATCAGCGTGCCCGACGATGTCGCGTTCCATCGCACGATGCACTACCGCGCCGTACCGCTGGCCGCCCTGCTCGAAGGCATCGGTCCCGACGATCACCTGCAGTTCGTCGCCGGCGACGGCTTCGCCGCCGAGATTCCCGCCACCTTGCTGATGAACACGCAAGGCAGCGAAGCCTGGCTGGCGATCGAAGAGCCGTCACGACCCTGGCCTGCACTGGACAAGAACCGCGGCCGCGCCGGGCCGTTCTACGTCGTGTGGACCCGGCCGCAAGCCGCCCGCGTGGGCCCGGAACAGTGGCCGTACCAACTGGCCCGCATCCGCACGCTGGGCGGCGTGGCCGAGCGCTTCCCGGCGATCCTGCCCGACCCCTCGCTGCCGGCGGACAGCGAAGTGAAACGCGGTTTCGCCGTCTTCCAGCGCACCTGCTTCGCCTGCCACACGCTCAACGGCGAGGGCGATTCGAAGCTCGGCCCGGACTTGAACCTTCCGCACAACCCCACCGAATACCTGCGTGCCGACCTGCTGCGCGCCTTCATCCGCGACCCGCAGTCGCTGCGGCAATGGCCGCAGGCGAAAATGCAAGGGTTCGACACGCACGCGCTGTCCGACGCCGATCTCGACGCCGTGCTGGCCTACCTGCGGCACATGGCCGGGCGCAAGCCGGCGCACTGATACGCAGGCTCAGCTGCGGTCGACGATGCGGCTGATTCGTCCATCGTTGAACGCGAACCCCGAATCGCCCAGCAACTCGATTGCCGCGAACACGTCGTGCCAAGTCAGGGGCTTTGCGGCAGCAGTGCCTGCAACGCCTGTTCGCGCTGCGTCTTCGGCTCGCGCGCCAGCTTGCGCACGCTGGCGTAGAACGCCGGCCAGCGGCGCCCGGCACGCTGGAACAGCACGGCGAACGCCGGCGTCCACTGGTCGTACAGGCCGAACGGCAGCAGCCGCGCATTGTTTATCGGCATGGCGACCCAGGCGTCGTAGCGGTGATCATTCGGCCAGTCGCGATCGCGCCATTGTGCGTAGCGGGCACGGAACGCGGCGATCTCGCGCTGCTTGCCTGCTTCCATCGCCGACTCGCCCGCGCCGCTGGCGTAGAGGGTTTGCAGGCGGGTGCGCAAGTCCAGCACCTGCCGGGTGAAGCCATCGCCCATCGCCCGGGCATGTCCGTCCGGCGGTGGCAGGCCGCACGACCGGCGCCATTCGCGCAGGCCTTCGGTCTGCACGAAGGTCGCGAAGGATTCGTTGAATGCGCTGTCGCCCTTCACGTAGATCAGCTGGTGCGCCAGCTCGTGGAAGATCGTGCCGTCCAGTTCGTCGTCGTCCCAGCGCAGCATGCTCGACAGGATCGGATCGGCGAACCAGCCCAGCGTGGAATACGCCGGCACGCCACCGATCCAGACGTCGTCGCCGCGCGCACGCAGGCGTGCCGCATCCGCCTTCGCATCGGCCTCCCTGAACCAGCCGCGATAGGCGACGCAACCGGCGACCGGAAAACACTGCGGCACGGCTTGCACCGAAAAGCGCGGCGTGGCGAACACGTTCCACACCACGTACGGCCGATCCAGCGCGACATAACCGGTGTAGCTGCGGTTGTCCGGCAGGGCCAGCCGCTGCGAGGCGAAGCGGCGCGCCTGCTGAGCCTGCCGCAGGCGCGCGGCGAGTTCCGGATCGGTGGCCGGGTCGCGCACCAGCTTGCTCACCGCGCGCCGGTGCACGATCAACTCACCCTGCCCGTGCGCCGCCTGTGCGTAATAGCGCAAGCTGCTGCAGGCGCACAGCAAAAGGCCCACCGCCGCGATGACGATGAGCCGTGGAATACGGGTGCGTGACGGCACGAATCCGGGCATGCCCCGATAGTGCCTCAAACCTCAGTGGCGATGATCGCGATCATCACTGCGGGAGCCGCGCCGCTGCCGGTTGCCGCCGCGATAGTCGCTGCGGCCATCGCCATGGCCCCGCCACTGGCCGGCATGGCCACGGTAGTCACGATGATCGCGATAGCCATCATGCCGATAACGCGAGCCGCCGTACCACACGCTGCTTACGCCCACGCTCACGCCGGGCGCATAACAGCAGCCGTAGTAGCCGCCGTAATAGCCATCGTAGTAACCCGGCGCCACATAGTAGGCGTTGCCGCCGTCGCCATAGTAGGCGTCGCCGCTGTAGCCGGAGCCGCGGACGTAGCTGTAGCCCGGGTCGTAGTAGCAGCCCGACAGCGCCGCGGCAGCGACGATCAGCACAAGATTGGCCAACAGGCGTTTCATGATCCGTCTCCATCTGGGAGTTGCGATATCACGCTAGGCCGTGGTGCTTGAACGCGCACTGAGTTCCGGCGCATCGCCCGCCGTCGTTTACCCGCCAGCCATGTATCGCCGTCGCACGGCTCCGGCCACGAAGCCCGCGACAGGCCATCAACCCTTGCGCTTGCCCTGCTCGCCACGTTCCGGTGCCAGCACGCGCGCATCGCTGCCTTCGCCGCCTGAACCGGCTATCGGCGGGTGCAGTTCCATGCTGCCCGGCGCCGGCTGGGCCAGGTTCGCATCCGGCCAGCTGGGTCCCTGTCTCACCCGCTCCTGCTTGGCCTCGAGCAAGGCCTGGATCTTCGCCACAGCGTCTTCCTGGCTGATGTGCTGGATCGGCGCTTCCACCGGCGGGCGTTTGCGCGGGGCCGGCTTTTTCGCGGCGGCGACGGGGCGGGTGGCTGGCCTTGCCACCGGTTTCTTCGCGACCGGTTTTGCTGCCGCGGCCTTCCTGGTTGCAACTGGCTTCGCCACCGGCTTTTTCGCAGCCGCCTTCTTTGCGGCGACCTTCCTGGCCACGGTCTTCTTCGCCACCGCCTTCTTTGTCGCGACCTTCCCGGCTGCGGGTTTCCGTGCGGCCGGCTTCTTTGCCGCGGACTTTTTCACGGCGACTTTCTTCGCCGGAGCCTTCTTCACCGCCGCCTTGCGCGGCGTGGACTTCTTCGCGGCTGACTTTGCGGCGGGCGCCTTTTTGGCGGGTGCTTTCTTTGCCGCGGACTTCTTCGCAGCCGACTTGCGGGTCATAGCCATGCGTTCGTTCTCCTGCGGTGGTCGATGGAACCGTGTCCAGTATGCACGCCCCGGCCGCGGCGGGCATTACGCAGCGCAGGAAACGTTCATCATCGGAAACTGGGCTGCATCAGCGCATTGAGGAAATGCGGCAGCACCCGCGGCTCCGCCAGCAGGGTGAAGACCACGCCGTACGCCGCACCCCACAGGTGCGCGCTGTGGTTGACGTTGCCCTGCCCGCGCCGATCCATGTAGATCGAGTAGCCGGTGTACAGCACCGCGTAGACGATCGCCGGCATCGGAATCACCAGCACGATGATCCGCGACCACGGCGCCAGCAGGATGAAGGCGAACAACACCGCCGATACCGCGCCCGAGGCGCCGAGGCTGCGGTAATCCGGGTTGTTGCGGTTCTTCAGGTAGGTCGGCAGGATCGAGATCACCAGGCCGCCGATATAGAACAGCGCGAAGCCGAACGGCCCCATGCGCGAGGTGAAGAAGCCCTCCATCACCCGGCCGAAGAAGTACAGCGTGATCATGTTGAACAGCAGGTGCCCGAAGTCCGCATGCACCACGCCGTAGGTCACCAGCCGGTGGTATTCGCGCTGGCGGGCGATCGCCGGCGGCCACAGGATCAGGTCGTTCATCAGGCGGCTGTTCTTGAACGCCATGAACGAAACGAGGCAGGTGATGGCGATGATGACCAGGGTGATCGGCATAAGCGATTCCGCGTCGGGCAGCAAAAGCGCACATCTTGGCGCCGCTGCCGCGGCTTGTCGACTTTCCGTTGGCGCAACCGCCAGTCTGCCGACGCTTATGCCTCGCCGCCGCCTCGATATTCCGAAAGGTCACTGCCCGGATCCGCGGCAGGCGGCTATCATTCGGCGCTTTAGGCGGCCGCCAGCCGCCCGATGGATCCCATGACTTCGCTCCGCTATCTGCATCTGGACGTCTTTGCCGCCACCCTGGGCGGCGGCAATCATCTCGGCGTGGTGATCGGCGCGGACGACTGGAGCAGCGCGGCGATGCAGCGCTTCGCGCGCTGGACGGCGCTGGTCGAGACCACCTTCCTGCTGCCGCCGACCGATCCGCGGGCCAGTTATCGCGTGCGTATCTTCACTCCGCACAAGGAAATCCCGTTCGCCGGCCACCCCAGCATCGGCAGCGCGCACGCCGCGCTGGAATGCGGCCTGGCCCAGCCGCTCGATGGCCTGTTGTGGCAGGAATGCGGTGCCGGCGTGCTGCCGATCCGCGTCGAGGGCCGTGGTGCCAGCCGCGAGCTGTTGCTGCAGTCGCCCGGCGAACGGGTGCTGGACACCGGCCGCGACGCCCATCCGTTGCTGGCGGCTACGCTGACCGACATGGAGCTGGGCGTGCTGCCGCCTGCGCTGGTCGACGGCGGGCGGCGCTGGTGGCTGGCCGAGGTGGCGGACGAAGCCGGCCTGCGCGCGTGGCAGCCCGACCACGCGGCGATTGCCGCATTGGCCCGGGCCAGCGACAGCATGGGACTGTGCGCGTTCGCAAGAAGCGATCACCCCGACTACCAGCTGGTGGTGCGCGCGTTTCCGTCCGGCGTCGGCATCGTCGAGGACCCCGCTTCCGGCGCCGCCAACGGACTGATCGCCGCGTATATCGTGCACGCCGAACCGCACGGCCCGCTGGCCCGCGGCTACCGGGTCAGCCAGGGGCGCGAGATCGGCCACGACGCACAACTGATCGTGCACATCGACGGCAACGCGATCTGGGTCGGCGGACGCAGCCACACGGTGATCGACGGCACACTGGAGTGGGCGCCGTAACACCCCGTAGCGGCTATTCGCGTTCGTCCAGACGCGCCCGGCGCGCGGCGACCAGCGCCAGCGCCGACCAGTCCAGCTCCGCATCGCCGGCGGCCAGCGCCTCCAGCATGGCGTCGCGCAGCACGCTGGCGAACGGTAGCGGCACGCGCTGCGCCTCTCCCGCGGCCAGCGCCAGCCCCACGTCCTTGTAGCCCAGCGGCAACGTGAACCCGGCCGGCTTGAAGCGTTGCTCGGCAATCAGCTTGCCGTAGCCCTGATAGGCCGGCGCGGCAAACAGGGTACTGGTCATCACGTCGAGAAAATCCGCCGCGCTGACGCCGTGGGCACGGGTCAGCGCGGTGGCTTCGGCCATGCTTTCGATCGCCGCCGCCAGCATGAAGTTGCCCGCGATCTTCGCCACGTTCGCGCGCTCCGGCGCCTCGCCCAATGGCCACAGCTTGCTGCCCATCGCCTCCAGCAGGGGCCGCACGCGTTCGATGGCGGCGGGCTTGCCGGCCACCAGGATGTTGAGCTTCGCCGCAGCGGCCATGTCCGGACGGCCGAACACCGGCGCGGCGACGTACTCCAGCCCGCGCTTCTCGTGCTCTGCGGCCAGCTCCTGCGCCAGCGCCACCGAGATCGTGGCGTGGTTGACGTGCACGGTGCCGCGATCCATCGCGTCGAGCAGGCCGCCATCGAGGAACACTTCGCGCACCGCCTGATCGTTCGCCAGCATGCTGCATAGCGCCTCGCCCTGCGCAGCGCGGTCGGCGCTGCGCGCCACCCTGGCACCCAGCGAGGCCAGCGGCTCGGTGGCCGCGGCGGAACGGTTCCACACCGTCAGCGTGTGGCCGGCCGCGAGCAGGTTGCTAGCCATCGCGCTGCCCATCGCGCCGAGACCGATGAATCCGACTTTCATGCAGGTGTCCTCACGTCGAAACCGGCGCACAGTGAAGCACGCGGGATATTCAATCCATGCGAAATCCGCCGCGCGCGGGCAGCCTCACACCGCCTGCCCTGCCGCCTGCCCCGAGGCCCACGCCCACTGGAAGTTGTATCCGCCCAGCCAGCCGGTGACGTCGACCACTTCGCCGATGAAGTACAGCCCCGGCACCCGCTTCGACTGCATCGTGCTGGAGGACAGCCCGTCGGTGTCGACGCCGCCCAGGGTGACTTCGGCGGTGCGGTAGCCTTCGGTGCCGCTGGCGGTGATCGGCCAGGCGTTGAGTTGCACGCCGATCTGGTTCAATTCGGCGTCGCGGTACTGGCGCATCGGGCGGTTATCGAACCATTGCTCGCACAAGCGTTGCGCCAGGCGTTTCGGCAGCGCGTCGCCGAGCACGGTCTTCAGTTCCGCCAGCGGCCGCGCCGTGCGCTGCTCGACCAGGTGCGCGCCGGCGTCCCGGTCCGGCAGCAGGTCGATGCGCAGGTCGTCGCCCGGTTGCCAGTAGGAAGAAATCTGCAGGATCGCCGGTCCGCTGATGCCGCGGTGGGTGAACAGCAGGCCTGCGCGAAAGCCTTGCTTGCCGACGCGCGCCTCCACCGCGGGCAGCGCCACGCCGGCGAGATCCTGGTAATGCTCCTGGTGCTTGCCGCTCAGGGTCAACGGCACCAGGCCGGCGCGCGTGGGCAGCAGGGCGTGGCCGAACTGGCGCGCCAGTTCGTAGCCGAAGCCGCTGGCGCCCATGCTGGGGATCGACAGGCCGCCCGAAGCGACCACCAGCGATTCGGCATGCACTTCGCCGCGCGCCGTGTGCACGGCGAAGCCTTCCGGCGTCTTGCGCACGCGCTGCACGCCGCAGTTCGCTTCCACCGTGGCGCCTGAGGCGGCGCATTCGTCCAGCAGCATGCGCACGATTTGCTTGGACGAGTCGTCGCAGAACAGCTGGCCCAGTTCCTTCTCGTGATAGGCGATGCGGTGCTTCTCGACCAGCGCGATGAAATCCCACGGCGTGTAGCGCGCCAGCGCGGACTTGGCGAAATGCGGGTTCGCCGAGAGGTAGTTCGCCGGCGTCGCGCCCGTGTTGGTGAAATTGCAGCGCCCACCGCCGGACATCAGGATCTTCTTGCCGATCTTGTTGGCGTGGTCGACCACCAGCACGCGGCGGCCGCGCTGGCCGGCGGCGATCGCGCACATCAGGCCCGCGGCGCCGGCGCCGATGATCAACACGTCCACTTTCACGAACCGGCATCCTCGCGCCGCCACTGGTCGCGCATTATCACCCGGCCGCATGGCTTACACTTTGGCTCTGTTTCCAGCGAGCCGCCGCCATGCCTTCCTTTGACGTGATCTCCGAAGTCGACAAGCACGAATTGACCAATGCGATCGACCAGGCCAACCGCGAGCTGAGCACGCGCTTCGACTTCAAGGGCGTGGACGCGCAGTACGTGCTGGACGACGGCGTGATCACCCAGAGCGCGCCCAGCGAATTCCAGCTGCAGCAGATGCTGGACATCCTGCGCGGCCGGCTGACCGCGCGGAAGATCGACATCCGCGCGCTCGACGTCGGCGATCCGGAAACCAACCTGGGCGGCTCGCGGCAGAAGATCACCGTGAAGCAGGGCATCGAGCAGCCGGTCGCGAAGAAGCTGGTGGCCGAGCTGAAGGCGGCCAAGCTCAAGGTCGAGGCGCAGATCAACGGCGACAAGCTGCGCGTCAGCGGCAAGAAGCGCGACGACCTGCAGGCGGCGATGGCCGTGCTGCGCAAGTCCGAGGTCGAACTGCCGCTGCAGTTCGACAACTTCCGCGACTGAGCTCAGGTTCTCGACAGCAGCCGGCCGCCCATCGCGGCATTGGCCGCCACCACCACGACCACCGCCAGCGCATGCGTCAGCAGGTCGGTGGCGGCCGCGTCGAACGAGTGGCAGATCTCCAGCAGGCTGGCCGAGGCCGCCGCGCTGGCCAGGCCGATCAGCACCGCGGTCAGCACCGGCCGCAGCGGACAGGCGCGGCGCAGCAGCACGATCAGCAAGGCGGACAGCGGCACCGAAAAGCTGATGATGAAGAGCAGGCAGTCGGCGCTCTGATGCACGCCGGCGAGTTCGGTGCCCGGCGCGATCCACGTGCGCAGGCAGCCGAGGCCGCTGGCACCGACCCACAGCAGGGCGCCGGGCAGCGGCAGCCACGCCCACGCCGCACGGCGCCCCGGCACGCCCAGCGCGAACGCGGCCCACGCCGCGCAGACCGCGGTGATCACCGCACCGATGCCGGCCCAGGCCAGGTCCGGCGTGGCGGCCCAGCGCCGCAGCATCGGGTCCGCGCCGTAATGCATCAGCAACCCGACCGCGAGCGCCATTACCACCAGCAACCAGCCGGCGGTACGCAGCCATGGCGGCAGCAGACGCCGCACCGGCACCAGGTCGGTGCCAAGGCGGTCGATCAATGCCTCATGGGATTGCGGGTCGGACATCACGTCAGGGTTCTCCATGGAAACGTTCGCGCAGTGCCTTCAGCGCACGGTGCAGGTTCACTTTCAGCGCACCGGTGTTGCGTCCGGTCAGCTCGGCCGCCTCGCTGAGCGAACGCTCGCGCAGGCCCAGATGTTCCACCGCTTCGCGCTGCCCCGGCGGCAATTCGGCGATCGCCTCGTGCAGGCGCTGCGCGCGCTGGCCGCTCTCGGCGGCGGCGCTGGCGTCGTCGGCATCCGGGTGCTGGTCGAGCGCGTAGTCGTCGTGCAGTTCGCGGCTGTCGCGACGGCCGCGGCTGCGCAGGGCGTCGATCGCGCGGCGGCTGGCGATCGCGGTCAGCCAGGCATCGTACGAGCGGGCCGGGTCGTAGGTATGGCGCACGCGGTGCACGGTGATCAGGGTCTCCTGCACCACGTCGTCCAGGTAATCCTGCGCCACGCCATGGCGCCGCGCGGTGGCACGGACCAGCGCCACCGAATCGGCCAGCAGCTTCTCGTAGGCCCGCCGGTCGCCGGCCTGCGCCGCCGCCATCCATGCCGCCCGGCGCTGGCCGGGCGATTCGCTGTCGTTCGCCATGGTGATGTCGGCTGGCACGGTCTGGTCGAGACTCGTCCGCAGGGAAAGTCCACTATCTAGACCCATGAAGCCGGTGGCGGTCAAGACTTGCGACATGCTTCGCTCCGCGGCGGAACGCCTGACAGGTATTCGCTGCAGCCGGCGCCGACGTTACTTCGTGCCGGCGTGTAACCCTCGCCAGGGCAACGGCGAATAACCAGACAACCTTCCACGGATGCCCCCCATGCTCGTGTTGATCCTCGCCTATCTCGGCGGCGTACTGACCATCCTCAGCCCGTGCATCCTGCCGGTGCTGCCGTTCGTGTTCGCCCGCGCTGACCGGCCGTTCATGCGCAACGGGTTCCCGATGCTGCTGGGCATGGCGATCACCTTCGCCGTGGTCGCCACGCTGGCCGCGCTCGGCGGCGGCTGGGCGGTGCACGCGAACCAGTACGGCCGCTACGTGGCGATGCTGGTGCTGGCCTTCCTCGGCCTGACCCTGCTGTCGACCCGGCTGGCCGAGTGGATCACGCGCCCGTTCGTGGCGCTCGGCAACCGGCTGTCGCAGCGCTCCGCCACCGACGGCGATTCGGTCTGGGGCGCGGCCGGCCTCGGCGTCGCCACCGGCCTGCTGTGGGCGCCCTGCGCGGGACCGATCCTGGGCCTGCTGCTGACCGGTGCCGCGCTGAACGGCGCCAGCGTGCAGACCACCTTGCTGCTGCTCACCTACGCCGCCGGCGCGGCGACCTCGCTGGGCCTGGCGCTGCTGATCGGCGGCAAGGTGTTCGCGCTGATGAAGCGTTCGCTCGGCGCCGGCGAGTGGGTGCGCCGCGCGCTCGGCGCGCTGGTGCTGTGCGGCGTGGCCGCGATCGCGCTGGGACTGGATACCGGCCTGCTCACCCGCGTCTCGCTGGCCAGCACCGGCGGCATCGAGCAGAAGCTGATCAACGCCGTGCGCCCGGCACCGGCGCCGCAGCGGGCGCCGAAGGCCGGCGAGCCGCTGCCGGTGGAAGGCACGTTCCCGTCGCTGGCCGGCGCCACGCAATGGCTGAACAGCCCGCCGCTGACCACCGAATCGCTGCGCGGCAAGGTGGTGCTTGTCGATTTCTGGACGTACTCCTGCATCAACTGCATCCGCGCGCTGCCGTACGTGCGCGGCTGGGCCGACAAGTACAAGGACCACGGCCTGGTGGTGATCGGCGTGCATGCGCCGGAGTTTGCGTTCGAGAAAGATCCGGCCAACGTGGCCAAGGCCATCAAGGATCTTGGCGTCGACTATCCCGTCGCGCTGGACAACGACTACGCGATCTGGAAAGGCTTCAACAACGAGTACTGGCCGGCGCACTACTTCATCGACGCGCAGGGACAGATCCGCCATCACCACTTCGGCGAAGGCGAATACCGGGAAAGCGAGGACGTGATCCGCCAGCTGCTGGCCGATGCCGGCCAGAAGAACCTGCCCGGCGGCTACGTCAGCGACGACCATCGCGGCGTCGAGGCCGCCGCGTCGAACGATCCCACCCGTTCGCCCGAGACCTACGTCGGCTACGCCCGCGCGATGAACTTCGTCGGCGGCCGGGTGGCGCGCGACGATGCCCGCGACTATCACGCGCCCGCCTCGCTCGCCGCGGACCAGTGGTCGCTCGACGGCCGCTGGACCGTGCACGACGAGAACGCGCAACTGGAGCAGGCCGGCGGCACCATCGTCTACCGCTTCCGCGGCCGCGACCTGCACCTGGTGCTCGGCCCGGCCAGCGGCGGCAAGCCGATCCGCTACCGCGTCACCATCGACGGCAAGCCACCCGGCGCCGACCACGGCATGGACACCGACGCCGACGGCAACGGCACGGTCACCAGTCAGCGGCTGTATCAGCTGGTACGCCAGGCCCACGGCAGCGGCGAGCGACTGTTCGAGATCGAGTTCCTGGATCCGGGCGTGCAGGCGTACGCGTTCACGTTCGGTTGATTGAACCCTGCATGCATCTCCACGGAGGCTGTCATGTCCCGCATCGATGAAACCCTCGCGATGGACCGCCGCCGCTTCCTGCGCGCCGCCCTTGGCGGGGGCGCGTTGCTGGCCGTTGGCGGCGGCCTGCTGCTGCCGCGGCTGTACGCCGCGGCGAGCACGCCGGTGGGCACGCCCGGCGAGGTGTTGCTGGAAATCTTCGACGACGCCGGCCACGACCTCGGCGCGCGCAAGGTGGCGAAGCTGGTGCTGAGCGACGCGCAATGGCAGCAGCGGCTGTCGCCGGCGGCGTACGACATCATGCGCCGCGAGGGCACCGAGCGCGCGTTCAGCGGCGAGCACGAGCGGCCCGCCGTGCCCGGGCTGTTCCGCTGCGTGGCCTGCGCCACCGCGCTGTACGACGCGGCCACCGAGTTCGATTCCGGCACCGGCTGGCCCAGCTTCTGGCAGCCGATCGCGAAGAGCAACGTGATCGAGCGCAGCGACCACAGCTTCGGCTGGGAGCGCATCGCCGTTTCCTGCGCCGGCTGCGACAGCCACCTCGGCCACGTCTTCGACGACGGCCCGCGGCCGACCGGCCTGCGCTACTGCATGAACTCGGTGGCGCTGCGCTTCGTGCCACGCACGACGGCCTGAGCGTCACGACGATGTACGAAAGATGACTCCGCCGTCTTGCGGCTACGGCGGCGTCACACAGGCAGGTGCATATACTGCCGGCGACATCCAATCCACTCGCTGGAGATCGCCCGCATGAAACGCCTTGCCCGATCTACCCTGGCCGTGTTGTCGCTGGCCGCGGCATCGCTGGCCTTCCCGGTGCTGGCACACGCGGCGGACGGTTACGTCACCGGCAACGTCAACCTGCGCGCCGGTCCCGATCCGAGCTATCCGCTGATCGACCTGATCCCGGCGGGCACCGAGGTCGACGTGCTGGGATGCACCGACGGCTGGGAATGGTGCGACGTGATCGCCTACGGCAACCGAGGCTGGGTCGCCGGCAACTATGTCGAATACTTCTACCAGGATCGGCCGGTGCTGCTGCCAGCCTACGGCGCGCAGATCGGCATCCCGATCATTACCTTCGTGATCAGCACCTACTGGGACAGCCACTACCGCGGCAGGCCGTTCTATCGCGAGCGCGAGCGCTGGTACCACCGCCCGGTCGTGCGCCGGCCACCGCCGCCGCCGATGCGCCACCCGTACCGGCCGCCGGTACGTGCATTGAACGACCATCGGTCACCGGGCAACGACCGGCCGCAGCCGCGCCGGGGCAGCACACACGACATGCGCCCGCAGCAGGACCAGCAGCCGCGGCCCTACGAGGACAACCGGCAGCGGCACCCCGCCACCAGCCAGCGTCCACCCACGGCGCCGCAACAGGGCAACGCGGCACGTCCGGTCCGGCAAACCCGGCCGGAAGCGCACGGCGGCAACGCGGCCAGCCAGCAAGGCCATCGCCCGTCGAACGCCGCGCACGGCGAGCCGGCCCGCTCCGGCCATGCCAAGCCGAAATCCGCCGACAAGAAGAACGATCACGGGAATCACGACGGCCATTGATCGCCGTGGCGGCGCCGTGCGCGATCACGGCCACCAGCCGCGCCCCGAGCTGGCGTAGCGGTCGGCCGCGCGCTCGAACGGGTTGCGCGCGCTGACCCCACCGCACAGCAGGTACAGCGGCAGGAACAGCGGGCCCAGCAGCATGTACTGGTAGACGTGCGCGCGTTCATGGTCGGCGAGCGACACCGGCGGTTCGATGCAACGGCCGGCGCGATGCGCGTAGGTGAGGCATGGCGTATCCAGGCGCTCGCCGGTATGCACGATCACGTTGCCCAGGGTCAGCGCCCCGCCGCGCCCCCACGGCCAGCGGCGCACCACCAGCGCCCGTTCGCGCTGCTGCCAGCGCATGCGCGCGCCGAAGGCCAGGCCGGCCACGCCCAGCAGCAAGCCGAGCAGGCTGTTCGGCGAGGTCCACAACATGCCCAGCGCGAGCAGGCTACGCCGCGGCCAGCGTGAAGCGAATGCATCGGGACGTTGCAGCATGTCGGCTCCGCTTGGATTCGGAGGCTCCCGCCGCCATCTTGTCGGCGTGGGCGCCCGGCGCCTGACCTGTTCTCGGAGTGAGTCTGCCATGAGTACACCACTGGCCATCCCCTGTCCGCATTGCGGCGCGCTCAATCGCGTGCCGGCCGAACGGGTCGGCGAGCATCCGAACTGCGGCCGCTGCAAGCAGGCGCTGTTCGAGGGACACCCGGTGGAGCTGACTGCGGCGAACTTCGACGCGATCGCCGGCCGCGGCGACCTGCCGGTGCTGGTGGATTTCTGGGCGCCATGGTGCGGTCCGTGCGTCGGCTTCGCGCCGGTGTTCGTGCAGGCCGCCGGCAAGTTCGAACCGCGCCTGCGGCTGGCCAAGCTGGATACCGAGGCGCAGCCGCAACTGGCCGGGCGTTTCAATATCCGCAGCATTCCCACCTTGATCCTGTTCAAACAGGGCCGCGAGATCGCGCGGCAGTCTGGCGCGCTGAACGCGGCACAGCTGCAGCAGTTCGTCGAGGGCGCGCTGGCGCGCGGCTGATCACAGGGCTGGCTGGCCGGTACCCGCCGCCTGCCAGCGTAGCCAGTCGATCACCGCGGCCACTGCCGCACGCGGTTTTGCGGGCGGCCGCACGATCCAGTACGACGGTCCCAGCGGCACGCTGAGTTCGCCGAACGGGCGCAGCAGGCTGCCGTTCGCCACGTCGTCCGCCGCCAGCCGGTGCCGCGCCAGCGCCACGCCCTGGCCCTGCATCGCCGCGCGCAGCACCAGGTCGGACGAGGTGTAGCGCGCGCCGCCCTGCAGCGAAAGTTTCGCCGGCCCGTGCGCCTGCCGCCACAACTCCCACGCCGCCTGCGGATCGCGATCGTGCAGCAGGCGCAGGCCGGCCAGTTGAGCCGGCCTGGATGGACGTCCGGACGCCTGCCACAGCGCCGGGCTCATCACCGGATACAGCGCGTCGTCCATCAGCGGTTCGGCATGCAGCGCCGGCCACGGCCCCTTGCCCATGCGGATGGCCAGATCGATGCGGCCGTCGTCCAGCGCATCGAGGCGCTGCTCCACCTGCACCGACAGTTCGATCTTCGGATGCGCCTTCTCCAGTGCGGGCAGTCGCGGCAGCAGCCAGCGGATCGCGAACGATGGCGAGGCGGACAGGGTCACCGCATGCGCCGGGCGGGTTTCGCGCAACGCCGCCACCGCCTGTTCGATCTCGCGCAGGCCGGACAGCGTGGCACGACCCAGCGCCTCGCCCTGCGGCGTGAAAACCAGCGCGCCGCGCCCGGCCGCCGTGCGCAGCAGCGGCACCCCCAGCCAGCGATCCAGCTCGCCCAGATGCCGGCTTACCGAGGAGTGCGCCATGCCCAGCTCGCGCGCAGCGGCGCGTACGCCGCCGTGGGCATAGACCATGGCGAAGGCACGCAAGGCGTTCAGCGGCAGCTCGTTCATGGTCGCAATTCTAGACCATAAATCACGCGGCACAGACCAACTTCAGTCCCGAGAATGTACTTCATCCGACCATTAGCGATGAGGTACATGCCATGAATCCGTTGCTCGCCGTGTGCGGCCTGCTCTGCGTGGCCGCGATCACGCCCGGCCCGAACAACCTGGTGGTGCTGCGTGCGGCAGGGCATGCCGGCCTGCGCGGCGCGATGCCGGCGATCGTCGGCATCGTGTGCGGCGGCCTGCTGCTGCTCGCGGTGATGGCGCTGGGTGCGGGCGCGGCTTTCGCCACACACCCGCCACTGCGGCGGTGGGCCGGCGCGATCGGTGCCCTGTACCTGGTCTGGCTCGGGGTATCGCTGTGCGCTGCCGGCATCGCGCCACGACGCGCCGCCGCCACGCCGGCAACCTTGCCGGCCGGAACGCTGGGCCTGATCGGCTTCCAGTTCCTCAACCCGAAAAGCTGGGTGATCGTGCTGACCGTGCTGGCGGCGATGCCGAGCACCGGCCTGCGCGATTACCTGCCTCTGGCCGGACTGTTCGTGCTGATCCCCACCCTGTGCCTGCTGCTGTGGGCCGCGCTGGGCGCGTGGCTGGCCCGCTGGCTGGTACGCCCCACGGTCCGCCGCGCCGTCGACATCGCGATGGGCGCCCTGCTGATGGCCTGCGCCTTCCTGTTGCTGATCGAACCCTGATTCTTTGGCTCACCGGAGATACCGAAATGACCACCTTCCACACGACTCCCGCCCGCCGCGTGCTGTGCCTTGCCGGCAGCCTGCGCCGCGATTCCTGGAACCGCACCCTGCTGCAGGCGGCCGTGGCCCAGGCACCGGCGACGCTGCAACTGGACGTCTACGACGCGCTGTCCGCCGTGCCGCTGTTCGACGAGGACCTGGAGCAGCGCGAACCGGCCGGCCCCGCCGGCGTGCAGGCGCTGCGCGCGGCGATCGCCGCCGCGGACGGCCTGATCATCGCCACGCCCGAGTACAACCATGCCATGCCCGGCGTGCTGAAGAACGCGCTGGACTGGCTCTCGCGCGAAAGCCCCGCGGGCGAGGTGCTGTCGGAAAAACCCGTCGGCGTACTCGGCGCCAGCAGCGGTCCGTGGGGCACGCGCCTGGCGCAGGCCTCGCTGCGCCAGGTGCTGCATACCTGCGGCGCCCTGGTGATGCCCACCCCGACCCTGTTCGTGGCGAATGCGGCCAGCCGCTTCGATGCGGGCGGCGCGCTGACCGACCTGTCCATCGCGCAGTCGCTGCAGGATTTCACGCTGGCGTTCGAGCGATGGATGGAGCGCATGGCGCCGTCATTCGGCAGGCTGGAGTCCGCGGTGGTGGCACGGCGCTGACCGCGATCACCCATGCCTTTACGCACACCCCCACCACGGCGCGGCCGGTTAAGCTTGCCGCTTTCGCCCGCGAGGAAAAACCGTGCGCAAGTCCCTGCAATCCGTCCTGCTGGCGGCCTTCGTGCTGGCCGGGTCCAACATTGCCCCGGCCTTCGCCGGCGACACCCACAAGCCGGCGGCGCCGGATGCGGCCAGCAGCGATGGCTTCCAGCTGCCGCCGCTGCCTGCCGACGCGCACGTGACGCAATCGGCCTCGGTGGACGGCCGCACGCTCAAGTACACGGTCACCGTCGGCTCGCTGCCGGTGCGTGACGACAAGGGCAAGACCACCGGCGAAGTGGTGTTCACCGCCTATACCATGGCTGGCAAGGAACGACCGGTGACTTTCGCGCTCAACGGCGGTCCGGGCGCCTCGTCGGTGTACCTGAACCTCGGCGCGATCGGACCGAAGAGGGTGAACTTCGGCGTCGAGGGCGACAACCCGTCCGACCCGGCGACGCTGCACGACAACCCCGGCACCTGGCTGGGCTTCACCGACCTTGTGTTCATCGATCCGGTGGGCACCGGCTACAGCCGCGCGCTGGTCGACGACAAGGAAGCGACCAAGCAGTTCTACAGCACCGACAACGACATCCAGTACCTGTCGCGCATCGTCTACGACTGGCTGGTCAAGAACGGCCGCATGAGCTCGCGCAAGTATCTGGTCGGCGAGAGCTACGGCGGCTTTCGCGGACCGCGCATCACCGAGTACCTGCAGACCCGGCTCGGCGTGGCGATGAACGGCGTGGTGCTGCTGTCGCCCTATCTCGACCCGGCGGCATCGGACGACGAGAACGTGTCGCCGCTGCCGTGGATGCTCACCCTGCCCTCGATTGCCGCCGCGCACCTGGAGCGCGAGCACAAGCTCAGCGCCGCGGCGATGGCGCCGATCATCGAGTACACCCGCGGCGAATACGCCAGCGACCTGATGCGCGGCCGCTCCGACCCGCAGGCCACCGATCGCGTGGTGAAGAAGGTCACCGAGCTGACCGGGCTGGATCCGCTGTTCGTGAAGCGCTCCGGCGGCCGCATCGAGACCCAGGCCTATCTGCGCGAGGTATATCGCGCCGAAGGCAAGCTGGGCAGCCGCTACGACTCCAACGTCACCGCCTGGGACCCGTTCCCGTACGCGCCGCACCAGCAGACCGGCGATCCGATCCTCAACGGCATCATCGCGCCTACCACCACGGCGATGGTCAACTTCGTCACCCAGACGGTCGGCTGGAAATACGACGGCCGCTACAACGCGCTCAGCTACGAAGTGAACAAGCTGTGGCACGAGGACGAGGATGCGAACAAGGGTTCGGTGTCGCAACTGCGCGAGGCGGTCGCCAACGATCCGGGCCTTCGCGTGCTGATCGCGCACGGCTGGGACGACCTGTCCTGCCCGTTCATGGCCTCGGTGCTGATCGTCGACCAGATGCCGGCGATGGGCGACCCGACCCGCGTGCAGGTGAAGAACTATCCCGGCGGCCACATGTTCTACGCGCGGGCGGACAGCCAGGCCGCGCTGACCGGCGACGTGAAGGCGTTGTACGGCGTCAAATGAGGTAACCCGCCGCAGGCCTGGATGCGCGCGCCCGCCTCGCGCTCAGCGCGCGAGCGTGCTGGCGCGCACCAGGTATTGCACGCTGAACATCCGTTGCGGGTCGGTCCACACGCGCTTCACGGCCAGCCCGGCGCGTGCGGCCAGCGCGGCGAAGTCCTCCAGCGAATACTTGCAACTGTATTCGACCTGGATCGCCTCGTCGGCGCGGAACGGCACGTTCACGCGGCCGACTTTGACCTGCTGCTCGCGGCGGCTGACGAGGTGCGTCTCGATGCGTCCGGCCATCGGGTTGTAATGCGCGCGATGCGCGAACGCCGACAGCTCGAAGTTGCTGCCGATCTCGCGGTTCAGCCGCGCCAGCATGTTCAGGGTGAACTCGGCGGTGACGCCGGCGCGGTCATTGTAGGCCGCCTCGATCAGCGCGGGATCCTTCTTCAGGTCCACACCGATCAGGATGCCGCCGGCATCGCCCATCTCGTTGCGCATCTTGCGCAGCAGCACGGCGGCTTCGCGGTTCTCGAAATTGCCGATGGTGGAGCCGGGGAAATACAGCACGGTGCGCCGCGGCGCGCGTGGCGGAATCGGCAGTCGCAGCGGCTTGCTGAAATCCGCGCACAGCGGCTGCAGCGGCAGCTGCGGGAACGCCGCCGCCAGCCGCTCGACGCTTTGCCGCAGCGGCTCCGGCGAAATCTCCACCGGCACGTAGGCCACCGGCGCATGCAGGTGTTCGAGCAGCATGCGGGTCTTGTGCGCATTGCCGCTGCCGTACTCGACCAGGCGCACGTCGGCACCGAGTTCATCGGCGATGCCGGGCGCGTGCTCATCCATCAGCGCGGTCTCGCAGCGCGTGAGGTAATACTCCGGCTGCTCGCAGATTCGCTCGAACAGCATCGAGCCGCGCTCGTCGTAGAACAGCCACGACGGCAGCCGCTTGGGCTTCGCGCCGAGGCCGCGCTGGACGACTTCCAGAAGATCGCTTGATGGCGGACGACGGTCGTCGTCGCTGATGCCAAAAGGTTGCACGCTGCTCATCGGTCCTGTCCCAGTCGTAGCCCAGCAAACTGCCAGCGGGCCTGGGGTGGAAAGAAATTGCGGTAACTGGCGCGAATATGGTCGCGCGGGGTGGCGCAGGAACCGCCGCGCAACACCCATTGTCCGCACATGAATTTGCCGTTGTACTCGCCCAGCGAACCGGGCAGCGGGCGGAAGCCCGGGTAGCTGACGTAGGGCGAGGCGGTCCACTCCCACACGTCGCCGTACAGCTGCAGCAGGCCGCTGTCGCCATGTGCCGCACACGGCTGGAAGCGCTGCGCGTCCTGCAGGTTGCCGTCGATCGCGACGCCCTGCGCCGTCGATTCCCACTCGGCCTCGGTGGGCAGCCGCGCGCCGGCCCAGCGCGCGAACGCCTCGGCCTCGTAATAGCTGAGATGGCACACCGGTTCGTGCGGATCGAGCGCGCGCACGCCGGCCAGGGTGAATTCGCTGGCCAGGTCGTCCTGCCAGTAGATCGGATGCTGCCAGCCCTCGCGCTGCAGCGTGGCCCAGCCGTCGGACAGCCACAACCCGGGTTCGCGGTAGCCGCCTTCGCGCACGAAGGCCAGGTATTCGGCATTGGTCACCAGGCGGTTGGCCAGTGCGTGCGGCTGCAGCAGGGTGCGGTGGCGCGGGGTCTCGTTGTCGAACGCGAAGCCCTCGCCACGATGACCGATCTCGACGATGCCCTCGCGGCCATCGACGAAGCGCAGCGGCACGGCTTTCGCGTCTGCCGACGCGGCAATCGGCGCGCGATAGGCCGGCTGCAACGGATTGCACCAGAACGCGTGCTTGATGTCGGTCAACAGCAATTCCTGATGCTGCTGTTCGTGCTGGAGACCCAGCTCGACCAGCCCGGGCAGCTCTGCATCGTCGGCGCGGTTGAGCAGTTCGCCTACCGCTTCGTCGATGTAACGCCGGTAATCGCGCACCTCGTCCAGCGACGGCCGCGACAGCAGGCCACGCTGCGGCCGTGCGTGCATCGGCCCGACCGACTGGTAGTAGGAGTTGAACAGGTAATGCCAGGCCGGATCGCGCGGCCGATAGGCCGGGTCGTGGCCCAGCACGAACTGCTCGAAGAACCAGCTGGTATGCGCCAGGTGCCACTTGCCGGGACTGGCGTCGGGCATCGACTGCAGTTGCAGATCCTCGGCGCTGAGGCTGGCGCAGAGTTCCAGTGTCCGTTGCCGCACCTGCAGGAATCGGGCCGCGATACCTGCAGGTGCGGAGGCGTGCCAGGTCGTCATCGCAACTCCCTGGGCACGGCCGGCAAAGCGGCCGCGTTGCGTGAGGTGTCGGGGGCTTTGTCGATCAAAAACATGTCATCAAGCATGCCGCGTCAACCGTTCACTTCTTGTGATATGAAGATGGCAGATACTTTGCAGCGGCCGTCCCCCATGCCCGTGCCGATGCTGGCCGGCATGCCGACCCCGTGACTGAATTCACGGTACGCGTATTACCCGAAACAGACGAGGTAACGCCCATGAAAACGATCCTCCCCACCCTGTTGCTCGCTCTCGGCGTCGGCGTCGGTGCCGCGCAAGCCGCCGAGACGGTACCCGCCCGATCACCGCTGCATACGGCCGATTGCATTGACACTACCCAGATCAACGAATGGCACATCGTGGACGCCCGCACCGCCATCGTGCGCACCGGTCCCAAACGCTACCTGGTGACGTTGCAGAGCGACTGTCCGCGACTGGGTACCCCTCCGCCCGGGCTGATCTTCCGCGCCAACCCATCCAATACCGTCGTCAATCGCAGCCGCATCTGCGGCGAGGTGGGCGAGACCGTGCACTCACGCTACCAGCCACCGTGCGCGATCCAGTCAGTCAGCAAGATCGACAAGGACCGCTTCGATCAGCTCAGTGCCCGCGCCATACGTCATGGCAGCGGCGCCGAGCAGCCGACGACCGTGCCTGCCCATTGAACGGATGCAACGCCAGGTTGCGCTGAAAAACGAAGGGTCCGGCATGCCGGACCCTTCGTATCGGATGTGGTGGCGTGGCCGCCGGGCTCAATCGCCGTCGTCGTAATCGTAGCCATCGTCACGGATGTAGCGCGTCTGGTACGGGTCGTCGTACACCACTGTACGGGTCTCGACCACGCGACGACGCACCACCGGGGCATCCTCATAGATCACTGTGCGGGGCGGGCCGTAAACCGGCGCGCCGTAGTACACCGGCGCCGGGCGCAGCGCGTTGTCGACTAGGCCGATCACTGCACCGGTGACGATCGCACCGGCGATCCAGCGACCGCCGCTCCAGTGACCGCCATGGCCATGGCCGTAGTAACCACCGTGATAGCCACCATGGTAACCGCCGTGATAGCCACCGCCGTAGTAGCCATGACCACGCGCAGACGCGCTCAGTGGCATCGCCACCGCCGCCGCGACTGCCAGACCGATGGCTGCCAGCTTGCCTGCACCGCTGAAACGTTGGGTCATGATCGCTCTCCGTTGTACAGGGCGGATGCTCGTCGGATCACGCTTAATGTGGACTGAAGGGTTCACCTTTTGATGCGCGCCGTATCCCAGGGGTTGATCCCGGGGTCAGCCTTGCGCCGGCGCAGCAGCCAGCAGCCGTGGATATCGGCGCGGCGGGCGAAATCGAACGGGATGCTGGGTGTGGTCCAGTCCTCGATCTCGAAGTGCTGTTCCAGCGCCTCGTGCTCGAGCTTGAAGCGGCGGAAATTGTTCGAGAACACGATCACGCCGTCGCGGGTCAGCCGCTCGTTGCAGGCTTCGAGCAGCTTCACGTGGTCGCGCTGCACATCGAAATCCTCGGCGCGCTTGGAGTTGGAGAACGTGGGCGGGTCGACGAAGATCAGTCCGTAATGGCCGCGGTCGCGCTGCAGGAATTCCAGCGCATCGAACTGCATCAGGCGATGGCTGGCGCCGCTGAAACCGTTCAGCGCGAGATTGCGCGAGGCCCATTCCAGATACGTGGCCGAGAGGTCCACGCTGGTGGTTTCCAGCGCGCCGCCGGCCGCCGCGTGCACGCTGGCCGTGGCGGTGTAGGCGAACAGGTTGAGGAAGCAGCGCCCCTCAGCCAGCTCGCGCACTTTCGCGCGCACCAGCCGGTGGTCGAGGAACAGGCCGGTGTCCAGGTAGTCAGTGAGGTTGACCAGGAACTTCAGTCCGCCCTCTTCCACTTCGATGAACTCGTTGCGCTGGTCGAGCTGGCCGTACTTGGAACCGCCCTTGCCGCGCTCGCGGGTCTTCAGCGCAATGCGTTCGCGCGGCACGCCGAGCACCTCGCCGGCCACGCGGGCGATCTCGCGCAGGCGCAGCCGCGCGACATCTGGCGGGATGTCGGCTGGTGCACGATATTCCTGGATGTGCAGATGGTCGTTGCCGCTGGTGTCGCCGTAGACGTCGATCGCCGCGGCGTACTCGGGCAGGTCCTGGTCGTAGGCACGCCAGCAGTGGATATCCTCGCGCACCAGCCGCTTGCGCAGGTGCTTGACGTTCTTCTCCAGCCGGTTCTTCAGCATCTGCGCGCCGGCCGACAGCGGTTTCGGCTCGCGTGGCTTCTCGTCGCGTTGCTTCAGGTCGAAGGTCAGCAACACGGTTTCCAGCGCGCCGTTGTACAGCGCGTAGCGCTTGTCCGCATGCAGCTGCATCGCCCGGCCCAGCTCCACGTCGCCGGCCAGCACGGCGGCGCGCCAGCCACTGAAACGGTTGCGCAAGGTGTCGCCCACGGCGCGATACAGCTTCGGCATCTCGGCGCGATCGCCGAGCCGCTCGCCGTACGGCGGGTTGGTGATGACCAGGCCGTAGTCGACGCCGGGCGGCGGCGCGGCATGGGTCACGTCCTGCTTGTCCAGGGTGAAGAAGCCGGCCACGCCCGCCTGCTGCGCATTCCGTTTGGCCGTCTGTACCATGCGCGGGTCGGCGTCGCTGCCGAAGAACACGCTGCGCAGGCCGCGCAGGCCGGTTTCCGCGCGTTGTTTCGCTTCATCCAGCAGACCACGCCACAGCACGATGTCGTGCTGCTGCCAGCCGAGGAAACCGAAGTACTCGCGGCGCAAGCCGGGCGCCACGTCGGCCGCCATCAACGCGCCTTCGATCAGCAAGGTGCCCGAGCCGCACATCGGGTCGAGCAGCGCGCCGCCGGCGGCGTACACCTCCGGCCAGCGCGCGCGCAGCAGCATCGCGGCGGCGAGGTTTTCCTTCAGCGGCGCCTCGCCCTGTTCCTCGCGCCAGCCGCGCCGGTGCAGCGGCGAGCCCGCCAGATCCAGCGACAGCGTGGCGCGGTCGCGGCGCACACGGACGTTGATGCGGATATCGGGTTCGTCGGTGTCGATGCCAGGGCGCGAACCGTCGCGCTGGCGGAACTGGTCGACCACCGCGTCCTTGGTACGCAGGCCGATGAACTGGCTGTGGGTCAGCTTGCTCAGCGCGGTGCCGGCGTCCACCGCGAAGGTGGCATGCGCGGCCAGATGCTGGCTCCAGTCGATCGCCTGCACGCCGCCGTACAGCGCGTCGTCGTCGGCCGCGTCGAACTCGGCCAGTGGCAGCAGGATGCGGCTGGCCAGGCGCGACCACAGGCAGGCCTTGTAGGCGGTTTCCAGCGTGCCGGAAAAATGCACGCCGGCCAGCGCCTCGCGCACGTCGCTGGCGCCGATCGCGACCAGTTCGTCGCGCAACAGGTATTCCATGCCTTTCGGGCAGGTGGCGAAGTAGTGACTCATGCGGTGGACGCCAGCTGGTCCAGCATCAGCCGGAACTGCGCGGCGACCGGATTCATGCTGGTGCCCAGCCGATGGTCGTCGTCCAGCACCAGCAGCGGCAGCCGACGCCGGGCGGCGAACGCGTGCACGCCCGCCAGCGGGCAGACCTCGTCGCGCCAGCCGTGGATCAGCAGTGTGGGCACATCCGGGCGCAGGTCGAACTTGCGCGCATAGCCGGGGATCTCGCTCGGCGTGGCCAGCAGCAACAGGCCGGCCACCGGCACGTCCAGCGAGACCAGGCCGGAGACGAATGCGCCCATGCTGGATCCCACCAGCAGCGGTGGCGCATCCAGCGCCTCGATGGTGGCGCGCAGGCGGGCGATCCGCGGAGCCACGGAAGCGGCGTGGCCACGCGCATCGTCGGTGCCGTAATCCGGCCGCTGCGTGCGCCAGCCCAGCGATTCGGCCAGTGCGGCCAGCGCGCTGACCTTGGTCGCATCGGGACTGGAATCCGAACCGTGCGAAAGAATGATCTGGCCGCGCATGGCGGTCTCCATGAAAAGTGCCGAAAGCAAGGCTGGCATGGTAACAGGCAGCGTTTCCGCCGCGGCTTCGACACATGCGAAACTGCCCCGCATGAGCCTGAACATCCACGACCAGCCGCTGCCCTATGTCGACCTCCTGCCCGAGCGCCCCGCCGAGACGGTCGAACTGGTGGTGATCCACTGCACCGAGTTGCCGGACCTGGCCATGGCGCGCGAGTACGGCGAGAAAGTGCTGCACGCCAGCGGCGCCGGCAACAGCGGCCATTACTACGTCGACCGCGACGGAGCGGTGTACCGCTATGTGCCCGGTACCCGCGTGGCGAACCACGTGCGCGGCCACAACCCGAACTCGATCGGCATCGAGCTGGTCAACCGGGGCCGCTATCCGCACTGGTGGGACTCGCGCCACCAGCAGATGGACGAGCCATACACCGATGCGCAGATCGCCGCGCTGAGTGTCCTGCTGGCGCAGTTGCGCGTGGCATTCCCGAACCTGCGCCAGATCGCCGGGCACGAGGACCTGGACACCGCGCTGATGCCGGCCAGCGACGATCCCTCGCTGCAGATCCGCCGCAAGCTCGACCCCGGCCCGCGCTTCCCCTGGGCCGCCGTCGTCCCGGCCTGTGGCCTGCAGCGACTGCGCTAGACTGCGTCGGCCTCCCTTCGACCCGCCGCCATGCCGGAGTTCGACGTCCAACCGCTGCTGCAATCGTCCACCGTCGCGGTGCACGACGTGTGCTGCCGCGGCGCCTGCCGTCATCGCAGCGCCGAGGAATGCGCGGGCTCCACCCAACTGGTGTTCCCGTATCGCGGGCTGTTCCTGCGCCACGTCGGCAGCACGCAATCGGTGGCCGACGCCAACCACGTGCTGTTCTTCAACGCCGGCGAGGGCTACCAGGTCAGCCACCCGGCGACGGGCGGCGACGCCTGCCTGTCGCTGTCGGTGTCGCAGCCGCTGCTGCGCGAACTCGCGCCGGCCGCGATGCTGCAACGGCGCGACCAGCCCGTGTTCCGCCACCAGGCCTTGCGCATCGACGAGCGCGCGCAGGTACTGGTGGCCCTGCTGCGCCACAGCCTGCGCAACGGCGGCATCGAGTCGCTGGAGGCCGAGAGCCTGGCGCTGACCCTGGTATGCCGCAGCCTCGGCCCGCGCACCACCCATGCCCCCGGCGCGTCCCGTGCACGGCAGCGGCTGGTGGACCGGGCGAAGCTGCTGCTCGCCAGCGACCTCACCCGGCGCTGGGCGCTGGCGGACATCGCCGCGGAAGTCGGCGGCTCGCCGGTCTATCTCACCCAGGCCTTCCAGCAGGTCGAAGGCATGCCGCTGTACCGCTACCACCTGCGCCTGCGCCTGGCGCGCGCGCTGGACCGGGTGGCCGACTGCGAGGACGTCGCCGCGCTGGCGCAGGACCTGGGCTTCTCCAGCCACAGCCATTTCAGCGCCGCGTTCCGCCAGGCCTACGGCCGCACGCCCACGGCATTCCGGCAGGCCGCGCTGGCCCGTTCATCGTGAATCGCTAAAGATCCTGACAGCCGCCGCCGCCGGCCGGTGGTCTCCTGTGCCTGCCCGATCGCGGGCCCTACCGGAGACACACCATGAACGAGAACACCTGCGCCGCCTGCGACTATCCGCTCGACGGCAACGCCATCAAGGTCACCATCGGCGGGCGCACCGTCGATGTCTGCTGCGAAGAGTGCGCACAGAAACTTCGCGAGGCGGAAGCGAAGTCGTGAGCGATGGAATCGCATCATTCGCCGCAAGGTTGGCAGCGCCGGGAATGACCCGGCGCCGCTTCCTCGCCCTGTCCGCGGGCACGCTCGCCGGTGTTTGCACGGGCGGCATCGCCGGCTGTGCCGGGTGGCCGCACGCCGGCACCGTGCCCGCGTCCATGGATGCGGCGAGCTTCCACGCCGCGCGCCGCTACACCCGTACCACATTCGGCCGCATCGCCCACGTCGAGCGTGGCAGCGGACCGGCGGCGCTGTTCCTGCACGGTTTCCCGCTCAACGGCTTCCAGTGGCGTGGCGCGCTCGACCGGCTGGCACCGTACCGGCGCTGCATCGCCCCCGATTTCCTCGGCATGGGCTACACCGAGGTCGCCGATGGGCAATCCTGCGCGCCCGACGCGCAGGTCGCCATGCTCATCGCCCTGCTCGACGCACTGCAGGTCGGGCGCGCCGACGTGATCGCCAACGACAGCGGCGGCGCCGTCGCGCAGTTGCTGGTCGCGCACCATCCCGAACGCGTGCGCAGCCTGCTTTTGACCAACTGCGACACCGAGGAAGACAGCCCGCCGCCGGCGCTGCTGCCGGTGATCGCGCTGGCGAAACAGGGCCGCTTCGTCGACGAATGGCTGGGCACATGGCGCGGCAACCATGCCCTCGCGCGCTCGGCCGCCGGCATCGGCGGCATGTGCTACGCCAACCCCGCGCATCCCACCGACGAGGCCATCGAAACCTACTTCGCGCCGCTGCTGGCGTCACGGCGCAGCCGCGATTTCGCGCACGCCTATGCCGTCGCGCTGGAAAAGAACGCGCTCGCCGGCATCGGCCCCGCGCTCGCGCGATCCCGCGTGCCGGTGCGCATCGTCTGGGGCTGCGCCGACACGATCTTTTCTGCAGAAAACCCCGGCTTCCTCGACCGTGCCTTCGGCCGTTCGCTGGGCGTGCGCCAGCTCAAGGGCAGCAAGCTGTTCTGGCCCGAGGAGCGCCCCGAGGTGATCGCCGAGGAAGCACGGCGGCTGTGGGCCGCGCAGGGAGACCAGGCATGACGGCGCATCCTGCCCTCCGCATCGCGGTGTACGGCGCCTACGGCCATACCGGCCGCTTCGTGCTGGCCGAACTGCACCGCCGCGGTTTCGTGCCGGTGGCCTGCGGCCGCGACGCGGCCAGGCTGCATGAACTGGCCACGGTTGCCGGCGTCGAGGCTCGCGTCGCCTCCACCGATGACCCCGCTGCGCTGGATGCCGCCTTCGCCGGCACCGCTGCCGTCCTGCACTGCGCCGGACCTTTTCTCGACACCGCTGCGCCGGTGCTGGATGCGGCGTTGCGCGCACGCATCCACTACCTCGACGTGGCGGCGGAACAGCGTGCCGTGGCCGACACCCTGGCGCGCGATGGCGAGGCGAAAGCCGCGGGCGTGACGGTGGTGCCGGCGATGGCCTTCTATGGCGGCCTTGCCGATCTGCTGGCCAGCGCCGCGCTCGACGGCGCCACCGACGCGGACGCGGTGGACATCGCCGTCGCGCTCGACGGCTGGCATCCGACGCGCGGCACCCGCCTTACCGGCGAGCGCAACCATTACCCGCGCACGTACATCGAGCACGGCCGCACCCGCACCGTGCCCGACCCTGCACCCGTGCGCGAGACCGATTTCCCGCCGCCGTTCGGGCGGCTGGAGACCGTGCTGCTTCCACTGTCCGAGGCCATCGTGGTGCCTCACCACATCGCCTGCCGCAACCTGCACTCGTGGATGAACCTGGCCCCGCTGCGCGACCTGCGCGATCCGGCCACGCCAGCGCCGGTCGCCGCTGACGACAGCGGACGCTCCGCACAGAGTTTCATCGTCGACGTGCGCGTGCGCTGCGGCAACCACGCTTGCCGCGCCATCGCCAGCGGACGCGACATCTACGCCGTCACCGCACCACTACTGGTCGAGGCGTTGCAACGCATCCTCGACGGCCGTGTCCGCGATAGCGGCGCACTCGCCGCGGGCCAGGCCTTCGATGCACGCGACTTCCTGGCCGCCCTCGCGCCCGACGCGGTCACGGTCGCGTTCGAGGCCGGCGCTCCCGCTGACTCGGGGTCGCTCGACGCCTGCTGAATGCGGGTTCGGGCGCCGCCGCCACCGCTATACTGGCGAACCCCCGCAAGGACACGCCATGAGCGAAGACCACGTCACCGAACTGGTCGAGTTGCTGCAACTCGAACGACTGGAGGACAACCTGTTCCGCGGCCAGAGCCGCGACATCGGCACCCGCTTCGTGTTCGGCGGACAGGTGCTGGGGCAGGCGCTGGCGGCGGCGCAGCAGACCGTCGACCCGGTGCGCGAGGCGCATTCGCTGCATGCCTACTTCCTGCGCGCCGGCGACATCGAGGCGCCGATCGTGTACAGCGTGGAGCGTGCCCGCGACGGCGGCACGTTTTCGTCGCGACGCGTGCTGGCGATCCAGCACGGCCAGCCGATCCTGAACGGTTCGATCTCGTTTCAGGTTCCCGAAACCGGCGTCGAGCACCAGACCTCGATGCCCGAAGTCCCTGCACCGGAAGATCTGGAGCCGCTGCATCCGCTGCCGCCGGACGAGCTGGCGCGGCTGCCGGTGAAGCTGCAACGCTGGATGGGTATCGACGGCCCATTCGAATTCCGCCAGGTGTGGCCGCGCGACGAGCGTCATCCGGCCAAGCGGCCGCCGATCCAGCACATCTGGTTCAAGCTGACCTCGCCGATCGATGACTCGGCGATCCTGCATCGCGCGCTGCTCGCCTATGCCTCGGACTTCCACCTGATCGGCACCGCCACCCTGCCACACGGCATTTCCTACCTCACCCACAACGTGCAGATGGCCAGCCTCGATCACGCGCTGTGGTTCCACCGCCCGTTCCGCGTCGACGAGTGGCTGCTGTACTCGTTCGACAGCCCCACCGCCCAGGGCGGTCGCGGCCTGGCACGCGGGCAGATTTTCAGCCGCGACGGTCGGCTGGTCGCCTCCACCGCGCAGGAAGGCCTGATTCGCGTGCGCGGCGACTGAACACCGGTGCCGGGCCATTCGCGTAAACTGCGCCCATGCGCCAGATCTATACCTCACCCCGCCAGGAAAACATCGACATCGTGGTCGCCTTGATGGCCGAACACGGCATCGAGGCCACCGTGGCCAATCGGTCCAACTACAACCGGCCGACCTGGCAGCGTTTCAGCTATTCGCAGCGGCAGGACGACCGCGGCAGCTGGGCGCAGGTGTGGATCACCCACGCGGACGACTACACCAAGGCGCGCACCCTGCTGCGCGAGATCGGCATCGAGCCGGTGGTGCGCCACGGCGAGGAGCTGGCCGCTGCACGCAACCCCACGCCGGCCGACCGGCGCGCGCATACGGTGGCCCGCGTGCGCCGCATCATGCTGCTGGCGGTGCTGGCCGTCTTCGCCATGGCGATGCTGCGCTATTTGCGGGTGATCTGAGGTCGATGGTGCGACGCCCGTCACGCGGGCATAGAATCAGGGAATGCGCCGTTCCGACCAAGTCCGCCTGTTCCAGACGCTGCCCCACGTGTGCGGCTACTATGCCGACCGCACGGCGCAGAACCTGGTGCTGGATCCGGCCGCGCCCAATCTCGACCAGTTGTACGGCCCGGCGCTGGAACGCGGCTTCCGTCGCGCCGGCGGCCATCTGTACTTCCCCAACTGCGCGCAATGCCACGCCTGCACGCCGTGCCGCATCGACGTGGCGAACTTCCAGCCGGACCGGGCCCAGCGCCGCTGCCTGAAGCGCAACGCCGACCTCGCCATCAGCGAATCGATCCCGGGCTACAACCGCGAGCGCCACGCGTTGTACGAACGCTACCTGCAGAGCCGCCACGCCGGCGGCGGCATGGACGATGCGGAAGCCAGCGATTTCCGCCGTTTCCTCACCGCGCCGTGGAGCCCCACCCTGTTCATGGAACTGCGCCTGGGCGAACGCCTGCTCGCCGTGGCGGTCACCGACGTCTGCCTCAACGGCGTCTCGGCGGTCTACACCTTCTACGACCCCGACGAAACCGCGCGCGGACTGGGCACCTACGCGATCCTGCAGCAGGTGTTGCTGGCGCGCCGCCGCGGTATGCCGTGGCTGTACCTGGGCTTCTGGATCGACGGCCATCCGAAGATGGACTACAAGCGGCGCTTCAAGCCGCTGCAGATCCGCACGGCCGAGGGCTGGCAGGCGCTGGCCTGAGCTACGCGTCGACCGCGGCCTGCCGCGTTGCCGGCCGCGGATATGGAAACAGCTTCTCCAGCGGGATCGACAACCCGTCATCGCCGACCACGCGACAGTGCCCGCGGTTGAGCTGGCGCGGTTCGCTGACGCCGCAGCTGTGCGCGATGATGCCGACTTCGTGCATCACGTTCTTCGCGTAATGGAACACCCGCTCGCTCTTGTCGCTGACCACCAGGCCGCGCTGCAGTTTCGGGTTCTGCGTGGTGATGCCGGTGGGACAGGTGTTGCGGTTGCACTGCAATGACTGGATGCAACCCAGCGCCAGCATGAAGCCGCGCGCGGAGTTGACGAAGTCCGCGCCGATCGACAGCGCCCACGCCACGTCGTAGGCGGTGATGCACTTGCCCGAGCAGACCACCTTGATGCGCTCGCGCAGGCCCTTGACGATCAGCATGTCGATCAGCGCCGGCAGCGCCTCGTGCAATGGCAGGCCGACGCCTTCCATCAGGGTCTGCGGCGCCGCGCCGGTGCCGCCTTCGGAACCGTCGACGATGATGAAGTCCGGCGCGCTCGCGATGCCGCGCTTGTGCACTTCATCGCACAGCTCGCCGATCCACTCCACCCCGCCCAGTACCGCCTTGAAACCCACCGGCTTGCCGGTGAGTTCACGGATATGGCCGATGCTGTCCATCAGCTGCGACACGTTGCCGATGTCGAGGTGGCGGTTCGGGCTCTGCGAATCCTCACCGACCGGGATGCCGCGGATCGCGGCGATCTCGGCGGTGACCTTGGCGCCCGGCAGCAGACCGCCCATGCCCGGCTTGGCGCCCTGGCCGAGCTTGATGCTGACCATCTTCACCTGCGGGTGCGCGCAGATCGCCAGCAGCTTGCCGTCGTCCAGCTTGCCGTCGGGCGTGCGCACGCCGTACTTGGCGGTACCGATCTCGAAGATGATGTCGCAGCCGCCTTCCAGATGGTACGGCGCCAGCCCGCCCTCGCCGGTATCCATCCAGATGCCCGCCTTCGCCGCGCCACGCGACAGCGCGCGCACCGCCGGTGCCGACAACGCGCCGAAGCTCATCGCCGAGATGTTGAAGAACGCCGCGTGGCTGTACGGCTCGCGCGCGTACGGGCCGATCGTCACCGGCACCGGCTCGACGTGGTCCACGCCAAGGTCCGGGAACGGCGCGTTGACGAAGAACGGCACGCCCTCGGCGCGCAGGTCGCGGCTGGAGCCGAACGCGTTGGTGTTGTCGACGTTCTTCGCAGCGCGATAGACCCAGGTGCGCTGCGCGCGGTTGAACGGCATCTCCTCGCGGTCGCTGGAATACAGGTACTGGCGGAAGAACTCGCCCAGGTGCAGGAACCAGTAGCGGAAGTGGCCGATGATCGGGAAGTTGCGCAGCACCGCATTGCCGGTCTGGTTGCGGTCGACCACCCAGGTCACCAGCAGCACCACCACCACCAGTGCCAGCAGTAGCAGGGCAAAGGCCGCAACCAGTTCGACCAGCACGACCAGCCAGTGTGCAAATCCTGTCGATTCCATTTCATCACCCTCGATCAATCAGCGGCCATGACAGACCGCCCGTCGTACTTGCAGGAGCCTCGTCACGCAAGCCTATCGCATTGAGCTGGACTGACGCCCGCGCTCACAACTCGATGCGCAAATGCCCAGCCGCACGCACCGCCTTGCCCACCGCCGCCTCCAGCGACCCGGCGCGCGCCAGCGTCACCGCCATGCGCCGGCGACCCTTCACCGCGGGCTTGCCGAAGATGCGCAGCTGCGTGTCCGGCTCGGCCAGTGCCGCGGCGACGCCGTGGTAGCGCGGCCCCGTGCCGTCGCCCTCGACCAGCACCGCGCACGAGGCCGACGGCCCGTACTGGTGGATCACCGGAATCGGCAAGCCGAGGATCGCGCGTGCATGCAAGGCGAACTCGGAGAATTCCTGCGAGATCAGGGTGACCAGGCCGGTGTCGTGCGGCCGCGGGCTGACCTCGGAGAAAATCACCGCATCGCCCTTCACGAAGAACTCCACGCCGAACACGCCCCAGCCGCCCAGCGCGCCGGTGACCGCCGCCGCCTGCCGCTGCGCCTCGGCCAGCGCGGCATCGCTCATCGGCTGCGGCTGCCACGATTCGCGGTAGTCGCCCTCCTCCTGGCGATGGCCGATCGGCGCGCAGAAGCTCACGCCATCGACATGCCGCACGGTGAGCATGGTGATCTCGTAGTCGAAGTCGACAAAACCCTCGACGATCACCCGGCCCTTGCCGGCGCGCCCGCCGGATTGCGCGTAATCCCACGCATGCTGCAGCTCGTCGGTGCCGCGCACCACGCTCTGGCCCTTGCCGGACGAACTCATCACCGGCTTGATCACGAACGGGTAGCCGATCGCGGCCGCCGCCTCGCGGTACTGTGATTCGTCATCGCAGAAGCGGTACGGCGAGGTCGGCAATTTCAGTTCCTCGGCGGCCAGCTTGCGGATGCCCTCGCGGTCCATCGTCAGCCATGCCGCGCGGGCCGTCGGGATCACCCGCTGCCCCTCCTTCTCCAGCTCGATCAGGGTCGGCGTGTGGATCGCCTCGATCTCCGGCACCACCAGGTCGGGTTTTTCCAGCTCGATCACCGCGCGCAACGCCTTGCCGTCGAGCATGTCGACGACGTGGCTGCGATGGGCAATCTGCATGGCCGGCGCATTCGCATAGCGATCCACCGCGATCACTTCCACCGCGTAGCGCTGCAGTTCGATCGCCACCTCCTTGCCCAACTCGCCGGCGCCGAGCAGCAGGACGCGCAACGCATGGTCGGAATAGGGCGTGCCGAATGGCTTCATCGGGTTCTCCGGTGCGGGCAAACCCGCATTGTATGCGGCCGGGTTACAACGCGACCTGCTGCCCTTCTCGGGAAGTGTCACCACCCTTATTGCAACTGATATCAATTTGATATCTAATCAGTACACCTCAGGGAGACAACACATGAACGAACGCAATGGCTTTTCCGTCGCCGGCATTCCCTTCATCGGGCTGTGCCTGGTGCTCGCCGGCCTCGGCGCAGCGCTGGTGGTTTCGGCAATTCACGCCCATCCGGACGCCCCTCCCGTGGCTCGGATACTTGCCGGCGTGATCCTGCTGGCCGTCGACGGCTTCATGCTGAAAGGCTTTTTCCAGGTCGCCCCGAACGAGGGCCAGGTGCTGCAGCTGTTCGGCAAGTACGCCGGCACGGTGCGCCACGAAGGCCTGCGCTGGACCAACCCGTTCTACAGCCGCCAGCGCATCTCGTTGCGGGTGCGCAATTTCGAGAGCGGCAAGCTGAAGGTCAACGACAACGACGGCAACCCGATCGAGATCGGCGCCGTGGTGGTATGGCAGGTGCTGGATACGGCCGAAGCGGTGTTCTGCGTGGACGACTACGAGAACTACGTGCACATCCAGAGCGAATCGGCGCTGCGGCAGATGGCGCAGAGCTACCCGTACGACGCCCATGACGACGGCAAGCCGTCGCTGCGCAGCCATGGCGACGTGATCAACTCGCACCTGCGCGACGAAATCCAGACCCGCCTCGGGAAGGCCGGTGTGCAGGTGGTCGAGGCGCGCATCAGCCACCTCGCCTACGCCCAGGAAATCGCCCAGGCGATGCTGCAGCGGCAGCAGGCCGGCGCGATCATCGCGGCCCGCACGAAAATCGTCGAAGGCGCGGTGAGCATGGTCGAGATGGCGCTGGACCAGCTCAGCCAGCGCGGCGTGGTGAACCTCGACGAGGAGCGCAAGGCGGCGATGGTAAGCAACCTGCTGGTGGTGCTGTGCGGCGAGCGCGGCACCCAGCCGGTGCTGAATACCGGCACGCTGTACTGACGCGTCACGATGACCGTCGAGAAAAAAGCCTACCCGCTGCGCATCAGCGCCACCGTGCTGGACGCGATGCAGCGCTGGTCGGACGACGAGCTGCGCAGCGTCAACGCACAGATCGAATACGTGCTGCGCGACGCGCTGCGCAAGGCCGGCCGGCTGAAGACCGGCCCGGCCAGGCCGGCAGCCGACGACAACGACGCGGATTGAACCGCTCACGGGGAGTACGCACGCATGTCCGCCAACCCGTCCATCCTGCCGGTCAGCGGCCCGCACGTGAAACTCGCCGCACTGTTCGGCGTCGCCGGTGCGCTGGCCACGCTGGCGCTGATGCCGTATGCGATGGCGCTGACGCCGCAGAAATTCGCCGCGCTGCCATTGCCCTTGCCGGTCATCGTGCTGAAGGCGGCGGTGGAGACCGGCATGCTGTGCTGGCTGCTGGGTTGGCTTGGCCTGTACCTGGGCGCGCCGTACGGTCTCGATGCGCCATGGTTGCGCGCCTGGGTATACCGGCGGCCGCGCGATCCGGCACGGCGCCCGCACTGGTGGCTGGCTGTCATGCTCGGCGTGCTGGCCGCGTTGCTGGTGGTCGGGTTGTCGGCGCTCGGCCCGAAGCATGCGGAGGACACCGTGCAGGCGTGGCGCGGTGCGCTGGCTTCGTTCTACGGCGGCATCGTGGAGGAAGTGCTGTGCCGGCTGCTGCTGGTCAGCGCGCTGGTGTGGCTGCTGGCGCGCTGCAACCGGCGCGTGGCGCGGCCGTGGATGTTAGCGCTGGCGATCGTGTTGGCCGCGCTGTTGTTCGGCGCCGGCCACCTGCCCGCCGCGCATGCCGCCGGCCTGCTCGGCACCCCGCTGCTCGTCGCGCGCATTGTGTTGTTGAACGCCGTCGTCGCCGTCGTGTTCGGCGGCCTGTTCTGGAAGTACGGGCTGGAGCACGCGATGCTGGCGCACTTCTGCGCGGACCTGATGCTGCACGTGGCCCTGCCGCTGGCCGGCGGTTTCTAGCGGTCGCTTGCGGCAACCGCCTGCAGCTCCGGCAACTTCAGCAGGCGCAGCTTCGGGTGCTGCCGGCCCGTCACGAACAACCACGACCCCTGCTGCGCGATCGACTGCACGTCCGGCAAGCCGTCGTCCGCGCCGAGACGCTCCAGCGGACGGCCGTCGGTGGCGTCGTAGACCACCAGCTCGCGGGTTGCCGGGTCGACCACCAGTAGCCAATCATGGTCCGCATCCTGCCAGTGCACGAGTTGCTGGATCGAAGGCTGTTCCGCCGCACGATCGGCTGCCGGCCAGCACCACCACAGCAGGCATGCCGAGAACAGCGCAAGCAACACGACGACGGGCAAGCTGCGGGGAATGCGGCCGGGTGACCACGCCGCAAGAGATCGATGGCGGAAGGCGATCTGCGTGTTCATGCCGGCACCATCGCAACCAGCCATGACCATGGAATGACAACTGCAAGAACTATTCGTTACGCGTGCGCAACGCCCACCCGAGCGCGAGCCAGCCGGCAACGAAGGCGAGCCCCCCGAATGGCGTGATGATCCCGACCCAGCGCGGCGCACCCAGCGCCAATGCGTACAGGCTGCCGCTGAACAGCACGATGCCGACGACGAACGCCGCCATCGCGACGCGTCCGCTGTGGCCACGCCCGAGCCCCGCCGCCACGGCCAGCGCCAGCGCATGCCATGCGTGGTAGTTCACCGCCGTATGCCACAACTCGGCGCCACGGGCGTCGAGCACGCCGCGCAACGCATGCGCGCCGAAGGCGCCCAGCAGCACCGCGCTGGCGCCGGTGACACCGATCAGCAGGGCGACGCGGGTACTGACAATTTGTCGCATCGTGTTCGTATCCCCTGGTCGGCGGACCCGGCAACGCGGCCGGTGTCGTATGCTTGAACGGATGAAGACCCAGGATTCTCGCATGAAGCCCCGTCACTGGCTGCGCCCCGCCCTGCTGTTCCTGCTGCTTGCCGCCGGCCTGCTGCTGGGCGGCTGCCACCGCGGCGAGCCGCTGCCGTTCCGGCTGACCAACATCAGCGGACACATGCCCGACCTCGACTTCAAGCTCACCGACGACAGCGGCAAGGCCGTCACCGGCGCCGACTACCGCGGCAAGGTGGTGCTGCTGTACTTCGGCTACACCCACTGCCCCGACGTCTGCCCGCTGACCCTGGCGCAGTTGCACGTGGTGATGCAGCGGCTGGGGCCGCTGGCCGACGGTGCGCGGATCCTGTTCGTCAGCGTCGATCCGGCGCGCGACACGCCGGCGATCATGCACGCCTACGTCAACGCATTCGACAAGCGGGCCGTGGGCCTGGTCGGTGATGCGCGCAGCGTCGAGGCGCTGAGCAAGCGCTATCGCTCCGCCTTCACCCGCGAGCCCAGCTCGGCCGACGGAGCCTACGAAGTCAGCCACAGCTCGGCGATCTACGTGTTCGACCGCGACGGCCGCGCGCGCGTGCTGGCCACGCCGTCCGCCTCGCAGGATGACCTGGTGCACGACCTGCACCTGCTGCTCGACACCGGAGCCACCCCATGAAGTCACCCACGCTGTCGTTGCTGCTGTCCGGCCTGCTGCTGGCCGGCGGTGCCCACGCCACCGACGCCGATCACATCCGCGCCAGCCACGCCTGGATCCGCGTGCTGCCCGGCGCGCTGCCGGCCGGTGCTTATGTCACGCTGGAAAACGATGGCGAGCAGCCGGTCGCGCTGCGCGGCGCCGGCAGCACGGTGTACGCCGAGGTGATGCTGCACCAGAGTTCGCGCGCGGGCGGCATGAGCCGCATGAGCATGGTCGACGCGCTGAACGTGCCCGCGCACGGCAAGGCGGAGCTGGCCCCGGCTGGTTATCACCTGATGCTGATGCAGCCGAACGCGCCGGTGAAACCCGGCGACACCGTCACGCTGACGCTGCAGTTCGGCGACGGCAGCACGCTGGCCACCGATTTCATCGCGCGCCCGGCGAATGCGCTGGACGCCGGCGACGGACACACCGACCACGCGATGCCGGCGATGGACCACGGCGCGATGCCGCACGGCCACTGAGCCCGCGGCGAAACTCAGTCCGGCACGGCCGTATCGACCGCGGTCGCGCGGCGGGCCGCGGGCCGACGCAGCGGCCTGCGCGGCAACCGGCCGTTGCGCGACAGGCGCAGCCACATGCGCAGCGCCATCAGGCCGCCGATCGATTCCACCAGCGCCGAAGGCACCCAGATGATCACGCCGCCGATCAGCTGCCCGGTCAGCACGTTGAAGGTGAACGCGCGGCCGCAGATCTCGAAGATCGGGTACAGGTCGGTCTTGGAGAACGTGACGATCGCGCCGGCCACGATCTGCGGCGTCATGGTGATCGCCGGCGACAGCACACGCAGTCCGGCGGTCATCCGCCCCGGCGGATGCGGCCGATGGTCCAGCACCAGCGACCAGTAGGCGAAGCCGCTGACCAGCATGCTCCAGTTCATGAAGCGGTAGATGCGCCAGTCCAGCATCGCCAGCGTCTGCATGGACGGGATCAGCCAGACCAGGATGAAGGCGATGAACAGCAGCGTCGCCACGGTGGGATTCAGCAATACGCCGCTGACCAGCCGCCACGGCCAGGAGCGCTGCAGCGGCCGCAGCAGGCGCACCCGCCAGGCCAGCGGCAGGCCGGCGCGCAACACCGTGGCCGGATACGCGGTGACGATCAGCAGCGGCGCGATGTGGTGCAGCAGCAACTGCTGGATGCGATGCATGAAGAACTCATGCTCGGCGTAGTAATCCAGGTACGTGTGCAGCGACAGGTAGATGATCGCCATGCCGCACCAGAACGCCAGCTTGCGGCCGAAGCTGACCGGCAGCCGGCGGCTGCCGCGCAGGTACAGCACGCTGGCCGACACGAAGCACGCGAGCAAGACCCACGAGAACTCCCACGGCACGATCCATTTCAGCAAGGTTGCAGTCACTGCACCGGCACTTCTGTCTGCGCCGGCAACGGCCGGCGACCTCCCAGCATAATGCCGCGCGCCGGCAGAGTCAGCCGCAGCGGTGCCACGGGCTTGCGGCAGATTGCCGCTTTCACCGCCGCTGGCGGCTGTACCGGGTGCGCCGCCAGCCGTACAGCAGGCCGAGCAACACCACCAGCGCCGGCACCAGCACGATGTTGATGAACTTCAGGCGCAGGCCGAGCGCGTCGATCTCGGCGTTGAGCTGGTGCTGCACGTCGCGCAATTCCTTGTTGATCGCCAGCTGACGCTGGCGGAACTGCTCGATCTCGCGGCGCTGCTCGGCGGTGGCCGTGCTGGCGTGGCCACCCTTGGTCGGCTGCAGTTCGTCCAGCCGGCGCCGGGTGTCGGCGAGCTCCTGTTCCAGCTCCTGCTCTTTCTGCAGGAATTTCTGGTCGGCCACGTTGCGCAAAGCCTGCACACGCGTGAACGGCCGCTGCGAAGTGGAGCGGCCGCGAATCGACAGCAGCGCCGAGGAACCGCTGAGGTTGTCCACCAGGTTGGTGACGAAATCCCCGTTGTTGGCGAAGACCCGCATCATGGTCTGGCCGAGGATGTTCTGCGGCTCCACCCATAGCCGGTCACTGAGCAGGTCGGTGTCGGCGACCAGGATCACCTCGGCATTCGACGCCGACCTGGCCCGGTGGCCCGCCACGCCGGCCCGCTCGGGGAACGCGCTCTCGAACGTGCCGCGCAGGCGCGCCGCCAGCACGTAGTGCGCGTTGTCCGGCTTGTAATCCTGCAGCAGCGTCGTGGGGTCGCTGTTCGCATCCAGTACTCGCTGGGTCGGCACCACCTCGGCCTCGGCGCTGCTCTGCAGCAGCGGCACGAGCCGCGTGCGCGCGTCCGCGGCCAGGTCGAAATAGCCCGCGGTGGACACGTTGATGCGTTGCAGGCTGGCGGTAACCACGTCGTTGCGGTTCAGTTCCTGCGCGCCGAGGTCGAGCATCGCCGGATGGTTGAGGCTGCTGCCGGCCAGCTCGATCTGCAGCGCGCGCGCGCGGTCCAGCACCACCTTGTGCGGGTCGTAACTCACCCCCCAGGCCTTGAACAGCCGCGGCAGGTCCGAGCCGTGATCGGGGAAGGTGATGCTGTCGGGTCCGTACGGCGAGGTGTCGAGTTCCGCGTCGGGGTCGACGAACACCACCAGGTGACCGCCGCGCAGCACGTACTGGTCGATCGCGTACTGCGCGTCGGGTGGCAACCGCTTGGGATGGATCAGCAGCAACACCCTGATGTTGTCGTCGACCTTCCGCAGCGTCGACGAATCCAGCGTCCTCACGTCGAACAGCTGGCCGAGCTGCTGCAGCACCGTCCACGGCTGCTCGCTGAGCATGGGGTTGCCTTCGACCGGCAGCGAACTGATCACCCCGATCGGCGGTTTGCTGGCCTGGTTCAACTCGTACAGCAGCTTGGCGATGTCGTATTCCAGGAAGGCCTCGCGGGCCGGATCGAAGAATGCGATCGCCAGTGTCTTTTCCGGCACGCGGTCGTCCGTGCCCTCGCTCTCGAGGCTGCCGGACATGGCGCTGCCGGCCAGGCCGAAGAACACCCGCTCGCCGTTGCTGCCGCCGTTCGCCGCGGTCAGGCCATTGCCTTCGGCGCTGGCCTCATCGTCGGAATACGGCACCGGGTCGATGATCTGCAGGCGGATATGGCCGTGCGAACGCGCCACCATCTCCTGCAGCATCTCGCGCACGCGCTGCTCGTAGCTGCGCAGTTGCGGCAGGTCGCGGGTGGCATGCTCGGAGAAATACAGGGTCAGCCGCAGCGGCCGCTTCAACGTATCGACGATGTGCAGCGTGCCCGGCGTCAGCGTGTACAGCTTGTCGGTGGTGAGGTCGACCCGCGCGGCATGCAGCCAGCGGCTGCTGGCCACGATCAGCGGCACGAACAGCAGCACCAGCAGCACCAGCGCGCCATACAGCACGCCGCGCCGGGTCAGTTGCAGCGGTGTGGTGAACAGGCGATGCAGGCGCGAACGGGGCATGGCGTCAACGCGTCCGTTTCAGGTCGAGCAGCAGTACGCCGGCGACGAGCCAGCCGATCGTGCTGAGCAGGAAATACATCAGGTCGCGGATATCCAGCACGCCACGCGCGATCGCCTCGAAGTGCCGCAGCATGGACAAGTGCGCCACCGCGTTGATCAGTTTGCGCGGCAAGGTGCCTGAGAAGAAATCCAGCACCTGCGGCTGGCCGACCAGGATCAGCAGCACGCACACCAGCGCGGTGAGGATGAACGCCACCACCTGGCTGCGGGTCAGCGCGGACAGGCAGGCACCGATGGCGATGAAGCTCCCCGCCATCAGCCAGCTGCCCAGGTAGCCGGCCAGGATCACGCCGTTGTCCGGCGAGCCCAGGTAGTTGACGGTGATCCAGATCGGGAACGTCAGTACCAGCGCCAGCCCGATGAACAGCCACGCCGCGAAGAACTTCCCCAGCATCGCCTGCCACAGCGTCAGCGGCAGGGTCAGCAGCAACTCCAGCGTGCCGCCCTTGGCTTCCTCCGCCCACATGCGCATGGTGATCGCCGGCACCAGGATCAGATACAGCCACGGATGCATCATGAAGAACGGTTGCAGGTCGGCCTGGCCGCGCTCGTAGAAATCGCCCGCATAGAACGTGAGGATGCCGGCCAGCACCAGGAAAATCACCAGGAACACGTACGCCACCGGCGTCACGAAATAGCTGCGCAGCTCACGCCGAAGCACGGCGTTGACCGGGCTCATGCGTGGCCTCCGGCAGCATCGCCGTCACAGGTGGTGATATGGCGGAACACCTCGTCCAGCCGGCCGCGCTCGAGCTGGATCTCCGACACCTCCAGCCCCTGTTCGCGCAGCAGCGTCTCGACCGCCTCCAGGATCCGCTCGCCCGGTTTCGGGAACACCGTGATGCGGCCGTCCAGCGGATCGACCTCGATCGCCGCCACCTGCGGCAGGCGGCCCAGCATCTCCTGCGACATGCCGCTGCCCGGCGCGCTGAACGACACCGCGCCGTGATAACGCGAGCGCGCCTCCAGCTCGGCCGGCGTGGCATCCGCCAGCAGCTTGCCGCGGGCGATGATCACCACCCGGTTGCACAGCGCGTGCACTTCCTCCAGCAGATGGGTGGAGATCAGGATCGTGCGGTCGCGCGCCATCATGTCGATCAGCTGGCGCACCGCATGCTTCTGGTTCGGATCGAGGCCGTCGGTGGGTTCGTCCAGCATCAGCACCGGCGGGTCGTGCAGGATCGCCTGGGCCAGTCCGACGCGCCGGCGCAGGCCCTTCGACAGCGTGTCGATGCACAGCCCCAGCACGTCCTCCAGCTGCAGTTGCTGCACCACCGCGTCGAATTGCCGGTAGCCTGCCTCGGCCTTGAGTCCGCGCATGCGCACGATGAATTGCAGGAACTCGCGCACCGTCATCTCGCCGTAGCTGGGCGCGCCCTCGGGCAGGTAGCCGAGCGCGCGCTTCGCCTTCAACGGCTCGCGGACGACGTCGTAGCCGCAAACCCGCGCGGTGCCCGAGGTGGGCACCAGGAACCCGGCGATCATGCGCATCGCGGTGGACTTGCCGGCGCCATTGGGTCCGAGCAGGCCGAGCACCTGGCCGGGCTCGACACGAATGCTCAGTGCGTCCACTGCGGTCAGGTTGCCATAGCATCGGGTGAGCTGGTCGGTCTCGATCATGTCCGGCGGTGGGCTGTGGCGGGGTGTCACGTCGTGCACGGGCGGCTTGACCGGCCGGCGCCGCGGATCGCCCTGCAATGTACCGCAAAGACATCGATCCGCGGCCCTGAAACGAAAAGGCCCTTCCGGATGGAAGGGCCTCTCGATGTGCTGCAGCGGCGCCCGGCTTATTCGCCGGCGCTGGCTGCCTCGGCCGGTGCGGCAGCGCTGCCGGCCGGGGCCGGTGCCGTGCCCGACGCGGCCGGCGCCTCTTCGAGCGTCGGCGGCTGCAAGCCGGCTTCCTGTTCCGGAGTCTGCTCCGGCGCATTGCTGATCGGCAGGAACACGTTGTACTTCGCGTAGGTCGTGATGTTGCCGCCGGCATCCTTCACTTCCGGCGTCGCGATCACGTCGTAGGCGCGGTTGACCACGTCGTCGTATTTGTAGCCGTGGGTCTGCGCATAGGCCTTGAGCATGTCGCGGGTCTGCGGCACGCCGGCGAAGGTGCCGTTCCACACGCCCTTCAGCGCCGCGCCGCCGAAGGCCAGCGTGGCGCGCACGTTGCCGTCCACCACCAGGCGGCCGTAGCGGTCACGGCTGCCGGCAGCGACGCTGGCGTCCGCGGCAGCGGCCGCGCTGCTCGCCTCGGCCGGCGCGCCGGAGGCATCCAGCGACGGCGGGGTCGCCGCGGTCAGCTGCTCGCTCTGGCCATTGATGGTCAGCGTGCTGGAGTCGATCGGGAACGCCACGTCGAAGCTGTAGGTCTGGTCGCCGTAGTTGGTGGTGATCAGGATGCGCGAGCCGGTGACGTTCACGCCGAGCTTCTTGGCGGCCGCCTGGATCTCGGTGTTGGCCTTGGTCACGGCGTCTTCCACCGCCTCCATGCCGTCCTTGCGCTGGATCGAGGTGGACACCAGCAGGACCGGGGTCGGCTGGGTCTGTTCGATGTACGGGATCAGCTGGCTGTAGTCGATGTTCGGCACGCCGGCCAGCACGTTCTGCAGGTTGTTCAGGCTGAACTGGATGAACGAGTCGGGATCGCCATGGATGTACAGGTTGGCGAAGCGGTTGACCAGGTTCCAGCCGTAGGAAACGTCATACGACCAGGTGACCTGGGTCAGCTGTCCGCGGCTGCCCTGGCGCTCCAGGTCCAGCGTGAAATGCTTGTCCAGGCCGCGCCAGCTGTTGTCCAGGTTCCAGACGATGCTGGCGGTCTTGGTGTTGCTGTCGATCTTGTCGAACTCCGGCGTGGCGCTGGCGATGGTCAGGCCGCCGTTGCCGACCTTGGGGTCGGTGCTGGTCCAGCTGACTTCGGCGCCCGGGCCATAGGCCTTGCCGGAAAAGTTGAACTGGATGTTCGGGTCGAACGAGCGCAGTACGGAGTAGTCCGGCAACCGGCGATAGTTGTCGAGCACGTCGTAGACCTGCCGCATGTCCTTGCCGATGACCAGCTGGCGCTCCACATGACCGCTGCCGGGCATGACCACAGCCGCCAGGACACCGATGATCGCAACGATGACCAGGGCAACAAGAAATTCAAAGACACGCATCATTCCAGAGTTCTCCGAAGCGTCTTTACGCCATACCTAGATAGTGTTGCCCCAGCCGTCCGCGCGGGCCCGCCCGAGGGTTCATCCCGAGGGCCATGGCAGGGGGTCGGCAAACGCCGAAGCTACGGATGTTACTTGCTCACGGGCTGGAACGCTATCGTCGGCGTCGCCCCATCCGGAAGGCCAAAAGCGAGCTGCTGCAGGGCCCCGTGACGACGGCGCCGGGCCAGCGCCCGGCCTGTTTCAGACGATGCCCATTTCCAGCGCTTTCAGCACGGCGCGGGTGCGGTCGCGCACGCCGAGCTTGGACAGGATGTTGGAAACGTGGTTCTTCACCGTGCCTTCGGCCACCTTCAGCGAATTGGCGATCTCCTTGTTGCTGTAGCCGCCGGACAGCAGCCGCAGGATCTCGGTCTCGCGCTCGGTCAGCGGGTCGGGCTGCTCCAGGCTGGTGAAATTGTTCTGCATCCGCGCCACCCCGGCCATCAGGCGCTGGGTGACCATCGGCGCCACCAGCGAGCCGCCGCCGGCCACGGTGCGCACGGCCTCGACCAGTTGCTCCAGCGAGACGTCCTTCAGCAGATAGCCGCGGGCGCCGGCCTTGAGGCCCTGCAGCACCAACTGGTCGTCGTCGAAGGTGGTGAGGATGATGGTCGGCGGCAGCTCGTTGCGGGCGGACAACGCCTGCAGCACTTCCAGCCCGCTCATGTTCGGCATGCGCAGGTCCAGCAGCACCACGTCGGGCTTGACTCGCGGGATGTCCTGCACCGCCTGGGCGCCGTCGGCGCACTCGGCCACCACGCGGATATCTTCAGCCAGGTCCAGCAGCGATCGAACGCCCTGGCGCACCAGATTCTGGTCGTCGACGAGACAAACGGAAATCATCGCGGATCCTCGGACAAACGTGACTTAAGGAAATGATACTGACAGCTGGCGGTCGGAGCCGCTGCCAACATCGGCGCACTTTGCGCCCCGGCGCGGGCCGCCAAGATTACGACACATTCAGCGCCGGCGGCTCAAACCGCGTCGGCGCGTGCGCCAGCGCCGTGTGCTCGCCCAGCGGCAGCCGCACGGTCAACGCAAAACCCTGGCTCAGCCCGGCATCCAGCGTCACGCTGCCGCCGAATTCAGCCAGCCGCTCGCGCATGCCGGACAGGCCATTGCCCGGCTCGACGTTCTCGGCGCCGCGACCGTCGTCGCGCGCGTGCAGGCCAAGCAAATTTTCCCCGGCATAGGCGAAGTTCAGCCACAGATTGCGCGCGCCGGCGTGCTTGGCGGTATTGGTGATGATTTCCTGGGCGCAACGCAGCAGCACCTGGGCGCGACGCGGGTCCTCCACGCTGAAGCGCGGCGGCATGACCACGTGCACGCTCAGGCCGGGCACGCCCTCGGTGAGGCTGCGCAGCGCCTGGGTCAGGTCGATCGCGTCGTCCTGGCGCAGCTCGCTGACCACCTCGCGCACATCGGCCAGCAGCAGCTTGGCCGTGCTCTGCGCCTTGCGCACGTGCGCGCCCGCGGACTCGTTGGTGAGGTGGCTGGCCACCTCCAGGTTCAGGCTCAGCGCGGTCAGGTGATGGCCGATCAAGTCATGCAGGTCGCGCGCGATGCGCATGCGCTCGGCGATCCGGCTGGACTCGGCCAGCAGGGCGCGGGTGGCGCGCAGTTCGGAATTCAGCCGGCGCTGCACCTCGCGCTGTTCGGCCTGCTGGCTGGCCACCGTCGAGGTCACGAACACCAGTACCGAGATGCCCAGGTAGATGCTGGCCTGGATGAAGCCCACCGCGATGCTGTGATCGTATTCGGGCCAGCCCGCGAAGACCGCCACCAGGCTCAGATGCTGCAGCACCAGCCAGAACGCGGCGAGCCAGAACGGCAGCAGCCACGGCAGCACCAGCGAGGCGACCACCATCAGCATCGCCGACAGGCCGCTGTGGCTGTACCAGCCCACCGCCACCGCCGCCGCCGTCATCAAGGCCAGCCCCAGCAGCTTCAGCACAGGATAGCGGCGCGAGCCGAGGTTGCTGGTCAGCAGCCAGTACATCAGGCCGAAGATCAGGTAGCACAGGGTCCACAGCAGCAGCGAGAAATTCGGACGGTGCAGCTGGTCGAGACGCTCGGCAGCCCAGTTCGTCACCAGCGGCGTGCCGGCCGACAGGTAAGTGAAGAAGCCCGCATAGCGGAGCAGGCGGATATGGTTGAAGAAGGGCCAGCGCATCCCTGCATCATTGGACGTGCGGGGGTTTCGCGCAATGCGCGAGAAGTCATGGCCGGGGGCGCCTCCCGGCCGCCGCTTTACGAAGCTTTTACATGTGCCCTTGCGAGATGTAAGGGCCACGGCCGCATGTCATAATGGGCCATTGCGCGAGGCTGCTGCCCGACCTCGTCCCCGATTCCATCATTGCGGAGCAACGAATGGCCCTTGCCATCCGCGACGTGCGCGAGCACGACCTGGATGCCGTACTGGCGCTCAACAACGCCGCCGGTCGCTCCATCCTCGCCCTCGATACAGCCCAGTTGCGCTACTTCCACGAGCACGCCGAGTATTTCCGCGTGGCCGAAATCGACGGTCACCTGGCCGGGTTCCTGATCGCGCTGCGCGAAGGCAGCGACTACGCCAGCCCGAACTACCGCTGGTTTGCCGAACACTACCCGCAGTTCGTCTACATCGACCGCATCGTGATCGCGAACGCCTACCGCCGCCACGGCCTGGGCCGCATCTTCTACTGCGACGTGCACAGCTACGCCGAGGTGCGCGTTCCGCTGCTCACCTGCGAGGTGTTCCTGGAGCCGCGCGACGACGTGGTGGTGCTCTTCCACGGCACCTACGGCTTCCAGGAAGTGGGCCAGCAGCGCATGGGCGAGCACGGCCCGCAGGTCAGCCTGCTGGCCCGCGACCTGCCCAGCTACGCCTATGTGCGCGACACCTGGCTCGAACACGGCGGCCTGCCCGACGTACCGTGGCTGGCCGAACGCGAACGCCCTGCCCTGCACGATTCCACCCCGCGCCGCCTCGCCGGAGAGCGGCGCCCATGAATGCAAAAATGGATACCACCGATGCCTGCGATCTGCGCTTCGGCCAGGTCGGCATTGCCTGCGTGCGCGTGCGCCGGGTCGACGCCGCCGCGCTGTGCGACGAACTCGAACGCCGCGTGCGCGCCGCGCCGCAGATGTTTGCCCGCGCCGCCGTGGTGCTGGACCTGAGCCACCTGCTCAACCTGCCCGACGACGGCGCCGTCGATGCCTTGCTCGAAGCGGTGCGCAGCGCCGGCATGCTGCCGGTGGGCCTGGCCTACGGCACCAGCGAAACCGAGGCGCTGGCCAAGCGCATGGGCCTGCCGCTGATCGCCAAGTTCCGCGCCGCCTACGAGCCGGCCCAGGGCAGCGCTCCCGCCGCCGAACCGGCCACGCGCGCCGAGCCCGCCCCGGCGGTGCAGCGCGAACCGATCCTGTCCGCGCCGCCGCCCGGCAGCATGCAGGGCGCGCAGCACCATGCCGGTTCGGTGCGCTCGGGCCAGCAGATCTACGCACGCGAGCGTGACCTCATCGTCACCGGCGCCGTCGCCAACGGCGCCGAGGTGATCGCCGACGGCAACATCCACATTTACGGCGGCCTGCGCGGCCGCGCCATGGCCGGTGCGCAGGGCGACGGCAAGGCGCGCATCTTCGTGTCCGACTTCCGTGCCGAGCTGGTGGCGATCGCCGGGCAATATCGCGTGTTCGAACAGATTCCTGACGACCTCGAGGGCCAGTCCGTGCAATGCTGGCTCGAAGGCGACAAGCTGTTGATCGCCAAGCTGTAACCACCTACAACAAAAACAAACATGCGGAGATGGGCCCTTGACTGCTGAGATTATCGTTGTCACCTCCGGCAAAGGCGGCGTCGGCAAGACGACGACCAGCGCCTCCCTCGCCACCGGCCTGGCCATGGCCGGCAAGAAAACCGCCGTCATCGACTTCGACGTCGGCCTGCGCAATCTCGACCTGATCATGGGCTGCGAACGCCGGGTGGTGTACGACTTCGTCAACGTCGTGCACGGCGAAGCCACGCTGAAGCAGTCGCTGATCAAGGACAAGCGCCACGACAACCTGTACGTGCTGGCCGCCAGCCAGACCCGCGACAAGGACGCGCTGACCCAGGAAGGCGTCGAGAAGGTACTCGACGGCCTGTCCGAGGACGGTTTCGACTACGTCGTGTGCGACTCGCCGGCCGGCATCGAGAAAGGCGCGCATCTGGCGATGTACTTCGCCGACCACGCGGTCGTGGTGGTCAACCCGGAAGTGTCCTCGGTGCGCGATTCCGACCGCATCCTCGGCCTGCTCGCCAGCAAGACCCGGCGCGCCGAACGCGGCGAAGGCGCCGTCACCCAGCACCTGCTGCTGACCCGCTACAACCCGGCGCGCGTGGCGATCGGCGAAATGCTCAGCGTCAAGGACGTCGAGGAGATCCTCGGCATCGAGGTGGTCGGCGTGATCCCCGAATCGGAGAACGTGCTGACCGCCTCCAACAACGGCATCCCGGTGATCGTCGATGCCACGTCACATGCCGGCCAGGCATACAGCGACACCGTGGCCCGCATCCTCGGCGAAGAGCGCCCGTTGCGCTTCATCGACGTGCCCAAGAAGGGCTTTCTCCAGCGCGTGTTCGGAGGTTGATCACGATGGGTATTCTCGATTTCCTGAAGCGCAAGCCTGAAGCCACCGCCACGGTGGCGCGCGAGCGCCTGCGCATCATCGTGGCGCAGGAGCGCTCCACCCGCGGCGCACCGGACTATCTGCCGATGATGCGCAACGAACTGCTCGAAGTGATCAAGAAATACGTCCACGTCGATCTCGATGCGATCAACATCAACTTCGAGCGCGACAGCGGCCACGAAATCCTCGAACTCTCGGTCACCCTGCCGGAAGGCAAGCAGGCGGCCAAGAGCGAACCCAAGGGCGAGGCCAAGACCGGCTGAGTCCCTGCCGCTCCTGCCTGACCGCCGGGCGACCGACCCGCGTCGCCCGGCTCCCCTCCCCATCGAAGTCACCTGCGCCCATCGCGCACGCCCATGCACCCCGACACTCTTCCACTTCCCGGCGACCCGGCCAGCACCGTGATGCGCGTGGGCCAGATCGGATTCGACGCACCGGCCGCCCTGCTCGACCGTTTCGGCCTGCAGCTTCAACGCGTGGCGCCGGGCGAACCGATCCCAGGCAGCTTCTGGGGCGACGAGGAGGCCGGCATCATCGGCAGCACCGTCTACGCCCGCGACGACACCCCGGTGCATTCGCTGCTGCACGAAGCCGGCCACCTGATCGTGCTGCCGCCGGAAAGACGTCCAGACGTCCATACCGACGCCACCGACTCGATCGAGGAGGAAGACGCCACCTGCTACCTGCAGATCGTGCTGGCGGACGAACTGCCCGGCGTGGGACGCGAGCGCCTGATGACCGACATGGACGCGTGGGGCTATACGTTCCGGCTCGGTTCCACCCGCGCGTGGTTCGAACAGGACGCGGACAACGCCCGCGCCTTCCTCGAGGCGCGCGGCCTGCCGTCCTGACATTCCGCGAAGGCTACTTCGCGTGCCAGTCGCCGTCGGCGCCCTTGCGGTACTTCTTCTTCACCGCCGCCCAGGCCACCTTGTGTGCGGCCTCCTCGCGCGATTCGTCGCCGCGCCGCTCGTCCCTGTCGGCGTACTCGTCCCAGGCGCTGTTGAACGCCTCCTTGTAGATTTGCTGCGCGTGTTCCGGTACGTGGTCGCGCACCGAATCAGGCAGCTCGCTGATGGATGCATACGGCATGGCTCTGGCCCTGCAACTGAAGGAATGACGTGCCGCCACCATGGGCCCTGCGCGATCAAGCCGTCGTCAACTTCATGTTGCCGCCGCGGTAACCAGGACGCTCCGTTCAGCGGCGCGAGACGTGCGGTTCGCTCGGCACGTACCAGCGCCAGGTTTCGTCGGCCGCACGGGTGATGCCCACGCGCGTCGTCGCCACGGGCGCGACAGGCGGCGGCATGCCGTCGTCGACGATGCTGAACCCGCCGGCGCCCCCGACCAGGTCGATGCCATCCTGCGCACGGCCGATGCCCAGTGCCTGGCATAGCCGCGCCGGTCCGCGGCACAAGTCGCGATCGTTGCGGCAACCCGTTCGCGCCGCGCGCATCGCGGCCAGTCCGTCCAGCGGCGCCAGCGCGCGCAACAGCACCGCGACGCCTTCGCCCTCCTCGCCGCACACCGGGTTGCAGCACCAGTGCATGCCATAGGTGAAGTACACATAGAGCAGTCCCGGCGCTCCGAACATCGTCGCATTGCGCGCCGTGCGGCCGCGCCAGGAGTGCGCGGCCGGATCCATCGGCCCGCAGTAGGCCTCGGTTTCCACGATGCGGCCGCTGCGGCCGTCCGCGCTCAGCAACACCTTGTTCAGCAGGTCGGGGGCGACCTCGCGCGGATCGCGCCGGTAGAACGCGCGGTCCAGCATCACGGGACTATCAGGCATGCACGAACATCCGTTGCACGTCCGCATAGGTGAAGCCTGCAGCCAGGCTGTCGAAGCGGCCGCTTTCAAGCATGGCGCCTGCCGCCTGGTCGACCGCGGCCAGCGCCAGAGTGGCAAGACGCGTAGCCGTGCTCACGCGGGCCACCCCGAGACGTGCCAACTCGGCCAGGTCGGGCACGCCCGGTCCGGCAGCGACGTTCACCGGTGCGTCGATGGCCTGCACCAACGCGGCCAGCGTGGCGCGGTCATCGAGGCCGATGGGATAGATGCAGTCCGCACCGGCCGCCAGATAAGCCTGCGCACGCTGCACGGCGTCGGCAAGGCGCTCGGCCGGAGCGGCGGCATCGTGCTGCATCCAGTTGTCCACCCGCGCGTTGATCACGATCGGTACGCCAGCCGCATCCGCCGCCTCGCGTGCGGCGCGGATCCGTGCAGCGGCTTCCTCGATGGGCCGCAGCGGGCCGTGGCCGGGGCGACCGTCTTCCAGATTGATGCCCACCGCGCCAACCGCGATCACCGCACGCACGGTGGCAGCCACGTCCGCCGGTGCCTCGCCATAGCCGGTCTCGATATCCGCCGTCACCGGCAGTCCGGTCACTCGCGTGATCCGCGCGATCGCCGCCAGCACTTCGGCCAGCGGCGCCTGTTCGCCGTCGGCGTAGCCGAGCGACCAGGCCACGCCGGCGCTGGTGGTGGCGATCGCCGCAAAACCGCGCTGCGCGAAAAGCCGCGCGCTGCCCGCATCCCACGCGTTCGGCAACAGCAGGATCGCGCTGCGATCATGCATCTTGCGCAATGCCTGTGCCTTGTTAATCTGACCCTGCATGTCCATCTTCGTCGTGCACGCTCGCTGACGATGTAGAAGCGCACAGGATACGCCGCCCTGGTCCGCTCCCGCAGATCGCCAGGACCCAGGATTACCGCGGGCGATTCCGAACGCATCGGGCCGGAGGACACCATGGCAAAGCGCAGGCTGGTACTGCTGTTCGACGGCACCTGGAGCAAGCCCGAGTCGAACACCAACGTGGAGCGACTGCGCCGGCTGATCGCGCCGCGCGATGCCGACGGCAACCTGCAACGGATCAACTACATTCCCGGCGTGGGTGTGAAGCGCGGTCTCGCCCACCTGCTCGGCGGCGCGTTCGGCTACGGCCTGAGCGACAGCGTGATCGACGGTTACCGTTGGCTGTGCGAGACCTGGCAACCCGGCGACCTGCTCTACCTGTTCGGTTTCAGCCGCGGCGCCTACGCCGCGCGCAGCCTCGGCGGCATGATCCGCAAGTGTGGCCTGCTCCGCTGCGACGTCCATGGCGACGTGGCCAGGGCCGACGTTGCCGCCGCCTACGACTTTTACAGCGACACCCGGAGCAGGCCCGATGACGCGGCCGCGGTGGCGTTCCGCGCCGGCCATTCGATCGCGATCGACATCCACTTCATCGGCGTGTGGGATACCGTCGGCCTGCTCGGCATCCCGGGCACCGCCTCGTGGTTTCCTTATGCGCGCAAGCGTTACCGATTCCACGACACCGAACTCAGCAAGATCGTGAAGTACGCCTACCAGGCGCTGGCGCTGGACGAGCACCGCGCCGACTTCGCGCCCGCGGTGTGGACACGCAATCCTTACACGGTAAAGCCCGGCGAGACGCTGACCTCGAAGAAGGCCGAGCAGATCGAGATCGAGCAGCGCTGGTTCATCGGCTCGCATTCCGACGTCGGCGGCGGCAACGACTGCGACGGCGCCGGGCGCCAGCCCGATCCGCTGCCCGAACTGTCGCTGGCGTGGCTGCAGCGCAAGGCCATCGCCGCCGGCCTGGCCTGCGACGCGCTGTTGGTGCCGGAGGCCGACGCCAACACCGGCATGCCGCGCAATTCGTACGCGGAGTTCATGGGCGGCCTCTACAAGGAGTTCAAGCCGCCGTTCGATCGCATGCTCGGCACCGGCGTCAACGAGAAAATCGACGACTCGGTGTGGCAACGCTGGCTCGACGACCCCAGCTACCGCTCGCCCTCGCTGGTCAGGGCACTGGCCGACGCCAGCGCGCTCATATCGGCAGATGCCGTGGTTCGTGCCCCGGCAGCCCCCTCGGCATAGCCCGGTTCCACCGTCGCTTCAGCGCGGCTCGGCAATCTCCGCCTGCATCGCCGCCGTATCGGCGCCGGCCAGCGGCTGATCCAGCGGCTGGCGCGTGACGCGGTGATAGCGCCACCACCCCAGCACGCCGGCCAGGGTCAGCCCCGACGCGCCCAGCGCCAGATGCAGCATGCTGGCCGACAGCAGCGGCGACATCACCCCGGCCACGAAGCTGCACAACAGCAGGCTGGCAAACGCCTGCACCGAGGAAATCCCGCCGCGATGGTGCGGGAAACGATCCAGCAGCAACAGCGTGAGCGTGGGGAATGCCAGCTGCACCCCGATGCCGTGCAGGATCAGCGGCAGCATCGACCACGGCAGCCGCGGCGCAGGGAGCAGTAGCGCCAGCAGCAGGTGCGCCGCACACGCCAGCAGCATCACCGCATAACCCAGGCTCACCGTGAACTTCGCACTGCGCCGTTCGGCCATCCGCCCGGACAGCCAGGCGCCGCCGATCAGGCCGGCCACCACCGGCAGGAATAGCCACGGAAAACCCTGCGCCGACAGCTGCAGCAGCTCGCGCACGATGCGCGGCGCCGAGGCGATGTACAAGAACAGCCCGGCGAAATTGACCGAACTGGAAACCAGCAGCGGCCAGAACAGCCGGTCGCGGCCGAAGGAAGCGTAGCCGGCCAGCAGCGGCCGTGGCGCAAACCGCGTGCGCTGTGACGGCGGGTGGGTTTCGTCCAGGAACAATTGCAAGGCCAGCGCCAGCAGCAAGGTGAACCCGGCCAGCAGCCAGAAGATACCGTGCCAGCCGCCCAGCGGCAGCAGCAGCGCACCGATCATCGGCGCGATCACCGGCGCCACCCCGAAAATCATCATCACCTGCGACATCAGCCGTTGCGCGGCCGGCCCTTCCAGGCTGTCGCGGATCACCGCGCGTCCCACCACCAGTCCGGCGCCGGCGCACACGCCCTGCAAGCCGCGGCAGGCCAGCAGCATCGCGAACGAGGTGGACGTCGCCGCGCCCACCGACGCCAGCGCGTAGACCAGCATGCCGGCGACCATCACCGGCTTGCGCCCGATCGCGTCGGAGATCGCGCCGTGGAACAGGCTCATCGCGGCATAGGTGATCAGATACACGCTGACCAGCTGCTGCAGCGCCGCGGCATCCACTCCGAAGCGCGCGCCGATCAGCGGAAACGCCGGGAACACCGCGTCGATCGAGAACGGGCCGATCATCGACAGCGCGGCCAGCAGCCAGGGCAGGCTGCGACGCACGGTGCGAGGTGCTGGGTTCATGGCGGCGTGGGGATGTCGACGGGCCGCGCAGTATAGACGGCGGCGCTTGACGGCGGGGCCGCCGGATCGACTAGGATGGCCCCTCGGAGATGGCATGCCTCCCGTTCCGGAACCCTCGAGCACACCGGGACAAACCGCTTCTCGTGACCCCGCGTTGAAGTTGATGATGCCTGCACCCCCGGTTTCCGGCGGCGCAGGCGTACCTGCCACCGCGGCAACCGGACACTTTCACTGTCAGGAGGCACGCACGTGGGCTGGAACGGATTTGTGGCGATCGGCGTCGGTGGCGCCCTGGGATGCTGGCTGCGCTGGGGGCTGGGCGTGCTGCTCAACCCCGTCTTTCCCACCCTGCCGCTCGGCACGCTGGCGGCGAACCTCGCCGGCGGCCTGCTGATGGGTTGCGTGATGGGCCTGTTCGACCACTTCCAGACACTGTCGCCGGCGCTGCGGCTGTTCGTGTTCACCGGCTTCCTCGGCGGGCTGACCACGTTCTCCACCTTCTCGGCCGAATCGGCCACCCTGCTGCTGCGCCAGCAATACCTGTGGTTCAGCGGCCACGTGGCCGTGCACGTGATCGGCTCGCTGGCGATGACCGTGCTCGGCATCGCCCTCACCCGCAGCCTCTTGCGCCACTGAACCGGGAGCAGCGCATGAACCAGGAAAACCTGCAACACGGCGTGCACCTGTATTTCTACTGCCACTCGCGCGCCAAGCACGACGGCGTGCTGCTGTCCGAGTGGTTGCTGGAGCAGGCCAAGGCGCATGGCCTGGGCGGCGGTTCGGTGTTCCGCGCGATCGCCGGCTTCGGCCGGCACGGCGTGCTGCACGAGGAGCAGTTCTTCGAGCTCGCCGACGACCTGCCGGTGAAGATCGAATTCCTGCTGCGCGAGGAACAGGCCGAGCTGCTGCTGCAACTGGTGCGCAGCGCCGGCGTCGACGCGACGTATGCGCGTTCCCCGGCAAGCTTTGCGCTACTCGGCAAGCATTGATCATCACGAACCGCGCATCGCGAGGGACGCATGAGCCAGGACGACCTGAAGAATCGCGCCAGCCAATTGCTCGAGCAGGCCGGCATCCGTATCGATGGCGATGCGCCGATCGACCTGCGCGTGCACGACGAGCGCCTGTACGCGCGCGTGTTCGCGCACGGCTCGCTGGGCCTGGGCGAAGCCTACATGGACGGCTGGTGGGACGCCGACGATCTGCCCGGCCTGTGCACCCGCCTGCTCACCGCCGGGCTGGACCAGGAACTGAAGACGCTCGACACCCTGCTCGCCCACCTCAAGGCGCGCTTCATCAACCTGCAGCGCGGCGAGCGCGCGTTCGAGATCGGCAAGGCCCATTACGACCTCGGCAACGACCTGTTCCACGCCATGCTGGGCAAACGCATGGTGTATTCCTGCGGCTACTGGGCGAAGGCCGACAACCTCGACGACGCGCAAGCGGCCAAGCTCGACCTGGTCTGCCGCAAGCTGCAGCTGAAGACCGGCCAGCGCGTGCTCGACATCGGCTGCGGCTGGGGCGAGGCGCTGAAGTACGCCGCCGAACACTACGGCGTCGAGGGCGTCGGCATCACCGTGTCGCAGGAGCAGGCCGAGTACGCGCGCGAACTGTGCGCCGGGCTGCCGGTCGAGATCCGCCTGCAGGACTACCACGACGTCGAGGATCATTTCGACGCGGTGTATTCGCTGGGCATGTTCGAGCACGTCGGCGGCAAGAACTACCGCGCCTATTTCGAAACCGTGCGGCGCTGCCTGAAGGACGACGGCCTCTCGCTGCTGCATTGCATCGGCAGCAACAGCGCACCGGCGCAGACCGACCCGTGGATCGAGAAGTACATTTTCCCGAACTCGATGATCCCTGCCGCCAGCCAGATCACGGTGGCGCTGGAAGACCTGTTCGTGGTCGAGGACTGGCACAACTTCGGCGCCGACTACGACCGCACGCTGACCGCCTGGCGCGCCAACGTCGAAGCCGCGTGGCCCAGCCTGCCGGCAAGCTACGACGAACGCTTCCGGCGCATGTGGCGCTACTACCTCGCCGTCTCCGCCGCGGTGTTCCGCAGCCGCCGCGACCAGCTGTGGCAGATCACCCTGAGCCCGCACGGCGTGCCCGGCGGCTACCGCGTGCCACGCTGAAACCACGCGCGCTGCCCGCTGGTTGCCGGCAGCGCGACCGCGCCGCATAGTTCGGTCCGACCTTGCACCTGGGGAATACCGATGAAACGTCGCATCGCCACCTTGCTGGCCGGCCTGGCCCTGCTCGCCACCGCCGACATGGCCGGCGCCACCACGCCCACCACCATCGCGCCCGGCTCAGGCTACTTCGACAACAGCGGCCGCGACGACGTGCTGGCCGGCGGCGTGAAGATGATCCCGATCACCACGCCCAGGGGCACGTTCCGCGTCTGGACCAAGCGCGTGGGCAACAACCCGAAGCTGAAGGTGTTGCTGCTGCACGGCGGCCCCGGCGCCACCCATGAATACTTCGAGGCGTTCGACAGCTACTTCCCTGGTGCCGGCATCGAGTACTACTACTACGACCAGCTCGGCTCGGCCTACAGCGACCAGCCAAAAGATCCGTCGCTGTGGACCATCGACCGCTACGTCGACGAAGTGGAACAAGTGCGCCAGGCACTGCACCTGGACAAGGACAACTTCTGCCTGCTCGGTCACTCCTGGGGCGGCGTGCTCGCCATCGAATACGCGCTGAAATACCAGCAGCACCTGAAGTGCCTGGTGATCTCCAACATGGTCGACTCGATTCCCGCCTACAACGCCTACGCGCACAAGGTGCTGATGCCGGCAATGGATCAGAAACAGCTCGCCGAAGTGAAGAAGCTGGAAGCCGAACACCGCACCGACGACCCGCGCTACATGCAGATCCTCACCCCGATGCACTACGAGCAGCACGTGCTGCGCATGCCGCATGCACAATGGCCCGAACCGGTGATCCGCTCGTTCAGCCATATCAACGGGGATATCTACACCCTGATGCAAGGCCCCAGCGAACTGGGCGCCAGCGGCCGCCTGCTGAACTGGGACCGCAGCAAGGATCTGCACCGCATCACCGTGCCCACCCTGGTGATCGGCGCGCAATACGACACGATGGACCCGAAGTACATGGCCGGCATGGCGAAGAAACTGCCGCATGGGCAGTTTTTGCTTTGTCCGAAGGGGAGCCATATGGCGATGTATGACGATCAGCAGATTTACTTCGACGGATTGATTCGGTTTCTGCAGCACGTTGAGGCAAAGTAACGTCAACAGAAGCTGAAACACTGCAGGATTAAGCGGCAAGGTTAGGCTGCGCGTCGCAGGCCAAACCATTGATTGAAAAGCCCCGGCCTGAAAAACAAGCTCCGCAGACACGGAATGGGCTGCAGGGATTACACTGCGTTTTGCAATCTACTTAGCGTTAGGCTGCACAGGGGAAACATCGTGAACATCAAAGCACTTCTCTTCTCCATCGTAGGCGTTGTGGTCGCTCTGTTCTATGCACTTGAGTCGTTCTTGTCCTTCCAGGCGAACGGCTTCACGGTGCCTTTGATCGTGAAGATCCTGATCTGCGGCATCGGTGTTTATTTTTTCTTGCGCAACGTCAAGCGCATCAAGAAGAGCGGCGCAGGCGGCTCACCGGCCAATGCAGCCTAACCACTCGTTCAAGGCGGACGGCTGCGCCGCCGCTTAACTCCAGCGTTATACGCCAAAGAAAACTATGCCTCGCGGACTCCCACAAGCAGTAAAAGACAATCTGGAAAAATGCCAGCTGGCAACTCTTGCCGCGGTTGACGCCTACAACCGTCCCGGTCGGAAATTCAGAACCGCGCAGTTTCTGGTGATGATCGTCATCGCATGGACAGCTCTCTTCCATGCAATCTACTACAGGCGAAACATCAAGCCTTGGTACAAGCTGAGAAATGGTCGTTTCGAGAGAGTAGATGGTGATCCTAAGCACTGGGATCTTTCACAGTGCTTAAAGCAATACTACGTGGCGGCAACACCTCCCGAGCGAAAAAATCTTGAATTCCTTATCGGGCTCAGAAATAAAATTGAGCATCGGCATCTTCCAGAACTTGATGCGTCACTGTACGGCGAGTGCCAAGCAACTCTTCTAAACTTGGAAGAGTTGCTCGTCTCAATTTTCGGGGCCAAGTACAGCGTAGCTGAGCAGCTCGCAGTGTCATTGCAGTTTTCATCTGTAGTTCCACCTGAGAAAAAACGAGCAGCCCGTGCCCTTGCTGTGAACAACGCTCGATCAGTAAAAGACTACATCGAAACTTTCCGCGGCAACCTGCCGGCGGCCGTGCTGAACAGCATGAAATATTCTTTCAACGTATTTTTGGTGCCAAAAGTAGCTAATCGGGAAAGCGCCGCAGATGCCTCAGTGGAGTTCATTAAAATTAATGAGGCCAGCCCCGAGGAATTGAAGCGGCTTGAGAAGTTGAACGTCCTAATTAAAGAAAAGAAAATTCCAATCGCAAATCTTGACTTGTACAAACCAAGCTTTGTGGTTCAAAAGATTAACCAGGAGTGCCGGCACATCGTGAGCCAGAACGCACATTCTGATGCTTGGCGCCACTTTGGAGTTAGACCTCCCTCCGGGGGGCCACGGCCCGAGCATTGCCGTACAGAGTATTGTGTCTACGATGAAGCGCATCGTGACTACTTGTACACGCAAGCGTGGATTAACAAATGCGTTCAAGCTTTCTCTAGCGCTGACTCATTCCGCGAGATCACGGGTCGCAAGCCCGTAGTACGCGGTGGCGTATAACAATTTATTCAAGCTGAACCCGCTTCGCGGGTCGGCTTAATTCAGGCGTTAGCCAACAGGGGAGAGTTTCATGGCACATGAAGTCACGATGGACATTTCCACCAAGTTCGTTCTCCACAAGGACGTGACGGTCGACGTCAAAAAGGATGGCCGCAAGCTCGGGACCGCCCTCATCAGCAAGGGCAACATCGAGTGGGTTCCCTCCGGCAATTCGGTAAACAAGAAGCGTCTTTCCTGGGTCAAGTTTGCTGAGCTGATGGTGGCCGAAGGCAAGGACATTCGGATCGGCTAATTGTTGGCTAACCACTCGTTCAAGGTGGGCGGCTTCGCCGCCGCTTAACTCAAACGTTAGGCGCTGAAAATGGCTCACACGGGTTTCCCATGGAATTTTTAGGACTAGCGCTAGCGATTCTTGGTCTCTTGTTTGCATTCGAGGTTCCGCGGAATACATTCCTCGAAGCAGTAGGCCTTCGGAACCGCACCTCACCTAGTTGGCTATCGCGAACCGTCTACCGAATCCCAAGACGATCCATCACGAGCTCCTCAGTCATTCTCTACCTGCGGACAAGTCCAACATCGCTCCGTCTGGATCAACAGATCGCTTCGGACCAAAAGGCTACGCTCAAGCACTTCTCGGGAGATGGTAAATGGCTTGTCGAGAAGATTATTGCACTTGGGATATCCGATACACAAACACTCGATGGTGTTGTGAAGAAGAATTCGAATTATTCCAGGCTACTAGCACACGCATTTGAGCAAGAACGAACAGCGACGCAGGGCGATGGAATCTCACACGCTTTGGAAATCGAAGCGATGGAACGCTTTGGCTCCGAGTGGTACAAGAAATATCTATCTACGTTGCAACTAACTAGTACGGGCCCAGGGTATGCTGCTGATATCCTTGAGTTCTACAAAACAATTAAAGGCGTCAGCCCCTAACGGTTCAAAAATAAGGGGACGGAGGAAATTAATCGGCACGTATTCATGAACCGTCACTACTCTTGTTCTGACGTCTTCTTCGTTCTCTGCCAAATACCCCCCGAGCTCGACTGCCATGCCAGGTACGCCGATGGAAGGACCAGCGCGCCATGGATTTCCGAAGCATGTGACTCGGGCGCGCAGGGCTGACCATTTGCTCGAGCGAGCAGCGCCACCGCTTGATTCCAACATCAGGGCCCACCCGCATGTCCACGAGATTTGACGCATTTGATCGAGCGCTCCGCGAGATTGCAGTTCCTGCTTTATCCGCGCATGGGTTCAAGTTTGACGGGAGCCGCACATTTCGGCGTCTATCCCAGGACCGGAGCGTGTCTGAGCTGGTCAACTTCCAACTCGGCCAGCGTTCGATGTCAGGCAAGTTCACTGTAAACCTTGGTGTTTACGCTGACGGCGATAGCCCTGGCATCAGTGCTGACCAAGCCAAGGAGCACGATTGCGCCCCTGCTCGCCGCACACGGCTTGGCCCCCTCATCCCAACCAGGTTCCCCGCCCTTGCCAAGCTTCCGTATATCGGGTTCCTATTTGGCCCCGGGGACAAATGGTGGTCCTGCTCTGACGATGCAACACAGATGGGACTGGTCATGCCGGTGGTCGTGAACAAGATCATTCAATGTGGGCTTCCATGGCACAAGGTCAGTGGGCCCTGACCATTCAATCAAGCCGACCCGCTGACGCGGGAGGCTTGATGCAGGTGTTGTACAACTGGAGACGTCATGGGAACCCACGCAACACCAACGGATGCAACCATGAACCAGGAAAACCCATCTTCCGACTACCTCCTCCTCTCCCGCGGCCAATGGGACAAGGACGCCTCGCGTGAAGATATCCAGGCTGCGATCGACCAGTTCTACGCGTGGTACGACCGACTGGTAGCCGAAGGCCGGATCGGCCCCGGGCAGCGACTGGGGCGCGAGGGCAAGGTGGTGTCGCTACAGGCGACCACGGACGGTCCGTTTGCGGAAGCGAAGGAAGTGGTCGGTGGTTACTGGTTCATCCGCGCGAACAGTCTGGAGGAAGCAGCGCGCATCGCGGCGGAGAACCCGTGTCTGGCCTACGGCCTCGTCTGCGAGGTGCGACCGCTCGATCTGACGCGCGCCAGCGCTTATGCCCTGACCAACGAGACTCCGACGTAGTTGGCGGCTAACGCCTCTCCCCTCCACTCCACGCGAATCGCAGGCGGCACCATGACCACCTCAGCTCTGATACTCACGCTGTTCATTGCCTGGACGCTGCTTCTGCTGGTCGTGATGGAGGTGTTGCGCAGTTACCTTGTCGTTACCGGTCGCGTTCGCTCGAACGGGTTCGCGCCCGACAACGCGGGCCTTTCGCCGCTCATGCAGCGGCTCGCCCGGGCACATGCGAACTGCATCGAAAGCCTGCCCGTCTTCGGCGGCCTGTTGTTGATCGCGCTGGTCACGGACCGGACCGGAGTCACGGATGCACTGGCCCCCTGGCTGCTGGGCGCGCGAATCGTCCAGTCCGGCATCCACCTGGCTTCGACCAGCGTGATCGCCGTGAATGCCCGCTTTGCTGCCTTTGCCGTGCAGATGGCCATCGGCATCTATTGGGCCTGGAAGCTGCTTGGTCTGTAGTGCCCCGCCGAATCGGGATTGAACTGGCCGCGGCCTGCCGCGACACTTCCGACATGAAGCCATCCATCGCGCTGCGCCTGCTCGCCTGCCTCGCCCTGCTGCTCGCCTGCGCCCCGGCGCTGGCGAAACCCGCCTTGTGGGTGGTGAAGGATGCCGACACCACGATCTACCTGTTCGGCACGGTGCACCTGATGCCGAGCGACGCCAGCTGGCATGACCCGACGCTGGACCGGGCGATGGCGGACAGCCAGACGTTGTACATCGAGCTGACCGACGACGACCCGGCGAACATGGCGGCGCTGGTGCTGCGCTACGGGATGGATGCGACGCACCCGCTGTCCAGCCAGCTCAGCCAGTCGGAGGCGCACCGGCTGAGTCTGCTGGCGAACAAGGTCGGCGTGCCCGGCGGCATGCAGACGCTGAACGTGATGCGCCCGTGGCTGGCCGCGCTGACCCTGGCGGTGACGCCGCTGCTGAAAGCCGGGCTCGACCCGGAGCATGGCGTGGACAAGCAGCTGAAAGCGCAGATGGCCGGCGCCGGCAAGCAGGTGCTTGGACTGGAAACCGCCGAACAGCAGATCCGCTTTCTCGCCGACATGCCGCGCGCGATCGAACTGGCCCTGCTGCGCTCGACCATGCGCGACGCGGACAAGGGCGCGTTCCAGCTCACCGAACTGATCGACGCCTGGAAGGCCGGCGACGTGGACACCATCGCCCGCATCGGCAACGACGACATGCGCCTGCGCGAACCGAAGCTCTACCAACTGCTGCTGGTGCAGCGCAACCAGGTGTGGGCGACCAAGATCGCCGCGATGCTGCAGCAGCCCGGCACCGTCTTCATCGCCGTGGGCGCCGCTCACCTGGCCGGGCCGGACAGCGTGCAGGCGCGACTGGAACTGCTGGGCGTACCGGTCGAACGCCTGCCCTGATCAGTCGATGCCGGCGACGGCGTGCGGTGCATACGGCGCCTCGAGCGCGGCGATTTCCGCCGGCGGCAAGCTGACCGACAACGCCGCCACCGCCTCTTCCAGATGATGCGGCCGGGTCGCGCCCACGATCGGCGCGGTGACCACCGGCTGCTGCAGCAGCCACGCCAGCGCCACCTGCGCGCGCGGCACGCCGAGCCGCGCGGCGACCTCGCCGACGCGATCCACCACGGCCTTGTCGGCCGCCTTGCTTGCGGCGTACACGCTATCGCCCCACGGATCGGAGCCGCCGCGCACGGTGCTGGGTTCATCCTCCCACGCCCGCGCCAGCCGACCGCGCGCCAGCGGACTCCACGGCACCACGCCGATACCCTGGTCCGCGCACAGCGCCAGCATCTCGCGTTCCTCCTCGCGGTACAGCAGGTTGTAGTGCGGCTGCATCGCCACGAAGCGCGTCCAGCCGTGCAGGTCGGCGGTGTACAGCGCCTTGGCGAACTGCCACGCCGACATCGACGAGGCGCCCAGGTAGCGCGCCTTGCCCGCCTTCACCACGTCGTGCAGCGCCTCCAGCGTTTCCTCGATCGGCGTGGCCGCGTCCCAGCGGTGGATCTGGTAAAGGTCGACGTGGTCGGTGCCGAGGCGGCGCAGGCTGGCGTCGATCTCGGTCATGATCGCCTTGCGCGACAGGCCACCGCCATTCGCGTCGCCACGCATCGGATAGAACACCTTGGTGGCGATCACCACCTCCTCGCGCCGCGCGAAATCGCGCAGCGCGCGCCCCAGCACCAGCTCGCTGTCGCCGCTTGAATACATGTTCGCGGTATCGAAGTAGTTGATGCCAAGCTCCAGCGCGCGGCGGATGAATGGGCGCGCGTGTTCCTCGTCCAGATGCCACGGCCGCTCGGCCGGCGTCACTTCGTAGCTCATGCAGCCCAGGCAGATGCGCGAGACCTTGAGGCCGGATTTGCCGAGATTGATGTAGTCCATAGCGGTTCTCCTTCAGGGTTCGGATGTCGATGCAGATTCAGCGCGGCGCCACCCGGTGCAGGTTGATGCCCGCGATGACGAGGGCGATGCCGGTCAGCTCGGCCGGTCCCGGCCACTGGTGCAGCACCACGATGCCGATCACGCAGGCAGTGGCCGGCAGCAGTGCCAGCATCAGCGCGAACGTGGCGCGCGGCAGCCGCGCCATCGCCAGCTGGTCGCACACGTACGGGATCACCGACGACGACACGCCCACGCCGATGCCGGCGGCCAGCAGGCCGGGATGGCTGAAGGCCACCGCCGCCTCGCGCCAGCCCAGCGGCATCACGACCAGCAGCGCCACCAGCATCGCCGCGGCCAGCCGGTCGATGCCGTTGCCGCCGCCGTCCCTGGCGATGCGATGGCCGAGCACGATGTACAGCATGAACAGCGCGCAGTTCGCGAACGCGAAGGCGAAGCCCGCTGCCGTACCGGCGAAACGCACATGGGTCAGCATGGCGACGCCGGCCGCCGCCACCGCGAGCGCCACCCCGTTGCGGCGGCTGTGCAGGCCGGCCCAGGCCAGTGCGATCGGGCCGAGGAACTCGATCGCGCCCACCGTGGCCAGCGGCAGCCGGTCGATCGCCAGGTAGAAGCAGACGTTCATGCCGCCCAGCACCGCGCCCAGCGCCACGATGTTCCAGCGCACCGCGGCGTTCTGCTGCGCGAAATAGCGCCAGGGCCGTCGCCACAGCGCGAAGATCAGCGCCGCGCTGGCGATGCGCAACCAGGCCACGCCGGTCGGCGCGACGTGGGCGAACAGCAGCACCGCGAATGCGGGCCCCAGGTAATGGAAGATCGCGCTGACCACGAAGTACAACGAGGGCGGCACGCGTTCGCCGGCCGCGAGGGCCGGCGACGGCGGTCCGACTGTGGCGGAATCGGATTCATCGTTCATGCAGCCACTTTTGCAAACGATCGGCGCATGATCCATCCCGAAAAGAAGGAATCAGCGACCAATATTTCCTGACTTGAAAGCCGGTGACATCCCATGCCTCAGATTTCAAATTTGCTGTCCGATCCCCGCAATATCGCCCTGCTGCAGGCGCTGCAGGAAGACCCGCGCCAGCCCGTCACCCGGCTCGCCAGCCGCGTCGGCATGTCGGCGCCGGCGGTGAAGGAACGCCTGAACCGGCTGGAGGAAACCGGAGTGATCCGCGGCTACCGGCTCGACCTCGACCCCAAGGCGCTGGGCTGGCCGGTCACCGCCTACGTGCGGGTGCGCCCCGTGCCCGGGCAACTGCCGAAGATCGCCGAACTCGCGCAGAAGATCCCGCAGGTCGTCGAGTGCCACCGTGTCACCGGCGAGGACTGCTTCATCATCAAGGTGCATCTGGACGCGCTGGAACACCTGGACCTGATCCTCGACCGCTTCCTGCGCCACGGCCAGACCACCACCTCGATCGTGCAGTCCACGCCGGTGCCGCTGCGCGCGCCGCCGCTGCCGGCCAGCGTGCCATAGCAGATCGCGGCCGAAACCGCGCCTACAAGAGCCCGCCGCTTTCTGGCACCATCGACCGGTTATCCCGCGCGCCGCGCGCCACTTCACCTGATGCAACCGCATGAACCTGCAAGCCAATTACGAACAGATCCCGCTGAAGGAATACGCCGAGCGGGCCTATCTCGACTACTCGATGTACGTGGTGCTGGACCGCGCGCTGCCGTTCGTGGGCGACGGCCTGAAGCCGGTGCAGCGGCGCATCATCTACGCGATGAGCGAGCTGGGCCTGGCCGCCACCGCCAAGCCGAAAAAGTCCGCGCGCACCATCGGCGACGTGATCGGCAAGTTCCATCCGCACGGCGATTCGTCGTGCTACGAGGCGATGGTGCTGATGGCGCAGCCGTTCTCGTACCGCTACCCGCTGGTCGACGGCCAGGGCAACTTCGGTTCGCCGGACGACCCGAAGAGCTTCGCCGCGATGCGCTATACCGAATCCAAGCTCAGCCCGATCGCCGAGGCGCTGCTGGGCGAGCTGGCCCAGGGCACGGTGGACTGGGTGCCGAATTTCGACGGCACCATGGACGAGCCGAGCTGGCTGCCGGCGCGCGTACCGCACGTGCTGCTTAACGGCTCGATGGGCATCGCCGTCGGCATGGCCACCGACATCCCGCCGCACAACCTGCGCGAGCTGGCCACCGCGTGCATCCGCCTGCTGGACGATCCGGACGCCACCGTCGCCGACCTGTGCGAGCACGTGCGCGGGCCGGACTACCCGACCGAGGCAGAGATCATCACCCCGCGCGCCGACCTGCTGGCGATCTACCAGACCGGCGGCGGTTCGGTGCGTGCCCGCGCGGTGTACCAGCGCGAGGAAGGCAACATCGTGATCACCGCGCTGCCGCACCAGGTCAGCCCGTCGAAGATCCTCGAGCAGATCGCCGCGCAGATGCGCGCGAAGAAGCTGCCGATGATCGAGGACCTGCGCGACGAGTCCGACCACGAGAATCCGATCCGGCTGGTGATCGTGCCGCGCTCGAACCGCGTCGACGCCGACGAGACCATGCAGCACCTGTTCGCCACGACGGACATGGAGAAGAGCTTCCGCGTCAACCTCAACATGATCGGCCTGGACGGCCGGCCGCAGGTGAAGGACCTCAAGCGCATCCTCGGCGAATGGCTGAGCTTCCGCACCAGCACGGTCACCCGGCGCCTGCAACACCGCCTGGCCAAGGTCGACCGCCGCCTGCACCTGCTCGAAGGCCTGCACACCGCCTACCTCAACCTCGACGAAGTCATCCGCATCGTACGCAGCGAGGACGAGCCCAAACCCGTGCTGATGGCGCGCTTCAAGCTCAGCGAGGAACAGACCGACTACATCCTCGAAACCCGGCTGCGCCAGCTGGCACGGCTGGAGGAGATGAAGATCAACGCCGAGCGCGACCAGCTCGAAGAGGAGCGCGCGCGCATCAACGTGCTGCTGAAATCGCCGGCCAAGCTGAAGAGTCTGATCAAGGACGAGCTGCGCGCCGATGCCGAGAAATTCGGCGACGCCCGCCGCTCGCCGCTGGTCGAGCGCGAAGTGGCGCATGCGCTGGACGAGAGCGCGCTGGTGGCCAGCGAACCGGTCACCGTGGTGCTCTCGCAGAAGGGCTGGGCGCGCGCCGCCAAGGGCCACGACGTCGACGCCGAGGCACTGAACTACCGCGAGGGCGACGGCCTGCTCGCCGCGGTGAAGGCCCGCACCACGCAGCAGGTCGCGTTCATCGACTCCACCGGGCGCGCCTACTCCACGCTGGCGCACACCCTGCCCTCGGCGCGCGGCAACGGCGAGCCGCTGACCGGCCGCTTCAGCCCGGCCGCGGGCGCCAGCTTCGACGCGGTGGTCGCCGGCGACAACGACACCCGGCTGATCCTCGCCACCGACTTCGGCTACGGCTTCGTCACCCGCTTCGAGTCACTCACCGGCCGCAACAAGGCCGGCAAGCAGATCATCAGCCTCAGCGACAAGGCCAGGGTGCTGGCGCCGCAGATCAGTGCCGACCCGGCGCGCGACCGCATCGTGGTGGTCACCACCGAAGGGCACCTGCTGATGTTCTCGGTGGCCGAACTGCCCGAACTGGACAAGGGCAAGGGCAACAAGCTGATCGAGATCCCGAAGGCGAAGCTCGTCAGCGGCGACGAGCGGGTCGTCGGCGTGGCGGTGGTCAGCGAAGGCAAGGGCGAAGTGACGATGTATGCCGGCCAGCGCAAACTCACCCTGAAGTGGTCCGACCTGGTCGAGTACGGCGGCAACCGCGCCACCCGCGGCGGCGTACTGCCGCGCGGCTTGCGCCGCGTGGAGAGAATCGAGACCACCGGCTAACCTTTGCAGCCTTCGGAACGGCAGGAACTTGTCGGCATCCGGCCTTTCCAACAGGGACGTACACGCCAATGCGCCATCGCGCGTTGAATACGTGACAACCCCGGAGTACGCATGAACATCCAACGGTTTCTTCCTGTCCTGCTGGTCACCATGCTGGCCGCACCGGCGTGGGCGCAGACGACCGGCAAACCATTGAACCTCAAGCTGCCGCCCAGCGACCTGCCTGCCCCGAGTTCCACCGCCGCCACGCCGGCCCGCAACGCACCCGGCGTGTACTACGGCGACACCAGCGGTCGCATGGGCAACAACGACACCACCGACACCACCGACACCGCGACGGAAACCGACTGCGACGACTACAGCTACAACCAGCCCCAGATGCACGGCAGCGTCGGCATGGGCGTGATGAGCGGCAGTCACATGAGCGGCAACTACCAGACCGGCACGGTCAACATCACCAAGGCCTTCGGCAGCTGCGATCATCCAAGCGGCGGCGTCAGCATCTCGGTCGGCGCCGGCAGCGGCCATTTCAACGGCCGCCGCGGCCGCTGATTCAGCGGTAGCGACCAAGGGGCTTGGCGAGGCAGCATCGAACTCACTCAGAACCTCCCCGCCCTGCGCACCCATTGGGGCGTCCAGCTCGAACACTTCGCCGAACGCACGCCTGGATAATCCAACGGTCAGTCAGAGCGACGGATCGCTTTTGGGCTGAAAGCGGCCGGCGGATGAGCATCCCCAGCTACTTGCCGCTTGGCTCCAACCAAGGGCAACCAAGCGGCCTAGCGAATTGCTTCGATGGCCTTGGCCGCGTTGCAACCGACACGCCGTTTGGTGTCATGAAGGCCACGTGCCTCTGCAGCCAGCGCATCTTCTCGCCCGGGGGATCGGGAACGCTGTGATGGGCAATCACAAGCGGGGCCGAGGCTTAAGTCGGCGCCTCAGCTCACGGATCGCATGAAGGCGTTCTTCTGCGGACGTCCATCCATGATCGACAAGCCACAGGCAGCTGCGATCCGCACGAAGCTAAGCTTTGCCAAGAAGCTCGACCAGCCGCGATTCGCATGGTGAGAGATCGTACCCGCGGCGCTGCGAGATCACGAACGTGAGCGGACCCATGTGCCACGCACGGCGCTCGAGTTCAACGAGCTCTCCGCTTGCCAGATCCTCGGCGACGAGGTGCCGCGGCAAGTGTCCCCAACCGAGACCTGCCTTGAGCAGATCACGTTTGGCGCCGAGATCGTTGACCAGCCACTGGCGCTTGCCGGCAACGCCCTGTTGGGTCTTTTCGGCGCCGGGCTGGTTGTCGGTGACGATGATCTGGATGTGCCGGCCGAACTCGTCCACGGGAATGGGCTTGGGGGTTGAAGCGAGTGGATAGGACGGCGCGCATACCGTCACCATCTCCGCCTCGCGCAACCAGTGGCGTTCGATGGCTTGCGGGTTCACCTCCGGCACGTTCTCGATGGTGACGGCCAGGGCGCACACCTTTTCGAGCACCAGGTTCTCGCCGCCCTGCATGGTGGTGATGCGCAGGTTGATCGCGGCGGTCGGGAACTCTTCCTGCAGCGTGCGCAAGCAGTCGATCAGGTGGGCGCGCGGGAAGTAGGCGTCGACCGCCACCGAAACCTGCGGCACCCCGGCCTTGGCGATCGCGCCGGCGCGACTCTTCATTTCTTCCGTGCGCGAAATTACCGCCCGTGCGTCCGGCAAGAGACTGCGCCCCGCCGCGGTGAGCTGCGCCTTGCGCGTGTTGCGCTCGAACAGCTCGATATCGAACGCACTTTCCAGCGCCTTGATCGCGTGGCTGATGGCCGATTGCGCCCGTGCGAGCTTCCGCGCCGCACCCGAAAAGCTGCCCTGATCGCACACCGCAACGAACGCACGCAGCTGGTTGATGGTGACGTTGTCGAGCACGGCTTATCCAGAAAATAGATCGTATTAAGCCATGTTTCGTCAATTGTGTTGATGCGTCAAGCGACCCAGATCGCTTGGGCAACCGGCCCGAACGGGTCGGACCACTCCATCCCGTACTGAATAAGGACAATGTCATGAGCTACGCCATCATCGGTTTCGGTGCCATAGGCCAGGCCCTCGCCCGCGCTTTCGCCCGCAACAACATCGAAGTCGCGGTCGCCAGTCGGCGATCGCCCGAAGCCCTGTTGCCGCAGGCGCAGGCGATCGGGCCCACGGTCATCCCCAAGACACTGCAGGAAGCCGTCAAGGCGGACGTGATCATCCTGGCGGTTCTGTTCGACGGGCATCGCGAGGTCGGCAAAGCGCTTCCGGATTGGCAGGGCAAGACGATCATCGACGCGATGAATACGAATGCCCCTGTCGAAACTCTCGACGGTCTCCCCTCCTCCGCTTTCGCCGCCAAGGCGTTCCCCGGCGCCAGGTTCGTGAAGGGCTTCAATCACCTGCCGGCGCGCACCCTGGCCACCGACCCGAACGTCCAGGGCGGCCACCGGGTCGTGTTCCTGTCGAGCGACGACGAAGCTGCCGCAGCGCAGGTGGCGGACCTTGCCAAGCGACTCGGCTTCGCCCCCGTCAACCTCGGGAAGTTCGACGAAGGCGGCACGCTGGTGCAGGCACGCGGCCGCGTCTGGGGCCCATTGATTTTCCAGGACCTGTTCAAGCAGGCGCCGTAAGCGCGTACGGCCGTCACGACAAGACCGCGATCAGCCTGCAACCCAATCACTGCTTCGGCAGCAGCAACCCCTCCAACCCAGGATTCATGACATGAGCAAGTTGAATGGAAAAACCGCCGTGATCACCGGCGGCGCCACCGGCATCGGCCGCGCGGCGGCAAAGCGCTTCATCGAGGAAGGCGCCTTCGTCTTCATCTTCGGCCGCCGGCAGGAAGCGCTCGACGACGCGGTGGCCGACCTCGGCCCCAATGCCCGCGCGGTGCAGGGCTCGGTCTCCGACCTGGCCGATCTCGACCGGCTCTACGCGGCGGTGAAGGCGGAGCGCGGCACCCTCGACATCGTGTTCGCCAACGCGGGCACGGGCAGCCTGCTTCCGCTGGGCGAGATCACCGCCGAGCACATCGACGAAACCTTCGACACCAACGTGAAGGGCACGATCTTCACGGTGCAGAAGGCGCTGCCGCTGATGGGCCAGGGCGGCTCGATCATCCTGACCGGATCGAGCGCCGGCACCACGGGCGCCCCGGCATTCGGCGTCTACAGCGCGAGCAAGGCCGCCGTGCGCAACCTCGCGCGGACGTGGGCGGAAGACCTGAAGGGCACCGGCATCCGGGTCAACGTGCTGTCGCCCGGGCCGACGGCGACCGAACTGGCGAAGGCAGCAGTGGGCGAGGAGGGCATGAAGGTGTTCGCCTCGATGAATCCGCTCCGGCGCATGGCCGAACCGTCGGAGATCGGGGCGGCGGCGGCCTTTCTCGCGTCGCAGGACAGCAGCTTCATGACCGCCAGCGAGCTCGCTGTCGATGGTGGGCTTGCGCAGATCTGACGCGCTACGCCCGGCCGGGCGCTCTGTTCGATGGCTTGGAGCGCCGCCCGGATTTCCCCTGCCCGCCGTAACGCGGCAAAATCGCCCTGTTGCGCACCACGACGGTGGGCACGAGGACGATCCATGCACGGCGAATACAAGATGCCCGGCGGCAAGCTGGTGGTGATCGATCTCGCGGTGCGCGATGGCCGTCTTGCCGACGTGCAGCTGAGCGGCGATTTCTTCCTGGAACCGGACAGCGCGCTGGATACGATCAACCGCGCGCTGGAGGGTCAACCGGAACACGCCGACGAAGCCGCGCTCGCCGCCAGCGTGCGTCATGCCCTATCCGCCGACGTGATGATGTATGGTCTTTCGCCGGAAGCCATCGCGGTCGCCGTGCGCCGCGCCTTGCACAGGGAAGCCGAAGCATGATGCGCACCGACTGGCGCGACCACGACTGGCAGCTGATTCACACCGCACCGCAATCGCCCACCCTGCATATGGCGCTGGACGACGTGCTGACTCACGAGGTCGGCGCCGGTCGCCGCGCGCCGACCCTGCGCATCTGGGAATGGGCATCGCCGGCGGTGGTGATCGGCCGCTTCCAGTCGCTGCGCAATGAAGTGGACAGCGAGGCGGCACGGCGCCACGGCATCGAAGTGGTGCGACGGGTTTCCGGTGGCGGCGCAATGTTCATCGAGCCGGGCAACACGATCACCTATTCGATCTACGCGCCGCAGTCGCTGGTGAAGGGGCTGTCGTTCCAGGAAGCCTATGCCTTCTTCGACGCGTGGGTGCTGCAGGCACTGGGCGAACTGGGCATCAAGGCGTGGTATCAGCCGCTCAACGACATCACATCCGAAGGCGGCAAGATCGCCGGCGCCGCGCAAGTGCACCGCGGTGGCGCGGTGCTGCATCACGTCACGATGGCCTACGACATCGACGCCGCGAAGATGCTGGACGTGCTGCGCATCGGCCGCGAGAAACTGTCCGACAAGGGCACCGTCAGCGCGGCCAAGCGGGTCGACCCGCTGCGCAGCCAGACCGGCCTGCCGCGCGAGGCGGTGATCGAGCGCATGGTCGCCACCTTCCGCCGCCTGCATGGTCTCAGCGACGGCAGCTTGCGCGCCGACGAACTGGTCCAGGCGGAAGCACTCGGGCACACGAAGTTCAGCAGCCCGGCCTGGATCGGCGACGTCGCCTGAGCTCACACGACGCGGCTTCCGTGGGACCGACTGCGTCGCAGGAAGTCCCGGTGCGCAGTGATTCCTCCTCCCCCATTCGTCACTTGTGGACCCCGCCCGATCGCAGGACGATCGGCGCTTCATTCGCGTTGACAAGGAGACGTAGATGCGCGCTTCACGACTATCCGTACTGGTCGCCGGGCTGTGCCTGGCCTTCGCCGCCCAGGCGGCCGACACCGATACCTGGAAGCTGCCGGTCGCGGTGAAGAAACTCGACAACGGCCTCACCGTGGTGGTTTCCGAAGACCACAGCTCGCCCACCGTCGGCATCAGCATGGTCTACCACGTCGGCATGCGGCTGGAACCGCAGAATCGCACCGGCTTCGCCCACCTGTTCGAGCACCTGATGTTCGAAGGCACGCCGGACGCACCCAAGGGCACCTTCGAGCGCGTGATCCAGGGCGGCGGTGGCGTGTTCAACGGCTCCACCCGCGCCGACTACACCAACTACATCGCCTCCGCGCCATCGTCCGCGCTGGCGCCGATCCTGTGGTTGGAAGCGGACCGCATGAAGTCACTCGACTTCAGCGCGAAGAACCTCGCCAACCAGCAGAACGTGGTGAAGGAGGAGATCCGCGTCAACGTGAAGAACCAGCCCTACGGCCTGTTCTTCTGGACCGACCTCAACCGCCTCGCGCTCGACAAGTGGGCCAACAACCACGACGGCTACGGCTCGTTCAAGGACCTGGACCACGCCAGCATCACCGACGTGAAGACCTTCCACGACACCTTCTACCAGCCGGCCAACGCGGTGCTCGGCATCGCCGGCGACGTCACGCCGGAGCAGGCCTTCGCGCTGGCGCAGAAATATTTCGGCAGCCTGCCCGCCCGCACGTTGCCGCCGCGGCCGGACGTCTCCGAACCGCTGAACACCAAGCCGCGTCATGAGGAACAGACCGATGCGCTGGCCAAGGTGCCGGCGTTGGCGATCGGCTGGAAGATGCCCGCGCGCGGCAGCAAGGACCAGATCCCGATGATGGTGCTGTCGCAATTGCTGGTCGGCGACGACGCCTCGCGGTTTTACCAGGGCCTGGTCAAGGGCCGCGAGCTGCTGCTCAACATCCAGGGCGGTGTGAACTTCCCGCTCGGCGACGGCAGCGACTACGCCGGCCCGACCCTGCTGGGCCTGTTCGCGCTGTACAAACCCAACGCCACGCCGGACCAGGTACTGGCCGCGATCGACGAGGAGATCGGCAAGGTCGCCAGCGACGGCGTCGACGACGCCACCCTGGCCCGGGTGAAAACCAAGATGCTGTCGGACTGGTACGGCGGGCTGGAATCCTTCCTCGGCCGCGCCGACACGCTGGCCAAGCTGCAGACGCTGTGGGGCGACGCCAACGTCGCCAACCGGATGCCCGGCTGGATCGAGGCGGTGAACTCCGATGACATCAAGCGCGTCGCCCGCGCCTATCTCACCGATGCCAACCGCAGCGTGATCGTGCGTCGCCCGGTCGCCGCCGCCCCTGCCGCCAAGACAGCCAAGTGAGGACCGCCATGAAGACGAACACGACGTTCAAGACGCTCGCCCTCGCGCTCGGCCTGGCCCTGGCCGGCGTCGCCCAGGCATCCACCGCGCCGCTGCCGAAGGACCTGCCCGCCTACGGCCCGGACAAGCCGCTGCCGGTTCCGCAGATCGCCCAGCGCACCCTGCCGAACGGACTCACCGTGTGGGTGGTGCCGCGCGACGGCCTGCCCAAGGTCAACGTGGCGCTGTCCGTGCTCGGCGGTACCGCCGCCGACGACGCCGCCACGCCGGCACTTTCACGGATGATGGCGCGCCTGCTCAACGAAGGCACCGGCAGCCGCAGTTCGCGCGACATCGCCGAGGAGTTGCAGGCGATCGGTGGCGACTACGGCGCCGGTGCCGAGGCGGACGCGATCAATATCCGCGCCAGCGCGCTGGCCTCGCATGCGTCGCGCCTGCTGGAACTCGTCGCCGACACCGCGCTGCATTCGACCTTTCCCGCCAAGGAGGTCACCCTGGCCAAGGCGAACGCGCTGCAGGACCTGAAGGTACAGCAGGCCGATCCGGACTGGCAGGCGCAGCGCGCCTTCGGCCATGCCGCGTACGGCGATCATCCGTACTCACGCGACTCGCTCACCGAAGCCAGCGTGGAGGCGGCCTCGCCCGATGCGTTGAGAGCATTGCACGACGCCCGCTTCCGGCCGGATCGCGCCCTGCTGGTGATCGTCGGACGGATCGATGCCGACACGGCGTTCCGCCTGGCCGAGCAACAGTTCGGCAACTGGAAGGCCAGTGGCACGGCACTCGCCGATACCGCGCCGGCCCCGCGCACGGCGGCACCGCAACGGCTGATCGTGCCGCGGGCCGGCGCCGTGCAAAGCAATATCCGCTATGGCCGTCCCGCCGTACCGGCCAATGATCCGGACTACATCCCGCTGACCGTGGCCAACACCATCCTGGGCGGCGGCTTCACCAGCCGTATTACCCAGGACATCCGCGAGGACAAGGGCTACTCGTACAGCCCGTGGTCGCGCTTCAGCGCCAACCGTGTCGGCGGCAGTGCCGTGGCCACGGTCGACGTGCGCAACGAGGTCACCGGCGCCACCCTGGCCGAACTGGCCAAGCTATACGGCAGCATGGCCAGCCAGCCGGCCAGTGCGGAAGAACTCACCGGCGCCAAGCGCCTGGTCGGCGGCATCTACCTGCTGCGCAACCAGATCCAGGGCGCGCTGACTGGCACGCTGGCGAACTACTGGGTAGATGGCCTGCCGCCGAGCTTCCTGGGCAGCTACGTGGCCGAGGCGAACAAAGTCACCACGGAACAGGTGCAGGCGATGGGGCGCAAGTACTTCGCCGCGAAAGACCAGAGCATCGTGATCGTCGGCGACCCCAAGGCGATCGACGCCCAGCTGAAACCGTATGGCACGTTCGTGGCGTTCAAGCCCTGAAGAGCGAAGAGCGACCCCACCCCGGCCCTCCCCTGCGACCGAAGGAAGTCCCTTTGGGGCAAGCAGGGGAGGGAGCAAAGAGCCGCGCGCTCGCCTCCTTACTCGGCAACGGGGAGTAATGACGCTGCACGTTCGGTCCCTCCCCCTGCGCAGTAGGGGGAGGTCAGGAAGGGGTGGCTTTTGACTTTGTAGTGAAGAGCGACCCACCCCTGCATGCAAGGAAGGAGCAGGAGCAGGCTCACAACAACGGCAAGATGTGCTCGCGGCTCAGCCGCGCCACCGGCACATCGGGGGCAGCCGGGTCGATCCAGCGCAGTTCCGCGATCTCGGCCTGTGCCACGATCGCACCGCGTACTTCCACCATGTAGACGGCTGCCTCGACCACATGATCCGGCTCGTTCGCCGCCGGCGCGCTGCAATGGCACAGCAGGCGGGCCGAGTCGCGCACCAGTTCGCAACCCAGTTCCTCGTGCAGTTCGCGCGCCAGCGTGGCCAGTTCATCCGCATCGCCGGGATCGCGCTTGCCGCCAGGCTGCTGGAACACCGCGGCACCATGCTTGCGCACCAGCAGGCTGCGTCCCGCCGCATCGCGTATCACCGCAGCCACGATGTGGATGACCCGTTCCGCCACACTCACAGCCGCGTGTACGACCACGACTGCATGCGGCCGCCTTTGTACGGCATCACGCCATGGAACGGCCGTGGGTCGGCGTCGAACACCAGCGGCAGGAAATGACGATCGCCCTCCCACATCGGCAGGGTCAGCAACCGCTCCAGCGCCACCCATTCCAGCGTGCCTTCGTGATTGACCATGAACGGCGTGCCGCTGTAGCGATCGATCACGAAGATGAAACCGAGCCAGTCCTCGCCGTGCTTGCCGAAACCGGGCCAGTTCAAGGTACCGCGCAACTGCATCGACTCGCACTCGATGCCGGCCTCCTCGCGGATCTCGCGGCGCATGCAGGCGGCAATGTCCTCGCCAGGCTCCATCTTGCCGCCCAGGCCGTTGTATTTGCCCAGGTGCAGGTCATCCGGGCGGGCGTTGCGGTGAATCATCAGCACTTCGCTGCGGTCGGGCGACAACACATAGCCGAGAGTCGCCACTATCGGGGTATAGGGCATGGGCGGGCACCACGGAAAAATCCAAGTTTAGCGGCAGCAGGTATCCGGCGCAGTCCCGGCGACGGACTTGCACCCGCGCGGCTGGGCAGCGACCATCGTCGGATGCGCCCATCCGTTTCGCCGCCATCCCACCCCTTTCCCGCACAACGGCTATGGCGCGTGCTGCAGCACGTGCTGTTGCCCTTGCTGCTGCTCGTCGGCGTACCCGGCTGCGCGCCGACCGCACGGGCGCTGGACAGTCGCGAGCTGGCGTTCGAGGGCCAGAACTACCGTGTCGTGCACGTGAATCTGAAACGCGAACGACTGACCCTGCACTGGCGCGAACCCGCCAGCGGCCAGCCGTTCGGCAGTATCGAAACGCTGCGCCAGTGGGGCGAGCAGCGCGGCCAGCGGCTGCTGTTTGCCGCCAACGCCGGCATCTACGACCACAAGTTCGCGCCGCTCGGCCTGTACGTGGAAAACGGCAGGACCGTGGTGCCGCTGAACCTCGCGCACGGCAATCCCGCCTCGGGCAATTTCTCGCTGCTGCCGAACGGCGTGTTCGCGGTGTATCCGGACGGGCATGCCGCGGTGCGCACCAGCGCCGCGTTCAAGGCCGAAGGGGCGAGCGCGCAGTGGGCCACCCAGTCCGGGCCGATGTTGCTGATCGACGGCAAGCTCAACGAACAGTTCATCGATGACTCGTCCAGCCTGAAATGGCGCAGCGGCGTCTGCGCGAAAACCCCGACCGACGTGGTGTTCGCCGTGAGCGAGGCCCCGGTGAACTTCCATACGTTTGGACGGCTGTTCCGCGACGAGCTGGGTTGCCGCGATGCGCTCTACCTGGACGGCAGCATCTCGCAGCTGTACGTCGACGGCGAAGGCTACGCCGGCGCGCCGGCCTTCATGGTCAAGCCGTACGCCGGCATCTTCGCGGTATTCGCCAAGCCATGACGACCCGCCGCTGGCGTGTCCTGCGCACCCTGCTGCTGGCCTTGATGGCGCTGTTGCTGGTGGCCTTCCTCGCGTTCTGGTGGCTGCTCGCCGGCAGCCGCGCCCGGCTCGACGGAGCCCGCCAGGCCGCAGGTCTCACCGCAGCGGTCAGCGTCGGCCGCGATGCGCTGGGCACGGTCACCATCGAGGGAAAGAACCGCACGGACATCAGCTACGCGCTCGGCTACGTGCACGCGCAGGAACGCTTCTTCGCGATGGACCTGATGCGCCGCGTGAGCGCCGGCGAATTGTCCGCCCTGGTCGGACCGGCCGCGTTGAAGGTCGACCTCAACCATCGCCGGCATCGCCTGCGCGCCGTCGCCGAAGCCGCTTACGCGCAATTGCCTCCGGAACAGCGCTACGGACTCGACCGCTACCGCGACGGCGTCAACGCCGGCCTTGCCGATCTGCGCGTGCGGCCGTGGGAATACCTGCTGCTGGGCAGCCGGCCGCAGCCGTGGCGATCGGAGGACAGCGTGCTGGTGATCGCCGCGATGTACCTCGACCTCAACAGCGATGGCCGCAACGAGCGCGAGTTGCGCTTTGCGCAGATGCGCGCAGTGCTGCCCGGTCCACTGGTGGATTTCCTGCTGGCGCCCGACCCCGACTGGGAGGCCCCGCTGAGCGGCCGGCTGTCGCGACCGCCGGTGATCCCGCCAGCCAGCGTGTTCGATCTGCGCCAGCTCGCGCCGTCGCCCCACTCGCCGACGCTGGCCGCCGCATTGGCGCCGGCGCTCGATGCAGCGCGACCCGGCAGCAACAGCTTCGCGGTGGCCGGCGCACTCACCGGCAGCGGTGCCGCGATGCTGGCGAACGACATGCACCTGGGCCTGCGCGTGCCGAACATCTGGTTCCGCACCCGCCTGCGCTATCCCGACGCCAACGCCCCGGACGGCCAGCGCGACGTCAACGGCGTGAGCCTGCCCGGCACGCCGGCGATGATCGTCGGTTCCAACGGCCAGATCGCCTGGGGCTTCACCGACAGCTACGGCGACTGGCAGGACTGGGTGCGCGTGCTGCGTGATCCCACCGATCCCACGCGCTACAAGACACCGGATGGCTGGGCCAGCATCGAAAGCCACGACGAACACATCCAGGTCAAGGGCCAGCCGGATACCATCCTCAGGGTCGAAGACACCCGCTGGGGCCCGATCATGGGCCAGGATGCCGACGGCACGCCGCTGGCGCTGGCCTGGATCGGCGGCCGAGCGCACGGCTACAACGTCGAACTGATGCAGCTGGAACGCACGCCCGACGTGGCCGGCGCGCTGGACCTGGCGCCCCGGCTCGGCATGCCCCCGCAGAACCTGCTGGTCGCCGACAGCACCGGGCACATCGGCTGGACCATCGCCGGCAACAGCATCCCGCTGCGCGCCGGCATCGATCCGCTGCTGCCGTCGGACTGGTCGAAACCCGGCAGCGGCTGGCAGGGCTGGGCCGCGCCGGCGCGCTACCCGCGCATCGAAAACCCGGGCGAAGGCCGGCTGTGGACAGCGAACAACCGCACCGTCGACGGCGACGCGCTGGCCCTGCTCGGCAACGGCGGTCACGACCTCGGCGCGCGCGCGCAGCAGATCCGCGACGACCTGCGCGCCCGTGCCAGCTTCACGCCCGGCAGCCTGCTCGACATCCAGCTGGACGACCGCGCGGTGTTCCTCACCCATTGGCAGCGCCTGCTGCAGGACACCCTGGCCGACAGCACCGACCCATCACTGCAGCAACTGCGCCAGCTCACCGCGCGCTGGCAGGAACGCGCCGCCGTCGACAGCGTCGACTACCGCCTGGTGCGCGCGTTCCGCGACCAGGTGGGCAAAGCCGTGCTGGCCCCGTTCGCGGCACGGGTGAAGCAGCGCTACCCGGACTTCAGCTGGCCCGGCGAGAACAGCGCCGAGGCGGCCGTGTGGATGCTGGTCCGCGCCCAGCCCGCGTATCTGCTCGATCCAAAATATCCCGACTGGCACGCCCTGCTCACCGATGCCGCCCGCCAGGTGGTGGCCGAACTCGGCCGGCAACCCGGCGGCCTCGCCGCGCGCAGCTGGGGCGAACGCAACCGCGCCGCCATCCGCCATCCGCTGTCAGCCGCACTGCCGTCCTGGCTCGGCCGTTTCATCGACATGCCGGACCAGCCCATCCCCGGCGACAACAACATGCCGTACGTCGCCTCGCCCGGTTTCGGCGCCTCCGAACACCTGGACGTGTCGCCCGGCCACGAGGCCCACGGCATCCTCAACATGCCCGGCGGCCAGAGCGACCACCCGCTGTCGCCGTACTTCGGCGCAGGGCACGAGGATTGGGTCGAAGGCCGGCCCACGCCGCTGCTGCCGGGCAAGCTCCAGCACACCCTGACCCTGGAGCCGGCAGTGGCCCGGCGATAACGCTCAGCGCGCATCCGGCCGCAAGCCACTCGCGCAGAGGGTTTTCACCGAGGAATCCGCTGGCGCTCCGCTCATGCCAGCATGCGCTCGCACACCGCGCGATACAGCTGCGGCAACTGCTCCAGTTCCGCCAGCGCGACGCATTCGTCGACCTTGTGGATGGTTGCATTGACCGGACCGACCTCCACCACCTCGGTGCCCATCGGCGCGATGAAGCGGCCGTCGGAGGTGCCGCCGCCAGTGCTTTGCTCGGGATCGATGCCATACAGCTCGCGGCACACCGCCACCACCGCCTGGCGCAGCACGCCACCGGGCGGGGTGAGGAACGGCTCTCCGGTCAGGCTCCAGTCAAGCGTGCAGTCCAGGCTGTGCCGCTGCAGGATCGCCTCGGTGCGCGCGCGCAGGTCTTCCGCACGACTGGCGGTGCAGTAGCGGAAGTTGATCCATGCGGTGAGCTCGCCGGGAATGACGTTGTTGGCGCCAGTGCCGGCGTTGAGATTGGAGACCTGGAACGAGGTGGGCGGGAAGTCGCTGTTGCCCTCGTCCCAGCGTGTGGCGACAAGTTCCGCCAGCGCAGGCGCGAACGCGTGGATCGGATTCAGCGCCTTCTCCGGATACGCCACATGACCTTGCACGCCATGCACGCTGAGCATGGCCGACAGCGAGCCGCGCCGACCCACGCGGATCAGGTCGCCCAGCCTTTCCTTCGCTGACGGTTCACCGACCACGCACCAGTCGATCTGCTCGCCGACGGCACGGAAGCGTTCCACCACCCTGCGCACGCCGTCGAGGTTGACCGGGCCCTCCTCGTCGCTGGTCAGCAGTAACCCGACCCGGCCGCGATGGCCGGGGTACGTCGCCACGAACTCCTCCAGTGCCACCACCATCGCCGCCACCGAACCTTTCATGTCGGCGACGCCACGGCCGTATAGACGGCCATCGCGGATGGTCGGTTCGAACGGCGGACTCTGCCATGCCGCTTCCGGGCCGCTCGGCACCACGTCGGTGTGGCCGAGGAAGATCAGCGTGGGGCCGCCCGTGCCGTGCGTGGCCCACAGGTTGTCCACCTCGCCGTAGCGCAGGTGCTCGATACGAAAGCCCGCACGTATCAGCCGTTCGCCGATCAACGGCAGGCAACCGGCGTCTTCCGGCGTCACCGAGCGGCGGCGGACCAGGTCACAGGTGAGATCGAAAACTTCGGACATGGGTACTCACGCAGCGCAACGTTGGGCGATGACGCAGCATACCAACGCTATGCCAGCGCGACACCCAGCAGGTGGCCTATGCCGTAGGTGATGGCGGCAGCCGCGGTGGTGATGCCGAACTGGCGCGCGATCGAGAACAGCATGCTGCGCCCGGTGAACAGCGAGGTGCCGATGCCGATCATGGCCAGGCCGACGGCGGTGGCGCACACGCTGGCCAGCAGGGCGGCGCCACCGCCAAGAAAGAAGTACGGCGCCACCGGAAACAGCGCGCCGCAGGCGAACAGGCAGAACGACGAGATCGCCGCGCCCCAGGCCGAGCCACCCAGTTCGCCCGGGTCGACGCCCAGATCCTCGCGCACCAGCATGTCCAGCGCCGCACGCGGCGTCTCGGCGATGTGTCCGGCCAGGTGCTCGGCCGCGGCCGGCTCCAAGCCCTTGTCACGATAGATGCCGGCGATATGCTGCAGCCCGTCCTCCGGCGACACCGCGAGCCGCTCTGCACGTTCGGTGATCTGTGCCTGATAGAACTCGCGCGAGCTGTTCACCGACAACCACTCGCCGAGGGCCATCGAACAGGCACCCGCGACCAGTCCGGCCAGGCCAGCCAGCAACACCGCACGATCGCCCGAGGCGGCACCAGCCATGCCCATCACCAGGCTGACGTTGGAGACCAGCCCGTCGTTGGCGCCCAGCACGGCCGCACGCAACGTGTTGCCGCTCTGCGTGCGATGGCGGTGCCCGCGCGCACCGATCTCCCGCAACGGAGTGAAATGATCGCGATGATTGCTGCGGTCGACCGGCGTGGCATCGTGGTCGGCGTGTTCCAGGCGCACCACCGTCGGCATCACGAACTCGGTGCCGAAGCGCTGCGCGAACCAGCTCAGCGCACGCACTCGCAGGCCGATCCGCGGCGGCGGCACGGCTTCACCCATCTCGCGCAGGCGCGCCTCCCAGAACTCCGCGTTGGTCCGTTCGCCCGCGGCGATGCGCCGGTAGACGTGGCCCAACCGCGCATCGGTGGCCAGCTCGGCCAGCCGCGCGTAGAGCGCTGCGTTGTCGCGTTCGATGCGCAGGTTGCCGCGGAACCGTCGCGCCCGGGGATGGCCCGTCCCGGTGCTCTTGTCGTCAATCATCGAGTTCGTCGTCGCGCTGTCCCAGGCAGATCAGTGCGGCCAGCAGCACCACCACGAAGCGGAAGGCGCTGGCCAGGCCGTTCCACTGCGTGGACATCCACATGCCGAACCATTCACCGCCAATCGCCATGAAGCCGCCCAGCCACAACAGCACGCCGACCGTCAGCCCGGCCACGGCGAGCCGCCCGGCGCGACGGAACGTCGCCGCAGGCGCACGACGCGCACGCCACATGCGCCAGGCACCCGCTCCGCACAGCACCGCGGCCAGCGTCTCGACGGCGATGATCAGCACGTAGGCGGCGTGTTGCAGCAGCGGCGCGTGGATCGCGCGGTAATGGATGCCGGCGTCGGGAAAGATCGAGTCCATCGCCAGCACGTGCTGCACGAAGACCAGGTTGCTGCCGTAGTCGGTGATGTTGCCGAACGCGACCAGCGCCAGCCACAGCGCGATCGTCGCCGTCAGCAGGATCTTCGAAAGGCGCGTCGACATCTCAGCGGCCGAACAGTTTCTTGAAGCCGTTGTCGGTGAAGCCCACACTCACCGTGCCATCGGGCTGTACCACGACCGGGCGGCGGATCAGCGCGGGGTATTCCTTCAGCAGCAAGGTCCACTCCGGATCGCTGCCCGGGTTCTTGCGCTGCGGCAACAGGTTGCGCCAGGTGGTGGACGACTTGTTCACCAGTTTTTCCCAGCCGCCGAGCTGCGCCGCCCAGTCCTTCAGCGTCGCCGCCGGTACCGGGTTGGCGCGGTAGTCGACGAAGTCGTGCGCCACCTCGAAGCGGGCGAGCCAGTTGCGTGCCTTCTTGCAGGTGTCGCAATTCGGCAGTCCATACACGACAGGATTCATTCGCCGCTCCGCAGCAGTTCGTTGATGCTGGTCTTGCTGCGGGTCTTCGCGTCCACCTGCTTGACGATGACCGCCGCGTACAGGCTGTGGCTGCCGTCCTTTGCCGGCAGGCTGCCGGCCACCACCACGCTGCCGGCCGGCACACGGCCGTAGCTGACCTCGCCGGTGGCGCGGTTGTAGATGCGGGTGGACTGACCGAGGAACACACCCATGCCGATCACGCTGCCCTTTTCCACCACCACGCCCTCGACCACTTCGGAGCGCGCGCCGATGAAGCAGTTGTCCTCGATGATGGTGGGATTGGCCTGCAGCGGCTCCAGCACGCCGCCGATGCCGACGCCGCCGGACAGGTGCACGCCGGCGCCGATCTGCGCGCAGGAACCCACCGTGGCCCAGGTGTCGATCATGCTGCCGGCACCGACGTAGGCACCGATGTTGACGTAGCTGGGCATCAGCACCGCATCCTTCGCGATGTGCGCGCCACGGCGCACCAGCGCACCGGGCACCACGCGTGCGCCGAGTTGCTGCAGTTCGGCGTCGTTGCCGTGGGCGAATCGCAGCGGCACCTTGTCGAACGCCTGCGCCGGGCCGCCGTCGACCACGCGGTTGTCATTGATGCGGAAGTACAGCAGCACCGCCTTCTTGATCCACTGGCTCACCTTCCAGCCGCCCTGGCCATCCGGCTCGGCGACACGGCGCTCGCCGGATTCGAGCAGATCGAGCACCTGGTCGATGGCGGGCCGCAGATGGGTTTCGATCTCGGCCTGGGTCAGCGCGTTGCGGCGCTCGAAGGCGTCGTCGATCAGGGTTTCGATGGCTTGCATGGGATTCATTCGCTGGTGACGGTCGGTCGGCCGGGGCTGGCCGCAAAGAGTACATGCTGCAGTCATGTTGCCGCAGCCGCGTTCATCCGCGTACGGCACGCGTCGGATGAAACCGCACGCATGTCCATTCTTCCACACCCTGCCCCGGCGCCGGAAATGAGCCGCTTTGAAGCCGCCGTTTCCGCATCCTTGGGCGCCAGGGCACGGGTGTCGCCGGGTGCAGCGCGACCCTGTGCGTTTTCACCGCTTCGAAACGGCGGGTGTGTCCATCATTCGCCGCAGCCCGCATGGCGAAGGCTGGTCGCAGCGCTGTCCGCTGTTCACGCCGTCGCAACGCGAAGCTCCAACCCGCCCAGTTGTCGCAGGGAGATCGCATCATGCACGATCAGATCAGCGAAGGTTTCATGGTATTCGTCTCCGACGGGGCCGAAGGCGTCGGCTCGGTCCGCGAGATCAGGCACGGCCTGCCCGAGTTGCTTGTCTACATCGAGAACGCGGGCGATTTCGTGATCCCGCTTTCGGCAGTGAAAGCCGTCCATTCCGACAAGGTCATCCTGGACTTCGACCACCTGGACCTGCGCCTGCGCGATGCCATCCGCCACGCGCGCGACTCGGAAGATCCGGACTACGTATCGCCCGCTTCGGAAGATGAATAGGACCGTCTCCCCGCAGGCGCACCTGACCCGGTTTGCCGATAGGATGGCGCGTGTTCGCGGGTGCGCTTGACTGGAAAGGCATGATCGACAAAGACGAGGAAAGGCTGAACCGCCAGCTCGACCGGTTCGAGCGGGAACTGCCGAAACGGGTCAGCCGGAGCATCCGATGGCTGCGGGAGCCTTCCTCGCGCTGGGTGCGCATTCCCGTGGGACTCCTACTCATCGCAGGAGGGATTTTCAGCATCCTGCCCCTGCTTGGCATGTGGATGTTGCCGCTGGGCCTGTTGCTGCTGGCGCAAGACCTGCCCTTCCTGCGTCGCCCGATGCGGCGGGCGCTGCTCTGGGTGGAGCGGCGCTGGGTCCGCTGGAAGCGGTCGCGGCGGCGCCGAACCGGATAATCGCCGGGACATGCCACCCGCCGAACACGGCCGCGGCTTGGCTTTACCGCAGCCGATTATCTCGGCCTGCCGAAATTCGGCGCGTTTCATCGCATGAGCATATCCATGGCCGGCGCCATGGCCAGTTGTCCCATGTCGATTAAAAAGGGACCCGGCGACTGGTTTTGCGCGAATAATTTGTGATAATGGAAGAATCCCACCTGGAAGGCGGTGCAAGACCATGGCGCAATATAATCTTGAGTCTTTGTTGGCACCGATCGGAGATGAATCTCCGGCAGGCGACGATCTGGAATACGACGCCGAGTTTCTCGCACTCGAACGCGCCGCCGCACCGAAGGCCGAACGCGCCATTGGCGACAGCGTCAAGGCGGCCGAGGAACCCGATTGGGACAAGGTCGCCGAACTGGCCCGGGCCGTACTGGGACGGTCCAAGGACCTGCGCGCCGCCGTCCACCTCACCACGGCCTGGACGCGCACGTCCGGCATGCCCGGGTGGAACGCGGGCCTCAGCCTGATTCGCGGCCTGCTCGAACACTTCTGGGACAGCGTGCATCCGCAACTGGATGCCGAAGACGACAACGACCCGACCATGCGCGTCAATTCGGTGGTTCCGCTTGGCGACCTGCAGGGGGTATTGGGATATTTCCGCACGACACCTTTCGTGCAATCGCCGCGCCTGGGCCGATTCGATTTGCGCGACCTGCGCATCGCCAATGGCACGCTGAAAGTCACCGCCACGGAAGGCGAGCCGCAGGCGAGCCTGACCGAGATCGAAGCCTGTTGCATGGATTGCGCCGAGGACGAACTGGTGGCCGTGACCGCCGCCATCAGCCAGTCACTGGAAAACGCCAAGGCGATCGACGGCATTTTCAACGACCGGGTCGGCACGGCCGGGCCGGATTTCAAGAACCTGCTCAGCGAAATCTATGAACTGAAGAAGTTTCTGGAACCGCAGCTCGCGCGCCGCCTGCCGGCGGAAGGCTCCGCCGAAGACGGCGAGGCCGGTGAAGAGGGTACCGGCGGAGGCGGCGGTGTGCGTGCCTCCAATGGCGCGATTGCCGGCCCGCAGGACGTGATGCGGCGCATCGACGAGCTGTGCGATTACTACACCCGCAACGAACCATCGAGCCCGGTACCGCTGCTGTTGCGTCGTGCGCAACGGTTGGTCGGCATGGACTTCATGGACCTGCTGAAGGACCTCGCGCCCGGCGGCATTTCGGAACTGCGCGTGGTTTCCGGGACACCCGACGAATAAGCCTCTTCGCCATCCCGGGGCGATGGCCCCGGGAGTGACGGCTCAGTACACGCCCTTGCAGCTGGTCGCGCCGGGGCGCACGAACAACTGGCGCACCGAAGGGTCCCAGCTCAGTGAAAGCCCCCCCGGCAGCCCGGCCGTAATGCCGGCCGAGGCGATCTGGCTGATCGGCCCGACCGAAACGGCATGGCCGTCGCCGAATATCGCCTTCGCACTGATCGCGTAACTGACCGGGTCCGTGCAGCTTGCCGTGTCGACCTGCTGCGAGACCGTGCCGTTGCCGGTGAAATCCGGCATCGTCCCTGCAACCGGCGGCATGACCTGGTCGGCGCCCTTGCCCGCGCGGCATGTGGCGGTCAACGTGTAGCTCACCGATACCTTGGCCGAAGGCGCCACCTCCACCGCAGCGACGGCCTCCGGTTGCGCCTTGCAACCGACCAGGAACGCCTTGTGCTTCGGCACCACGTGCAGCACGTAGCTACCCGACTGGAGCCGGGCGTCGCCGGCCAGTTTCAGTTCGATGCGATTCGGCGATATGCCGGTCACGCTGGGTTGCACTTCCTGTCGCCGGCCCTGCGCATCGGTCGCGGTGATCGCGGGATCCTCGCACTGCGCATCGAGCAGGTTCGCGCCGACCAGGGCGAAGCTCATCTCCTTGCTGCCGTTGCGCAACACGAACAGCGGCCGGTGATCCGCCGTCTCGACGCCATCGATGACCGGCGGCAGCTTGGCCGAGCCGGACACGGCGGCAACCTGCGCAACGGTGCTGCCCAGCGCATCGGCCATCGCATTCGCATCGGCGTCCAGGCAACCCTTGCTCGCATCCAGGAAGGCCTTGATCCGCTGAACCACCGCATGGGCGCGATAAGCGCTCGCCTTGGCGTTGGCGTCGAGGATATCGAGCGGCTTGCCCGCATCCCCGCCGAGCGTCTTGCGCAGCGTATCGGCCATGCCGGCAAGACGTTCACCGGTGGCGCCGAGGCTGGAAGCCGGCAGGCCGACTGCACGGGCAGCCAACTCGTGTTGGGCCACCTCGAGTTCGGCGACGACGGTGGTCCCGGTCAGCCGCGGGGCAATCTGCGCTGCCGCCGAGCCGGCAAGGCCCGGCGCGAGCAGCCCGAACAGGATGCTTGCACCGAGTCTGCGCATGCTCATCGGCGCACGTTCATCATCATGCGTACCATGCCTACGGTATCGCCGCCCTCGCAGTCGAGCTGATCCGGCTGGTCGGGATCGCAACCGGCCTGCTGATCGGCCGGCAAGCGCACGCCGGATGGCACGATGCCATAGGAGCGGTAGTTTGCCGTGATCACGCTCGGGTCGACGTACGAATCGCCGTGGTTGCCGTTCTGCGCACTGCCCGCGCCCGATGCGGTGGGTACGTTGACGGCCAGGCCGCCGCCCAGCGGCAGCAGGTTGCCGCCGCTGTCGACGGCGTAGAAGTAGGCCGGCGGCATGCCGATATTGGCGACCGTCTGCAGGCCGGTACCGATCACGTAGATCGGCGCCGCACCGGTGCCCATGCGGCCCGTCGAGCCCCACGTGCCCATGCCGTTGTACACCGGCGTGGTGCCGAGCTGGAACAGGTCGCCGTTGGTCACGGACAGGTAGAACGCCGAGGTGCCGGCATTCACCGTGAACGCGCTGCCAGCCACCGACGCCAGCGTCAGCGCCTTGTTGTTGGTCATGCTGAAGCCGGCCGGCGACGAGAAGTTGCCGAGGGTATCGACCATGTTGTTGACGCGACGGGTGGCGCTGCCCAGCGTGGTTCCGCTCGCAGCACTTCCGCTCAACGTGGCCGCGGTGATCAAGCCGCCGGAGCCTTCGCTGATCGCACCGGCCGAATTCAGCGTGGTCTGCGTGCCACTCACCGCACCATTGATCGTCAGGCCGCCGGCGGTCGTGGACAGCGTAGTGCTCGAGCCGCCAGCGACCGGACCGTCCACCGTCAATGCCTGGGCATTGGTCAGAGCGAAGCCCGCTGCCGTGAAGCTGCCCAGCGTACCGATGTGGTTGGGTCCGTTCAGCGCGGTTGCCCCACCCGACTGGCCAGTCAGCGTGCTGGCGGTGATGCTGCCGGCTGCGCCCTGACTGATCGTACCGGCCGACTTCAACGTCGTCGTGGTGCCGATGATCGCACCATTGATTATCAGGTCACCGGCGGTCGTGGTCAGCGCCACGCTGGGGCCGCCATCGAGCGGACCCACGACCGTCAGCGTCTGGGCATTGGTCAGGCTGAAGTCGGACGTGAAGCTGCCCAGGGTGTTGATGTGGTTATTGCCATCCAGCGTGGCGTTGCCGATCGAATGGCCGGTCAGCAGGTTTGCCGTGATGCTGCCACCGGCGCCTTCGGTGATGGCGGCAGCGGAATGCAGCGTGGTCGTCGTGCCGACGACCGCGCCGTTGATCGCCAGGTCGCCTGTGGTCGTCGTCAGTGCAGTGCTGGCGCCGCCATTGACCGGGCCGCTTACCGTCAATGCCTGCGCATTGGTCAGGGCGAAATTCGCCGCGCTGAAGTTGCCCAGCGTGCCGACATGGTTCGTCCCGTTCAGCGCTGTCGCGCCGATCGACTGACCGACCAGAGTGCCAGCGACAATATTGCCACCCGCGCCCTCACTGATCGCGCCGGCCGACTTCAGCGTGGTCGTGGTGCCGCTGACCGCGCCGTTGATCGCCAGATCGCCCGTGGTCGTCGTCAGCGCGGTGCTGGCGCCGCCATTGACCGCACCGCTTACCGTCAATCCCTGTGCGTTGGTCAGGGCGAAGTTCGCGGCGTTGAAGCTGCCCAGGGCACCAATGTGGTTGGCTCCGTTCAGCGCAGTCGCACCACCTGACTGGCCGGTCAGCGTGGCGGCAGTAATGCTGCCACCCGCACCCTCGCTGATCGCGCCGGCCGATTTCAGTGTCGTCGTGGTGCCACTGACCGTGCCATTGACGGCCAGGTTGCCCGCGGTCGTCGTCAGCGCCACGCTGGCGCCGCCGTTGAGGGGGCCGTTCACCATCAACGCCTGGCCGTTGGTGAAGCTGAAGCCCGTGCTGCTGAACGCACCCAGCGCCGCCACCTTGTTCGCCTGGTTCAGCGTCGTGCTGCCCACGGCACTGCCGCTCAGCGTAGCCGCCGTGATGACGCCGCCGCCCTGACTGATGCTGCCTCCGGAAACCAGCGCTACCGTAGAGCCCTGGAGATTTTTCGACAACGCCAGGTTGCCGGCTGAAGTCAGCGCAACGGTATCTCCGGCAAGGTTCGCATTCACGACCAGCGCGCCGCCGGTCGTCTCCAGGTCGATGTCCCCTGCGTTGCCGGTCGTCGTCAGTGGGCCGTTCACCGTCAATGCCTGTGCATTGACCAAGCTGAAGTTTGCCGCACTGAAGCTGCCCAGCGTGCCGATCTTGTTGGCCCGGTTGAGCGTCGTGTTGCCCACCGAGCTGCCCGTCAACGTGCCGGCCGTGATGATGCCTGCGCCCTGACTGATGGCTGCGCCGCTCACCAGGTTCAGCGTCCCCGCGGCAGTCACATTGCTGTTCAACGTCACGCCGCCCTGCCCGGCCAGCGACACATTGGCGCCGCTCAAGGCACCCGGCGTGGTCAACGACCCGCCGCTGGAGACCAGGGTCAGATTCGCGGTACCGGTATCGATGGCACCGGCCGGCAGGGTCAGCACCCCGCCGGCGATCAGGCTCACCGCGCCATTGGCGCCATTGGCCAGGCCGGCAATGGCAAGATTGTTGGCGTCGGTGATCTGCACGCCGGTACCGGTGGCCGTCACCGCACCACCGAAGTCGTTACTGGCGTTGGTCAGCGCAATCGCCGCGCTGCCCGCGTTGATCGTGCTGCTGCCGGTCACGTGCAAGGCACCGGTCTGGCCAATCGCACCGTTGTTGCTGGTGGCAGCCAAGTTGCCGGTGACCGTGCCGCTACCCAGGTTCAGCGCGCCATGGCTGACCGCCGTCAGAGCGCCGGTGCCCAGCGTGCCCAGGGTCAGTGCGCTCGCATCGGTGATCTGCGTGGCGCCACCGGCCAGGTTCACCGTACCGGCGAAGTCGTTACCGGTGTTGGTCAGCGTGATCGCAGCGCTGCCCGCGTTGAGCGTGCTGCTGCCGGTCACGGCCAGCGCACCGCCCTGGCTGATCGCGCCGTTGTTGCTGGTCGCCGACAGGTTGCCGCCAACCGTGCCGCTGCCCAGGTTCAAGGCGCCATGGCTGATGGCCGTCAGCGCCCCCGTAGCCAACGTGCCCAGTGTCAACGCGTTCGCATCGGTGATCTGCGTGGTACCGCCGGTCAGGCTCACCGCGCCGGTGAAGTCGTTGCCGGTGTTGGCCAGTGTGATCGCGCCGCTGCCTGCATTGAGCGTGCTACTGCCGGACACGGCCAATGCGCCGCTCTGGCTGATCGCGCCGTTGTTGCTGGTCGCCGCCAGGTTGCCACCGACGTTGCCGCCGCCCAGGTTCAGCGCACCTGTGCTGATGGCTGTCAGCGCACCCGTGCCCAGCGCGCCCAAGGTCAGCGCATTCTTGTCGGTGATCTGCGTCGCGCCGCCGGTCAGACTCACCGCGCCGGTGAAATCGTTGCCGGTGTTGGCCAGTGTGATCGCGCCGCTGCCTGCATTGAGCGTGCTACTGCCGGACACGGCCAATGCGCCGCTCTGGCTGATCGCGCC